>JBNLBG010000005.1:0-113212 GCA_050303195.1 Allomuricauda sp. | reverse complement strand
GTAAAGGGCATCCGCAACATAATGAAGGTGTCCGCCAAGCCTTGTACTCCCAAACCAATAGGTCTGTGCCTCATGTTGGAGTTCCTCGCTTCTTCCACAGGGTAGAAGTTACGGTCAATCACCTTATTCAAGTTCTTGGTAACACGCTTAGTAACTTTGAAGAGTTCCTTATGGTCAAATTCCCCATTCTTGATGAACATGGGCAGTGCGATGGAAGCCAAATTACATACGGCCACCTCATCTGGAGAGGTGTACTCCAAAATTTCTGTACAGAGGTTAGAAGAGCGTATGGTCCCCAAATTCTTCTGGTTGCTCTTTCGGTTTGCGGCATCCTTGTAGAGCATGTATGGCGTTCCGGTTTCTATCTGGGACTCCAATATTTTTTCCCAAAGATCACGGGCCTTAATCGTTTTTCGTCCCTTGCCTTCAGCTTCATATTTGGTGTACAATGCTTCAAACTCATCACTGTGATTGCTAAACAGTCCTGGGCATTCATTGGGACACATCAAAGTCCATTCACCATCAGCCTCTACCCTTTTCATGAACAGATCTGGAATCCACATGGCATAGAACAGATCGCGGGCACGCATCTCTTCTTTCCCGTGGTTTTTCTTCAAATCCAAAAAGTCAAAAATATCGGCATGCCAAGGTTCCACATAAATGGCGAAACTCCCTTTTCGTTTTCCACCGCCTTGGTCCACATAACGTGCCGTGTCGTTAAAGACCCGGAGCATGGGCACAATTCCGTTTGATGTTCCGTTGGTCCCTGCAATATAGGAGCCTGTAGCCCTGATATTGTGGATAGAAAGCCCAATCCCTCCGGCGGACTGCGATATTTTTGCGGTTTGTTTCAGTGTATCATAGATACCATCGATACTATCATCCTTCATCGCCAATAGGAAACAGGAGGACATCTGCGGTTTTGGTGTTCCTGAATTGAACAGTGTGGGCGTAGCGTGTGTAAAGTATTTTTTGGACATCAGCTCATAGGTCTCTATGGCAGATTCCAAATCATTCAAATGAATACCAACCGCTACCCTCATGAGCATGTGTTGGGGGCGTTCTGCAATTTTACCGTTCAATTTAAGAAGGTATGAACGCTCCAAGGTTTTAAAACCGAAATAATCGTAGCCAAAATCGCGGTTATAAATGATGGTTGAATCCAAGGTTTCAGCATTCTCTGAAACTACTTTGTAAACCTCATCGGACAACAATGGAGCTTTTTTACCTGTTCTTGGGTTCACATATTCGTAAAGATCCTTCATGGTCTCCGAGAACGATTTCTTGGTGTTCTTGTGTAGGTTGGAAACCGATATGCGTGCTGCTAATTTTGCATAATCGGGATGGGTAGTGGTCATGGTCGCAGCAATCTCGGCGGCCAAATTGTCCAGTTCCGAAGTCGTCACCCCATCATACAATCCCTCAATAACACGCATGGCCACCTTTACGGGGTCCACCAAGGAATTGAGTCCATAACAAAGTTTTCTAACTCTGGCCGTGATCTTGTCGAACATCATCGGCTCCTTTCTTCCATCTCTTTTTACTACATACATGGCGCTACAAATATTTTAGTGTTGTTGTTGTTGGTTTCTATGAATGTTAAATTTTTAACATTTCAGATTAAGTGCATGAAAACTTCCGGGGCTATCGAAAGTCAACAAAATCATTTTGGTTACTTAAAAATCTGCGTCGAAACTGATTTTTTGGGAATCAGAATCTTGCTCTTTGTTCAAAACCCCTGCCTTTTGATATTCGGACACGCGTTTTTCAAAGAAATTGGTCTTCCCTTGGAGCGAGATCATATCCATAAAATCAAATGGATTGGTGGCATTGTACACCTTCTCGCATTGCAATTCAACCAATAATCGGTCTGTTACAAACTCCAAGTATTGGGTCATTAATTTGGCGTTCATTCCAATGAGGCTCACGGGAAGTGATTCGGTAATGAACTCTCTTTCTATGTTCAAGGCATCAACAATAATTTCCTTGATGCGTTCCTTGGATACTTTGTTTTGTAAATGGTTGTTGTGCAAATGCACCGCATAATCGCAATGCATTCCCTCATCCCTTGAAATCAATTCATTGGAAAAGGTTAGTCCGGGCATCAATCCTCTTTTCTTCAACCAAAAGATAGAACAGAACGCACCAGAGAAGAAGATGCCTTCCACGGCGGCAAAAGCGATCAATCGCTCAGCAAAACTTGGCGACTCAATCCATTTTAAAGCCCAGTCAGCCTTCTTTTTAATGGCAGGAAAATTTTCGATGGCCTTAAAGAGCACGCTCTTTTCCTTTTCATCTTTCACATAGGTGTCAATGAGCAACGAATAGGTTTCTGAATGGATATTCTCCATCATTATCTGAAAGCCATAGAAAAACTTGGCTTCGGAATACTGGACTTCATTTACAAAATTTTCAGCCAGATTTTCATTTACAATTCCATCAGAAGCGGCGAAAAATGCCAAAATGTGTTTTACGAAATACCGCTCATCATCATTCAATTTGCCGTTCCAATCCGATAAATCCTGATGAAGGTCAATTTCCTCAGCAGTCCAAAAACAAGCTTCCTGCTTCTTGTACCACTCCCAAAGGTCGTGGTGCTGAATGGGGAAGATTACAAATCTATCTTTGTTTTCTTGTAATATAGGCTCAATTGCTTCTGACATAACCGCTTGTTAAAATTTACAATCTGGAAGGAGATTTCCCTGTGAACAGGGCTAACAAAGATTCAAAAATGTTGTTAGATTGTAAAGAGCGTATTCGCGAAACGGGCGCAAAGTTTTTAACACACATTGTTGAAATCTAGTGTGACGGTTACCCTCGTTGGCCTCGGCCAAATCTAACTTTTGATAACTTTTAGTCCGCAATTTTCCGCAAACAAAAAAAGACCAAAAAGTATATTGCCATATACTGTTTGGTCTTACTGCTCATGAACTGCGGTTAGTGTTATTGTGTATTACCAAATGTACGGCCTCTTCAGACTATGCCATAGGAATTATTTAATTCTAGGTAGTTCCCCCGAAACCTAAAACAAAACAGTATACCAAGGCTCCTCTGAAGATTTTTCTTTGCAAGCGGTTTCTATAATCAAGAGAATTGGTTGCTTTGGCCGTACTTATTTATTGGTAATATTTGTATGAACGTTTATCTGGGAACATGATGGCCCTCTGCGGCCACACTATCCCAATTTTGCTGTATCTTCATGTCCTTACTTTCCGAAACAGCCGCAAAAATTAAGGCCACTACTAAAATTATGAACAGTACAAAACACTTTTTCATAGTTACTTCGATATTAGATGAATCCCTAATTTTTGACAGCGCCAAGATAGATAACAATGCACCTGCCTCCTTGTTGGTATGTATAATCGGTTGGCTTTTCTGTATAATTGGTTTACTGATTTTGAACATTCCAATGCTATTTTGCCCACAGAAATAGGGTATAGTCCAAAAACTAGCCCCTTTTCACTTGATTTGACATTTTTGACCAGTTATACGTGTTACATGTCCATCAACACATAATTTTAAAAAGCGTAAACAGAATAATCTTAAATTTGAAATACCTATTATTAATATATGCTAGAAGCGGTTATTGTAGACGATGAAATCAAGGCACTGCAGAGCTTGAGTTGGGAATTGACCAATTTGAGCGATGAGGTAGACATCATTGCATCGTTCACTGATGCTCGTGAGGCTTTGGACTATCTGGAACAGAACACTCCGGACTGTCTTTTCTTGGATATTGAAATGCCCGCCATGGACGGTTTCCAGTTCATCAAAAACTTAAAGAATAAAGATTTCCCGGTTGTCATCACCACAGCATACAACCAATACGCGCTTCAAGCCTTAAAGAATGAGGCCATTGATTATTTGCTCAAACCCATCGACACCGATGATCTTGAATTGACCATTGCCAAGATCAAAAAATACAATTCTAAAAATTTGACGGTTGATCGATTGGAGAAAATATTGTTGAATTTCAATGCAGAATCGCACAGCAAAAAAATTACAATAAACACCGATGGCAAATTGGTGTTCTTGAACAGCGATGACATCCTGTATGCGGAATCCGACGGAAATTATAGCACCATCTTCCTAAGCGATGGCCAAAAAATATTGCTTACCAAAAAATTGAAGGAAGTAAATACCCTCTTGCCAGACAATAGCTTTTTCAGAATCCACAACTCCTACATCATCAACCTGAACAAGATAAAGGAATTCCTAAAGACCGACGGATATGTCGTTTTGGAATCCAACCATAAAATTCCAGTCTCCAGGCAAAAAAAATCCGATTTTTTGGATATGCTGTAATCCCCCGACATACCCGTGCTTACAATTGAATCTATACACATTAAAAACCTAGGTCCACCGCGAAGGGGAATCCTATGTCTTCTGACTTTTTTGTGGATTGTTGTTCAAGTTTCAGCACAAGAGATTCCAGATGATTTTAAGGAAAAAGCGGCAAGATTGGTGGAACTGATGCCCAAGACTTATCTCTCTTTGGATACTGAACTCAAACAAGAAAAACAGGACACCACTCTTTTACGTTATTTTGCCAATTTGGCCAAGGAGAACAACTATTTGGAGGGAGAGGCCTATGCGCTTGACCAAATTGGAACAAAATACAGGAACATTTCACAATTTAAAAAAGCCGCTGACCTACATGAAAAAGCCCTTGAACTTTCGGAAAAAGCAAACAATACCGAACTAAAGGTGTTAAGTCTGAACATGCTCGGAGTGGTCTACAATCGTACCGACGCCATAAAAACAGCCTTGGACTACAACCAAAAAGCTTTGGAAATAGCAGAGGAAGTTGAAAATCCTTCACACCATATCAAAAGAAGCATCAATGTCTCCTTGAACAGTATTGGAAATCTATATAAGACCCTGGAGCAGCACGATTTGGCCATCATGCAGTTTAAAAGAGCACTCAAACTAGAGGAAGAATTGGGTAATAAACTCGGCTTGGCCATTAATCACCAAAACATTGGGGATTGTTTGGAGCAAAAGGGTGATTTGGAAGGTGCGCTGGAGAACTACAGAAAATCCTTGGCATACAATGAAGAGATTGGTTCAAATTTTGGTCGGGTCATCTGCAAGAACAGTTTGGCAAAAGTCTATTTAAAACAGGACATGCCCTATGCGGCCTTGGTCCTTTTGGAACCCCTTCATGAAGAATCAAAGAGTATTGGCGACTTTTTTGTCACCTCATCTGTTTTTATCAATACAGGCTGGGCCTACACCAAATTGGAAAATTTTGACCGAGCTGAAAAGTTTATCCAAGAAGGTCTTGAAATGGCCCAAAACCACAACATGCCCAGTAACGTGGTCCTAGGTTACCAAAAGTTATCCGATCTAGAACGGGAACGAGGCAATTTTGAAAATGCCTACACCTATTTTAAAAAGGCGTCCGAGTCTGAAAAAGAAATCTCTAGTGCTACCAACCTAAGGTACATGAACGATGTTATTGTCCGGTATGAGGCAGAAAAAAAGAACAACCAAATCTCTGTGCTGGCCAAAGAAAATGAAATTGTAAGGCTGCGGTTGAAAAAAAACCAAACTACCTTATTGGTCAGTGCCTTAATTGTGGGGTTGGTGGCCTCGATTCTTTACATTTTGTATCGGCAGTACCAAAACAAAAATGAAAAACGTGTGCTTTCCTTGGAACAGAACATGCTCCGCAGTCAGATGAACCCCCATTTTTTGTTCAATTCATTGAATTCCATCAAACTGTACATCATCAACAATGAGCAAAAAAACGCAGTACACTATCTGAACAAGTTTTCTAAGCTCATCCGTAAAATTCTGGAAGCTTCATCACAACGAGAAATAACCCTTGAAGAAGAACTTGAGACCATTGAGCTCTACATGAATATTGAGAATATAAGGTTTTCCAATGAAATTGATTTTAAAATCACTGTGGATGAAAATCTTTGCCCATCCAACATAAAAATCCCCTCATTGGCATTGCAACCCTTTCTTGAAAACTCTCTATGGCATGGTCTATCTCCCAAAGAAGGAAAGAAAATAATTCATTTGAAAGTGAAGCGAAAGAGCGATAACCATGTTTCCATAGAAATTGAAGATAATGGTGTGGGCCGGGGGGCAGCCGAAGCCAATAAAGAAAACAGGGTGCTGAAACGAAAATCGGTAGGTATTCGAATTACCAAAGAGCGCTTGGCCAACTTTTCAAAAGATTATCAAAACAAATTTGGTGTGGATATTGTGGATTTGTTCAATACCGATGGCAGTCCAAAGGGAACAAGGGTCATTTTGGACATTCCTACGATTTAGCATGGCCCAGGGCCACTTCCTCCAATTCTTCGTACCATTTCTTCCCAAATTTCCGAATAAGGGCGTTTTTTACAAATTTATAAATGGGTACTTTTAATTCCTTTCCCAAACTACAGGCTGGATCACATATTTCCCATTTATGGTAATTTACCGCGGTAAACTCGGAATACTCCCGAGTACGCACTGGGTATAAATGGCACGAAACCGGCTTTGCCCATTTGGTCGCCCCATCTTCATAGGCTGCTTCAATGCCACATTTGGCAATTCCTTCTTCCGAAAAAATTACATAAGCACATTCACTGTTTTTTACCAAGGGTGTTTCCCATTCACCATCTTCTCCCTTAACAAAAGTCCCCTGCTCTTCAATCGCCTTAATGCCTTCAGGTCTTAAATAGGGTTTTACTTTTTCATAGATATTTATCAAAATATCGGTTTCCGAATCCTCTAGCGGTGCACCATACTCACCTCCCACACAACAAGCCCCTTTGCATGCATTTAGGTTGCACACAAAATCATTCTCCAAGATTTCTTCGGACACTATGGTTTTACCTATTTGAAACATGTATTTCCCTTCTTTGGGGGCAAAGGTAAACCAAAACAAAAAAATTGATGTTTTCCCAACATTTTATGTCATCCAAAAATCGTTTTAAGCCGTAGATTTGCAGACCGAAAAAAGTAACGTCATGAATTTGAATTTTAAGGAGATTGCTACCGCTAGTATGATTCTGTTCGCTGTGATTGACATTGTGGGCAGTATTCCTATTATCATATCGTTGCGAAGCAAAGTAGGCCATATTCAGTCGGAAAAAGCTTCCATTGTCGCCGCTTGTATTATGGTGGCCTTTCTATTTGTAGGTGAAAGAATCCTTTCGCTCATCGGTATAGATGTCAACTCTTTTGCTGTTGCGGGCTCCTTTATCATCTTTTTTCTGGCCATTGAGATGATCCTGGGCATTACCCTTTACAAAGATGATGAACCTGAAAGTGCCTCCATTGTTCCCATTGCTTTCCCTCTTATTGCAGGGGCAGGAACCATGACCTCGCTTTTGGCCCTTCGAGCAGAGTATCATGTAGAGAACATCATTGTTGCCATTATCCTAAACATTATCTTTGTATATATTGTGCTTAAATCCAGTGCCAAAATTGAGCGGGTCTTGGGCAAAAACGGACTTAGTATCATTAGAAAAGTGTTTGGTGTGGTACTCTTGGCCATCGCTGTAAAGCTTTTTGCGGCCAACATCAACCAACTCTTTGAATCTCTATCTTAAAAGCCATACCATGAATAAAACATTCAGTATTATCCTTATTATTTTGGCTTTGGGCCTTATTGCCTACAATGTGACCTTGGTAGATTTTGACAATCCTTTTCAGGGAGATAGCACCGTTGCGTTGATAGGTATTGTGGCCTCATTGTGCGCCATTGTACTCTTACTGATTTTTATGACTTCAAAAAAGATACAGAATAAACTGAACAAGGATTAATTGTGCATACCAATTATTCCTTCGGTTGATCGTTGAATCACCGCTTCATCTATATCCTTTACTTTTTTGAGCATGGAATCATATTCTCCCTTAATCTGAGCAGATAGGTTGGGCGAGTACAATTGTTCGGCAATGTTTGCCTTTATATAGGCCTTTATCTTGTCTTCTTGGGCGTAAAAATCAAGTTTGACCTTACGGTTCAGCACAAATTGAATGAAATCGTCAAAAAGGATATCATCCACATGGTATTCATCTAAAAATTGATTGCGGGTATAGTCTGAATATCGGGTACGGTCCTCTTCCAAATGTTCAAACACAAATCTGGAGAAGAACTGATAGGTACCGTCCATACTTTCAATGGCCTCTTCTTCATTGCTGCCAATGGGTACAAATACATCCGGAATAATTCCACCGCCACCATAGACCACTTTTCCCTTGGGTGTTGTAAATTTTAGGGAATCTGCCACTTTAATACTATCCGCAGAAATAAGCTCTCCACTAACATAGCGTTCCATGAACTTCTGATAGTAATCCCGATTCCCATTTTTGTACGATTTTTGAATGGAACGCCCCGTCGGCGTATAATATCTTGAAACGGTCAGGCGCACGGCCGAACCATCACCCAAATCCATCTCGCGTTGTACCAATCCCTTTCCAAAGGAACGCCTTCCCACAATGGTGCCTATATCATTATCTTGAAGGGCTCCGGCTATGATCTCACTGGCCGACGCCGAGCGTTCATTGATCAAAACGTAAACCGGTCTGTTCTCAAAATCGCCTTTGCTGGTAGCGTATGCTTTTTTAACGCGTCCTTTTTTGTTCTTGGTGAAAAGTATGAGTTTGTCATCTTCCAAAAACTCATCAGCCAATTTTTCGGCGATTCCCAAATATCCTCCGGGATTGTCGCGCAGGTCCAACACCAACTTTTCAGCTCCCCTTATTTTGAGCTTTTTAAGGGCATCCTTGAATTCATCAAACGTGGATTCCGCAAAGCGGTTGATTTTGATGTACCCCATATCCTGAGTGAGCATATAATACGCATCCACACTTTTAATAGGTACATGATCCCGGATTACAGTGATGTCCAGAATCCTGTTTTCAGACTTTCTGAACACTTTTAGGTCGACCTTGGTACCGACCTTGCCCTTTAACTTTGCCACCAAATCATCATTAGGGATTCTGCGTCCATACAGCGTATCATTGTTTGCAGCGAGTATACGATCTCCAGGCTTGATGCCACTGATATAGCTGGGACCGTTTTTTATGGTACGAATAACCGTGATGGTATCCTTGTATTTGTAAAAGCTTACCCCAATACCCACAAAATCACCTTTCATGTTTTCAGAGACCTCGTCCATTTCACTCTTTGGAATATAGACCGAATGGGGATCCAACTTTCCCAAAATATTGTTCACGGTAACATCCACGATGCTATCCGTATCAACATCATCTACATATTCATAATCGATGTAGTCAATCAGTCGGTTGAGTTTATCCTTTTTGGAATTGGTGGAAAACAGCTTTTCAGGGCCGTCATTGAAGTGAAGCTTCCCTCCTATAAAAATCCCGATTGCTATGGCAAGAGCCAACAATGTGGGCCAAATATATCCTTTAATTTTCTTCATAATAGCAATGGTTTTTTTAGACCATTTCTTCCAAAACGGGTAAATGAACGGTCTCTACGCCTGCCCGCTCCAAGAACTTTAATCCTGAATCGTCTTTATACGCCGTTTGGTATACCACACGTTTTATGCCAGCTTGGTGCACCAACTTGCTACATTCCCTGCAGGGAGATAAGGTGATGTACAAAGTGGACCCTTCACAGGACTGTGTGGAAGAAGCCACTTTTAAGATAGCATTGGCCTCCGCATGGAGCACATACCACTTGGTGTATCCTTCATCATCCTCACAAAAATTTTCAAATCCAGTGGGTGTGCCGTTGTATCCATCGGATATGATCATTCTATCCTTAACAATAATGGCGCCCACCTGTCTTCTTTTACAATAGGAGAGTTTTCCCCATTCTTGGGCCATTCGTAGATACGCTTTGTCGTATTTTTCTTGTTTACTCTCCTTCATATAGCACAAATCAGCGGATAATGAAATAAATATACCTGCTTTGGAAGACCCTTACAACCTTATTCGATTAAATTTAACGAAGCCCCTAGTTGGGAAACGTTGCAATGAGCAAGGGTATTGTAATGGCAATGATTAAAATGGAGGCCACCGCAATAAAAATGGAGCACTTTACTTTCAATAGATCCAAAACTACAAAAGCCAAAGTTAAAATTATCAAGATAATGGTCACTTGCGAAAGCTCTATTCCCGTTGCAAAGCCTAATAGTGGTGTTACTTTGTCTTCTTCCTCTGCCATCAACATCTTAAAGTAGTTTGAAAAGCCAAAACCATGGATCAATCCAAAAAATGCCGTGGCCAGAACGTGCAAATACAATCCCACCTGCATGGCTTCCCGGAACACATAAGCAAAATTGAAAAGGGCGGTTAACAAAATAGTAACTGGAATCAAGAATTCAATGAGTTCCACATCCACAGTAAAGACCTCATAGACGGACAGGGCCAATGAAGTACAATGGGCAATAGTGAATATGGTCGCCAAAATTACAACTCGCTTCCAATTCTTAAAGGTAAACGGAACGGCCAAAGCCGACAAAAACAAAATGTGATCATATGCCCCAAAATCCAGAACATGGTTCAAACCCAGTTTCACATAAAACAAAAACTCTTGCATAGCACCATTTGTGGTTTATAGTTTATGGTTAAGCGTTTTATTTAATGCACACAACCTCCTAACTCCTAACTCCTAACTCCTAACTCCTAACTCCTAACTCCTAACTCCTAACTCCTAACTCCTAACAAACCTATGAAATCCCTCTTTCCTTCTGAATGGTTTCATAAGCCTTCTGCACTTCCTTGAATTTCTCCTCAGCCCCTTTTCGGATAGCCTCATTTTCGGTCACTACCCGATCGGGATGGTATTTCTTGGCCATATTTCGGTACGCTTTTTTCACCTCTTCGTCAGTCGCATTTTTATCAATTTCCAAAATCTTATAGGAATTGTCCGCAGACTTGATGAACATCGCCATGATACTGTCAAAATCATGTCGCCCTACACGAAGGTGCCCTGCAATTTCCCGCAACTTAATGAGTTCGGCCTTGCTCACCTGCCCATCCGCCTGGGCTATGCCGAACAAAAAGTGCAACATTTGCAAGCGAACCTCATACCGGGTGCGCTGCACCATATACTCACAAATGCGTTGGGTAGATATTTCCCGCTTTTTGATGACCTCATTGAACGTCCTAAAAATGGCATTGGCTTTTTCTTTTCCGTAGGTGCTTAAAAAATACTGGCGTACATAATCCAATTCGCGTTGGTTGACCTGTCCATCTGCCTTTATAACAATAGAACAGAGCGAAAGCAGGTTCAGCTCAAAATCAGCAGGGGAAACCCGCTGCCGGGTATACTCTTGAAAAACGGTTTTTGGTCCACCACTGGACCCCCCTAAATTATCCAAAAAACTACCTACGATGAATCCCAAAATGGCTCCCGGAAATCGAAATAAAAAATAGCCGATAAAAGCGGCCACCCATTTAATCATCCTTTAAACAATTTAAAGCCCAAATATAGGGCTTTGCAGAAGAAACTAAACCATAAGCAATGTTAAGGGTCATGGTAAAAACCCAACAATACCGTATCTTTGTAACCGAATTAAAAAGAAGTCTATGTATCCTGAAGAATTGGTAAAACCTATGCGAGCAGACTTGGCCACCGCCGGGTTTGAAGAACTATATACAAGTGAGGCCGTTGAAAATGCCCTTAAACAAGAAGGAACCACCTTGGTCGTGGTTAATTCTGTTTGTGGATGTGCCGCGGCCAATGCCAGACCAGCCGCTAAACTGAGCCTGCAAAACAACAAAAAACCTGACCACTTGGTAACCGTATTTGCCGGAGTGGATACCGAAGCAGTGAACACGGCACGAAACCACATGGTTCCTTTCCCACCGTCATCACCAAGTATGGCACTCTTTAAAGATGGCGAATTGGTACACATGATCGAAAGACATCACATTGAAGGAAGACCTGCGGAACTTATCGCTGAAAACTTGATGGAAGCCTACAACGAATTCTGCTAATCCTTCCCAGATTTAAAAAAATTAAGCCGCCCAAAAGGGTGGTTTTTTGTTTTTCGGTCCAAAAAATGTTGGTGATGCATTATTTTAGTCCCAGATTTAACCATCCTATAACTACAATACTTTGAGCATGCAAAAGTTGCTTTCGTATCCCTTGACCGTACTTTTTTTCATTTGCTTTGGAATAGTTCTGGTTATTTTTCATCCCATTCAATGGTTTTGTTTGAAAATATTCGGGTACGATGCGCACAAACGTAGTGTATCCATCCTCAACTGGTTCATTATGCGTTGCACCAATGTGCTCGGTACCCGGTATACGTTTGAAAACAAGCAAACCATTCCTACGGATAGACCTTTACTGATAGTCACCAATCATCAGAGCATGTACGACATTCCACCTTTGATTTGGTATATGCGAAAGTACCATCCGAAGTTTGTGAGCAAGATTGAACTGGGAAAAGGCATCCCCAGTGTATCCTTTAATTTGAGAAACAGTGGCTCTGCCTTGATCGACCGAAAAGACCCCAAACAAAGTATTGTGGAACTGCAAAAACTGGGCAAATACATTGAAGCGAACAAACGCAGTGCTGTTATCTTTCCGGAAGGTACCCGAAGCCGAAACGGTATTCCCAAACCTTTCCGAACCACTGGATTAAAGGTGCTAATAAAAAATGCACCTTCTGCACTTATTGTCCCCATCAGTATAAACAATTCATGGAAGTTGTTGCGCTTTGGAAAATTCCCCATGGGATTGGGCAATCATCTTAGATTTAAAGTCCATCCTCCAATGGAAATTGAAGGCGATTCTGATGCATTGATAGCTCAGATTGAAAAGCAAATCGTTTCAGGAATATCAACAAGCCCATGAATCAAGATCTCTTGGTACAACACACCATCGATTTTGTAAAAAAAACGCTTCAACATGCTGAAGGGGGCCATGACTGGTTTCACATAGAACGGGTTTTTAATACCTCAAAGTTGATTGCCCAAAATGAGGAAGTAGATTCACTTGTGGTACAACTTGCCGCCTTATTGCACGACATAGCGGATCCCAAATTTTATGATGGTGATGAGAATGTGGGTCCAAATATGGCCCGTAATTTTCTGAAATCCCAACAAGTAGATAATACCATTATTGATCATGTAGTGAACATCATCCAACACATGTCCTTTAAAAACAGTTTGGCTGAAAGTGCTTCAACATTTTCATCGAAAGAGCTGGAGGTGGTGCAAGATGCTGATCGTTTGGATGCCATGGGGGCCATTGGCATTGCTAGAGCCTTCAACTATGGCGGGTTTAAAAACAGACCCTTGTACGACCCTAATATCTCTCCTAATCTTCACATGACCAAGGAGGAATACAAGAAATCCCAAGCACCTACCATCAATCATTTTTATGAAAAACTCCTTTTACTAAAGAAAAAAATGAACACGGTAACGGGCAAAAAACTAGCTCAAGAACGGCACCAGTTTATGTTAGCTTATTTGGATCAATTTTATAAAGAATGGAACGGGGAATAGATTTTGACCAATAACCGTTTTTTGTATCTTGAAGATCTATTCAAACTAAACATAATGCAAAGAAGAAAATTCATTAAAAATGCAGCAGCGGCTTCTGCTGCATTTTCTATTGTTCCAAGCCATGTTTTGGGAAAAACCCATGTTCCTCCGAGTGACACATTATATGTAGGTGCTTTTGGTGTAGGAGGAAGAGGTGAAAGTGTAATTCGTGGACTCAACGAGACTGGCAAGGTAAAATTCGTTTCATTTTGCGATGTGGATGACCGCCGTGCTCAACCCACCTACGACCTATTCCCCGATGTAAAACGATATAAAGACTTTAGAAAGGTATTTGATGCACAATTAAATGACATTGATGCCATAATGGTCGCCACACCCGATCACATGCACGCCACTATAGCATTGCCCTTTATGCGGGAGAAAAAACATGCATATGTAGAAAAACCGTTGACCCATAACATTTATGAGGCTCGTTTAATGACCAAAGTGGCCGAAGAAAACGGAATTGTCACCCAAATGGGAAACCAAGGTGCCTCCAGTGATGGGAGTCGTATTGCGCGAGAATGGGTGGAATCTGGAATTATTGGAAAAGTACATACCATAGATTGTTGGACCAACCGACCTGTTTGGCCTCAGGGTGTGCAAGTTCCTGCCAAGAGGCAAAGGGTGCCCAAGGAATTGGATTGGGACACTTGGTTGGGTCCCGCCGCAATGAGGGATTACAACGAAGCTTACCTACCCTTTAAATGGCGTGGTTGGTGGGATTTTGGTACTGGTGCGCTGGGCGACATGGGATGCCATATCATGGAAACCCCGTTCAGTGTTCTTGATTTGGGCTATCCTACCGAAGCTGAAGCCAGTTGCACAACGGTTTGGGTAGGGGATTTTGTTGAAGCGGATTATAGTTCTTCCTGTCCTCCATCCTCTAAAATACATTTAAAATTTGAGCATGAAGCGCATGGCGATGTTGCCCTTAATTGGTACGATGGTGGAATAAAGCCTAATCTTCCGGATGAACTAAAAGATGGGGAAACTATAGGTGATAATGGAGGTGGAACCATAATGTATGGTGATAAAGGCACGTTAATATGTGACACCTATTCTAGAAATGCACGTCTATTGCCTTCAGAAATGATGGGGCTTTACAACGCTCCCGCGGCCAAATACCCTAGAATACCTGGTGGAGTGGAAGGTCACTTTGCCAATTTTGTGGATGGCTGTTTGAACGGAACCCCAACATCCTCTAACTTTGCCAAAGCTGGACGATTGACCGAAACAGTGCTCATGGGCAACTTAGCTGTAAAATCTTACCAATACAAAGTATTGAAGGAAGGTAAACAGGTAGGAGATTGGGACCCTTTTGAATATCCTGGTAGACGCAAACTATTCTGGGATGGGGACAATATGAAAATCACCAATTATGAAAAAGCAAATGAATGGGTTACCCGCAAATATCGCAAAGGCTGGGAACTGACGTAATATCATTTTTTGGATTAACGGCTGGCATTTAGGTTATTAAACCCCTATATTCGCCAGCTTTAGATTAAATATTAAATATGAAAAGAGCAATCTTACTGCTATTTGTTGTCGCAACACTACTCAATTGCAAGCAAAAAACACAGCAATCTACGGATGCAGCCATGGAACCCAAAGGTGCGGATAACATTGCCTACCAATGGAGTGAAATGGCCATTACCGCTACGGCCAACGATACGGAAATGTTTAAGCCAAGACCAACCATCACCTCTAGGTTTTTGGGTTTGATTTTTGTTTCCATTTTCGATGCTTGGTCTCGATATGATGAAAAAGCTGTTCCCGTCTATCTTGACGGTGTAGAAAGACGTCCATCCGATGAGCAGAACCTTAAAAACAAGGAAATTGCCATTAGCTATGCAGCCTACAGGGCCATGAACGAATATTATTATTCAGATAAGGAACTCTTCACCAACTTTATGGTAGAATTAGGCCTTGACCCCAACAACGAATCCTTGGATCCAACCACTCCCGAGGGTATTGGCAACTTGGCCGCCAAAGCAGTCATTGAAGCCCGAAAAGGGGATGGTGCCAATCAATATGGTGAAGAAGAAGGTTCCGATGGTGTGCCTTATTTTGATTATACAGGATACGAACCTATCAATCCTATAGATAAAAACATTGATCCCAATCGTTGGCAACCCAAGTATTTTTCAGATGGAAAAGGCGGCAAATTTGCGCCAGGATGTCTCACCCCATTTTGGGATAAAGTAAAGCCAATTTCCATGAAATCCGGAGATCAATTCCGTCCAGGGCCTCCTCCTAAAATTGGGTCCAAACAATTGGAAGAAGAGGTAAAGGAAGTGATTGAACTACAAGCCAACCTTACAGACGAGCAAAAAGCCTTGGTGGAGTTCATGCGAGATGGCCCTCAATCTGTTCAACAAGCAGGTCACTGGTTGAAGTTTGCCCAAGATGTTTCCCTCAGGGACAACCATACCTTGGATGAAGACGTGAAGATGTTCTTCTACAATCAGGTAGTGGCCATGGATGCATTCATTGCCTCTTGGGACAGTAAAATGTATTATGACTTTGCTCGACCTTATGCCTTGGTACATGAATACTATGACCAGCAAAAAATTAAGGCTTGGGGTGGCGTTGGTAAAGGCATGATGGAAATGGATGGCAACCAATGGCGTCCGTACTCACCAGATACCTTTTTGTGCCCTCCCTTTCCAAGTTATACCTCTGGACATAGTACCATAAGTGGTGGATGTGCCGAAGCCTTGAAACTTTGGACTGGAAGTGATGAGTTTGGGTCGGAAGTGGAACTTGTTGCAGGGGCCATGACCGAACCCGATAATTTGGGGGATACCGTTACCTTAAAATTCCCTACGTTTACCAAAACAGCAGAAATGGCCGGTATATCAAGAGTATTGGGCGGGTATCACATTCAATCTGATAACATTGCAGGTTTAGAATTGGGACGTGATGTGGCCCATGAAGCATGGAAATTTTATAAAAAGCATATTGGAGAAGAAGAACAGATGTAAGGACTATCTCAAATGAGGTTCATCTTCTTTTCATAGTGTTTTTTTACAAGTTCATTTTCCGTAAGGGCAATGGCCTGTTTTAGGGCTTCTTGCTGTTCTTGCCTCTGTTGCAAGTCATCATATAGTTCTGCTTTGATGGCAAAGAAAAGTGCTTGTGTGCTAAAATCATTCTTTGATTCCAGTAGGTGCAATTCGTTAAAAGCTTTTTGCGCGCCATGAACTTTGGCAAAAGGAACGATTCGGTTTAAGGCCACCATGGGTGAATAATATAGTTTCAACTGTACATCATATAAATACAGAATACTTTTCCAATCCGTTTTATCAAAACTTTTGGCCATACAATGGTAATAGGAACGGGCTGCCTCCAAATGATAATCCGAAGGGGTTCTATCCACTGTCCCCGCGTTTTCCAGATGATGAATACCAATGGAAATCAACTCCTGATTGTATTTGGAACGATCATGGTGCTCCAAGGTCACCAATTCCCCAGCATCATCCAATCGGGCATCAAAACGTGAAGCGTGGAAACACATCAAGGCAATCAGGGCATTGAGGTTGGGGTGCTTGCAATACTTGTTTTCCTGAAGCAAAAGCGCCAAGCGTAAAGCTTCATAACAGATGTCCCTCTTGATCATCTGCGAGCCAGAAGTAGCGGCATATCCTTCCGAAAACAACAGGTAAATAACCCGCAACACTTGGAACAAACGTGACTGTAATCCCATTTGCACGGGAATCTTCAATAGCTGTACCTCTTTCCTGAACTTTTTCTTGGCCCTGGTAAACGACTTGGCAACAGCCTCCTCTTTTTTCAACAAAGCCTCTGCCAATTCAGTATTGCTGAAACCTCCAATTAGTTTTAAGCTCAAAATAATTTGATATTCCTCAGACAAGGCGGGATGGCAACAGGCAAAGATCATTTTTAATTGACTGTCTGAAATGGTTTGGTCCAAAGCAGGGTCTGCAGAATGCTCAATGGTACTTGCTGGATTCAATTCCCCAGCTTCCCGATATTCAATTTTCTTATCCCTCCGCAATACATCAATCATTCTGTTACTTGCCACACGGTACAACCATGCCGTAGGATTATCTGGAATGGACTGATAGGCCCATACCTGCATGGCCTTCACAAAGGTATCTTGGGTAGCATCCTCAATCTGCTCCAGATACGATGTCCCAAATTTGTGGGTCAAAAGGGCCACTACCTTTCCATATTCTGTCCGGAAAAGATGTTCAACTATAGAATGAGGTTCTTTTGACATCGTTATTAAAGCAAAAAGCCCGATTTAGAATCAGGCTCTGTGCAATCAAGCTGTTTTTCAGTGTTCTAAGGAGAGGATTTCCCGCACTTCCACAAAAGCGCCCTCATAATCAAAAATCGGACATCCTTTGGAAATCTCAACAGCCTCATCAATGTTCTCGGCGGAAACAATAAGGTATCCTCCCACCATCTCTGCACCTTCGGCAAAAGGGCCATTGGTGACCACTTCTCCACGTTTATGCACCACTTTTCCATCTTTTTCTAAAGGAAGACCGTCCAAAAGTTGTCCTTTCTCCTTTAATCCTCCCATCCATTCACCCCACACCTGCATGTGGGCCTGTTGTTGTTCCTTTGATAGTTTGGCATAAGCTTTATCACCACCCCTGAACAAATACAAAAAATTACTCATTGTCTTACTTTTTAATGTCCACCCAAGGTGAACGGTTATACTTTGTTTTCATCTTTAAGACGAAAGATGTATTGCGAATTGGACAGGCTTCCTAAATTTATTCAAAATAATCGCATCTGCCCATTTTTATATTGATCATGAAGGTCTTTGTTCAAAATTGGAAAAGTTTTGTCCTTAAAATATAGCTGTTTGGCCAGTTTGGCCATGTCATGGATTTGGGTAGCAATCTTACCTTCACCCCGGGTACGAATTCCAAAACGACTGTCGTTGATGGTACCTCCATGGCAATCTTGAATGAGGTGCAAGACTTTTTCCGCTCTATCAGGCATGGCTTTTTTAATCCAATCCGTGAAAATTTGTCCAATAGCTCCATTAAGTCGTACCACGGTAAACCCAAACGAAAGTGCTCCGTGTTCCGAAACGGTTTGGGCCAATTTCAACAATTCATGACTGTTGATGCCTGGAATCATCGGGGCCAACATGGCATTTACGGGAATGTTATTTTCCGATAGCACCTTAATGGCCTTCAATCTTTTTTGAAGGGAAGCCGTTCGGGGCTCCAACTTTCTTCTGGTTTTCTCAGATAGGGAAGTAACTGAAATGTTTACCCCTACCAATTGATGTGCATTCAACTCCTTTAAAACATCCAAATCCCGAAGTATAAACGCATTTTTGGTGATGATGCCCACTGGGTGTCTATATTTTAAAAATACTTCGAGACATTTTCGGGTGATTTCAAACTTTTTCTCGGCGGGTTGATAACAATCTGTATTTCCTGAAAGGACAATGGTAGCTGCTTTCCAATTTTTGTGTTTGATCTTGGCTTCCAATAATTCGGGAGCCGCTTTTTTTACCAAAATCTTGCGTTCAAAGTCCAGTCCGGCGCTGTAGCCCCAATACTCATGAGCGTTACGGGCATAGCAATAAATACAACCGTGCTCACAACCTTGGTAGGGATTCATGGAATAGCCCATTCCCACATCGGGGCTGTCCACTTTGTTCACAATGGTCTTTGGAAAAATGGGAATATATTGGGTCTTGTTGTTCTCGGCCTCTTCACCTTCCAGACGACAAAATTCCAAAAAATCCTCCCGCATCTCATACACATGCTGCAGAAATTTGTTGGGCGTGTTTTGCTGCGCGCCCCTCCCTTTGAGCAATTCTTTGGAATTCATAATATTGGATTTATTCCAAATTTATGGAATAAATCCAATTAATAGATATGAGCTACTTTATTTAACTCTTCAAAAAGTATTTTAATTGAAATCTACTTTGACCAACTGTTTTTTACTACCCCTCTTGGCATAAAAAAGCATGTTGTCCTCCATCTCATTTTTCAAAGGTTTGGATACCATTAAAGGCAACCGGGCTTCTTGCGAATCGATGATTTTCTCATAGTCAATTTTCCCATGTTCATCCAAAGAAATTAGAAATACATTACGGTTTCTGCTGAACCCTTGTTTGAAAATCAATCGCTCGTTATTGATTAGCTGGGGAGTTTCTGCAGATGTGCAGACAAAGAAGTAGGTTTTTCCGTCCTTGCAGTACGAACTGTAGGAAGCATAGGCCCCATCGCCCTGTGTTACTTCGGTTTTGTTAATGTTTCTGGCCCACTCCATGTTGCCATTGGCATCAAGCTTAACGCTTACAATGTCGTTGTAGTGATACCGCTCAATCTTAACCCGCTGACCAGCTCCTGTAACTTCAAGTCCTGAAGTGACAAAGTATTCTTCCGCATTGAAAAAAATGTCTTTATCTGGGGTGACCTCCACACCTCTAAAGACCAAGTTCTTGATGTCCTTATCTCCTTCCCGGCCAAACTTATCTTCCATAAATTGCTCAGAAAAAGGGTTGTATTTTCTCGCGTTAACCTCAAGCGTAGCAGGGTCAACATCAAAATAAGCGATACCGTTGTACCGATTGTCCTTTCTATCGGCATAAAAGCCTGCACAGACCAGTCTGTTATCGAATATAATAGGATACAGCGCTTCAGGATACTTGCCGGGGTCCACAAAAGATTGTGTCCTGCTTCCATTTTGGGAAATTCGAATTAATTCGTATTGGAATTTTCGTTCATCCACTTGAAAACGTTTCCTTTTAAAATAAGCCTTACCTACAATGTAGACTGTTTGTACATCCCGACTAATGGCTATATTTTCAAAAGCATAGTTTTTTTCCTCAATCTCATCTGAAAAATCATACTCAAACCTTTTGTGCAAGGCAGTATCATACAGATGAATGATGTGCTTGTTGCTCTTTCCTTTTTTGTGATGGGTACTAATAATGAACCCTGTTTTATCCTCATTAAAAAGAATGGCCGTAGAGAATCCGTTGGAAAAATTACGGTTGTAAAAGTTTTTGCCCACAGGGTCATTCACTTCCTCAGAAGCAATGGAAAGTAGCTTTTCTTCCCTAAAATTAAAGGCAATAATAGGACTGGTATGCACCCAATATTCATATTCCCCGCGATTGTGGTTGTAGTTGAGGAACAATAGGTTCAACTGGCCATTTTTGAGGAAACCATCCACAAAATCCAAGCCCTTCATCTTATAATTGTATTCGGAAACCAGTTCCAAGTCTTTATTGTAGTGTTCAATGAGGTAGCCTTTTGGCCTTAAAACAAGCCCTTGGTAATAGGCCCTAACCAAAATATAGCCTCCTGTACCATCCTCATCTAAAGTCAATAAGTTTGAATAGCGGTAACGGTCATGGAACTTTTCACCAAAGTCATAGGAAACGGGCATCTTTTGAGCGCCCACGAGCATTCCCATCAGTAGGAAGCATAAAAGCATTTGTTTTTTCATCGGCTCGGCTTGGTTAAGCCAATGGTCATGAACCAGGAAAGTTTGCCTTACGCTTTTCCAAAAATGCCGACGTTCCTTCCTTGAAGTCGTCGGTGCCAAAACAATGGCCAAAGGCATCAATCTCCACGGCATAGCCATCAGCATCATACTTAAAACCAGCATTTACCGCTTTTATTGCATGTTTTATGGCCACAGTGGAATTATTCGATATCCTGCTTGCTATTTTAACACAAAGGGGCAAAAGTTCTTCGGGAGATACCACATGGTTCACCAAACCGTAGGCAAATGCCTTATCGGCATCAATCATCCCCGCGGTCATGATCATTTCCATGGCCCTTCCCTTTCCCACAAGCTGTGGCAAGCGTTGTGTCCCCCCATATCCTGGAATCACACCCAAAGTTACTTCAGGGAGGCCCATTCTGGCATTGCTGCTCGCCACTCGAAAATGACAGGCCATGGCCAATTCCAGTCCCCCACCAAGTGCAAAACCATTGATGCCTGCAATGACAGGCGTTGTAAGGTTATCAATAAGATTGAACAGGTTTTTCTGTCCCATTGCGGACAATTGCCGACCTTCCTTAACCGAAAAATAGGCAAACTCTGAGATATCCGCTCCAGCCACAAAGGCTTTTTGTCCACTCCCCGTAATAATGATCACTTTGGTATCATCGTCCTCATCCAATTCTTTGAAGGCCACATGAAGCTCTTCAATGGTTCGTTTGTTTAGGGCGTTCATTTTCTCGGGACGATTAATGGTGATCGTCGCTATACTGTTTTCCTCTTCGATGTAAATGTTTTCGTAGGTCATAAGTGTTTTTTTGACAGATTAATAGTTGTCCCTATTCCTTCGGAAATCGTATGGTGAACACGGTTCCCTTTCCCTCTTTTGAAGTAAAAGTAATGGTTCCGTTATAGTTTTCCACAATGTTTTTTACCATACCAAGACCGAGTCCGGTTCCGCTTGACTTTGTGGTGAACTTGGGTTCAAAAACCCGGTGTTTGAACTCATCTGAAATACCAATTCCGTTGTCTGCCACCGAAATTTTTACCTGCTGCCCTTCCGTGGCCACAGTGACCAAGATTCGTGGGGATTCCACTTCGGGAATGGCTTGGATGGCGTTTTTCACCAAGTTCGTTATCACCCGAATGAGTTGTGTACGATCCAATTTGGCAATGATTTCCTCTTCATCGGCAATAAAATGGATGTAATCCTCATTGAAAATTTCCAAGGCCAGTTTCACAATTTTCACCACGTTCAAGGTCTCGTTCTGCTGCGCGGGCATATTGGCAAAACTGGAAAAAGCCGTGGCAATGTTGCTCATAGTATCTATCTGTTGGATGAGGGTCTTTGAAAACTCCTTTACCTTGGACTGAATGGCGGGGTCGTTCGGGTCAAATTTACGTTCAAAGTTTTGTACGGTCAACCGCAATGGGGTCAATGGGTTTTTGATTTCATGGGCCACTTGTTTTGCCATTTCACGCCAAGCTTGTTCGCGTTCGCTTCTTGCCAATTTTACTGCACTTTCTTCGAGTTCATCGATCATCCTGTTGTAGGAGTCCACCAGTTTGCCAATTTCCTCACCGGGATTTTTAATATAAATCTTTTCGTTTTGCAGGGTCAGGTTGGTCCGGTTCATTTTATCTGAAACCGTCTGCAGGGAGCGCGTAATGTATTTTGAAATAAAATAGGCCAAAAGAATGGCTGAGAGCAACATCAGCAAATACACCCCTCCTAACCGTAACAAAAATTCCTTTAGCTCTTGGTTGTTAAAGGAATTGTCCTCAAAATAAGGGAGGTTCATAATGCCAATAGGCTTAAATTTTGGGTCGTTGATGTAGGTGTAAGAGGTTTGGTAGTTATCACCGGCGGCCCGCTGTTCCTCCACATATCGTTTCTCTCCGCTATCCCTTAGAAAATTCAACACTTTGGCATCAAGACAATTGGAAATGGAATCGGCCTCAAAACTGGGCCTGGAACTTTTGATCAGGTTTCCCTCTAAATCATAAATATTGAAATTGACATTCTGGACATCCGCTATCTTATAGATTTCATCCTTAAATATTAATCCAAGATTCTCTGTGTTGACCGGATAAGTAGTCTCCCTTAATGTATAGGAGATGCTTTGAATTACCTGTTCCTCTTTACGCTCCAATCGGTTTTCATGGTAATCCCTCGCCTGTTCATTGTACTGGTAAATGGTAATCCCAGCAATCAAGACGGATGCTATGACCACCAGTAGGATCATGGTGAAAAATATCCGGGATCGTAGGGAGAGTTTACTGAACAAGCTTACCTGATTTGAGATAAAATTAAGCAATTATCAAGCCAAATGAAGGCAAGAGACAAATTCAAGAACAAGTTTCAAGTACAATTTCGTTCATTCCATATTTAGTTAATCCAAGATTTGAACTTGAGCTTGCACTTGCTCATGAAATTTTTACGCATCCGGATTCTTGTCCCGTATCCGCTTGTACAATCGTATGCCCAGCATCAAGAGAATGGCCAAAACCACTATTCCGATGATACCATAAATCCAATTGAACGCATTTTTGAGAATGACCAAAAACACTACGGCAAACAGTATCAATGTGGCCACTTCGTTCCATATCCGCATGAATCTGGAGGTGTATTTGACCTCATCGCGTTGCAATTGCTTAAAAATTTGGTGGCATTTGAAATGATATCCGAACAACAGTACCACAAACCCCAATTTTACGTGCATCCAAGGCTGTTGTAACCATCCTGGCATCAAAACAAGCAACCAAATAGCGAAGACCGTACACAAGATTGCCGAGGGCCAAGTGATGATGTACCACAACCGTTTGGTCATCAATTTTAACTGGGTGCTCAGGATTTCCTTATCCGGCGATGGTTTTTGGGTTGCCTCAATGTGGTAAATGAACAATCTTGGAATGTAGAACAACCCTGCAAACCAGGTCACCACAAAAATCAAGTGCAATGATTTAATATAAGCGTACAACAATATTATCTGTTTTTAAATGCTACAATCGGATGGCCCCAATACCATTTTCCCAAAGCTTTTTGTTGTAATTGGGAATATCGGTATTCATCAAAGTTAGGGCACGTTGCCGTAATCCCACCCACTGGGCATCCAATTCTTTTTTCCGATCCTTTGAGGGTTGATTGATTTTTGGCAATGCACTGTTGCTATGGTTCGCCAAGAACAAATACTCGGCGGTAAACTTGTTGGGAAAATTCTCCACATCGTCATACGCCTGCGACTTGCGCTGCACCATATCTTCGTCCCATGCCTTTAATTTGGCCAAAAGTGTCTTCCCTTCCTCTTTTAGGGGTTCATCCTTCAAGTCCTCCAAAAGTTCCTTCAATTGTCCTTGAACCTTGAACAATGTGTTCAATTTCTGGTGCATTTCTGTCAAGTTGGATTCCAACTCGGTCATAAACGCATCGTGTTCCTTGTAATTTTCTGATGTCACCTCCACATTGGGAGTGGGAACCAAGGTTCCTTGTGTTGTCACTGTTTCACCATCAACTTTCAAACGAATTGTGTATGTTCCCGGTGGGACTTTATGTCCCGTAAAATCCGCTTCAATATACACGTTTGGAATTCCAGGGACAATAGGCGTTTTTAAATCCCAAACAAAACGGTTCAACCCCTTGTCAGTTCCCAAAACAGGTGCCGGTGGCGCACCTCCCCCATGATGCGGAACATAATCCTCATCCTTTTTGGAGGTAAAGCTTCGTACAATTTTGCCTTGTCCATTTAAAATCTCCATGGTAATTTCCGTGCTGTCCATCGCCTTGGGCAGATTGTAATAGATGATCATGCCATTGGCCGGGTTTACACCTTCAAATGGATTGGTTGCTTTGACCTCTTTTGTGCTACTGCTCAGTGGGCTTCCCCAAAAGCCATAAATGGCATCTTCAGGGGAATACAGTTTCAATGCATTTGGGTTTGAAGCGTATTGCGACAGAGTAGTAATATTGTCTAAAATCCAGAACGAACGTCCCGAAGTGGCCACGATCAAATCCCCTTCATGAATCTTTAAATCGGTGATGGGCGCTTTGGGTAAATTTAATTGTAGTGGCTCCCAGCTTTTGCCATCGTTCCAAGAAATGTACAAGCCCTTTTCTGTTCCAGCATAGAGCAATCCTTTGCGTTCTACATCTTCGCGAACCACTCGCGTAAATGAACCATATGGAATCCCAGAACTGATGTTCGTCCATGTTTTTCCGTAGTCGGTGCTCTTGTACAATGCTGGGGTATGGTCATTGAATTTATACTGGGTTGTGGCAATATAAACGGTAGCCGGGGCGTGTGGTGATACCTCAATGGCATTGATTAAACATTCCTGCAATCCTTTTGGGGTGATGTTTTCCCACGTCTCCCCCCCATTTCGTGTTACGTGGACCAAACCGTCATCACTTCCTATGTACAAAACACCTTTTTCATGCGGTGATTCGATGATATAAGAAAGAGTACCATAGTTTTCAGCACCTACCGCTTCATTGGTATAGGGTCCACCGCCTTTTCCTTGAAGTTCGTCTTGATTACGGGTAAGGTCAGGAGAGATTTCTTCCCATGTCATTCCGTTATCACGGGTACGAAGTACTAATTGTGCTCCGTGATAAAAAGTGCCTGGCTCGTGTTGTGACCAGATGATAGGCGCATTCCAGTTATAGAGGTATTTCATGTCCCGCGCATCGCGACCCAGATATTGGATAGGAGCCGCCATGACGTTGGTTGACATTTTTGATTCCATATCCAACAACTCGATGGTTCCTAAATAACTGCCGCCCATCACGTATCGCGGATTATCCGGATCGAAGGCCAAAAAGGCGCTTTCCCCGCCTGCGGAGTAATGCCAATCTTCTTGACTAATGCTCCATCGACCTACCGATAGACTTGCTATTTTAACCGAAGTATTATCCTGCTGTCCGCCGTAAATATTGTACGGAAAAAGGTTGTCGGTATTGATGCGATAAAACTGTGCCGTGGGCATATTGTCCGATTGTGTCCAATTCTCTCCATAGTTAAAAGTGATAACGGCTCCACCATCATCGGCCATGACCATGTTTTTGGAATCCTTCGGATTGATCCATAGGTCATGGGTGTCGCCATGGGGCACCTCAATGGTTTCCCAAGTTTTTCCGCCATCTTCAGACCGAAACATTTCAGCACTCAATACATAAACCGTCTCCTCATCATTGGGGTCTGCAAATACTTCAATGTAATACCAAGCGCGTTGTACTAAACGATTATCCCCACTGACCATGCTCCATGTTTTTCCTGCGTCATTGGACACAAATAGTCCACCTTTATCCGCGTTGGAATCACTTTCAATGATGGCATACACCTTATCGGAATTTGCGGGACTGACAGCAATGCCCATTTTTCCTTTTTCTCTGGGAAGTCCCTCGGTCATTTCTGTCCAAGTATCCCCACCATCGGAAGTCTTGTACAATCCGCTACCTTCACCCCCACTGATTACCATGTTGGGTTTGCGTTGGTGTTCCCACATGGCCGCATACAACACCAAAGGGTTGTTGGCATCCATGGAAAGTTCCACAGCACCTGTACCTTCATCCACAAAAAGGATGTTTTTCCACGTTTTGCCCCCGTCGGTGGAGCGGTACACTCCCCGTTCCTTGTTTGGCCCGTACAATGCCCCTTGGGCTGCAACATACACAATATCCGGGTTGGTAGGGTGAATAACTATTCGGGAAATATGCTGTGTTTTTTCCAATCCAAGTTTCATCCAGGTCTTACCGGCATCGTTGGATTTGTAAACACCATCTCCGTAGGAAGTCATTACCCCGCGAGGTGGATGCTCTCCCATCCCGCAATAGATAATGTTTGGACTTGATTCCGAAACAGCCACTGCTCCCACAGAGCCCATTTCAAAAAAACCGTCGGAGATATTGTCCCACCGCTGTCCGGCATTGGTAGTTTTCCAAAGTCCACCTCCGGTAGTGCCCATATAATAGGTCAATGGGTCACCCACTACACCACTTGCGGTTACGGAACGACCACCCCGAAACGGACCGATGTTCCGAAACTTCATGGGTTTAAAATACTCGTTTGCGGTCTGGGCAAAGGCCAAGGTTCCGCAGAGTAAACATAGGATAAGGAATATTTTTTTCATGATTGAAATCTTTTTAGGCTTAGTCTTCTATACTCAAATACTCCAATCCTAAACTGTTGAACTCATTGTTGAACGCTTGGATTTCTTCATCTACCAAGGCATCAAAAGCCGTCAATTGGGTCTTGATCTTGCCAGAAAGTTCATTTTTCACGGCGATGTCCTGCTCCGTTGGAGGGAAATCATCAATGGAGACCAAACTGTTCAAATGTGCCAATTTGTTGGTCAATCGGATAGGGAAATTCAAGGGATCCTGACCACTTCTGTTTTGGGTCTGGTACAATGCCTTTTCGATCTCACTGAAACCTTCCTTCATGTTCTTTGCTTTTTCCACCAAAGCCTCAGTAGTTTCATTATCCTTATACTGTTTTACAAAGGCATCCAACTTGGTGTTGATCCCCCGTATCTTTTGGATGGATTTGTGCGCCTTATCCACCGTTTCATTGATGTCCGATATGAAATCAAACTGTTTTTGCATATCGGCCACAGAAACTTCTGCTCTTGGATCGGCAAGAATGGTAAAGTTTTGGGATTGATTGCTACCATTCACATTCAAATGCACTTTGTAAGAACCAGGAACCGCTTTGGCTCCATCCAAATTGGCCCACCATAAAATCATGCCATCCAATAGTTTGGCCCCTTTCCCGCGGGTATCCCAAACATGGGTGTTGCCCCCTTTTTTCACGGTTAGTTTTTTGTCCTTATCTTCTGCTTTGTTGCTATACGAAGCCAAGGTGTCCCCAGACATCGACGTATAAGTCAGAACAATACTATCCTTTTCGACAAGATTCTTCAAGTAAAAATGGGTGACCACACCGTTGGGATGGTTTTGACCTTCGGTCAGTGAAGGTTTTTCTGCAACGGTACCTTTAGTACGATAGCTGTCCTTGGGATGGTACAAAATAGCATCCGCCGACTTTTTAGACGCGTCCAATTGGTGCAAGACGGTAAGGTCATCAATAATGTATAAACTTCTTCCCTGAGTAGCTACAATCAAATTATCATCTTTGATGGTCAAATCCGTAATGGGAACAATGGGCAAATTCATCTGGAATTTTTCCCAGCTCTGCCCATCGTTGAAGGAAATGTACATTCCGGTTTCGGTGCCCGCATACAACAACCCTTTTCTTTTGGGGTCCTCACGAACCACACGCGTAAAATGTTCATCTGCGATACCATTGGTAATCTTGGTCCAGGTTTTTCCGTAATCTGTGGTCTTGTACAGATACGGTGCGAAATCCCCCAACTTGTAGCGTGTGGCAGCAACATAACAAGTCCCTTCATCAAAAGCCGAAGGTTCCACGCTGTTGATCATATTCCACTCGGGCATGTTGGTTGGGGTCACGTTTTCCCAAGTTTCTCCACCATCTTTGGTCACATGTATCAAACCATCATCACTACCTACCCAAAGCAAGCCTTCTTTTAGGGGACTTTCGTTGGCGGCAAAAATGGTACAGTAATATTCCACACTGGTATTATCCTGAGTTATGGGTCCTCCACTGGACACCAATTTAGCAGGATCATTTCGGGTTAGGTCTCCGCTGAGGAGTTTCCAACTCTGCCCTTCATTGGTACTCATGTGCACATGATTGGAGAAGGTATATAGCTTTTTAGGGTCGTGCTTGCTAAAAATAATGGGGAAATTCCATTGAAAACGGTATTTCATCCCTTCAGCGCCATAGCCCATAGGGTTATCGGGCCAAACATTGACTCCTCTTATGGTATTGGTTTCATGATTGACCCTAGTCAAAAATCCACCATAGCTACCACCGTACACAATATCGTCGTTGGCTGGATCAACAGCAATATGAGCCGATTCACCTCCAGCGGTTTCCTCCCAATCATCCTCTCCAATGGAACCATCATCACTTCTATGGTTGATGCGCAAGGTTGAATTGTCCTGTTGTGCCACATAAATGCGATAGGGAAAAGCATTATCGGTGATGACACGATAAAATTGCGCGGTAGGTTGATTGTAATACGTGCTCCAAGTTTCGCCACCATCATAACTGATTTGTGCTCCACCATCATCTCCCATGATCATACGTTGTGAATTTTCAGGAGCTATCCACAAATCGTGGTGGTCTCCATGCGGTGCGTTGAAAGTGCTGAATGTTTTTCCACCATCAGTACTTTTGTGATATTGCACATTTAGAACGTATACCACATCTTCATCTTCGGTATCGGCATAGACCCGGGTATAGTACCAAGCACGTTGCCGAATTTTACGTTCCTCATTGACCAAGGTCCATTTTTTTCCACCGTCCTCAGAACGATACAATCCTCCTTTTTCCTTGTTCTCCACTATGGCCCAAACCCGGTTGCTATTTTTAGGTGAAATGGATACCCCAATGATACCCAAAGTGTCTTTTGGGAACCCTTCATTCTTAGAAATTTCGGTCCAGGTTTCGCCACTATCGGTGCTTTTCCAA
This sequence comes from Allomuricauda sp., assembly GCA_050303195.1. Taxonomy (GTDB): domain Bacteria; phylum Bacteroidota; class Bacteroidia; order Flavobacteriales; family Flavobacteriaceae; genus Flagellimonas. Next base: position 83,720 of record JBNLBG010000005.1, on the reverse strand, counting down.
AGGGCAGAACCGTCACCACCGCTGCTCAAACTATAGGGTGTTCGTTGCACTCTCCATGTAGCTGCGTATAAAATTCTAGGGTTATTGGGGTCGAACGTAAGGTCTACCGCACCGGCTTGGTCGTTTACAAAAAGTACTTGCTTCCAAGACTTCCCACCATCGGTACTTTTATACACCCCTCTATCTTTGGTAGGTTTGTAGATGTCGCCAAGAACAGCAGCGTAAACGGTGTTATAATCGGTTGGATGCACCCGAATTCTGGGCACATGCCTGCTTTTCTCAAGTCCCGCCTCTTGCCAAGTGGCTCCACCATCTTCAGTTTTCCAAACACCGTAACCGCTCGAAACGTTTCCTCTCACAGTCACCTCTCCTCCACCAACATAAATAACGTTGGGGTCACTTTGGGCCACCTCAACCGCACCAACGCTTCCGCCAAAATACCCATCGGAAATATTACTCCAGGTACGACCGCCATTGGTTGTTTTCCAAACACCACCACCGGTAGCCCCAAAATAGAACAGGTTGGGTTCGCCGGGCACTCCGGTCACCGCTGCGGAACGTCCTCCACGGAAGGGACCTATTAGCCTATACTCCAAGCTGGAATAGAGCTCCTTTGGATATTCGGGAGCGGTTTGGGTTTTCTTTTTTCGTTGGGATTGAACTGGGACAATGCATAGGGTTGCGGTAAGCACAAGCATACCGATTTTGAGAAAGCTGGTCTTCATTTTAAAAGTGTTGAATTAGTCGGCTTTAAATGTAATGAAAATGGGAGAAAAAAGGTTGCCAATATTTTGTACTTTAACCAACCAGAAAAATCTTTTACCATACCATGCAAAATTATTTCAAGCTTCTAATTCTAGTTATCGCACTTGCTACTGCCTGCAAAAACAAACCTAAAAATGAAGATGGCCCACAAACAGCCGAGATGCCTAAAAAAGTTGACTCGGAATGGGTGTATCTCTTTGATGGAACCAGTTTAGAAGGCTGGCGTGGATATAACATGGACTCTCTGCCTCCGGGATGGACCATTAAGGACAGTACGCTCACTTTTGATACCGAATTGGGCCTGGAACAAGATTATACCGGAGGAAAAGATATTTTATACGGTTTGGAAGAGTTTGACAATTTTGAACTCTATCTGGAATGGAAAATCCCCGCGGGTGGCAATAGCGGTGTCTTTTACCATGTGAAGGAAGGTTACGATGGGCCTCCAGTGGTTGCTCCAGAGTATCAGCTTATTGATGACGAAAACTATGCCGACATCCATGATTTGGTGGGATACAACTCCCAATTTGGAGCGGAACATCCAGAGTTACTCCAAGATTGGCAGAAAACAGGAGCAGACTACGCCATGCACGTAGCGGATGAATCCCAAAAACAATTGAATCCAGTTGGGGAATGGAATTCCACCACCATTGTATTTACCCCAGAAAAAGTAGAGCACTGGCTCAATGGCAAAAAGCTATTGGAATTTGTCCCCTGGTCCGAAGATTGGAAAGCCAAAAAGAATTCGGGAAAATGGGACAATGCCCCCGATTATGGCAAGTTTAAAACGGGCTACATTGCCTTGCAGGACCACTCCAGTCCCATCTGGTTCCGCAATATTAAAATCAAAAAACTATAACTGACTAACAACATCCCATGAACAAAAGAGAGTTTATCAAAAAAAGCAGTGTCGGTGTTCTAGGTCTCGCACTGGCACCATCACTATTGAAAAATTTAGACCCACAGAAGAAACTCAGAACAGCCCATATCGGTGTGGGCAATATGGGCGGTGAAGACCTCAAGGCCATTTCCTCACACCCACAAGTGGACGTAACCGCCCTTTGTGATGTGGATGCCGTTAATTTGGCGGCTGCCCATAAACTACATCCCGGTGCCCGGGTGTTTTTTGACTACAGGGCCATGCTTGAAGAAATGGGCGATGAAATCGATGCAGTCATAGTATCCACCCCAGACCATACCCATGCCCCTGCTTCCCTGATGGCCATGGAGATGAACAAACCCGTGTATTGCCAAAAACCATTGACACATTATGTGTCCGAGTCCCGCGCCATGAAAAAAATGGCTGCCGAAAAAGGACTGGTCACCCAAATGGGGATTCAGGTACATTCGTTTTACGATTACAAATTAGCCACTCTGTTGATTCAATCTGGAATCATTGGAAAGGTGCATACCGTTCATGCCTGGTCGCCGAAAAATTGGGGATTTGATGGCACAGCTCCAAAAGGTGAAGATCCCATTCCAGCGCAGTTGGATTGGAACCTGTGGTTGGGAACTTCTGCAGAACGACCTTATAAAGAAGGGTATTACCATCCCGCCAATTGGCGAAAGTTGGTGGATTATGGATGTGGTACCTTGGGCGATATGGGAGTTCATATTTTTGATACTCCTTATAATGCCTTGGCATTGGATGTTCCCACAACCATTACTACGGAATGCCGACCTCCGAGCGGGTATGGGTATCCCGAAAACAATACAGTTACGTATGAGTTTCCTCAAACACCCTATACCACCAAAACCTTAAAGTGGGTTTGGTACGATGGCCCGGGTGCCCCGACCATGAGCGAAGACCTTATGTTACCCGGTATGGAAATGAAAAAGGACAAAAAATCGGACAACAAAAGCGTAGCAGACAAGATTTCATTGGACGCGGGTGTTGCTGCGGCAAATGAATTACCAGAACAAGGGGCCATGTTCGTAGGCGAAAAAGGACGGCTGTTGTTGCCTCACTTTATGCAATTGCCCAAGAAAATTAGAAAAGGGAAGTATGTGGACATTTCAAAGGAAATCGCCAAGCTTTCCGAAGAGCACAATTTGGGAGAACCCATCCGCAATTATGAAACGGAAGGTCCAAAGCATTATCATCAATTTGTGGATGCTTGTTTGAGCAAAGCCGAGACCTCGGCCCCGTTTGATTATGCCGCTCGATTGACCGAGACCATTCTTTTGGGCACCATTGCCGGACGTTTCCCAGGGGAGACCTTACATTGGGATTCGGAAACTGCAAAGTTTAAGGAGGAAAAAGCAAATCAATATTTATCAGGGGATTATCGGGATTTTTAAAAACTAAAAACCATTTTTATGGCAGCTCCCAAAGAGTATTGGTTGAGTGGTCCAATTCCTGATGTTCCTGCACTTTTACAGCCTTCTGCACATGCGTTGCTACAGTCTGTCCACGAAATAAAGGCATATCTTATTGACTTTCCGGAGGAAAAACTTTGGGAAAAACCGGTTGGACGAGCTTCAGTTGGTTTCCATTTAAAACATTTGACAGGCGTACTGGACCGATTACTGACCTATGCCAAGGAACAGGCTTTGACCGAAGAACAGTTCCATTTTTTAAAAAATGAAGCCAACGGACAAGACGCACCCAACGCACAACAATTGATTTCAGATTTTGAAAATAAGGTCAACGAAGCGTTGGATTATTTTAAAACCATCCCTGAATCCAGCCTTATTGAAAACCGATATGTTGGTCGCAAAAAACTGCCCACAACGGTAATTGGGCTGCTCTTTCATGCTGCTGAGCATAGTCAAAGACATGTCGGGCAACTTTTGGTTACGGTGAGTGCCTTGAAAGATTAAGATTCATTTCCTACTGCTCCCCCAACGCATAAATAGCGAATGTGCCCAGCCAGTGGCCTCCTTCGTAATTATCGCCAATAAGGTTTGGGAAAGAATAAGCCAAGTGTTCATGAGCCAATGGCATTAGATGTCCATATTCTTTTGGATATTGATTGGCCAATCCAAACAGCACCCAAGCCCGGCTGAAATTCAATCCATCCAAATGCACCAACTGGCCATCCTCACGATCACCTACCAAAGCCACTGCAATATTAAAATCAAGTTGCTGTAGGCTGGGTAGGAACTGCTCCATCCATTTCAAGAATTCTTGTTTGTCCAAAATGCGTCGCATTAAATCCATCTCCTCAAAACAAGGGGAAAGAAAATCGGCACCACTGGGTTCCCACGTTAAGGGGCAATCCGTATCATTTTGATAAAAATCCAAGGCACGTTGCTTTATAGCTTCCTGCAGCGTTGTATTGTTGAGGGTCTGAGCATAATCCCAAGCAAAGGCCAAGGCAAAAGCGGTATTGGTATGGGTTCCCACCCTAACCGGATATTGCAATTTAGGAAGGTAATCAATGAACTTTTGGGCAATCAACTGGGTAAGCGGCTCCAAGTTGGTTTCCAATTCGCGGGCAAGTGGGTCGTTCCAAGTGTGGAGTTCCTCGGCCAATTTCAACAACCAACCCCAACCGTAGGTGCGTTCATAATTTTTGTTGTGCTCGCCTTCAAAATATTTTACCTCTCCGGCAATACGCTCTTGGGTAATATTTTCGGTTAAAATCCTGCGCATTCTCTCCGCTTCTTTCACATTTGGAAACTCTTTCAGCAATCGCACCATGGACCAATTGCCGTGCACTGAGGAATGCCAATCAAAACACCCATAAAATGCAGGGTGCAATGCTTCAGGCTCCCCCAAATCTTCCTTACTGCCCAAGGTATGGCCCAACTTGTTGGGATATTCCTTTTGCACGCATTCCAATGGAAGTGCAGCCAAACTATTGGCCTGCTCCAAAGTAAGTGTAATTATTTCAGGAATGGTCGTCGGTACTTCTGAAGCTTCTTCGATTAGTTTTGATTTTTCACTCCCTTCTCCGCACGAAAGAAAAAGAATCAAAACAGCAACAAAGGGAATTTTTGTTTGACTTTTCATCGGGTTATTGATTTTTATCCATTTGATGAAGGCCAATGTAACAAAAGCCCTTGATTTTATACTAATCCATCGGAAGCTAAGTTCGTTTTTCATAGATTTAAAGCTCCAAACCACAACTGGTATGAAAAAGTTATGCTACCTATTTTTCTTGTTTTCCTTAGTGGGTTTTTCCCAAGCTCCAAGTGAGGCCAAAGACAAAGCGGATATTTTGAAGGTATTGTCCGCTCAGCAAGATGCTTGGAACGATTATGATATTGACACCTTTATGGAAACCTATTGGAAATCGGAGGAGCTTACGTTTTATGGAAGCGCAGGTGTGGTAAAAGGTTGGCAAAGCACCAAGGACAAGTACAAGAAAAGTTATCCGTCCAAGGAACATTTTGGGCATCTGGAATTGACCTCAAATGAAATCTCAAAAATCTATGAGGATGCCTATATGGTGATGGGGGAATATAACCTGACCCGGACTGTTGGAAACATGCACGGCATTTTTATGCTTGTCCTAAAACGCATTGACGGGGAATGGAAAATTATTGCGGACACCTCTTGTGAGGTGAAATAATTGAATTGAAGAATCACTTTAAAACACGATAACCATGGATATTTTTGGCAAAATCAAGGAAAAGCTCAGCAATGAGTTTATCGACATTATTGAGTGGCTGGATTATACCGATGACACCATCGCACATCGGTTTGAACGCTACCAAAACGAAATCAAGAACGGTGCAAAGCTCATTGTCCGAGAAGGACAGACCGCTGTGTTCATCAATGAAGGTCAGTTGGCGGATGTTTTTGAGCCAGGCACCTATGATCTCACTACCCAAAACCTTCCCATTTTAACCACATTGAAGGGTTGGAAATATGGATTTAATTCGCCTTTCAAGGCTGAAGTCTATTTTGTGAACACGCATTTGTTCACCGATGAAAAATGGGGCACCAAGAGTCCCATCACCTTAAGTGATGACCGTTTTGGATTGGTAGAAATAAGAGCTTTCGGAACTTACGCGTTCAAAATCTCGGATGCCGGGAAGTTTATCATCGACATTGTGGGGACCGATAGCAATTTCACCAATTTTGAAATCAACGAACACCTCAAAAGTTTAATCGCTACACGATTTACCGATACGGTTGGTCAAGCCAATCTTCCTATTGAACTCTACGCGGCCAATACCTCTGAGCTTTCAGACACCTGTCGCGAAGTTATGGCCCCCGAGTTTCAGAGTGTGGGGATTTCCTTAGAGAAATTCTACATTGAAAATGTCTCCATGCCCGAAGACCTCAAGAAGGAAATATTTGAGTACAGCCGTATTGATAAATTGGATTTGGACAAATTGACCAAATTCAAAACCGCCAAGGCCATTGAAGCAGCAGCCAAAAATGAAGGTGGAACCGCGGGTGCCGGAATGGGAATGGGAATGGGCTTTGTTTTGGCCCAACAAATGGGTGGCATGATGAATCCCCAAATGGGCGGCACTGTTCAAGGACAGCCCGCAGCGGCCCATACCCCTCCGCCCATGCCAATTCCAACGCAGTATTTTTACGCGGTGAACGGCACACAACATGGCCCTGTATCGTTTGAGCAATTGCAAGCGCTTTTCGCGGGAAGAACCATCAACCGCGATAGTTTGGTCTGGAAACAAGGTATGGCCGCTTGGACACCACTAAGGGAAGTGGAAGAACTGAAATCGTTCTTGGGTGGCAATACCCCTCCGCCATTACCAGGACAATAATTTTCATTTTGTCATTCTGAATCCGCCAAAGGTGGATGAAGAATCTCACTGAACCAATTTAATTGGGTGAGATACTTCGCTTCGCTCAGTAGGACAAATAAGAATCCAAAATATGAGATGCTCGCCCCTGTCTGCCGACAGGCAGGTTCGCGGGAACAACCACATGGAAGAAGCCGTAAAAAAGACCGAACTCAAAAAAGCCTGTGTCAACTGTGGTGCCGAACTTAAGTACAAGCCCGGCACCACCAAGATCAGTTGTGAGTACTGCGGGTATGAGGAAGCCATTAAACTGGATAAAAAGGGGTTTGAGGAGTTGGAACTGTACCCCTACCTCCAGGAAATGGGGGCACAACGGCACAGTGAGGAAATCACCATGTTGCACTGCAAAAACTGTGGTGCCAATCAGCATGTGGAAGAAAACTACAAATCGCTGCATTGTGTCTATTGTGGTATGCCCTTAATTCTAGAAGATGCCTACAAGGAAGATTGGATTCTCCCAGGCGCGGTACTTCCTTTTCAAATTGACCAGAAAGCTTCGTTTGCCATTTTTAAGAAATGGGTAAAACGACTGTGGTTTGCTCCAAACAAATTACAAAAAGCCGCCTTGGACCCTCAATTTACCAAAGGGCTCTATTTGCCGTATTGGACTTTTGATGCTCAGCTTGCGGCCACCTATACAGGCCAACGTGGCGAGTATTATTACGAAACCCGAAGGGTACGGAATGCCAATGGCAAAATGGTAACACAACGGGTTCGAAAAACGCGTTGGTATCCAACTTCTGGAAAAGTTTCCGGTTTTGTGGACGATACTTTGATCAAAGCTTCGCAGCAGAAATCGGGGCGGATTCCCCACAAAATTGCACAGTGGAACCTTCAAAAACTACAGCCTTTTGACAGTAGTTTTCTATCGGGTTTTGTCACTGAAAAATATACGATTCCCCTGCAAGAAGGGCATCTGTATTCCAAAGAAGTAGCCCATGACATTGCGGATCGTTGGTGTCGACAAGACATTGGTGGGGACACCCAACGGGTCACCAGTATGGACATGCAGCTTTCGGAAGAGACCTTTAAGCACATTTTGTTGCCCGTTTACGTGAGTGCTTATCGATACCAAGGCAAGGAGTATAATTTTTTTATCAATGGGGAAAATGGACAGATTTCGGGATCGCGACCCTATAGTTTCTGGAAGATTTTCTTTGCGGTACTTTTTGGGTTGATTGTCATAGGAGTCATTGTTTATTTTTCTAAGTCATAGGATTATAGCCGACTACAATCCCTATCTTTATACTATGTCTAAAACCATTTCTTTGATTTCCGTGTTTGTTTTGCTCAATATGGGCATTGGTCGCATGTTTCAGGAGAGTTTGGGCATTCCTTGTTTTTCAGAACTGACCATCTTGGCTGTCACCAGTTTTGTTTTTTGGACCGCTTCTGCGAAGCAAATCAAGGTTTGGGCCCAAAAATGGTCTTTTACTCCCAATTCAAAAACCCTATTGGTTCAAGGAGGGTTGGGATTATCCGCCTCAGCCTTGAATATTGTCATGGGACAGATTTTGGTCATTTTTTTAATGACAAACGTGTACCATTGTACCTCGCCCAGTTTCAATTTGTTAAATGCGGGACTTACCAATAACATTGCGGTAAACCTACTCTGTTATTTTTTCCTTTTGTTCCATTTTGTGGGAAACGAATCAAAATCAACTACAGCTGCATCAAAAAAAACCGTGCTGGTAAACGTATCCAAGAAGGGAATGCAGTTTATGCTTCATCCTAATGAAATCATTTATGTGGAAACCAGCAATAATTGCATTGTGCTACATACCAAAAAAGGAAGGTTTGTGAAATACCAAAGTCTTCGTTCATTTCAAAAAGCGGTTTGTTCAAGCGATTTTAAAAGAGTTCATCGTTCCTATTTAGTGAATTCTACATGGATTGATTCATACCAAAAGAACAAAAATGGAGATGGTGTTCTTTGCTTAAAAAATGGAAACGAGCTTAGATTCAGTCGGACGTATTTCAAGGAGTTCAGTGAATCCAACTCCGCGGCTCACACCTAATTTTCCGCAGTTCATGTAGCTTATTGTTACTTACGTCCTTCGGGTGGTTAGTTTTGAAACCTCAAAAAAGAAATCATGAATCGTTATTTCATCTTCATTGCCTGTGTAGCTTTACTTTCCTGCAAAACAGAGAGACAAACCCCAGAATCCACCTCAATCATTTCGGAAGAAGACTACACATTATTGAGACATTTGAAAGAAGTAGATTGGCCCAAGGCGTATCGCGAGCAAGACACGGTATTGCTCGATTCCATTTTGGGAGATGATTTTCAAATGATCGATGCGGATGGAAACTGGTCCAATAAAGCCCAAGAATTGGAATGGATTACGAAGCACGATAGCCCCCACGACTCCTTTTTCTTTGAAATAAAACGATTGGATCTTTTGCCCAATGGTACCGCAATGATCTGTGGTACGGGACACATCTTTAAGGATTCCATAAAGACCATTTACCAATCCAGTAATGTGGTGGTGAAACGTAATGGGCAATGGAAGGCCATTGCTTCCCATGTTTCGGGCATCCAGCAGGTGGAATGATTTTCCAAAAAACCAAAGCAGTGGTCGCAATATTTAGTATTTTTCCGTATTTATTCATCAATCATGCGGCTAGTCTTTTTGTTTGCTCTACTAATTTCCTGTACTCCAAAAGAAAAATCGGTGGAGTTGGGGTTCGAGAAGGACTTGATTCCGGAGGGAATTGCCATCGATCCCGTTTCACAAAAGGTGTATCTGAATAGTTTAAAAAGTGCCAAGATTGTTAGATGCAATTTGGATGGAAGCAATGCTGAGGAGTTTCTGTCCAGTCATGAATTCGGATATCTTTCCGGCTTTGGGATGACCATTCAAGGAAACACGCTCTATGCTTTGGGAAATGGACTATCAAAAGAAAATAACACCTCAATTTTGCTATTGCTGGATATAGCATCGGGGAAACTCATCCACTCCTACACATTGGACAATGGGAATTTTGTGTACTTGAATGACATTGCGGTCGATTCCAAGGGTACGGTTTACATCACGGATTCGGAAGGTAGTGACATTTACACCGTCAACCGAGCAACAAATCAACTGGAGGTCTTTTTCTCCAATGACGAAGTAAAACACTCCAACGGAATTGCCATTTCTGATAATGATAGGTATCTGTATCTGGCTTCCTACGCGAGTGGTATTCGGATTTTGGATATTGCCAACAAGAAACTCGTTAACCAACCCAATGTTTTTAAGGGTATTGATGGGATGAAATATTATCAAAACCATCTTATTGGGATAGTCAATGCAAAAAGGGACCTTTCCCAAAATGGGGTCTTTCAATTTAAGTTGAATGATGCAGGCACAGAAATCCTATCGGAAACGAAAATAGCAAACTTCAAAAATCCATCAGATATCCCCACCACCTTTGCCATTTTTGGTGATTACATGTACTTTGTGGCTGACTCTCAAATGGATCTTCTTGACGATAAGACCAATGAAATTATTGATTCAAGCCAATTGGAGAATTACCAGTTGTTGAAAAAGAAATTATCCTATTAATCCAAAAACTCCAAGCAAATGGGGTTGGGTACTTCAATTTCGGTTAAGTACGTTAAGGTCCCCGCTGCTTTATCCCTTTTAAACACCACTACGTTGCTGCTAATTTTATTGGCCACCAACAAGAAGTTTCCAGTGGGGTCCAACGAAAAATTACGGGGCCAATTACCATGAACGGATTGCCTCCCTACCAAGTTCAATTTCCCAGAGGTATCATCCACACTAAAAATGACAATGGTGTTCTCCCCCCGATTGGAGCCGTACAAAAATCTACCATCGGGTGATAGATGAATATCCGCACAAGCGTTTTTGCCCTCATAGGTTGGATCTAAGGTTTCCACGACTTGGATTTCTTGGTATGCCCCATTTGAATCCTTCTCAAAAACAGAAATGGTGGCATTCAACTCGTTGATTACGTAGAGTTTCCCATTTTCCCCGAACGTAAAATGGCGTGGTCCAGCACCGTCTGTGAATGACAGAGACGCTTGGTCACTCGGCACATAATTTCCATCTTTTGATTGGTAGCGTTTTATGGCATCCAAACCCAAATCGGCAACGAAAAGTCCATCTTTTGTAAACTGCGCCATGTGGGCATGTGGTGTTCTTGTGGTATCCAAAACTTTGTGATCAATAATTTGAGGGGCGTCTCCAAAGGATCCATCCTCCTTCAATTCATAAAGGGCCACACTGCCTCCAGAATAGTTTGATACGGCCAAGTGCCCATCTCCAGATAACGATATATGGCAAGGACCTGGTCCTCCAGTACCCATGCTATTCAGCAGTTCCAATGCCCCTTTGTTTACTTTAAAAGCGGAAATTCCTCCTCCCAAACTGTCAAAATCTTCCGTTTCTTGAACCGCGTAGAGATGTTGTTTGTCCTTGGAAATCTTCAAAAAGGAAGGGTTGGGAATCTTTGCTTCCAATTTCAAAGAGTCCAACTTACCTGTTTCGGAGTTGAATTGAAGCGAATAGATACCTTCACTTTCTCCATTTGTATAAGTTCCTACAAATAGGGTGTACATTGGTTTTTTTTCAGGTTCATGGGAACAGCCTATTCCCAAAACCAGCAACAGGCCAAGCAAAAGTGTTTTCTTCATGAGTTATCAAATTTAGGTATTTGGAAATAATTCACCACACTGGAAGTTTAGGACAACTGGTTTTTAACTTCCCTAGCCAAATATATTCCGGTTACTATTGTGGAAAGGGTATCTGCAATAGGAAACGATAGCCATACCCCAGTTTCTTTCATAAAATGGGGCAATATTAAAATCAAGGGTATAAAAAAGAAACCTTGTCGGGTCAAGGTCAAAAGTAAAGCCGGTATAGCTTTTCCAACCGCTTGAAAATAAGCGGCTCCTATTAACTGTAAAGCAATAATGGGTGTGGCGGCAAACACCAATCGCATGGCAAAAGGAGCGTGCTGCAGTACAAAAGCGTTGGTTTCCAGTTCATGTTGGGAAAGTTCAGGTCGATCACTCAAAAACAGTGAGGCGATTTCACCAGGAAACACCATCAATATAATAAATACCACAGAGGCCATCAAGGCGGCATATTTTATAGCGGTATAGATGGATTCTTTTACCCTATCATATTTTTCGGCACCAAAATTAAATCCGGCTATGGGCAAAAATCCTTGGGTGACTCCAAAGACCGGGAACAGGGCAAACATCAACATTCTACCAATAATGGCATAAACGGCTACCATGGCCTCTCCACCCAAATTGAAGAGAATGTTGTTCATGAGCAGGTAGGTGATACTGGTCACAGCCTGTCTGGCCAAAGTTACAAAACCGAGTGATCCTATTTCTTTTAAAATGGGCATATCGAGGCCAAAATGAGGCAGGCTTATCTTTAATTCCGAATTATTGGAGAGGAAAAAATACAAGATATAGCCAAAGCACATCAAATATCCTGCGGTTGTTGCCCAAGCGGCTCCGTGCATCCCCCAATCGAACATATAAATGAAAATGTAGTCCATGAGCAGGTTGCCCACCGAAGGGATGATCATGGCAATCATGGCAAATTTGGGTTTTCCTTCGGCCCGAATTACCGTGTTTCCCATCATACAAAGTGCCAAAAAAGGCACGCCATACAGGATGATGGTATAATAGATTTTTGCAGGGTCAAAAATGGCACCCTTACCACCAAAAGCAGGAATGAGTGCATCTACGTAATAAAGTCCCAATGCTACCATGGTAATGGTAACAATCAAGGTAAGTGTTATCTGGTTGCCAAAAGTTTTAAGCGCCTTATCCCTGTTATTGGCCCCCAGTGCTCTAGAAATAATACTGGAACCCCCAATGCCAATGGCCATTCCCAATGCAGCTATAAAGAACGAAACCGGCAATACCACATTGATTGCTGCAATGGCGATGGAACCAATCCAATTTCCCACGAAAATGGAATCCACCAACACGTTGAGCGACATTACCAAGATACCTATGGATGCCGGAACGGCTTGTTTAATAAGTAATTTTCCAATGGGTTCTACCCCAAGTTCTTCAGAGGTTACTTTGGCCATGCCAACAATTATTCTTTGAAAGTGAAATTAGTGAGTGCAGTAAGCATTCTTCAAAACTACAATAGGTTTGTTAAATTCGCTTTGCTGCATTTTAGTTTTTTGTTTTACCTGCTCCGTTTATTGAACCCTCGTTTCTGGAAGCACTCCCTTTTTCTCCCATTCTTTAATCCAAGTTGCCATTAAACCAGCCCAATCATCTCTATCATTCAAACAGGGAATGTGGATATACTCTTCTCCCCCAGCTTTCTGGAATTGTTCTTTGCCTTCCATGGCAATTTCTTCCAGGGTTTCCAAACAATCACTCACAAATGCCGGGGTGATCACCGCCAATCGTTTTTTGCCCTCTTTAGCCAATCGTTCAAATTCTTTATCGGTAAACGGTTGTAACCATGGGTCGCTCCCCAATCTGGATTGAAAGGACGAACTGATTTTCTCTTCATCCAACCCTAATGCTTCTTTTACCAATTTGGTGGTATCCAAACACTGATGCTTATAACAGGTATGATGTGCCACTGAATTTGTTTTACAGCACTGCCCATCAATTTTGCAATGGAACTTGGTAGGATCCGATTTTTTGATGTGTCGTTCCGGAATACCATGGTACGAAAACAGGATGTGGTCATATTCAAAACCTTTCAACCCTTCAGCGATACTTTTGGACAGTATCTTTATGTAATCGGCATTGCTATAAAAAGCAGGCAATGTGGTCAAATGCATCCCCGGAAAATGTTCTTGTTGTACTTCCATGGCCTTTACCACAACCGTCTCATAGGAAGACATGGCATAATGGGGATACAAAGGCACTAGGAGCACCTCATCCACTTCTTTTCCCTGTAATTCTTGAAGGGCATTTTTTATGGTCATGGAACCATATCGCATACCCAAAGCAATGGGAAGACTGGTCTGTTGGCGTACTTTCTCCGTAAAACGTTCTGAAATAACAATCAATGGAGAGCCTTCATCCCACCAGATTTTAGCATAGGCTTCTGCTGAACGTTTGGGGCGGGTGTTTAGAATAATTCCCCGAACAATAATGTTCCTGAGAACGGAGTTCACATCAATGACCCGTTCATCCATTAAAAATTCATCTAAATACGGCTTTACGTCTTTGGGGGTAGGGCTATCTGGCGAACCCAAATTGACCAATAAAACTCCTTTTGGCACAGCTTTTTTGTTTTAGGGTTCAAAAATACAACTTGACTCTGACTTTGCATTTTCACTTTCAAAATTCTTTCTTATGGGTAAATAATGAAATTCAATCCACAAATGAAGGTCGCTATTCCCAATCATACACTTTTCTCCCTTATTTTTGTTGGTATGGATTCATTTTACGACAACGTTTCAAAAGAATCACTGATATATCTTGGGGTTGCTCTTTTATGCCTAATTTTTTTGTATTGGGCCACCTCTATCCTACTGAAGCGTTTGGGCAAGAATCCAAAATATCTCCTTCCCTCTGGATCTTTCAGAAAATTGGCAGTACCCCTGGTGCTTATATTTCTTTCCATTATTCTTCGGATGAAAGCTTTACGCGATCTATTGAATTTGGAAGATGCGGGGTATTGGTTTAGAAAATCCAGCACTTTATTGTTCATACTTGCCATGACATGGCTGGTTATTGCCTTACTGAAGATTGTAAAAAAGATTGTTATACGTAGCTATGACGTTGGGGAAACCGACAACTTAAAGGCCCGAAAAATTTATACCCAGTTTACCATCTTGGAACGAATTGTCATTTTTATAGTGATTGTTTTGGCCACTGGCCTTGCTCTGATGAGTTTTAAAGAAATCCGAGAAGTGGGCATAAGCATTTTTGCTTCTGCTGGTGTGGCCGGTATCATCATTGGGTTTTCGGCCCAAAAATTTATAGGGACCATTTTGGCTGGCATCCAAATTGCTATTGCCCAACCCATAAAATTGGATGATGTGGTAATTGTGGAAGGGGAATGGGGCCGTATTGAGGAAATTACCCTTACCTATGTTGTGGTACAGATTTGGGACAAACGGAGGCTAATTGTCCCCACCCTCTATTTTATAGACCGTCCATTCCAAAACTGGACCAAAACTTCTGCTGATATTTTGGGAACTGTTTTTTTATATGTGGATTACAAGGTGCCTTTTGATAAATTACGTGAAGAATTGACTCGGATTCTTCAAAATACGGATTTGTGGGATGGCGAGGTAAACGTGTTGCAGGTTACCGATTCCAAACCCAACTTTGTTGAGATTCGGGCCTTGATGAGTGCCAAAGATTCACCCACCGCTTGGGACCTAAGGGTGCTTGTGAGGGAAAAATTGATTGTGTTCTTACAAGAAAATTATCCAGAAAGTATTGTCAAGAATAGGGTTTTACTACAGCAACCAGATAATAAGAAAAACGAAAATGAGTCTTAAAGTTAGGATCAGTATTATCTTTTTGCTTTTCGGAGTAATACTCCATGGTCAACAAATTACGTGTTCATCCAAGGACAAATCTCTTTTTGAATCCAAAATCGAGATCTTACAAGAATTGAAAGCATCCGATTTGGGAGATACGCTTGTCTCGGTGGGAAAGTCATTTATGAATACACCTTATGTGGAGAAAACCCTTGAAGTTGGGGAAACGGAAACCTTAGTAGTAAACTTTAGTGGTTTGGATTGCACTACTTTTGTTGAAAATGTCATGGTATTTGGGGCAATGATGAAAAAAGGGCAAGATACTTTTAATGATTTTGTCCAAACTTTAGAAACCATTCGGTATAGAAATGGTAATTTAAATGGTTATCCTTCTCGTTTACACTATTTTACGGAGTGGATTCGAAACAATGAGAAGAAGGGTTTGGTGAAAGATATTACCTCAGAATTGGGTGGCATTCAACTGGAAAAACCCATCAATTTTATGGGAACCCATCGTTCACTCTATCCTTTTTTGACAAATGATCAAAATTTTGAGGCCATGCTTCAGGTTGAAAAGGAATTGGCTAAAGAAGAACTCTGTTTTTTGCCCAAAAATCAAATTGAAAGCAAGGAACATCTCATCCAATCAGGAGATATTATCGCGTTGGCCACTTCCATAAAAGGCTTGGATGTGACCCACACCGGTATTGCCATCCATCAACCGGACGGAAGATTACATTTATTGCATGCCTCCAGTAAAAATGGGAAAGTGGAAATCTCCGAATTGCCTCTAGTGGATTATCTCAAAGGCATCAAAAGTAATATCGGAATCATTGTAGCCAGACCTACCTTACATTCTTTTTAAGCACCACTCAATAGCGCCCAAAAGATGCTGTTTGAAATTGGGCTCGTCATACGATTCATCGGTATGGCCTCCTCCCGTGTAAAAGGCCCTGCCTCCATCATACTCATGATACCAAGCAATGGGATGGTTTGCCCCATTGGTCCCTCCTTCATAACTGGTTTCATCCAAGTTCATCAATACGGTTACGTTAGGGTTCAAGTCTTTGAAATTGTACCACTCATCATCACGTGACCACACATCGGGCAAATGTGAAGTTGAGGGATGTGATTTATCCACCACTGTGATTTTTGCTCTTCGCACATTAGGGTTATTGGGGTGATTATCAAAATACCCTCCAACCAACTTACCGTACCAGGGCCAATCATATTCAGTATCAGAAGCTGCATGAATTCCTAAAAAGGCACCTCCATTTTTTATATAATTTTCAAAAGCCCGCTGTTGATGATCGTTCAGCACATCCAAGGTAGTGCTCAAAAAAACCACCAATTTGTAGTTGGCCAAGTTTTGTGAGGTAAAATCTTCTGAAGATTCGGTTTGCAGGGCAACGAATCCGTTTTTCCGACCCAATTCCCGTAGGGTTTGTACCCCTTTTTCAATGGATTGGTGGCGATACCCCGCAGTTTTGGTAAATACCATCACCAGTTCGGGCATTTTTACACTATCGGTTTCTTTGGTTTTGGGAACATCTTGTCCAAAAGTTGTAACTGCAAAACAGACTGCCACTAAGGACGAAAAAAGAAATTTCATTGTCTTGATTTTTATGTGTTTGAAGTTAAATATTTTTTAGGTGTGGTGCCATATTTCTTTTTAAAAGAAGTGATAAAATGGCTTGCCGTACTATAACCTACCTTTAACCCAACCTCATTTACATTATGTTTTCCCGTTTCCAACATTTTTCGGGCATATTCCATTTTGTAATCGAACAGAAACCCATAGACCGAATCCCCATAAATCTGTTTGAAACCTTCTTTCAACTTTTTTAGGCTCAATCCAATTTCAGTAGACAACTCGGCCAAGGTTGGTGGCTCGGCCATTCGGGAAATCATGATTTCCTTGGCCATTTTTATACGGCGAACATTGTCCTCATCGGCCAAAAAGGGACATTGCTCCAAATCAGCATCCTCTGTTTTATTAAAATACAGGGAAATGAGTTCATACACTTTCCCTTTCAAGTACAATTTTTTAATGGAAGGGTGCAAGTTGTAGTTCATCAACTGACTCAACACCACGGCAATGGCAGGTGAAACTATTTCCTGTGAATAATATTTTTTTTCTTTATTCTCCTCGCTTAAAAATGGAATATAATCTGCTTCACTGGAAAACAAGGAATGGAACTTTCGAATGGTCATGACCACAGAAAGAAGCCAAGAATTTGGAGAAACCAAAAGATTGAGAGGCAAATCTTTTTGTGTATTGTAGAGCAGCAGTGAATTTTCCTCGGTCACCTCCAATTGGTAGTTTCCCTCATTGAAGTTGAACAAAGATTTTCCCTTCAGACAAAAGTGAAATTGGATAAAGGAACTATCAATATCCCGTTCAATCACCTGATGTTCCTTCGTATCGTTCTGAATTTTAAGGATATAAAATCCATCTTCCACCAAAATTTCATCGTAGGAACCTTTGGCGATATTTTCTACAGCTATATTTAATTTCATTTTGTAAAATTTTCAATTTAGAATCGCTCTAAATTAGACCTATGGACACCAAATTTATCAATAAAAGTAATGTTTTCAGCAGTTTTATATAAAATTTGGGCAGAAAATTGTTTCATTGATAATTTATAGTTCCGCTAGCGTTATTTTTTGACCTATAAGCCTGTTATTTTTGTGCTGCGATTTATATCCTTTATGAGGAACTACCATATTTCAAAACATAATTCCTTCTACGCCATTGGGTTGAGTTATAAGAAGGCGGATGCGGAGGTTAGAGGAAAGTTCAGTCTGGATGTTCCTGCCATTGACCATATTTTGGTCAAGGCAAAGGAAGTAGGAATTGATGGCCTTTTGGCCATTTCCACCTGCAACAGGACCGAACTCTACGGTTTTGCACAACACCCTTATCAGCTTATCAAGTTGCTTTGTGACCAAACAGCAGGAACCGTTGAAGCGTTCCAGGATGTCGCCTATGTGTATAAAAATCACGATGCCATCTCTCACATGTTCAAGGTTGGGACTGGCCTGGACAGTCAAATTTTGGGCGATTTTGAGATTATCAGCCAAATAAAACAAGGCTTTTATCGCTCCAAAAAGCAAGAAATGGCCAATCCGTTCTTGGAACGCTTGTGTAATTCTGTAATCCAGGCCAGCAAGCGCATTAAAAACGAAACGGAACTGTCATCTGGAGCTACATCGGTAGCGTTTGCTTCCGTAAAATATATTTTGGATACTGTTGACGACATTTCCAACAAGAATATTTTATTATTTGGAACAGGAAAAATTGGACGGAACACCTGTGAAAATTTGGTGAAGCATTCCGACAACTCCCACATTACCTTGATAAACAGAACACGGGAAAAGGCAGAAGACATTGCGGGCAAATTTAAATTGACCGTAAAGGATTATGGTGACCTACAAACCGAAATCCGAAAGGCCGATATCCTTGTTGTGGCCACGGGAGCACAATTGCCCACCGTTTCCAAAGCGCTCATCTACCCCAAAAAACCATTGTTGGTTTTGGATTTGTCCGTTCCCAAAAACGTATCGGACGATGTGAAGGAACTGGACAATGTGACCTTGGTACATTTGGATCAGCTATCACAGATTACGGATGAAACCTTGGCCAAAAGAAAAGAATATGTTCCAAAAGCGGAGGCCATTATCGATAAAGTTAAAAAGGATTTTCTGAAATGGTTGGAGACCCGAAAGTTTGCACCGGTAATCAATGCCCTTAAGGACAAGCTGAACACAATGAAGACCGAAGAAATCGATTTTCAGACCAAAAAAATTGAAGGATTTGACCAGAATCAAGCTGAAGTTATCTCGGATCGAATCATTCAAAAAATTACCAAGCAGTTTGCCAATCACCTTAAAAGCAACGAGGTTGATACCGATGATAGCCTAGAGCTTATCCAAAAAATCTTTCAGCTAGAAGTAGATTCCAAATGAGCAAAATAATCCGCATTGGAACCCGCGACAGCGAACTGGCGCTGTGGCAAGCAACCAGCGTACAAAAAAAGTTGGAGGAACTCGGCTACGACACCATTTTGGTCCCAACAAAATCTATGGGTGATCAAGTACTGGACAAGCCCCTTTATGAGCTTGGAGTGACGGGCATTTTTACCAAAACCTTGGACGTTGCTTTACTCAAAGGAGATATTGATGTTGCTGTGCATTCCATGAAGGATGTCCCCACGCAGTTGCCCAAAGGAATAGTGCAGGTTGCCGTTCTTGAGCGTGCCATCGCCCACGATATTTTGGTGCACAAAGGTTCTGAATTTTTAAATTCCGAACGGCCTGCGACCATTGCTACCGGAAGCTTACGAAGAAAAGCCCAATGGCTCAACAAATATCCCAACCATAAAGTGGTTGACCTTAGGGGAAATGTAAACACCCGACTTCTAAAACTTATTGAAAATGATTGGCACGGCGCCATTTTTGCCCAGGCAGGATTGGAGCGCATCAAGCTATTGCCAAAAGATGCCATTCAATTAGATTGGATGATTCCTGCTCCAGCGCAAGGGGCGATGTTGGTTGTGGCCAAAGATGATGATGATTTCACCAAAGGAGCGTTGGGAAAATTGAACCACCCTGAAACTGAACAAGCCACGACCATTGAACGTGAATTTTTACGCACTTTAGAAGGTGGCTGTACTGCACCGATTGGGGCTTTAGCTCAAATTAAAGACGGGACCGTTTATTTTGAAGGTGTGGTTTTCTCTTTGGATGGAAAGCAAAAAGTTTACATCAAAAAAGAAGTGAAGCTGTCCGATGTCAAGGGCTTTGGAAAAAATTGTGCCGAAGAAGTATTGCAAAAAGGAGGCGATAAATTGATGCAGGAAATCAGAAATGAAAACAGTACTGTCCACTAAAATACTGACCCCTTCACAAAAGGAGCTTTTTCTAAATTCTGGTTTGGGTTTGGTGGAGTACGATGCCCTTAAAATTGATTTCTTGAAGGTCAAAATACCGTTGGACTACTGTAATTATATTTTTACCAGCAAAAATGCGGTAAAAGCATTTTTGGACCAAACAGAACATTTGGATAAGTCCAAATTCAATGCGTTTTGCGTTGGCCTAAAGACAAAATCGCTTTTAGAGGAAAATGGGTTAAAATTGCGCGAAATGGCCGAAAATGCATCCGAATTGGCCCAAATTATCGCTAAAAGATATCAAAATGAGACTTTTGTATTCCTTTGTGGTAACAAAAGAAGGGATGAGCTCCCCGAGATATTGACAAAAAATAACATTCAGTATAAAGAGTTGGAAGTCTACCAAACCCATCTAAATCCAAAAGCATTCAAACGGGTTTTTGATGGTATTCTGCTCTTTAGCCCCAGTGGCATCCGAAGCTATCTTTTGGAAAACACTTTTGGGAACAGCATGTTGTTCTGTATCGGGAAAACTACGGCCTCAGAAGCTCAAAAATATTCAAACCGTATAATTATAGCCAACAAACCAACCGTAGAAAATGTTTTGGTGCAGGCGATAAAAGAACTGTCATTCCACACTTGATGCGGAATCCAATAAAACCATTAAAAGATTCCTGCTTTCGCAGGAATGACAAATTAAGATCTATGATAAAAAACGACTTGTTCCTAAAAGCTTTAAAGGGTCAAACTGTTGAGCGTCCCCCCGTATGGATGATGCGACAAGCAGGGCGCTATTTACCCGAGTTTATGGAACTCCGTAAAAAATATGACTTCTTCACCCGTTGCCAAACCCCAGAATTGGCTTCGGAAATCACTGTACAACCCATACGCCGATATGGAATGGATGCCGCTATTTTGTTCAGTGACATTTTGGTAATCCCACAGGCTATGGACATCGAGGTGCAGATGAAACCGAATTTTGGTCCCTATTTACCCAACCCCATCCGCTCACAAACCGATTTGGACAAGGTAATCGTCCCTGATATTCAAGATACTTTGGGTTATGTCATGGATGCCATAACAATGACCAAGGAAAAATTAAATGATGAGGTTCCTCTAATCGGTTTTGCCGGCTCACCGTGGACACTTCTTTGCTATTGCGTGGAAGGCCAAGGTAGTAAGAGTTTTGACAAGGCCAGAGGATTTTGCTTTACCCAACCCGAGGCTGCCCACGAATTGCTCCAAAAAATAACGGATACCACCATTGCCTACCTAAAAGCCAAGGTGAAAGCTGGCGTAAATGCTGTTCAGGTTTTTGATTCTTGGGGAGGAATGCTTTCTCCACAAGATTACCAAGAATTTTCCTGGCAATACATTCAGCAGATTGTGGATGCATTAAAAGATGAAGCCCCTGTAATCGTTTTTGGAAAGGGATGTTGGTTCGCACTTAAGGAAATGGCCAACTCTGGCGCTTCGGCTGTTGGGGTTGATTGGACTTGTTCCGCTCAAAATGCACGATACTTAACGGGAGGCAAGGTTACCCTTCAAGGTAATTTTGATCCTGCCCGTTTGCTTTCGCCTCCAGAAAAAATTAAGCAGATGGTCACGCAAATGATTCGTGATTTTGGCAAGGACAAGTACATCGTAAACTTGGGCCATGGCATCTTACCCAGCATTCCTGTGAAAAATGCAAAAGCATTTATTGACGCCGTAAAAGAGTACCAAGAGTGAACCTTTTTGGGGTATTAAAACGGGTGGATTTAAAAAATATACTGAAAGGTGTTTTTATAGGGTTGAGCCGTCCACATTTTATTTGGCCTACCATAAAAGCAACCAAGGATTGCATATCCATATCAACCAAAAACTATGGCAAGCTCCATCATAAAAATGGGCCTGCCAATGCTTTTAGACATGCTTTTTGGAATTATTTGATTGCGAAAAGATGTTTTAAATGGCAAAAAAATGAAGAAGTCGTTTTGGCTTGGGCCAAAAAAGTAACGGATTGGCACGAAGATTCATTTCCGAACAAAAAATTGCCCAAAACCATGGATTTGCACAATAACGAATTAGGACGATTTATCTTTGAGCAAAACACGGATAAATCCGAACAGGAAATCATTGAGTTATTGAAACAAATGGCTTTGGAATCCATCAAAATCGATAGGAATTCAACGCTTTCTGAATACAAAAACCAAATGGTACATATTTTAGAGCAATGAAGGATAAATTTTACGAATACATTCAACATCTGCAAGATACCATTACCACCAAACTGGAAGAACTGGACGGAACTGCCAAGTTCCAACAAGATTTTTGGGAACGCCCAGAAGGTGGTGGTGGTAGAACCCGAGTTATTGAAAACGGGGCGGTTTTTGAAAAAGGGGGCGTAAACATTTCCAAAGTGCACGGTCAATTGCCAAAAAGCATGCAAAACTATTTTGGAGTAGAAGATGTTGATTTTTTTGCTTGCGGCCTCAGTTTGGTGATTCATCCAAAGAGCCCGATGGTACCCACTGTGCATGCCAACTGGCGCTATTTTGAGATGTACGATAAGGAAGGCAAGATTGTAGATCAATGGTTTGGCGGCGGACAGGATCTTACCCCGTATTATTTATTCGACGAAGATGCAACCCACTTTCATACGATTTGCAAAAGGGCCTGCGATGCCCACAACCCAGAATTTTATGCAACCTACAAAAAGAAATGCGACGACTATTTCTGGAATACCCACCGAAACGAAGCTCGCGGAGTAGGTGGATTGTTCTTCGATTATTGCAAAGCAACCGACGAAACCAGTATGGAAGATTGGTACAATTTTGTAACCGAGGTTGGGAATAGTTTTTTGGATGCTTATATACCCATCGTTGAAAAAAGAAAAGGCCTGCCCTACTCCCAAGAACAACGCGACTGGCAGGAAATTAGGCGAGGACGTTATGTGGAGTTCAATCTAGTACACGACAAAGGGACGCTTTTTGGCCTACGAACCAATGGCCGTATTGAAAGTATTTTAATGAGCTTGCCACCACATGTGCAATGGCGATATGACCATCATCCTGAAAAAGGAAGTGAAGAAGAAAAATTGATAAGCGTGCTGCAAACCCCAAAGAATTGGGTTTAATGCGTAGTTTTGCCACTAAACCAAATCGATGAGACAGAAGATTTACCAAATAGATGCGTTCACTAGCCAAACTTTTGGCGGAAACCCTGCTGCAGTTTGCATTTTAGATTCATGGTTGAGTCCTGAATTGATGCAAAAAATTGCCCAAGAAAACAATTTGGCAGAAACTGCATTTGCCGTTAAAAAAGATGAGCTTTACGAATTACGCTGGTTTACTCCAGAGATAGAAGTTGACCTCTGTGGCCATGCTACCCTGGCTACAGCTTTTGTATTGTTTCATTTTTATGATCTTGAAAAAGATAGCATTCAGTTTTATTCACATAGAAGTGGAGATTTAACGGTGAGCAAAGCGGATAATGGCTGGTTGACCATGGATTTTCCAACCGACAACTTGGTTGCCATTCAAAATATTGAAGCGTTGGACAATGCCATCGGGCAAGCCCCGATCAAAACCTTAAAGGGGAAAACCGACTATTTGATGGTATACAACTCACAAAAGGAAATTGAGACCATTAAACCCAACCATCATTTGTTGGCTCAAATGGATGTGAGAGGGGTAATGGTAACCGCACCTGGGGACGAAGTGGATTTTGTATCCCGATTTTTTGCCCCCGCATGCGGGATTCTTGAAGACCCGGTTACCGGTTCGGCCCACACCTCATTATCTCCTTATTGGTCCGAGGTATTGGACAAAACAAAAATGACAGCGAAACAGCTATCCAAAAGAGGAGGAGATTTGGTTTGTGAATACCTGGGTGATCGAGTTAAAATTTCAGGTAAAGCCGCACTTTACTTAACTGGTGAAATCGAAATTTGACAACAGCTTAAAACTAAAAATATGTACCCTCTCATTCGAAACAGAAGACTTCGCACATCCGAATCCATCCGAAGGCTGGTTCGGGAAACTACCTTGACACCGGATGACTTTTTGGTGCCTTTGTTTGTGACCGAAGGAAAGGGAATCAAAGAGGAGATACCCTCAATGCCCAACTATTTTAGGTTGAGCTTGGACAATCTTGAAAAAGAAGTGAAGGAACTTTGGAAAATGGGGTTGTGTTCCGTACTTCTTTTTGTGAAGGTCGATGATAAACTCAAGGACAACAAGGGAACCGAGGCACTAAACCCCGACGGCTTGATGCAACGTGCGATAAAAGCTGTAAAAAATGCCTGTCCACAAATGCTGGTCATGACAGACGTTGCCCTAGACCCGTTTTCTGTCTACGGACACGACGGTATTGTGGCCGAAGGGCAAATTCTAAATGATGAGACCGCTGAAGTTCTGGCCGAAATGAGCATATCTCATGCCCAAGCAGGAGCCGATTTTGTAGCACCGAGCGATATGATGGATGGCAGAATCCTGACCATTCGCGAAGCATTGGAAGATGAAGGTTTTCTCAATACGGGAATTATGGCCTATTCCGCAAAATATGCCAGCGCCTTTTATGGACCGTTCCGTGATGCCTTGGATTCCGCACCTGTGGATATTGCCAATGTGCCCAAGGACAAGAAGACCTATCAAATGGATTATGCCAATCGGTATGAAGCCATTAAAGAAACCCAAATGGACATTGACGAAGGGGCTGACATCGTCATGGTAAAACCTGGATTATGCTATTTGGATATTGTTCGTGAAATTAAAAATGAGGTCGAAGTACCTGTTGCCGTATACCAAGTTTCCGGTGAATATGCCATGGTTAAAGCCGCTGCCGAGAAAGGCTGGTTGGACCACGATGCCATAATGCTGGAACAGCTTACGGCCATCAAAAGAGCAGGCGCCGATATTATTGCCAGTTATTTTGCCAAGGATTTTATCCGAACTTTGGGATAAGCCTCTACCAAAATGAAAAAATTAGCGGTTTCGTTACTCTTCACCATTTTAGTGGTCCCCTTCGGGTTTTCTCAACGTGAACTGATACACGCTTACCCCACCAAATTAGGGTTCGATGAGGCCTTTATGAACCAAAAAGTGGATTCCATTATGGAGATGGGCATCGATAGCCTGGCCTTTCCCGGGGCACAACTTTTGGTCGCTAAAAATGATACCGTCATTTTTCACAAAGCTTATGGTTTCCATACCTATGATAATATCCAACCTGTGGCTTTGAACGATTTGTACGACCTAGCCTCAGTCACTAAAATTTCGGGTCCGTTACCTGCCTTGATGAAGTTGGTGGACGAGGGAAAACTCAATCTGGACAAACCTTTCAGCACGTATTGGAAACCTTGGAGACACCGAAAAGACAAAAAAGACCTAACGCTTCGAGAGATTCTGGCACATCAGGCTGGTTTAGTCCCCTACATCGTGTTTTTACGGAAAGTGCTTCGGAAAAATGGGAAAATCAAAAAGAGGTTTATTCATAATTCATCCGATAAAAGGTTTCAAAACCAAGTATACGATTGCCTCTATATTAACAATCGTTTTGAACGAAAAATGAACCGCATCATTAACAGCTCTAAAGTTTCGGATGAGAAAAAGTATGTGTATTCTGGACTGACTTTTTTAATTTTTCCCAGTTTGATTGAGCAACTCACAGGAACAGATTACCAAACCTATTTGGATAAAAACTTCTATCAGCCTTTAGGTTGTCATACGTTGGGCTATCTTCCTAAAGAAAACAATTACGTGAATGCCATTGTTCCTACCGAAGTAGATTCGCTATTCCGCAAAACCTTGGTAAAAGGTTGGGTACACGACGAAAATGCATCGCTTAAGGGAGGTGTTTCGGGCAATGCAGGATTGTTTGGTACGGCAGATGACTTGGCCAAACTGATGCTCTTCTATCAAAATTATGGGCAAGTGGATAGAAAACAACTTATTTCAGCTAAAACCGTAAAAGAGTTTACTGAGGTTCAATACCCCAAAAACGAAAACCGCCGGGGTTTGGGTTTTGACAAACCTTTGCTCAACAACGCGGAACTTCCTTTGGACGAAGCCTACCCTTCCCCTTTGGCAAGCCCCAAAAGCTTTGGCCATTCCGGTTTTACGGGAACGTTTGTGTGGACTGACCCCGAAAACAAGCTGGTTTTTATCTTTCTTTCAAATAGGGTATACCCTTCACGGGACCATAGAAACTTGTATAATCTTAACATAAGAACGGCTTTGATGGATGTTTTTTATAAGTCCCGATTCACAAATCCATAAGGATATCGTCTTCTTCAAAAGATTTTGTAAGCTTTCCTATTGAATGTTAACTAATAGAAGGTATTCGCCAAAAAATGCCATAATGTCTCCTATTCCTATTAAATCTCATTTTATTTGGGTTGTAGCGGCCTTGTTGTACATAGGTTGTATTGGAGAGGATTATATCGACGATTTTGTGGAACCCACCCTCCGTATCACCAATCCCATTTCCAGCTTGCAGACATCTGCTATGCATTCGTATACAGCTACCTATCTGAACAACATTGGTCAACCCGAAGATGCACAAATTACTTGGACCAGTTCCAATGCATCCATTGTCACCATTAACGAGCAGGGAGTTGCCACAGCCGTGGCTGAAGGCGAGGCTACGATTACCGCATCGGTACTGATTGATGGCAATGCGATTATTGCCGAGGATGTGATTCGCATCTCCCCAATGGTCATGGAGGGTAGCGAAGAATCCGGGAAAAGTGGAACTATAACCACAACCAGTGGCTATGCACTGGAAGGAAGTTTCACTTTAGAAGTCAATGGGAATGATCTCATCCTTTCCATTGATAATAATTATATGGCCTCATCCCAACTTCCAGGACTTTACTTGTATCTCACCAACAACCCTAACTCCATCAATGGAGCTTTGGAAGTAGGCCCTGTTACCGTATTTGAGGGAGCACATTCCTACACCATTGAAAACACAGGCATCAACAACTATCAATATCTCTTGTATTGGTGCAAACCTTTTAGTGTGAAAGTGGGCGAAGGACAAATCAACTAACGCAACACTCAGAAACCCATGAAAAAAATACACCTTCTTCTAATTGGATTTTTTGTGTTTTCCCATATGTCCTTCGGACAATGGACCCGTGAAAAAGGAAATGGTTACTATAAATTGTCTGCATGGTACCTAGAAGCGGATCAGCACTATACAGATACCGGGGCTATTGAGCCCAATGCCACTCGAGGGCAGTTCAACGTAAATCTTTATGCCGAATATGGCCTTACGAACCGTTGGAACGTGGTGGGCTATATCCCTTTTTTCGCACGGACCTATCAAAATGATATCTTTTCAAGAACCACTGGGGAACTTATAACTGAGGGTGAGTCAGTAAATTCTATTGGCGACATTGATTTGGGTGTAACCTATGGGTTGATTCGAAAAGAAAAATTGGCCCTATCTGTTACCGCACTATTTGGACTTCCCACCGGAAATGATTCTGGAGGAAGCGACGGAAGTTACCAAAATGGGGATGGTGAGTTCAATCAAATGCTTCGCATTGCTGCTGGTACTCCGTTCACCGTTGCCAATTTCCCGTCCTATGCCAAAGCGTATGCCGGCTATAACAACCGAACCCAAAATTTCTCTGATGAATTCCGGTTTGGAGCGGAGTTGGGCATGCAATTTTTCAATCGTTTTTGGGTTGCCGGAAAACTGGATGTGATTCAATCCCTTCAGAATGGTAGTTTAAGTGCCCAGAACAACCAAGGAAGTATCTTCGCCAACAATGTGGAGTTTGTGGGCCTTGGTGCCGAAGTGGCTTACTACATCTCACAAAAACTTGGGGTGTCCGCCAACTATGGAGGTGCCCTGGACGGTCGCATTATTTATGCCGATCCCTCCTTTTCCATTGGAGTTTTCCTGGATATAAAATAATTCATTTACAAAATGAAACCTCCCAACCTATTGAGGGTATGGAATTTTAGCTACTTTTGAATCTATACGATATGATTCATGGGACTACTACTATTCTACGCCCTTATTTCCATTTTCTTTTCCTTTTTGTGCTCCATTTTGGAAGCCGTGTTGTTGAGTATTACCCCAACTTTTATCAATCTTAAAAGGCAGGAAGGTAAAGATTACGGTGCCATATTGGAATCCCTAAAGAAGGATGTGGACAAGCCGTTGATTGCCATCCTAACCCTAAATACTGTTGCCCACACTGTAGGTGCCATTTTAGTGGGAGTACAGGCCAAAGTGGCCTATGCAGAGTTATATGGTTCAACCCAGAGAACCATTTTGGGATTTCAGTTCACAGAAGATGTAATGGTTGGGGTTGTCTCTACCCTTATGACCATATTGATCTTGGTCGCTTCCGAAATCATTCCAAAGACCATTGGGGCCACCTATTGGAAACAATTGGCCAACTTTACCGCTAAGGCACTTACAGCCATGGTTTTTGTTTTAAAATGGACAGGGTTGTTATGGCTTCTGCAACTTTTTACCAAGTTGATTGGACAAAAAGGTCAACATGGCAGTGTGCTGAGTAGAGAAGATTTTACTGCTATGACCGATATTGCCCATGAAGAAGGGGTGTTTCAAGAATCGGAATCCAAAGTGATCAAAAATCTTTTAAAGTTTGATGAAATCTTGGCGAAAGATGTCATGACCCCCAGAACCGTGATGAAAATTGCTTCGGAGGACAGGACCATTCACGACTTTTTCGAAGCCAATCAGCCCCTACGATTTTCCAGGATTCCATTGTACAAGGACCGTATGGACAATATTACTGGCTTCTTTTTAAAGGACGAACTTATGGAGGCCATCATCAATAAAAGAGGATCACAAAAACTTTCAACTTTAAAGAGAGAAATACTTGTATCCAACCGAAGCATCCCCATTCCAGAGCTTTTTGAAAAGTTTGTAGAGCAAAGAGAGCAAATTTCGTTAGTGGTTGATGAGTATGGGTCGGTAAGTGGCTTGGTGACCATGGAAGATGTAATTGAAACCCTGTTGGGCCTGGAGATTATGGACGAAAGTGATAACGTGGAAGACCTTCAAATGCTGGCCAGACAGAACTGGGAGACCCGTGCCAAACGATTGGGAATTATTGAAGGTAAACGTAAACTGAAGTAGTGGAAATTGCTTATTTACAAACACCTATAGGCATTGCAGAGTTTCATGGAGATGAAAATGGACTTGCCTCAGTATCTGTCTTGGATGAAATAAAACCAATAGGTATAATTCCGGAGGTTCTAGAAGATGCCGTGTACCAATTTCGAGAGTATTTTGAAGGTACTCGCCAACAATTCGACCTCAAACTCAATCCCAGCGGAACCGATTTTCAACTTAGGGTCTGGGATGCGCTTCTTAAAATTCCTTTTGGAAAAACCATTTCTTATTTGGAACTTTCCAAACAACTGGGCGATGTAAAGGCCATACGTGCAGTAGCCTCGGCCAATGGTAAAAATCCGCTCTGGATCGTGGTTCCCTGTCATCGTGTTATAGGGAGCAACGGAGACCTCACTGGATATGCAGGTGGACTGCATAGAAAAAAATGGTTGTTGGAACATGAGAGTCCTGCCAAGCAGACGACGCTCTTTTAATATTTTACCATGCTTTACAAACTTAACTTGGAACAAATCCTCTTTTTGGATATCGAAACTGTACCTCAAAAACCCAATTTCACCGATTTAGATGAAGTTGCCCAAACCCTCTGGGAACAAAAATCGCAGTACCAACGCAAAGATGAATTTACGGCTGAAGAGTTCTACGAACGAGCCGGTATTTGGGCCGAATTTGGAAAAATCATCTGTATTTCCGTGGGTTATTTTACAACTAAAGACGATGTTCGAAGTTTTAGGGTTACCTCCTTTCATGGGGAAGAAATCCAAATCCTTAAACAATTCAAACAACTGTTGAAAGACCATTTCAGTCAGGCCAAACATCTCCTTTGTGCACATAACGGTAAGGAGTTTGATTTTCCGTATATCGCTCGGCGGATGGTAATCAACAGCATCAATCTGCCCTATAAACTGGACCTTTTTGGGAAAAAACCATGGGAAGTTCCCCATCTGGACACCATGGAACTCTGGAAATTTGGGGACTACAAACACTATACTTCATTAAAACTATTGGCACATGTATTGGGCATTCCATCACCCAAAGAAGATATGGACGGTAGTATGGTGAAAGATGTATATTATGAAGCTGGAGACATTGACCGTATCATCACCTATTGTGAACTTGATGTGGTGACTACGGCCCAAGTTTTTCTTCGCTTGCGCAATGAGGAACTTTTATCGGATGATGAAATTAGGAAAGTCTGACACGAATTTCACTTATTAGCCTGAATATCTTGATTCTTGAGCTCGCTCTTGAACCTGTATCAATTTTTATAAAACTTGGTACTCCTGGCACCTCCATGATCCTGCACCAGAAGTACATACAATCCAGAAGCAAGCGAAGAAACATTGATGGCCTCCTCAACCTTTCCTTTTTTAATGACATTACCTGAAGTAGTAACAATGGAATACTGGGCATCTGGTGACAATTCGGCTTGGATCGACAAATAATTCACCGCAGGGTTGGGATACACCGCCACCTCAAAGTCTTGGGCATAGGTCAATGGTTCATAAACCAAAGCTTCTGTTTCTTC
Organism: Allomuricauda sp.; assembly: GCA_050303195.1. Classification (GTDB taxonomy): domain Bacteria; phylum Bacteroidota; class Bacteroidia; order Flavobacteriales; family Flavobacteriaceae; genus Flagellimonas. The sequence continues at coordinate 53,261 of JBNLBG010000005.1, read as the reverse complement.
GCCATTGAATTCAAACTGAAACACATCGGAAAAATCAGATACGGCATTCTCGGTGCAAATGGAGCGCACTTGTACTTCGTACACGGTGCCTATTTCTAAAGTGGAAAGATCAAAACTATTTTCCCAAATCAATTCACTGCTCCAGATATCTTCAGAAACAGCTTTATATTGAATCTCAAAAAGCGTTTCTGTGGCTTCGGACCACGTTACGGTTGAACTTTCATCCGTAGAAGCAACCAATTCCACATCCGAAGGCATTGCAATGGAACATTGGGAGACTTGTGCTCCGGAAACAATCAATGAGAAATCCTGGAAACCATTGTTCAAACTTCCTTTGTGAGAAATTGTAATGGTATACTGTCCACTGGCATTATCAATTTCAACACGTTCATACGGATCTACGGAGTTATCTCCACGAGTTGCAGCATCGGTTGCCCGTGCCGGATTTAATCTCCAAGGGTAATAAATTCCCCCGGACTTGGTGATTCTAATATCCAAATCGTTCATTAGGGCAGGCGTAGTGTCGTTCATTTCTCCCTTATTGATGTAGTCCCCCTCTGGATCCGTCCATGACAAGGAAGCCACCAACGGCTCGGAACCATTGGCCACTACTGTAAATGAATATGAATCCCCTTCGGTAAGACTTTCTTCATTGATAATCGTGGTATATTCCTTATTCTGAAGTACCTCAGCAGCTGTTTTGGCATTCATAACACCCCATCCCATTTTGTAATCCGGTCCTTGGGCATCTACATCATCAGCCGTGTGCAAAGCAAGCCCTTTAAGCGTTGCCGCCTTCATATATGAACCAAAAAGTTCTTCATGATATTGTTGTAACAGTAAAAGTGACCCGGTTACACCCGGTGCTGCCATGGATGTTCCTGCGGAGATTTGATAGCTTGTGTTGGTTTCGGAACTTGTAGAAAGGATGTTGGAGCCATCGCCTGCCAAATCAGGTTTGATACGCCCGTCATCCATAGGTCCAAAACTGCTGTATCCGGTAATACTGGCTTCCTTTAGTTCACCATTACTCCCAATTTCCGTATTGGCCCCAGCAATGGTAAGTCCATTTTTGGTGGTGGTGAAACCTAACAACAAATCGAATCCATCTGCGGTTTTCCCAAAATTGGGAGTTGCATTGTCATAGGATTTTTGATTGTTTCCTGCTGCGGTCACCATCAAATAATAGGGTGCGTTGAACATAATCCGGTCCCAGTCCTGGGCTACTTTAATATAAGCCCCAAAATACCAATCTGGTACACGGTCCGACAAAATTCCGTAGGAATGGTTGCTCAACAAAAGTCCATTTGCCGCAGCTTCGGCAACCTCAATTTTGTCACGGGTCCAGTCATGCGTTAAGGCCTGTGCGCCGTAAGCCACACCCTTGGCGCTGGCTTGAATCCCGGAGGATATCAAGTTGCCCGTTACCAAAGTGGCATGCAAACTGATTTCATCCGAATCATCTTCATTTGTGGCTCGAGTACCAAATTCCTGATGTGTGGTCAACGCCGCTCCAGCATCCCAAACACCGACTTCCATACCGCTCCCGTCCAGACCCAAATTCAACAGTCCATCTGCATAAAGTGTATGTGCGCGGGCCGTTTGTGTAGAAGGGTCATTAAGGGTTGTATAAAAAAGCGGAGTCCCATCCGTTCCGATGTCCTTGAGCTCCACTTGGTTGCCGTCGGTTGATTTTTCGGTTTTGTTCCAACCCTTGGCCTTTAGAAGTTGTTCTATTTTTTGGTTTTTAGCTTGATGCTCTTCTTCCATTTTAGAAATAATGGAAGTCATTTTACCTTGATCATAGGTGGATTTGATATGTTCTTTTGCGTTTTTGGATTGACCAAACGCAGAACAAATGCCTAAAACCACAAAAAAAATGGAGAAGATTTTTGCCTTAGCCCCTGTAGGAAATCTGTAGTCCATAGTAAGTTTAGGTAAGATTTGGACTACCAATATATTTCTAGACGCTGACATTATCGATAAAACTAGTGGTTTTTTCGATGAAATACACTTTCTTTTTCCTAAAGCTGTTGTGAAAATTAACTTTTATGTAGTGTAAGATTTTTCTTTGTAGTTATTTTTAATTTTCCTGTAGTACCACATAAACCGGAAAGTGGTCACTGTATCCCCCTAAATACTTTCTTCCAGCGAATGTTCTAAAGGGATTGCCTTTGTATCTCCCCTTCCATTCTTTAAGAAATCTTGGGGCAAAAATTTCAGCCTTTATAAAGCTGTGGGTGCCCGTTTCATAATTCAAAAAAGTATGTGACATCAAGATCTGGTCGAACAGACTCCATTTTCCTCTATAATTGGCACTTCCAGATTCAGGTGACAGCAACTGTTTCATAGGGTTGATAAACCGACCTGTCTGTTCTATTTTTTGCATGCTTTTGGATTTGGGGTCATCGTTAAAATCGCCCATAATAATACTATTGGGATTATCTCCCGAAATGCTCTCCAGTTTTTGTATAATGGTTTCTGCCGCGGTAATCCGTTTGTAGCTGGTTTCTTCGGCACCTTCCCTTCGTGAAGGCCAATGGTTCACAAATACATGGACTTCTTCCTTGTGTAGTTTTCCATGAACGTACAAAATGTCCCGAGTAAAATCTCTATCGCCATTGCTATTGTCTACCATCAAGGGTACAACTTCTGAATTTAACACTGTAAAATGTACTGTGTTGTAAATGAGTGCCGTATCTATTCCGCGCTCATCAGGAGAATCAAAATGAACAAAATCATAATCTATGTTCCGCAATCTTTTGGAGGCCAGCAAGGATTTGATAACCCGCTTATTCTCTACTTCTGCAATGCCAACCAGAACAGGGGGAATGCCACTGTCCGTTAATCCCACTTTGGATAGGACTCTTGCAATTTTTTTGACTTTTCTGCTAAACTTGTGCTCGTTCCACCTTCTAAATCCTTGAGGTGTAAAATCATCATCAAGGGAATATGGGTCATTTTGGGTATCAAAAAAATTCTCCAGATTATAAAATGCTACGGTATATCGATGGTCTGTACTATGCACTGTGGAAATAATTTTGGTCTTCCTCTAACGAATAAAACCCAAAGTACAAAAAACACCTTCCAAAACATTGCTTAGATTTGCACTTTAATTGATTGTATGCTAGAAAAGAAGGCCATTGAGTATGAAAAGGCAGTGCTCATCGGAGTGATAAACCAAAGTCAAGATGAGACCAAAGTGACCGAATATTTAGATGAATTGGAGTTTTTAACCTATACCGCTGGAGGTGAGGTTGAAAATAGGTTCGTTCAAAGAGTTGAGGTGCCTAACCCAAAGACGTATATTGGCAGTGGAAAGATGGAGGAGGTACGGCAATATGTGAAGGAACATGAAATTGGTTCTGTCATTTTTGATGACGAACTTACCCCGGCCCAACAAAACAACATCGAAAAACTATTACGCTGTAAGATTTTGGACCGAACCGGTCTTATCCTTGACATTTTTGCGCAGCGTGCCCAGACCAGTTATGCCCGTACCCAAGTAGAATTGGCCCAGTACGAATATCTTCTGCCCCGTTTGACCGGCCTTTGGACGCACTTGGAGCGGCAACGTGGGGGTATTGGAATGCGGGGTCCCGGTGAAACCGAGATTGAAACGGATAGACGTATTGTCCGAGACCGGATTGCGCTGCTAAAGAAAAAGTTGGTAAAAATAGACCGCCAAATGGAGACCCAACGCGGCAATCGTGGGTCTTTGGTTCGCGTGGCCCTCATAGGATACACCAACGTTGGAAAATCCACCTTAATGAACGTTATCAGTAAAAGTGATGTATTTGCTGAAAACAAACTCTTTGCCACTTTGGACACCACCGTTCGGAAAGTGGTCATTGGTAATCTCCCTTTTTTGCTGAGCGATACCGTAGGTTTTATCCGCAAGCTGCCTACCCAACTGGTGGAAAGCTTTAAAAGCACCTTGGATGAGGTTCGCGAGGCCGATTTATTGTTGCATGTAGTGGACATTTCACACCCCAACTTTGAGGAGCACATCGACTCCGTAAACCAAATCTTGGATGAAATCAAGAGTTCGGACAAAAAGACCATCATGATCTTTAATAAGATTGACAAATACAAACCAGAGACCATTGCTGAGGATGACCTCGTCACCGAACGCACGTCAGCTCATTTTACCATTGAGGATTGGAAAAATACCTGGTTCAATAAAATTGGGGACCGGGCCATTTTCATCTCAGCATTGAACAAGGAAAATCTGGATGAATTTAGAAAGCGTGTCTATGACGAAGTTAGGGACATCCATATAACACGCTTTCCGTATAACAATTTTCTGTATCCAGAGCAGTTAGATCAATACTAAGCACCAATGGGCAAAGCGTTTGGTTTCTACGACAAACCGCTTTTACATACCTTCTCTACCACAAATTTTGTAGGGTTCACAACAAAAATTTAGGGGATAACCACAGAAAAACTACTTTCAAGCTGTTTTTAAGTCTTTAGTGTCCGACTCTTGATCTTATGATCTTAACCTACTTTGACCATGGTCTTAAAAACACAAAAAAATCATATTTCACCCCACAAAAACGCCCTCAACTTTGAGAGCGTTTTTTGTTTGATTACTGTCCATTTATATGTCACATTGAGCGCAGTCGAAATGTGACATCCCTGAGTTCTTTTGCGCTATTCCTTCCTACGGTAGGCAGGCGTATAAAACAAATTAAAACTTATAACTCAATCCCAAGGTCCAATAGGTCTGCAGTTCATTGTCAATGGTATCAAATGTGGCTGTTGGGTCAGGAGTGGGTGCATTGTTGACGATGTAGTTCAAGGTCTCTTGCTTATTACTGCGCAAACCAAAATCAAAACCAACCCCGATCATTTTCCATAAAGTGTAGGAGAACGAGTTGGTCCACGTCCAGTTACTAAAATTATTGCTTTTATAACTCTGAAATATAGACAGGTTACTCTTAAAATTGACTGCTCCAATTTTTTTTGTGTAATCCGCAACAATCTTGGCGCCCAAGGAAGACTCAAAAATGGTGTCCTCGCTGCTGAACACAAAATTGTAATTCAATGGATGGAGGACCACTATCAAATCTGTAATCGGTGTCCACGTAGCCCCAACACCTAAATCCAAATATCCGGGGTCGTTGAAGTTACTCAAGATGGTTGTTCGATATTCTGCCAAGGTAGAAATGGCAAACTTTTCACTCAATTTTCTACCATACAGAGATGAAATATTGAAAACATCCGTAGCCTGTCTGAAGCTATCATCATCAGTAGGGTCATCCTTGTCATCCAACTTTACCCAAGCAAGGTTAAGATTGGCTGCATTTCTCCAAAAGAACTTTTCTTCCTTCAAATTGGCATAGGCATTTACCGTAAAACCAATATTGCCCGATGCGTTATTGGGAATACCTTGGGCAAACCAGTTACTGAAATTGGAAAGACTCCCCCCAATGGTGCCAAAGGCTCCTATTTTCCAACCTGGTAGGGCATCTAACTGGGATTGTAGGACATCAACCCGTCCTTGAATGGCCGCTATGGAATCTTTTTTGGGCGCTATCTGTGCTTTAAGTTCCTCAGCTGTTTGCGCATGTACTGAAATAAGGGCACAGAAAAACCCTGTGGCCAAAAGTAGCTTTTTCATAGTATGAGGTTTAGTGTTTTGTGTCTCAAAAGTAAGAAATGTCACCATTTTAACTCTCAAAAAATACGATTAGACAAAAAAATTCAAAAATCCAGCCCAGCTTATTCAAGCCAAGAAAAATATTGAATTTCCACTCTAAGGCCTTATCCATAAATCCATATGGTGCATAGGTAAGATCACCCCCCTTAAACACACAATAATGGACCATCTTGCTTGGTATTAACCCATAAAAAAAATGAAAATTAGAAATCTCTTCTGGGGGGCCTTTGCCATGATCATTTTATGGTCATGTGAGCCCAACGAGCCGGATTCCGTTTATGTGAACACCGCTCCCGTGATAAAAGACCAAAGCTTTAGTGCCAAGGAAGACATCAGCAGTACCTATATCATTGGAACCGTAACAGCCAAGGATGAAGTGGACAATGATAAAATCACCTTCAGTATCTATGCAGATGATTCCGGTCTTTTTGAGATATCACCCTCAGGAAAACTGAGCCTGGCCCAGGGAAAACACCTGGATTTTGAAACTGTAGAAGCCCATACCATAACCGTTAGAGCGTATGATGGCATCGTGGGTAGGTATGCAAAGATTACCATAAACGTGGAAGATGTAGAGCCAGAGCCAGATTCTCCCACCATTGTGCTGGACACCGGGTCATTGGAACTTTATAATGGGGACACGACCTCCCTTAATGCCAGCACAACCAATGCGGATGGACTCACCATTGGTTGGGCCTCGGACAATGAGGCTGTGGCCACCGTGGACCAAGACGGTAATGTCACCGCAGTGGGTGTGGGCACTGCCATAATCACGGCTACTTTGGCCAAGTCCTCCTCAAGCGCAACGGTAACCGTGGTACCCAATGTGTATGTGGCCGGTATCGACATTTCTGGAAATACTGATGTTGCTGTTTTATGGAAGAATGGTGTGGCGTACAATCTTACTGATGGCACCAACAATGCAAGGGCAAATTCGGTCTTTGTGGACGATAACGGAACCGTTCACGTGGCTGGTTATGAAACTATTAACGGAATCAAAGTCGCTATGCTTTGGAAAAAGGATGGGGATGCCATCCAAGCCATAGAGCTCCCCAACCAAGGAAACCCAACTCAGGCAAATTCAGTTTTTGTAAATGACAACGGTATTACCTTTGTGGTCGGTTCTATGGAAAGTGGCGGAACTCAAACAGCCATGCTATGGAGAAACCAAGTGGCCAATCCATTACCCACTACTGGGCCCGGTTACGACGATGCTAATTCTGTATTTGTGGATGATGGTGGAAATGTCTACGTGGCAGGATTTGAAATTATTAATGGCTTTTATGTGCCCAGAATTTGGGAGAATGAAGCCTCTACAGACCTTCCCTCTGACAACAATAATGCATCGGCCTACTCAGTGTTTGTGAATGATGGTGGAAATGTCTATGTGGTAGGATTCGAAACTATTAACAACATTTCAGTGGCCAAGATTTGGCAAAACGGTATCCCATCCAATCTTACGGACGGAATAAACAGTGCTTCGGCATTTTCTGTATTTGTAGATGGCATAGATGTTTATGCTGTGGGAAGGGAGGATGTTAATGGAATATTTACTGCAAAACTTTGGAAAAATGGCGTCGTCAGTGATCTACAGGTCTCAAACGCCTCCTCGGCAAATTCAGTATTTGTCCACAACACGGACATATATGTGTCTGGCTACGAATTCGAAAATGGGCTTTATGTCGCAAAATTATGGGTAAATGGTGAGCCTACAGACTTAGGGACTGGATATGGTAATTCTGTTTTTGTGAAGTAATCCGCTTATTTGATTTTTGAACTAAAAAAGCCTCGGCCATGGTCGGGGTTTTTTATTAGTAGATGCTTTGGTTTTGCTGGTTGTTCGTTCTGTTCTTACCACAAATATCGAATATCGGACCTCTGATTACTTCCTTTTATACAGCGGTACCGAAGAACAGGCTTCGCCATACATGACACTTTTGGCCACAGGTTGTATTTTTTCCAGGGCCATGAGATAGGCATTTTCGGGAACGGGTTTTTTGGAGCATCCTTTAATGATCACAGGTTTGTCCACATATTGAGAGACATCCAAGTTTTCCAAAATGGATTGGTAGAGTGCAGTTTCCAAATCTTCCAAACTTCCAACCACCACTTTTTTGGCATAGGGTTGTAGTTTTGTGGCTACCAGCATAAAGGCCCATCCGGGTACTATAGCGTCGGTGGAACATTGCAGTGCCACATAGGCATCTTTGTAGCTTGTCCAATCCTGTTCTTCTACATGGGCACGGAATTCCTTTTCCCGCAAGATTATCCCCTCCAACAACCAGTCTTTGATATCCAGCACCTTTCGTTCACCTTGAGGATACAACGCCTCCAGATCAAAAGTGACCAGTTTGCTTTGGGCTACTCTGTTTATTATATCAGACATAGGTAAAAATGGTTATGGGTTTTGGGTAAAAGCTAAAAGATTTTGTCTTTGATGTTAATCATTTTAAAACTCTTCATGATTTCTCTCAACAAGTCACAACTATTAACCTTTGACCTTTCCCCATTTAACTTTTGCTCGTTTTAGAGCAACCCCAGCTCCAATTTCGCTTCCTCGCTCATCAGTTCTTGGGTCCAAGGGGGATCAAAAGTGATTTCTACTTCAACGTCCTTTAATTCGTCCAACGATTTTACCTTTTCCTCCACTTCAGCTGGCAAGCTTTCCGCAACCGGACAATTGGGCGACGTTAAGGTCATTAAAATCTTTACATCATTATCTTCATTGACGAATACGTCGTAGATCAAGCCCAGTTCATAAATGTCCACGGGAATCTCTGGGTCATAAATGGTCTTGAGAACTTTTACAATTTTCTCTCCCAATTCTTGGGTGTCTATGGTGATTTCTTCGCTCATTTTGTTCTAATTTAACTGTGTTTGGTAAGCCACGGCGTACAGTTTCAATTGTTTTACCATGCTTACCAAGCCGTTTGCCCGGGTTGGGGACAAATGCTCCTTCAATCCAATTTCGTCAATAAAACCAGTATCAGCATCAATAATGTCCTGTGGTTTTTGGTTGCTGAATGCCCTGATCAATATGGCAATGATTCCTTTGGTGATAATGGCATCGCTATCCGCAGTAAAAACCAATTTGTCACCATCCAACTCAGCATGCACCCACACCTTGCTCTGGCAACCTTTTATTAGGTTGTCATCCACTTTATATTGTTCCTCAATCAACGGAAGCGATTTGCCAAGTTCAATCATATATTCGTAGCGCTGCATCCAGTCATCGAATAGGGAAAACTCGTCTATAATCTCTTCCTGTATTTCTTGTATGGTCATACGTAAGATTTATTCAAAAGTACAACTCGGACAGATGCGTATCAAGTCTTTAAGATAAAGATAACGAATTGGTTATTCCAACATGGTTTTGGCTCGCTTTACGCCTGCTACCAGCTTATCCACTTCTTCCTTGGTGTTGTAAAAACTGAAACTGGCCCTAACCGTACCGGGAATCTTATAAAAATCCATGATGGGCTGGGCACAATGGTGTCCTGTTCGAACCGCAATTCCCAGCTTGTCCAAAATGGTACCAATATCATAGGGATGAATGCCTTCTATGTTGAAAGAAATCACCGAAGTTTTGTGCTTGGCGGTACCATAAATCTTCAACCCTTCAATGGTCAAGAGTTGCTCAGTGGCATACTGCAACAGTTCGTCCTCGTATTGGGTAAGGGCATCGAACCCGATATTGTTCAAGTAATCCAGTGCCGCTCCAAAGGCAATGCCACCACAAATGTTTGGCGTTCCCGCTTCAAACTTATGGGGCAAATCGGCATAGGTGGTCTTTTCAAAAGTAACCTCCGCAATCATTTCGCCCCCGCCTTGGTAGGGTGGTAATTTTTTGAGCCATTCCTCTTTGCCGTACAACATGCCCACTCCGGTTGGTCCACACATTTTATGGGCCGAAACCACATAAAAGTCCACATCCAACGCCTGCAAATCGGGTTTGATATGGGCAGCAGCCTGTGCGCCGTCAATCAAAACCGCAGCCCCGACATTGTGGGCCGCTTCAATAATCTCTTCAATGGGGTTAATGGTTCCCAAAGCGTTGGAAACATGGTTGCAAAATACCAGTTTCGTCTTTTCCGAAAGCAAGCTGTGATATTCCTCCATGATCAATTCACCCTCCACATTCATGGGGATGACTTTCAGGGTTGCTCCGGTACGTTGGCACAACATTTGCCACGGTACAATATTGGAATGGTGTTCCATGGCCGATACTATAACCTCATCACCCTTCTTTAAAAAAGAGGTAAATCCCGTGGCCACCAAATTGATTCCATGGGTAGTCCCCGAAGTAAAAATCACCTCTTGGGATTTTGCTATGTTGAAATGCTCCTGAATTTTCTTTCGAGCCACTTCATAGGCGTCGGTAGCTTCTTGTGAAAGGCTGTGCACCCCACGGTGGATATTGGCATTGTAGCCTTGATAATAGTCCACAATGGCATCAATGACCTGCTTTGGCGTCTGCGATGTTGCCGCATTGTCCAGATACACCAGAGGTTGCCCATTGACCTTACGGTTCAGGATGGGAAAATCCTTTCGGATAGTGGCTATATCGAGCGTAGTTTGTATCATAAAAATCCCCTTATGGGTTGCAACGATTAAAGCTCAAATCCAACACGAACCCCAAGCTTGTTGGCAATAATTTTGTTGATTCTGACCTTCAATTCTGGAATTCGAACACTTGCCAATACATTGTTGGCGAAAGCGTACATCATCAAGGCTGTGGCCTCTTTTTTGGGAATTCCCCTTGATCTTAGATAGAACAAAGCTTCTTCGTCCAACTGCCCAATGGTACACCCGTGGGAACATTTTACATCATCGGCAAAAATCTCTAATTGGGGCTTTGAGTTGATGGTGGCCTTGTCACTGATCAAAATGTTATTGTTCTGCTGAAAGGCGTCTGTTTTTTGGGCAATCTTGTCCACAATGATCTTTCCATTGAAGACTCCTGTAGATCGCTCCCCAAAGATTCCTTTATAATCCTGATGGCTCTCGCAATTGGGCTGGGCATGGTGTACCAAGGTGTGGTGGTCCACATGCTGTTTTTCACCTAAAATGGTCACGCCTTTTAAGGTGGAATCGATATGTTCTCCATCTTGATAGAAGTTCAAGTTGTTTCGGGTCAATTTTCCTCCAAAGGAAAAGGTATGTACCCGAACTACACTGCTGTCTTTTTGGGAGATATACGTGTTGTCCACCAAGGAGGCGTTGTTGTTGTCGTTTTGTACCTTGTAGTAGTCTACAATGGCATCTTTGCCCGCGAAAATCTCGGTCACGGAATTGGTGAACACCTCATTGTCCGTTAAACTTTGATGACGTTCAATAATCTGCACTTCGGCATTTTGCTCCGCAACAATCAAGTTTCTGGGCTGAAGCATCAAAGCTGCCTCATTGCCCGTGGCCAAATGCAAAATTTGGATAGGCTTTTTGGGAACTTTGTTCTTTGGAATGTAGATATAGGCTCCTTCCTTACAGAAAGCAGTGTTCAAGGTGGTCAATGACTCATCTTTGGAAGCCACTTTGTTGAAATAAACATCAATGACCTGACGGAACATAGGCTTGCTGAACGCGGAGCTCATCAAGCAAACATCCACCCCGTCATGGGTAGTCTCTGAAAGGTATGAGCTGTACACCCCATCCACAAAAACAATCTTGTAGGTATCAATCTCGTGCAAAAAGTACTTCTTGATGTCCTTGTACTCCAAGGTGTTTTCCTGTTTTGGGAAAATACTGAAGTCCACCTTTTGCAAGCTGTTCAAAGAGGTATATTTCCAAGCTTCTTCCTTTTTGGAAGGAAACCCTTTTGCCTCAAAGTTCTTTATGGCCTCGGAGCGTACCTCATGGACTGGATGTTCCAAATCCAAGGTATTCTCAAAAGCCAAAAAAGATGAGAGTAATTTATCTTTTAAATCCATTTTATTCTTTTCATTGTCATTCCTGCGCAGGCAGGAATCTCATTAATTAAGGTCTTTTCCCGAATGGATTCCCATTTTCATGGGAATGACATGGGTCCCTATACCGTAGCTTCCTGCTTCAACCAATCGTATCCTTTTTCTTCCAATTCCATAGCCAATTCCTTGGTGCCGGATTTTACGATCTTACCATCATGAAGCACATGAACATAATCCGGAACGATGTATTCCAACAATCGCTGATAGTGTGTAATCACAATAATGGCGTTGTCCTTGTTCCGCAACTTGTTCACCCCATTGGCCACAATACGCAAAGCATCAATGTCCAATCCAGAGTCGGTTTCGTCCAAAATGGCCAGTTTGGGTTCCATCATGGCCATTTGGAAAATTTCGTTTCGTTTTTTCTCACCCCCAGAGAATCCTTCGTTCAAGGAACGGGACAAGAACTTACGGTCAATCTCCAACAATTGTGACTTCTCACGAATCAATTTCAACATCTCATTGGCGGGCATGTCTTCCAAACCGCGCGCCTTTCTGGATTCATTGATGGCCGTTTTGATAAAGTTGGTCACTGATACGCCTGGGATTTCCACAGGATATTGAAAGGACAAGAAAATACCTTTGTGCGCCCTTTCTTCAGGTGCCAACTCTTCCAAATCCTCACCTTCCATGAAAATACTTCCTTTTTTAATATCAAATTCTTCCTTTCCAGCAATGACAGAAGCCAAAGTACTCTTCCCGGAACCGTTGGGTCCCATAATGGCGTGCACCTCTCCGGCATTGACCTCAAGGTTGATTCCCTTCAGAATTTTTTTATCGTCTACGCTAGCGTGTAAATTTTTGATTTCTAACATCTGTTCTTCTTCAGTAATTATTTTAGATAGTTGGGTGCCTTTGGCAATTTCTCAAAATCATCTTTGGAATGTTGCAAGTACACCTCTGCTCCTTTTTCTTTTGCAAAATCTTCAAAATTGGCCATGCTTGCTTTGGTCATGGCAACATCGTAGTTGAAAATAGGCACTCTTCGGAATTCCCTGTTTTCATCCAAATGGTATAAATCGCCTGAAAGTAAAAGTGGCCCATGTTCTGCCATATCCAAATACAGCACTTGATGCCCAGGAGTATGCCCCGGCATCAGTTTCATCACCACACTGCCATCTCCAAAGACATCATAATCCCCAGCGATTCTCTTTACATTGGTGAGTTCTTTGATGGCGTTATAGCTATCAGCGTTATTCTTTTGGCTTTCCTCGCTAGTGATAAAGTCATATTCCTTCTCCTGTACCAACCAGGTAGACCCTGAAAAGGTGTTGGCATGGCCCACATGGTCAAAGTGGGTATGGGACAAAGCGATATAATCAATATCATCCACCGTCATGCCGATACTGGCCAATTGATTCACCACAGAGTCCTTTCTAGAAACGGTAAAGGCCCCATCGGGTGTTGTAAAAGGTTCTGGCAGGGCTATAAGACTTTCCGGAAGACCTGCATCCCACATGAGCGTGCCTTTTGGGTGACTGATCACATAAAAGGCGTCTGCAAATTGTTTGGTTTGGCCTGTGTAGGTTGTATCCTGCGAAAACAACTCCAATTTGTTCACTTGTACCGTACCACCATCAAAAGTATACAGTTTGACTTCGGGTTTTGTGGTGGCGGCCGTCTCGGTTTCCTGATTTTCAGATGCCTCTTTTTTGGCTTGTTTACAGGAAAATATACCAATAATTAAAAGTAATGCAAGTAGCTTTCTCATAAGTTGTATTGTTTGACTATCCTACTGAACCTTCAAGGCTGATTTCCAATAATTTTTGTGCTTCCACGGCAAACTCCATAGGAAGTTTGTTCAACACTTCCTTGCTGAATCCATTTACAATTAAAGCAATGGCTTTTTCGGTATCAATACCCCGTTGATTGCAATAAAAAATTTGGTCCTCACCAATTTTACTGGTGGTGGCCTCGTGTTCTATTTGTGCTGTTTTATTTTTTACTTCTATGTATGGAAAAGTATGTGCCCCGCATTCATTTCCCATCAACAAAGAATCACACTGCGAAAAGTTCCGTGCATTCTCAGCCCTGCTGTTCACCTGTACCAATCCGCGGTAACTATTTTGTGATCGCCCGGCTGAGATACCTTTGGAGATAATGGTACTTCGGGTATTTTTTCCTAGGTGGATCATTTTTGTACCGGTGTCCGCTTGCTGAAAATTATTGGTCACAGCGATGGAATAAAACTCCCCGATGGAATTGTCCCCTTTTAAAATACAGGAAGGGTACTTCCAAGTTACTGCAGACCCAGTTTCCACTTGGGTCCATGAAATCTTGGCATTCTTTTCGCAAAGACCTCGCTTGGTCACAAAATTGTAGACGCCACCCTTACCTTCCTTATTCCCGGGGAACCAGTTCTGTACGGTGGAGTATTTAATCTCCGCATTATCCAAAGCGATGAGTTCCACAACTGCAGCATGTAATTGGTTCTCATCTCGAGTGGGAGCGGTACAGCCTTCCAAATAGCTTACGTAGCTACCTTCTTCGGCAATGACCAAGGTTCGCTCAAACTGACCTGTCCCTGCTTGATTTATTCGGAAATAGGTGGACAGTTCCATGGGACATCGCACCCCTTTTGGAATGTAGCAGAAAGACCCATCGGAAAATACCGCAGAGTTCAAAGCCGCGTAAAAGTTATCCTTTTGGGGCACTACGGAACCGATGTATTTCTTCACCAACTCAGGATGCTCCTGAATGGCTTCGGAAATGGAGCAGAAAATAATGCCCTTTTCGGCCAAGGTCTTTTTGAAAGTAGTGGCCACTGAAACGGAATCCATTACGATATCCACGGCCACCCCGGCCAATTTCTTTTGTTCGTCCAAGGAGATTCCCAACTTTTTGAAGGTGTCCAGTAACTCTGGATCCACTTCATCCAGACTATTGTACTTGGGTTTCTTATTGGGCGCCGAGTAATAGGAAATATCCTGAAAATCGGGCTTTTTGTAGGTTACATTGGCCCATTCCGGTTCTTTCATTTCCTGCCACGCACGGAAAGCTTCCAAACGCCATTCCGTCATCCAATCCGGTTCTTCCTTCTTTTTGGAAATGGCAATAACGATGTCCTCGTTCAAACCCTTGGGCAGGGTATCCGATTCTATATCTGTGTAGAAACCATATTCGTACTCTTTGGTTTCCAGTTCTTTTTTTAATTCTTCTTCTGTGTAAGCCATAAACTTAAGTTAGTCAAATGAACGCTTGCAATCAAGTCTTATAGTGAAAAACTCTCCCCACATCCACAGGTTCGCTGTGCATTGGGGTTGTTAAAGACAAAGCCTTTTCCGTTCAATCCTCCTGAATATTCCAATGTGGTGCCCACGAGGTACAAAAAGCTCTTTTTATCTACGATGATGCGCACGGCATTATCCTCAAAAACCTTATCGGTCTCTGCGGCGGTTTTATCAAATTTCAATTCATAGGACAAACCACTGCATCCTCCACTTTTTACACCTACACGTACAAAATCGGTGCTGGCATCATAACCCTCCTCGGTCATGAGCGACACCACTTTCTGTTTAGCTGTCTCTGAAACTTTGATCATCTTAAATGGATTTGTTCTAAATAGCGTACAAATATACTGTATCTGTAGGGTTTTACCATAGTTCCTAACATTATAATAACGAATATGTTCATAGGGGTTTTCTATGGAACAGGGCGACTATTTTATTTTTATGACCACAAGATCGGTCATTCCTTTGGGATCGAGGTCTAAAAAGTCGCTGCTGGCCACTTCTCCGACAATAGCAACAGAGCCATCTTCACAGTGGACAACATCAAAACCAAAGTCCAATCCAGAACCTCCGAAGGATTTTTGATAGATCAGATTTCCTTTGTCATCCATTTTAATGAACCAAAGATCGTTTTCCCCCTTGTTCTCGGTTACATCACCATCTGTACTTTTGGAATTTCCAGCAATGACAAACCCGCCGCTAGGCGTCACATCAAGTCCTTTGGCGTCTTCAAACTTGGTGCCTCCAAAGGTCTTTTCCCATAAAAGGTCCCCATTATCATCTATTTTGATGAGCCACACATCAGATTCGCCATGATTTTTGGAAATATCGGTATCGGTGCTGAAGGTATGCCCCAATACAGCATAAGCGCCATCCAGAGTCTTTTTGATATCGTACGAAACCTCTATGCCTGTTCCTCCAAAGGATTTTTCCCATATCAAAGTTCCATTCGCATCGACTTTGACCACCCAAAAATCGTAACTGCCCTTGGTATTGGAAACATCAAAATCATCACTTTCCGAAAATCCTGCCATCACAAATCCGCCATCATCTGCCTGTACCACTGCGTGGGCGCGATCATTGTTGGTTCCACCAAAATAACGACGCCATTGCAAATTGCCATCGGCATCGAGTTTGGTCCCCCAAAACTCACCTACGCCGTGTCTGGTAAGCGAACTTGATCCTTTTCCAAAATTTCCCTCACCGTTGGATTGGGTGACATCCAAAAACCCTGCAAAAAAGAATCCCCCATCCGAAGTCTGAACAACGTCATAGGAATGGTCATGTCCGGCAAATCCAAAACTGTGCTCCCATAAAATGTTGCCAACTGCATCCAACCGAAGAATCCAATTGTCATGGAAGCCTTCATTGTTGGTGGCATCACCATCATCGCTCATAGCATAGCCCACAATGGCATAGCCACCATCTGTAGTCTGAATCACGGACTGGCCCAAATCTTCCTTGCTGCCACCATAGGTTTTATTCCATTGCACATTGCCCTCGGCATCCAACTTCAGCAACCAATAATCACTGACGGCCATAGTCTTGTCGGTCAAGTCTCCATCTGTACTATTGGTGTAGCCTAAAATGGCATAGCCTCCGTCCATGGTTTGAATAATGGACTGCCCAGCTTCCTCCCCAGAACCTCCAAAACTTTTGATCCATTCCACTTCACCTAAAAAGGGAATTTCCATTTCTGCGCCAGAAGTAGTATCATCATTGGAGCAGGACCAAAGGCAAATCCATAAAAGCATATATCCCAGCTTTCTCATCGCCTAATTGGATTTTTGAACCACAAACAGCCCGGACTGGGTATCACTTATGATGATTTTTCCACTTTCAAAGTATGGGTAGACCCCCCAGACGCCATCAAACCCAGCAACATTGTTTGAAGGATGGGTGTCAAAAAAACCGGTTTCGGTAATGGTTCCCGAATCAATCCCAGAAATATCCAATACCCGTATGCCTGCTGAATAATTCGCCAAGAAAAATTCATCCCCATTTACATAACCATTATGATCAGTTGCCGCGGTTGGTCCCGTATACGTAGTATGCAATACAGGATTGTCCAAATCGGTCATATCAAAAACCAAAGTTCTGGTACTAAAACCAAAATTGATTTCATCGGTTTCGTCCCCTAAAATGTAATAGCGGTGATCATCGGTGAACCAACCTTGGTGGGTATACCCCCGATTTGCGTAACTGAGTGTTCCTATTTCGGTAGGGTTGGTTTTGTTCGTTATATCTGCGATGGCAATCTGTGTTTCATTGGCCCCAATAAAAATTTCACGCCCGGTATAGTCTGCATCGGGGCCATTGTAGGTGATCACTTGGGCATCATGGGTGTACCCGTTTACCCCGTATCCTCCAACCCTAATGGGATTGGTCGGGGTTTGAATATTAATAAAATGCACCCCGCCATTAAAATCATCGTTTCGGGCCGTTCCCACAGGATAGGCAAAGCCCATTTCTTCATTGACCACAATGTTATGTGCATTTCCAATTCCGATATAACGGGCATCAGCTGCAAAGATTTCTGGTGGATCGGTAACATCCCGAAGCTTCTTTAAATCGAAAACTTGCATCCCGTGATCTTTGGCCTCGGACACAATAAAAGCATAATCGTTGTAGACCTTAATGTCTCGCCAAATACTGGATTCGGTAGCTGTGGAGAGTTTTCCCAAATAGATGGGGTTTTCGGCATCGGTAATATCAACGAAAGCTGTTCCGTTGTCCAATCCTATCAAGGCATATTCGTTGCCTGTGGAAGTATCCGTCCAACCCCAAATATCGTTTGCGGCATTTGCATTGAACGCGTTGAGGCGCATCTGAAAGAGCATGTCGTAACCTTGGCAGGGATAAACCATGGCTATTCCAGCTTCACAGGGAGTAAATCCAAGAGAAATGGCACCGTCGCCAATATTTGGGCTTTCATTCCCCGTTCCCGACCCATCTCCTCCGGGATTACCAGGACTGTCATCACTTGAACATCCGGCCAATACCAAAATGGCCAAAAAGGGCAGTAAGGCTTTTATTCCCATGACATAGCAATATTAAGTTTGTTTTCTTTTAAAGATACAATTTAAAATTATCCTGTTTATTTTTGCCCCATGCTAGAAGATAAAAATCCACAACGTACATCCCTTGAAGAATTGGGAGAATTCGGCCTGATCGAACACCTTACCCAAAACTTTGAACTGCATCACCCCTCCTCTAAAATGGGTATTGGTGATGATGCCGCCGTATTGGATTTTAAGGGTAAAAAGACCATTGTTTCCACCGATATGTTGGTTGAAGGGGTGCATTTTGACCTCAGCTATACTCCATTGAAACACTTGGGCTATAAATCGGTCATAGTGAACCTTTCAGACATCTATGCGATGAACGCCATGGCCACACAGGTGACGGTTTCGTTGGCGGTTTCCAATCGATTTCCATTGGAGGCCCTTGAGGAATTTTATGAAGGAGTAGCCGCTGCCTGTAAACGTTACCATGTGGATTTGGTTGGGGGAGACACCACCTCTTCCAACAAGGGTATGATCATCAGTGTTACGGCCTTGGGTTTGGCTGAAGAGAAGGATATCGTATACCGCAAAGGCGGTAGGCCCAATGACCTTTTGGTCGTCACTGGAGATTTGGGCGGTGCCTATTTGGGACTTCAGGTCTTGGAACGTGAAAAAGAGGTCTTTAAGGTAAATCCGGAGAATCAACCAGATTTGGAACCGTACTCCTATATCGTGGAGCGTCAGTTAAAACCAGAGGCGCGCAAAGACATTGTAGATCTCTTGAAAAAGTTGGAGGTAAAACCCACTTCCATGATCGATATCAGCGATGGGCTATCTTCTGAAATTTTGCATTTGTGCAAACGAAGCGATGTGGGCTGTAATTTGTTTGAGGATAAAATTCCGTTAGACCCCACGGTGATTTCCACTTCTGAAGAGTTTCAAATGGACAGCACCATGATTGCTTTGGGTGGTGGCGAGGATTATGAGCTATTGTTTACCGTTGATCAAGCGGATTTTCCAAAGATCAAAGCCAATCCCAATTTGACGGTCATTGGCCACATGACCCAAAAAAGCGAAGGTGCACACCTCATTACCCGTGCCGAAACCAAGATTCCCCTTACGGCCCAAGGCTGGAATTCCTTTAACGGATAGCCATAAAAAATCCCGAAACTCAAGGGTATCCACTTCATGGTCTTGGGGCACGCGACCTATATAGCAGTAGGTACTTACTTAAGTTCGGGATAAACGATGAAATTTCGTAGAGAAAAAAGGTTATGCTACGTGCTGTACCAATTTGGTCCTTCTTTTTCTGTACATGTCTTCTAATGTGTTGTTGATTTCCTGCATCTGTGGGGTCAACGCAGAAAGTTTACCACTTACATCTGTGGTAACCTCTTTTTGACAATGGATACATTTGTATTCCTTAATGTGTTGTGTCACTTTTTTGGAAACCACATAGTGATGGCCAAATACGTTGCAGAAAAGAGAAGAGATTTTGTTGCCATGATGGGTGGTGGTAGTTTTCATAAGCCGGTTTTGTTTGGATGCATCCATGCGATTTGGGGAATCGTTAAAAATGCCATGCTGGATTAATAGTAATTTTTTGTTATACGTTTGGTTTTGGTTGAATGGTTTACTTTTTCAACGAATGTTGATAACTTTTTATTTTGCTCAAATTTCACCAACGACCTTTTTTCGATGAAATACACTATAATCGTCGAAAAGTCAATTATTTTCGTTGACTTGCGCTTTCGAAATATACTACATTGCTTGATAATTATCAACACCTTATGAACAAAAAAACGTTAACAATTACCGCGTTTGCCCTTTTTTCTCTTTTTTTTGGAGCCGGAAATCTTATCCTTCCCCCTCTTTTAGGGTTCAAATCAGGCGACTCATGGTGGTGGGTTACGTTAGGGTTTTGCCTCTCTGCCGTGTTAATTCCGTTGCTGGGTATTTTGGCACACGCCCGGTTACAGGGCACACTGTTCGATTTTGCAAAAAAAGTGTCGCCTACTTTTAGTTTAATCTATTGCTATATCGTCTATGCCATTGCCATTGCCCTACCCTCGCCACGGACGGCATCCGTAACCCATGAGATGGCCATTCAACCTATTTGGAATTCCTCCTCATTGCTAACGAGTCTTACTTACTTTGGACTTGTCTTCGTGTTTGTCATCAATCGGTCTAAGGTTTTGGACATCGTGGGCAAGTTGCTTACGCCAGGTATTCTTGTCATTCTATTACTGATTGTAGCCACGGCCATGGGTATGTTGGATTTTGATTTTTCCGCTTCCTCTATTCCAAATCCTTTTAGTGCCGGAATTCTGGAAGGTTACCAAACTTTTGACGCTATCGGTGCAGTTGTGGTAGGTGCGGTCATCATAATTTCCATCAACATAAAGGATAAAGCTGCTAGCTATGAAGTCAAAAAAAGCCTCATTCGAAAAGCAGGGTTTTGGGCAGGCCTAGGATTGTTTCTCGTCTATGCCGGACTTATTTTAACTGGCGCCCTGTTCAGCGATGAGTTTGCCACTGATATTTCCCGTACGGCACTGTTAAGTGGTATCAGCACTAAAACCTTGGGCAGTACTGCCACATTGTTCTTGAGTCTCTTGGTAAGCTTGGCCTGTTTTACCACCGCCGTAGGTATTGTAACGGGAACCTCCGATTTTATCAGAGGACGATTCAACGATTCCCAGTTGGCCTACCGGATTACCGCGCTGCTCGGATGCGTGTTGGGAGTGCTTATTGGGCAATTTAATGTGGGGTACATTATTGCGGTAGCATTGCCCGCACTCATGTTCATTTACCCCATTACCATTGTTCTGATTCTGTTGAATGTGCTCCCCGAAAAATGGGCTTCGCCCACTGTGTTTCGATGGGCGGTGGTAACGACCATACTATTTAGCATCCCTGATTTTTTGGGCACACTTGGTCTTGCATTGACCTCTGAACTCTACCCCGAGTGGCTTCCCTTAACCGAGCATCAATTAGGTTGGGTGCTACCTGCTGTCGCTGCTTTTGTAGTGGGGAATGTGTTGGACCAGCTGGAGGGGTGAGTTGAGTAATGCGACTTTAAAAATCAATCTATTTTTGACTTCCTCCGATACTGATACGGATTTCTTCCGGGTGTGTTCTTCTGTCGCAAAGGCAACCGTTCGAACATGCCAGTGGCAAGCATCTTTTTTTGAAATCGGCTCCGGTCCAGTTGCTCGTCCAATATGGTTTGGTGCAATTGGTGGAGTTCGGGCATGGTAAACTCATCAGGCAACAGGTTGTAGGTCAAGTGTTCTTGTTGGATGTCGCCCTTCAATCTATTTCGTGCTTCCAGCGCAATGGTCTTGTGGTCCATCCACATTGCAGGTAAATCCTCAAAACTGAACCACGAAAATGCCTCGTCAATATCTCCCAATGTTGGATGGGTCTTTTCAAGATTTACAAGGGAATAGTAGGCCAAGGTAACAAAGCGGGCATTCGTCCAGAAATCCGCTTTCCAAGGCATTCCTTTTTTTTCAAAAAAGATTTTCAATTCATCTCCAAACTGCCGGTCAGCATTTCCAAAAACCGATAAAAACTTCAAGTGGGGTTCCTCCAGACCGGTACGGATTTTTAAAACATTCTTGGCCGCTTCATCAACAGATTGTTCTTTTTCAATATATCCTCCCGGCAGCAACCATTTATCGCCAATTTTGAGCAACAAACATTTAAGTTGGTTGTCTTCATATCCAATAATCACAATATCCACGGATAGGTTGGGCAAATAAAGATTAGCACTTTGTTCCAAAAATTCCTGTATATCCATAATACAAAAATAACATTTGTGTCGTTTTGCCACAAAAAAATAATTTTTATATTTGTGACATTTTGACACAAATAGCATTGGTACTATGAAAAAAGGACTTAAAATTGGGTTGAAAATCCTCGGGGGGATTGTTTTGTTGCTTCTAATTGCTGGACTCATAGGTTGGGTATATGTTAAATCCTCCTTTCTGGATTTTGAGGATGACTATGCAGAAAAAACGGGCTTTGATGAAATCACCGTGGACGGCTATACATTTTTGGACCGAAATGGAAATGGAAAATTGGATGTTTACGAGGATGCTCGCCAATCCACCGACCAACGTGTTGAAGACCTACTCTCACAAATGACTTTGGAAGAAAAAATACATCTGCTCAAGGGTTCTGGATTGGCCTCTGCCATGGGAAGGGCAGAACCCGGTGAAGGGATTCCAGGGGCCGTGGGAACCATTGTCCCCACTCCTCGTTTGGGCATCCCTACCATATATCTGTCTGATGGTCCCGCAGGGCTGAGGATAGAACCCATCCGCGAGAATGAGAACAGAACTTATTACTGTACCGCTTTCCCTATTGGCACCCTGCTCTCCTCAACTTGGAATGTTGATCTAGTACACAACGTGGGCGATGCCATGGGCGAAGAAGCTCTGGAATATGGGATTGATGTGATTCTTGGCCCAGGAGCCAACATCCACAGGCATCCTTTCTGCGGTAGAAATTTTGAATACTATTCCGAGGATCCCATTCTCACGGGCTACATTGGTGCGGCCATGGTCAATGGTATTGAGTCCAATGGTGTAGGAACCTCTGTCAAACATTTTGTGGCGAACAATCAAGAAACCAATAGAAACTACAATGATGTAATGGTTTCAGATAGAGCAATGCGCGAAATCTACCTGAAGGGATTCCAAATCATCGTGGATAAATCCCAGCCCTGGACCATCATGTCTTCCTATAACAAAGTGAATGGTTCCTGGGTGGCTGAAAGCAGAGATTTACTCACGGATGTTTTGCGAAACGATTGGGGCTTTGAAGGTTTGGTAATGTCCGATTGGTTTGGCGGTAACGATCCCGTGGCCATGATCAATGCGGGTAACGATTTATTGGAACCGGGTACTAAAAAGCAATGGAACGCCCTCACCAAAGGCCATGAAAATGGCACATTGTCCTTGGAGGCCATGGACACCTCAGTAAAACGCATCCTCAAACTTATGGTAGCATCCAAGAAAATGGAAAACTACCCCTACGATGAAAATCCCGACTTGGAAGCGCATGCCCAAATTACCCGCCAGTCCGCTTCAGAAGGTATGGTTCTACTAAAAAATGAAAATGCCCTACCCTTGGAACAGGGGAAAAATGTAGCCTTGTTAGGGGTCACTTCCTATGATTTCATTGCCGGGGGAACCGGCTCCGGGGATGTCAACGAAGCCTATACAATTTCTTTGGAACAAGGTCTAAAAAACACAGGGTTTAAAATCAATGAAACCGCCAAGAAAATTTACGAGGCCCATAAAATGGCCCATCAGGAGGAGTTTGTAAAACCTGAAGGCATCTATGCCATGTTTCAACCGTATGATCCGCCCCAAGTAGACTATACCTCAGAACAATTAGATCAAATTGTTGCCAGTTCCGATGTAGGCATCCTAACTCTTGGACGCAATGCCGGAGAAGGGGGCGATCGTAAAGAAGTTGATGATTTTCTCCTAAGGGCCCATGAACAGGACATGCTGAAAATAATCTGCCAAAAATTCCATGAGGCAGGGAAACAGGTCATCGTTGTATTGAATGTTGGAGGGGTCATCGAGACCGACTCGTGGAAAGCACTGCCAGATGCCATCCTCTTGGCTTGGCAAGGTGGTCAGGAAGGTGGAAATTCGGCGGCCGACATTCTGAGCGGAAGTGTAAATCCCAGCGGAAAACTACCCATGACCTTTCCGGTAAACTTGGATGACCATGCCTCCAACAAAAACTTCCCCCAAGATGGTAAGCCCATGGAAATAACGGATATGCTTTTCGCCAGTGAAACACCTGAGGGGGAGAAGATCCGCAATGTGGATTATACAATTTATGATGAAGGGATTTATGTGGGATACCGACATTTTGATAAAGCCAATTTGGAGGTGTCTTACCCTTTTGGGTTTGGGCTTTCCTATACTGATTTTGAATACGGCTCCATGGAGGTGACCTTGGAAAACGATACTATCAATATTGCAGTTTCGGTTCAAAATACCGGCGGTAGGGCCGGAAAGGAAGTGGTGCAAATCTATAGTTCCAAACCGGATTCCAATGTGGACCGCCCTGAACAAGAATTAAAGGCTTTTGCAAAAACAGCCCTTTTGGGACCATCGGAAACGGAAGTCATTACCCTGCACGTTCCAGTGTCGGAATTACGGTATTGGGATGAGGATACCTCTGAATGGGTATTGGAAAAGGGAACTTACCTTATAAAATCAGGTGCTTCTTCAAGGGACATCCGATTGACCCAAGCTATTGAAATTGGGATGGAACCGGACAACAGCACAACTGTGGAACATTAGACCGAAAAATTTGGGACACTTGGTTTCTTGAAGGCTTTTGTGGTTGGGAAATGGGTGGAGTGATTTTGGGATTCTACTTATCGTAATAAGATATGATTGGTTTTAATGAATTATATCGACCGATACCTGCCTGTCGGCAGACAGGAGTGAAGTTAAAGTTTTTCAAGTAAATCCCCTATTCTAAAATAACATCAGTTTTGATGCTCCAACAGATAAGCTTCTACAGGTCCGTGACCTTCTCGGTTGGCAATGATCATCGCCGTATCGCCATTGTCCATTATTAAATTGGGCTCAGCTCCATTTTCCATCAGCAATTTGGTAAGTTCCAGATTGCCACGATGTACCGCGGAATGCAAAGCCGTTACATTTTGCATTTGTCTTGCGTTTACGTTCGCGCCTTTTTCCAATAGGATTTTACAAAGCTCATAATTTTCCTTAGCGACTGCAGAATGCAAAGGATTCACCTTTGTTGGATTGGTAGCGGCCAGATTCGGGTCAGCACCGTTATCCAATAGAAGAAGAGCAATCTCGGTTTGATCAAAAAATGCGGCTAGGGACAATGGTGGAAATCCATCTTTGGAATGGGTGTTGGCCCAATCGGTATCGGACTGCTCTAAAAACTGTTCAACAATTTCCTTCTTTCCGCAGACAATCGCTTCGTGAAATGAGAATGACGTCTTCCGCAAAACCGCCTCGGCAAAAGCGTCTACAAATCCGCTATAAGCGACGAGCATAAGTCCGGAGCTTCCATTTTCGTCCTCTAGATTGATGACTTCCGGGTGATTTTTAATTAAGATAAGAACTTTGTCCTCATCCCTATTTTGAATGTGGGTTTTGAGCTGTTCTATTAATTTGTCCATTGTGATATCTTCCATAAGAGACTGGAAAATACCATTTTAATTCCATTTTTTAAAAAATCAATATGGAGACTATTGCCCAAATAGGGTCCGTACTAAAACAAGTACGAGACCAATCAAATAAATAGTAGTAAAAATGATCTTGTTGTTCTTGGCCAACCAATTGGGAAGAAATATATCGAAATTGTCCCTCGCGGAATCCGAATATTTCCGAGCCAATAGGGTAAGGGGACAAAACATTTTGAAAATAAAAAGCACCAATCCTTCACCGATCACCAATGCGATACCCACCCAAGTGAAGGTGTTAATTTTTCCTGTAATTCCTGAAAACAGCACATAGAAAATCACTATCACAAAGAATGCCCAGATAAGGGTATGCAAAAGCTTTATCCAAAATAGGGTATTCAGATTGCCCATTGGTTCAACGTATTGATTAGCGATGCAATTCTGACTTCATTTTTATCAGTTCCCCCAACAATCGCGTCTCTTTCACCTTGTTAGAGAGGTTCATAGAATGTGCCATACGATAGATCTCAAAATTGAGAGTGTCTATTTCGGTTTCTCTTTTATTATTGATGTCCTGCAATGTGGAAATGAGTTGCCCATCCGACATGCGACTGATCATCAACACTTGGTCTTCCAGTTCGGAAGTGCCCAGGTCGATTCCTTTTTTATTGGCAACAAGCGCACATTCTACAATGACCCGCTGTGCTATGGCAAACGCCTCTTTATTCCTATGGAAAATGCCGTTATCAACGTTCAGCAAAGGACAAATGGAATTAAATATACAATTGGCAATGGCCTTTTTCCAGATGATGCGCTGAATGTTCTTTTCGGCTACAAATCTAAAATTGGGGCTGTCCAACGTCTTCACAATGCTTTCTAATGTGGCGCTTTTTTGTTTAATAATCCCAATCGGAGAAGGGGCCACAGGTTTGTAATTAATGGTATTTGGAACATTGTTCTGACTGGTCATAAAAAGAACACAGCGGTAGATTTCGGGGAAATCCTTGTTTAAAAAAGGTTGTTCCACCCCCAGTCCATTTTGGAGAAGAACTATAGCTGAACCTCCTATTTTTGTTTCCAATTTTTCGGACAGTGCTTTATTCCCAAATGATTTATTGGTCAACACTACAAGACCATCGAGTTTGGAGTGGTTTCTCAGTGTATTCACCGTAATTTCGGCTTGCAGCGTGGCACCATCCTTGATTTCCAAAGTGATTTTTTCTTTGTTTGAGGTGCCATCATTCAAATGGCCACGGATCAGTTCCACTTCTTTGCCTTCTTGATGTAGGGATACCGCCAATGCCTTTCCCACCGCACCAGCTCCAATGATAAAAATTTTCATACCCCTAAGTTACCAACATTGGGGCAGATTTAGACAGTCTATTTTTTAACGAGCAATTTTTGAATGAAGATATCCATTCACCTCCTTTTGCTTTGACCTTCTTTTAGTAGGTGTTCTCAATCTTCAATTCTTCAATAACAATATCTTGAAGTGTCTTTAGCTCTGAGCTGTAATTGCCATTTTCCTTCTCGTTTTTCTTTAGTTCGGTTATAACCTCAAAAACAAAATTTTCCTCTCCGTATTTGTCCCAATCCTTTTGAAGATCCTTATTTCTGTGGTTCCCAAATTTGAGCTCCATCTTATGTCTGTTCCATTTTGACTCCATGTCCAAACTGTGGTCAATGAGAACTTTATTGTTGCTACTATTCTTTACTTGAAAAACTCCCATTGGGAATTTCATTTGCTTGTACTCGTCCTTAAGTTCTTTTTTGGTCTTCATTTTTATATAAACCCTAATTGTTTCATAACTGTTGTTCTATCAAAAATTTGGGTATGTCCATTAATGCGATTGTCCTTAAAATGATAAATGGTCATTCCCTTTGTCTTAATGGCCTTTTTGGTTGGTGGTACTTCCCCTATATTTCCAAGATTTGTTCCGGTTAGAATCCATGTGATAGCCACATGGTTTTCATCCTCTATGGCCGAAGTTATCTCAAAATTCATATCTGGAAAGGAATTGAACGAACCTAATTGCATTCGATTCTTAAATTCAGAATGAGATAACGTTTTTCCCTCCCAGGGGTCAGCTGGGTCAAGATGAATGGTATACTCCCTGTGGACATAGTCTTCCACTTTATCAAGATTCTTTTTATTCCAAATTTCATCCATGAATTCCCGAAGGAAAGATTCTTTGTTCATTTATTTTTAATTGGTATAAGATTACTGAAATATGCTCACCTGAATATTGGCCCTTATTTTGCGGGCAGCGAAGTTAGATTTTTTGTAAGTACTGATAGATGACCTAATAAATAATTTTAGGACTTTCTTTAATCCAGAATAGCTACAACTCGTGCAGGCGCAGCCGAGGCACCCACAATTTTCAAGGGAAAAACGGCCACCTTAAAGCCACTGTATGGCAAGGCATCCAAATTGACGAGTTGTTCCATATGCCAATATTCCTTTTTCTGACCCACCAAATGCGCTTCCCAAAAAAACTCGGAATCATTGGTCTCCTTGGCTTTTTTCAACATGTGGGGCAAAGGCAGGTCCCATCCCCAAGAATCAATTCCCATAATACTTATACCTTGATCAATGAGCCATTCCGTTGCCTCAGCACTCATTCCTGTTCCCTTTTTGTGAAAATCCTTGGTGCCATTAAACTTGTCCCTCCCTGTTTTGATCAGAACAATCATCCCCGCTTCCAACTTTAGCACATTGTTTTTTAAAAACTCTTGTAGGTCATAGATGGTAATAGGGTCATAATCAGCTTTGTGTTTCATATCGATGACCATGCCATCCGCATAACACTTTTCCATTGGAATTTGGTCAATGGTTTTGGATTTGGCACCACCAGTAGTTGGGGAATAATGCCATGGGGCATCAATATGTGTAGTGGAGTGAACCCCCATTTTTTGAATAGTGTCATCCGCCCATCCTTCAAAACCCTTCGGAAATAACTTGAAGGGCAATCCCAAAACCCGAATAAGCCATTTTGCCTTTCGGTGTGGTTTGTGCTTTATTTTGACCTTCATAAACCATGGGTCGGATGCATTATACTGAATAGGTTTGGAAAGGTCTATTACTTTCATTTGTTTTTTGATTGATGATGAGGTTTCGGGTGTTCTATTCAGATTCCCGTTTCTTTTTATTGTAGCGATAAATGGCATAGGCAATCCCCGCCAATACCACAAAGGGCAAATAACTCCCAATGACAACACCAATTTCGTAGGCGCTATCGGGTGCCTCTTCTATCTTTTTTTGGATATCCGGTTGTTGAAGAATTGCCAGTAACATAGATTATGAATTCATTAATTCTTCGATCTCTTCAATCTCAATAGGAATGTTGCGCATCAGGTTGAACGGTTCCCCATTTTCTTGGATGACCACATCATCCTCCAATCGGATGCCCATTCCCTCATCTGGAATATAAATCCCTGGTTCCACGGTAAAGACCATGTTCGGTTTCATGGGAGTTTTCAATTCCCCATAGTCATGGGTGTTCAATCCAATATGATGGCTGGTACCGTGCATAAAGTATTTTTTATAGGCGGGCCAATCCGCGTTTTCATTTTGCACATCGGCTTTGTCCAATAGTCCCAAACCAATCAACTCCGAAGTCATGATTTTGCCCACTTCCTTGTGAAATTCGGCCCAAATAACCCCTGGCACCAACATTTTGGTGGCTTCGTTTTTTACCCGAAGTACCGCACCATAGACTTCTTTTTGTCGGTCCGTAAATCTTCCGTTGGCGGGAATGGTCCGGGTCATGTCACTGGAATAATTGGCATACTCCGCTGCCAAATCCAATAAGATCATATCACCATCCTTCACTTGTTGATTATTCTCCAAATAGTGCAACACATTAGCGTTACTTCCGGCCGCGATAATGGGGGCATAAGCGTACCCTTTGGAACGGTTTCGTACAAACTCATGTAAGAACTCCGCTTCTATTTCATATTCCCAAACACCAGGTTTTACAAATTCAAGAATTCTTCGGAATCCCTTTTCGGTGATATCGCATGCGGTTTGCATGATGGCGATTTCTTCTGATTCCTTGATGCCCCGAATCTCTTGCAAAATAGGATTGCTCTTGGCCCATTGGTGCGCTGGAAAGTCTTTTTTACATTTTTCAATAAAACGATCTTCACGGGTCTGGGTCTCCACAGCTTGGCGGTAGTGCTCATTGGTATTGAAATAAATGGTATCCGCCTCGGTCATCAAATCAAAAAAGACCTTGTCAAAATCAGTGAGCCAATAAATAGTCTGAATGCCAGAAACCTTGGTAGCTTGTTCTTTGGTGAGTTTTGGCCCTTCCCAAACGGCAATATGGTCATTGGTCTCCCTGACGAACAAAATTTCACGATGTTTTGGATCCATCGCATCCGGGGACAGCAACAAAATAGTTTCCTCTTGATCGGCACCACAGAGGTAAAAAAGATCACGGCTTTGTTCAAAGGGAAGGGTGCTGTCGGCTCCAATGGGATAAATATCATTGGAATTGAACACGGCAATACTTTTTGATTTCATTTGTGCCGTGAATTTTTTACGATTTTTTACAAACAGATTGCTGTCTATGGGAGAATATTTCATGTCACTAATTTGATTTCCCAAATGTAGGTAATTGTGTTCCCCAAGACAAATTCATACCTTCCCTGTTCAAAGAAAAATCCATGCAGCTCAACCTAAGTATTCCCGCACTTTTGTTCCCCGCCATTTCGCTTACCATGTTGGCCTATAATGCTAGATACTTGGCCATCGCCGCCCTCATCCGGCAGTTGCACAAACAGTTCGAAGAGACTTCGGCACAACCGCTGAAACAACAGATTCATCAACTTCGCAAAAGATTGGGCATCATCAAAAACATGCAGGCCACGGCCATCATCAGTTTTTTATTGGCGGCCGTGACCATGTTCCTCATTTATGTTGAAATGAATGTTTGGGCGAACGTTATTTTTGGAATCAGTTTGGTGTTTTTGGTCATTTCTTTGGTGCTTTCACTTTTGGAAGTACAGCTCTCCACCAAAGCACTGGGTATTCAATTAAAAAACATGGAAAAATGAATTCTCCCAAAATTGTGACCCTTCCCAAAACGGAACTGGTCGGCTCACGCATCATTACAACCTTGGCGAAGAACGAAACAAGAATGCTTTGGGAAAAGTTTCAAAAACTGCTCATTGCCCATAATGTTCCGAAGGAAATACCGAAATACTCTATCCAAATTTTTGATCAACAAACTTCTTTTTCCAACATGACTGCCCAGACCCAATTTGAAAAATGGGCTGCAATTGAATCGCAATATTTTCCAAACCCACCACAAGAGCTGGAAACCACGACCATCTCTGGAAAATACGCCGTTTTTGTCCATAAAGGTTTACCAAGCGATTTTCCAAAAACTGCTGCTTTTATTTATGGGGAATGGATTCCAAATTCCGACTTTATAGTGGATAGAAGACAGCACTTTGAGATCCTGCCCCCAACCTATCGCCCTAATGACCCCATGGCGCAGGAAGAAGTATGGGTACCCATTAAAAAGAAATAGACATGCTTTGGAAAGCACTTTTCTTTTGGCTCATCAACTGAAATGGCCCACTGTCCAAAAATTATCTTTTTGTTATGATTTATAGCTCTTTTCAGATATTCAGATTTCTTAATTTTAGAATCCCAAATTAGAGGTTTGGGCTATATAAGCTATGAAAAAGACGGTCAAGGAGATAGACTTTTTTAAGAACATTCGGGAAATCAGGGAATGTGATTTTGGGGTGTTCTATTTTTTTGACGGACCAGTTATTTCCAAAATCAAAGAAGGGATTGTCTTTAATTGGTCCATGGCCAAGAAAATCATTGACATTGCTTATGAAGTTCTTGGAAAGGACAAGCCTATTGCCTATATCTCAAATCGAATCAATAATTATTCTGTGGTACCCACCGATTGGTTGAAATTCTACAAAAACAGACACCAACTGGAAATTTACTCCGTTGTTGCCCACAGCAAAAGTGGACTGTCCAGTATTGTCTTGGAAAAAATGTTTTTTAGGGACAACATCCGGCAATTCTCCGACCTTGAAACCGCCATTACGTGGAGCATTTCCAAGATTGATGAGAAAAAAGTAGGGTTAACGCCCTATGTGGAATAAGGCATCTCCCTGATTTACCACTGCCTGATGGTTCATGCAGATGACGTGTCCGTCAAAAGAGGACTTTACCTTTTTGCTTTTTTTCGTAAATGTATCAGTGGTCAATCCTAAAATCTGACCTTTCTTCACAGCCTCGCCGTTGCCTACTTGTGGAATGAACATCCCCGCTCGAGGTGCCCGTATCCATCGGGTGGTTTCTAAATGAACGGAAGGTTCTTTCTTGGTCTTGACTCCTTTTGAAACCATCCCCAAAAATTGAAACACATTTTCCACCCCGCACATACCAATGGCAATGGCATTTTCATCAAAACGCATACTCTCCCCTGACTCATAGACTATGGTAGGAATTCCCATTTTATGGGCCGTCTTTCTAAAAGAACCCGTAATCAACTTGGATGAGAAATAAAAAGGCGCGTTGAAAGCTTTGGCCAAAGCCTCGCTTTCGGCATCACCAAAAGTGTATCTTGCCTGCGGGTGGTTATGCCGTTGGCTTCCGCCCGTGTGCAGGTCAATACCAAAGTCCACTTGGGGCAAAATTTGTTCCGTATAGGTATAGGCAATCCTACTGGCCAATGAACCTGTTTTTCTGCCTGGAAAACTCCGGTTTACATCCTTTCCATCCGGCACATCCCTTGAAAAATGGATAAAGCCAAAAATATTCACGATAGGAACCACAATTACTGCCCCTTTTTTAATAGCAAATTTGTTTTCTTGGAGCATCCGTCGAAGTGTTTCCACTCCATTGACCTCATCGCCGTGTAAGCCGGCTTGGACCAAAACGGTGTATCCCGCTTTCTTTCCATTGAACACGTGCACGGGAATATCGATCAAGGTTCCTGTGGGAAGTCGGGCAATGTTCAATTGTACCATCTTATTTTCCCCTGGCGCAATGGACTCTCCATTTATCGTAAGGATTTTATTTTCTTTTTCTCCGTCCATTTTTTTCCACAAACTGAATAATATGTCTAGCTACGTTAACACCGGTTGCTGCCTCTATTCCCTTTAAACCTGGTGAGGCATTTACCTCGATCAGCAATGGACCTTTTTTGGAACGGATAAGGTCTACCCCTGCCACTCCAAGTCCCAAATGTTTCGTGGCATTTATGGCGATGTATTTCTCTTTCGGAGTCAATTGAATGGCTTCTGTCTCTGCTCCCCTGTGCACATTGGACCTGAAGTCATCCATATGGCTAGTACGTTTCATGCTGGCCACCACCTTGTTCCCCACAACAATAATCCGAAGGTCTTCACCGTGGGCCTCTTCAATATATTCTTGCAAAAGGATACTGGTGTTCATATTGTAGAGGGTATCGATAATGGATTTTGCGGATTTTTTACTTTCCGCCAACATAACGCCCTTGCCCTGGGTGCCTTCTTGTAATTTTATGATGACAGGGCCACCTCCCAACAATTTTATCTGGTCTTCAACATTGTGCGGGTTGATGGAAAATACGGTTTCGGGAATGGGGATTCCCTTTCTGGCCATAATTTGAAGCGTCCGTACCTTGTTTCGTGCCCGGGTGATGCCCAATGACCTTGCCGTACTGAAGATGTTGTTCATCTCAAACTGCTTCACAATGGCAGCACCGTGTCTGGTTACCGTAGTACCAATCCGCGGAATTATGGCATCAAACTCATCAGTGATATCTTCGTCATCCAAATAAATTTGAGGCTTGTCCGCACCCAATTTCACAGAGCATTTCGTGTGATCGATCATTTCCACAAAATGACCTGCATTCTGGGCTTCCTTTGCTATCCTTTTGGTGGAATGCACATTGAGACTAACGGATAATATGGCAATGTCCATGGAATTCGGTTGGTTAAAATCAATTGTAATATCGGCTAAAAATCCCAGAATGGAATTTCGCTATCAATATTTAAAAATAAAACTTTGTTCCACCATCATGTTGAAAACAAAACACTTTTCTTTCAATTGTATTCCAACAGCTTAAAATGAATCTAAATAACCTGCTTTGGAATGTTGAAAGCTTGTTAAAAACTTAACCGTAACGTAAATTTGTCGTAAAACCAGCACTAATGAGTGGATTGATAAAATCTTCAATTGCCCGCAAAGTGGTAATGGCACTTTCGGGACTTTTTTTGGTTGTTTTTCTCACACAACATTTTACCATTAATATTACTTCGGTCATAGACCCGGAAACTTTTAACTCGTGGTCCCACTTTATGGGATACAACCCTTTGGTACAGTTTGTACTGCAGCCTATTTTGATAGCTGGGGTAATTATCCATTTTGTAATGGGCTTCGCCTTGGAAATCAAAAACAAAAAAGCCCGCGGAGGAAGTTATGTGACGTACAAAGGCAGCGCCAATGCCCCTTGGGTATCCCGAAACATGATCTATTCCGGATTGGTAGTGCTCGCCTTCTTGGTGCTCCACTTCTACGATTTCTGGGTACACGAGATGGCCTACAAATACATTGAGGTTTCCCCAGAAGACCCAACACGTTACTACTATGAAACCGTTGAAAAATTTGAGCCTTTCTGGAGAACCATTCTTTACATTGTGGCCTTTGTTTTGTTAAGTCTTCACTTGTGGCATGGCTTTGCCTCCTCATTCCAAACCATGGGATGGAACAACAAATACACCCCGGCTGTAAAAACGTTTACTAAAATATTTTCGGTGGTCATTCCTTTGGGCTTTGCTTTCATTGCCCTGTATCACCACCTTAACCCAATAACACATTAAGTATGGGCATATTGGATTCTAAAATTCCATCTGGGCCGTTGGCCGACAAATGGACCAAACATAAAAATGACATTAATCTTGTTAACCCTGCCAACAAAAGGAACATTGATATTATTGTTGTGGGTACGGGATTGGCTGGTGGTGCCGCTGCAGCCACTTTAGCTGAGTTGGGTTATAACGTAAAGACCTTCTGCTACCAAGATTCGCCACGTAGGGCACACTCCATTGCTGCCCAAGGAGGTATCAATGCCGCAAAAAACTATCAAGGGGATGGCGACAGTAACTATCGCCTATTCTACGACACTATAAAAGGGGGGGATTACCGTTCCCGAGAAGCCAACGTGTATCGTTTGGCCGAAGTTTCTGGAAACATTATTGACCAATGTGTGGCCCAAGGTGTTCCATTTGCCCGTGAATATGGTGGTATGTTGGATAACCGTTCTTTTGGTGGGGTGCTCGTATCTAGAACCTTTTATGCCAAAGGACAAACGGGGCAGCAATTGTTGTTGGGTGCTTATGCAGCCATGAACCGACAAATCAACCGTGGTAAAATCCAATCGTTCACCCGTCATGAAATGATGGATTTGGTTTTGGTGGATGGAAAAGCCCGAGGCATCATTGCAAGGGATTTGGTTTCTGGAGAAATTGAAAGACATAGTGCCCATGCTGTGGTTTTGGCCACAGGAGGTTATGGAAACGTATTCTTCCTATCAACCAATGCCATGGGAAGTAACGTCATGGCCGCTTGGCGAGCCCACCGAAAAGGTGCGTTCTTTGCCAACCCATGTTTTACGCAAATCCACCCTACCTGTATTCCAGTTTCCGGAGATCATCAATCTAAATTGACCTTGATGTCGGAGTCGTTACGTAATGATGGACGTATTTGGGTACCCAAGAAAATGGAAGATGCCGTTGCCATCCGTGAGGGCAAATTGAAACCTACTGAGATTGCCGAAGAAGATAGAGATTACTATTTAGAGCGAAGGTATCCTGCTTTCGGTAACCTGGTGCCCCGTGATGTGGCCTCAAGAGCTGCCAAAGAACGTTGCGATGCCGGCTTTGGGGTAAACAAGACCGGTGAGGCTGTGTATTTGGATTTCGCATCAGCCATTAAACGCTACGGAAAAGAAAAGGCTTTGACCTCTGGTATCAAAAATCCAGATGAGGCTACTATTATAAAGCTGGGCGAGGAAGTTATCGAAGCCAAATACGGTAACCTGTTCCAGATGTATGAAAAAATCGTAGATCAAAATCCATACAAAACACCAATGATGATCTATCCTGCAGTGCACTATACCATGGGTGGGCTTTGGGTGGATTATAACTTGCAAACCACTATCCCTGGGTGTTATTCTGCTGGGGAGGCCAACTTTAGTGATCACGGTGCCAACCGCTTGGGAGCTTCCGCTTTGATGCAAGGATTGGCCGATGGTTACTTTGTTCTACCCTATACAATTGGAGATTATTTGTCCCATGATATTCGTACTGGGAAAATTCCAACAGATTCCGCAGCGTTTGATGAAGCCGAAAAACAAGTTCGTGATCGGATGGAGAAGTTGATGTCCGGTACAGGAATCCACTCCGTGGATTACTACCATAAAAAGCTGGGCAAAATCATGTGGAACAAATGTGGTATGGCTCGAAATGCGAAAGAGCTTGAAGAAGCCATTAAGGAAATTGCAGCGCTTCGAAAAGATTTCTGGGAAAACGTAAAAGTACCGGGAACCATCGATTCCAAAAATCAAGAACTGGAAAAAGCGGGACGCGTGGCCGACTTCTTGGAGTTGGGCGAGCTATTTGCCAAAGATGCCCTGCACCGTAACGAATCTTGTGGTGGACACTTCCGCGAAGAGTACCAAACTGAAGAGGGTGAAGCACTCCGTGACGACAAGAATTTTAAATATGTGGCCGCTTGGGAATACGCCGGTGAGCCCAAAGATGCCAAATTGCACAAAGAGGATTTGGTATATGAAAATATTGAACTAAAGACACGATCCTACAAATAAGAAGCTATGAAATTGTATCTAAAAATATGGCGTCAAAAAGACGCATCTTCACCAGGTAAAATAGTTGATTATACCCTTGATGGTGTAGAAGGTGATATGTCTTTCTTGGAAATGCTGGACATCCTCAATGAGGAGTTGGTTTCCAAAGGTGAAGAGCCTGTAGAGTTTGACCACGATTGTAGGGAAGGTATCTGCGGAACTTGTTCTTTGCAGATCAACGGGGAGCCACACGGTCCAGACCGATTGGTTACGACTTGCCAGTTGCACATGCGTAAATTCAACGATGGGGATACCATCGTCATTGAACCTTTTAAGGCAAAAGCGTTCCCGGTCATCAAGGATTTGATCGTGGATCGAAGCGCTTTTGAAAGAATCCAGCAAGCTGGTGGTTATATTTCCGTGAACACTTCAGGAAACACAGTGGATGCCAACGCCATTCCCATTAACAAGCATGATGCGGATGAGGCCATGGACGCCGCTACCTGTATTGGTTGCGGAGCTTGTGTAGCCGCTTGTAAAAATGCCAGTGCTATGCTGTTCACTTCTGCAAAGGTTTCCCAATTTGCTTTATTGCCACAAGGTAGAATCGAAGCCGTGGAGCGGGTTCAGAACATGGTCCGCCAAATGGACTTGGAAGGTTTTGGAAATTGTACCAACACCGGTGCTTGCGAAGTGGAGTGCCCTAAAGGCATTTCATTGACCAATATTGCCCGAATGAATCGTGAATATCTATCTGCTTCGTTGAAGGGATAGACACCATAACATTTCAATATATAAAACCCAAACTCCAATTGGAATTTGGGTTTTTTGTTGCTTTGGATATTGTCAGGTCGAGCGCAGTCGAGACCTCATTGCGCTTCGACTCCGCTCAGCGTTCAGAGAAGCATTAGTGTAAATTCGTGATATTCGTGTCAAACAATCTTGTTGTCCACTAATAGATTCTTCGCTTTGCTCAGAATGATATTCTAACAGTTTACTTTTCACTGAAAACCTTTGTATATTCCCTTATGCCCAAAAAATATCCAAAAGAGCGTATAAAGGTTCCTCGATTTAATGAGGAAAGCGGTTTTTATACCACACCGGAGCGTTCCAAGATTATGGGAAAGATTCGGGGTAAGAACACCAAACCTGAATTGGCTTTTCGGAAAGCGTTGTGGCAAGCTGGATATCGCTATCGCATCGATTACAAAAAACTCATCGGGAAGCCCGACATCGCCCTAAAAAAATATAAGACCGTGATTTTTATTGATGGGGAGTTTTGGCATGGACACAACTGGGAGGAACGCAAGCACAAAATCAAGAACAACCGAGAATTCTGGATCCCCAAGATTGAGCGAAATATCCAACGTGACGAGGAGGTGAACGAAGCATTGGAAAAAATGGGCTATACCGTATTTCGGTTTTGGGAAACCGAAGTGAAAAAAGACTTGGAAAGTTGCCTGCAAAAAGTGCTCAACGCATTAAAACAACATCACGCTAATGATTGAACCCATATCCAAACTTCCCCATGTGGGCACCACTATTTTTACGACCATTAATCAATTGGCCCGTGCCTATGATGCCATAAACCTATCTCAGGGATTTCCCAATTTTGACCCAGATCCGGAGCTTCTGCAGCTCGTGAGCGAGGCTTTTAAAAAAGGGCATAACCAATATGCCCCAATGCAAGGGGTGCTTTCCCTTCGGGAAGCCATTTCAGAGAAAATTGAGCGACTGTACGGCAACTATTATCATCCTGAATCTGAAATCACCATCACGGCAGGGGCGACACAGGCCATTTTTACCACTATTGCTGCCTTTGTCCACCCCAAAGATGAAGTTATTGTTATAGAACCGGCCTTTGATTGCTATGAACCGGCCATAGCCCTTTTTGGGGGCAAAAGTATCCCAATGCCCTTAGAGGGAAATGATTTTAAAATGAATTGGAGCGCTTTTAAATCCGCCATAAGCCCAAAGACCAAAATGGTCATCTTTAATACCCCGCACAATCCTACGGGCACCATTTGGTCTGAAAGTGATATGCTACAGCTTCAAGAAATTTTAAGGGATACCAATATTATCTTGTTGAGCGATGAGGTATATGAGCATATCGTTTTTGATGGGAAACTGCATGAAAGCGCAGCCAAATATCCAGATTTGGCCGCTAGGAGTGTCATCTGCTCCTCGTTTGGAAAAACTTTTCATGCCACAGGTTGGAAAGTGGGCTATTGCGTTGCCCCAAAACCCTTGATGCTGGAGTTTCAAAAAGTGCATCAGTTCAATGTGTTTTCGGTCAATCATGCAATGCAGATTGCGTTAGCTGAATATTTAAAAAATCCACAGCATTATGTAAACCTTGGTGGTTTTTATCAGGAAAAAAGGGATTCTTTCTTACATGCTATAAAGGGTTCCCGATTTAAAAGGGTTCCTTCAGCAGGTACTTATTTTCAATTGTTGGATTATT
This sequence comes from Allomuricauda sp., assembly GCA_050303195.1. Taxonomy (GTDB): domain Bacteria; phylum Bacteroidota; class Bacteroidia; order Flavobacteriales; family Flavobacteriaceae; genus Flagellimonas. Next base: position 14,910 of record JBNLBG010000005.1, on the reverse strand, counting down.
CCGGCATTACGGACGAAAAAGACACCATCTTTGCGGAACGTTTGATCAAAGAACATAAACTAGCCAGTATTCCGGTTTCTGTGTTTTGCAAGGGGAATTATGATAAGAAATTTCTGCGGTTTTGCTTTGCGAAGACCGACGACGTTTTGGACAAAGCCTCTGAAATCTTGAATTCTATTTGATTGACTATTGGAAGGCTAAAGTTGCTTTTTTACTATTTTGAAAACCTGAAGCACATCGTCCAAGTGCAATTCAAAATCCTGAAACTCAGGAGAAGTATTCAAATTATGGCAGATTAGCGTTCCTTTTTCCTTAGAAAACCCTGTAAGTTGTTTACAGATGATCCGATCCTTACAGACCAAGATGTATGATTTGTTCCAAAGTGTTTCATCGTCCTTGGTGAACATTTCCTTTTTCAAGCTCAGACCCAGCACAAAGGCTTTGTTGGGAATGGTATTCATGGTGGAATCGTTCATGGAATCTCCTGAAACCTCAAAAATTCTGTGGGGTTCCTTGGCTACAAAGTCAATAATAAATCCCGATTGAAATGGCACTTTTCCGTTGGACTTTGCCAACCCGTCAATGTATTTTTGTTGCCACTCCACCAGAATCAAGGGAGCCATGACCAAATATTTTCCATAATCCAAGGGGTAAAAAACGCTACCGTGTTTGGTAAAGGGTTGTTTTTTTGTGTAGGATTCTCCCATGTCGTTCACCTCCTGCAGATATAGTTCCGCAATGGTCATGTCAAAATAGTTGGCAATCTTGGTGAGATTCTTAATGGGAATATTGGCGTTCTTACGCTCGTAAAGCTGTATGGTACGTAGGCTGACTCCGATTTCATTGCCCAATTTAGATTGGCTGATATTTTTTTTACGCCTTAACTGTTTAATTATATACATATATTCAGTATATTGTGTAATATTGTTACGCAATATGCACTAGCCGCAGCGATTCCGCTACTTTTCTGTAATTGGGTTACAAGCCAAATATAGAAAATACGATCAGACCCCAATAAAATAATTAGTAATCCACTAAAACTATTGAGATGGGATCTATTAAAAATCTTGCCATGGTCATTAACAGTGACGACATGTTTTCCAAAGAAGATTTTGGCAAACCAATCAGTGAGCGGCTTTCCGAAACCTTACGAAGAAACGTCTCCAAAGACGATTATGCCAACATTGCCATTAGAAGCAATGTGAGTTTTTCAACCATTCGCGATGTGGTCTACAGAACCAACAGCCTTACCAAGGCCAATGCACAGGCTATTTCATTGTTGATTCATGCCGCATTTGAGAACTCCATTGCCTACAAGCTGCGTTCTGAAGGCGATATTTTGTTTTTGGAAAGTTTTTTAAAGGTCTAACCGAAAGAGCCAATCGGTTTGTTTGTCCTTACCAATGTAATAGGGATGCTCCCCAAACTTTTGGAAGCCATGTCTTTGGTAAAAACGGATGGCCTTGGGATTGTGCTCCCATACGCCTAACCATAGATATCCTTTGTTGCGTTTTCTGCCAAGATTCAAAATTTCAGCTAGCATCTGTGAGCCTATTTTTTTGCCTTGATACTTCTGTATCACATAAATCCGCTCCAACTCAATGGAATCGTTATCATTGACATCGGTCTGGGCATTGCCCATGTTCAACTTAAAGTACCCCGCCAAGGCCTTGTCATCAAACACAAAATAAAAAATGGAATTGGGGTTCTTCAGTTCTTTTTCCAACCTTTCTGGACTGAAGGCCTTTTGAATATAGTCTTGAAAGTCCGCTGGGTCATTGTCCTCTTCAAAAGCGGCCGTAAAAGTGTCTTTGGAAATACTCACCAATGTATCCAAATCAGAAAAAGTACACTCCTTAAAATTGAGGCACATGATTGTTTTTCCTCAAATTTATTCCAAAAAAAAGAGCCTAACAAAGGTGTTGGCTCTAAGATTTTCAGGGGGAATGTATATTGTTCTAAAGCATAAAAAGCTTCTTAATCAATAGCATAAATCCTGTAAAGAAATCGTTTCGGTACACTTGAACATTTTCGTCCATTGTAGTGTGGTTTACTTTGGCTGCCATGGTATTATTTTATTGGTTGTTAATTTGGGTAAAAAATTCGATATAACCAAATATAAACTCGATGATTGGCATATTAAAACTAATGTTGTGTAATGGTTTCATTTTGTTGTAAAAAACCCAAGGATATTTGCTAAATCTTCATTTCAGGCACTTCACCATCCACAATCAGGTTTCCCTCAGTGGCTTTTTGAATCTCTTCCACGGTTACGCCAGGTGCCCTTTCGAGAAGCTTGAACCCTTGGGGTGTCACCTCCAAAACAGCCAAATTGGTCACGATTCTTTTCACACAGCCTACACCGGTCAACGGAAGGGTACATCGTTTTAGCAATTTGGACTCCCCGGCCCTATTGGTATGCATCATGGCTACGATTATGTTCTCGGCAGAGGCCACCAAATCCATAGCACCACCCATTCCCTTGACCATCTTCCCGGGAATCTTCCAATTGGCTATATCGCCGTTCTCGGCCACTTCCATGGCACCTAAAATAGTGAGGTCCACATGTTGCCCCCGAATCATTGCAAAGCTCAAGGCCGAGTCAAAAAAAGAAGCTCCTGGCAAGGTGGTGATGGTCTGTTTCCCGGCATTGATAATGTCCGCATCTTCCTCCCCTTCAAAAGGAAAAGGTCCCATGCCGAGCACCCCATTTTCACTCTGGAATTCCACACTGATGTCATCCCGAACAAAATTGGCAACCAAAGTGGGAATGCCAATGCCCAAATTGACATAGTATCCGTCCTTGACCTCTTTTGCGATTCGTTTTGCGATTCCGTTTTTATCTAACATTTTATCATCCTTAGTTTAAACACCCCTGAAGTCCCCTCAAGGGGACAATTTTCCTAATTCTGTTCACGAACTGTTCGTTGTTCAATGCGTTTTTCATACTTTTCTCCTTGGAAAATACGCTGTACAAAAATACCTGGAATGTGGATCTCGTTGGGATCCAAACTTCCAGCCGGAAGGAGTTCTTCCACCTCGGCCACGGTAATATTGGCAGCTCCAGACATACAAGGGTTAAAGTTCCGTGCCGTACCCTTGAATATCAGATTTCCGGCTTCATCCCCCTTCCAAGCCTTTACGAAGGAGTAATCGGCCTTAAACGCAGGTTCCAGCACGTACATTTTGCCATTGAACTCACGAGTCTCTTTTCCCTCGGCTACTTCGGTTCCGTAGCCTGCTGGGGTGTAAAAGGCAGGAAAACCGGCTTGAGCGGCCCTACATTTTTCGGCCAGGGTGCCTTGGGGCGTTAATTCCACCTCCAACTCACCGCTCAACATCTGGCGTTCAAACTCATCGTTCTCACCCACGTAAGAGGATATCATTTTTTTTATCTGATGTTGTTGAAGAAGAAGGCCAAGGCCAAAATCGTCCACCCCTGCATTATTTGAAATGCAAGTGATGTCCTTGATGCCCAACCTCACCAGTTCGGCGATTGCATTCTCGGGAATGCCACATAGGCCGAATCCCCCCAACATAAAGGTCATTCCATCGGCAACGCCTTCCAAGGCAGCTGAAACATCTGAAACTGTTTTATTAATCATTTCTTCTTTTTTCCTATTGTTTGAAATTACAATTAAAATAAAAAAGCCCCAAGCAAATTAAGATATGCTTGGAGCTTTCTTTTCAATAAATGGATTGGATTAGAAATCCAAATCGTCTAAATCATCCTCGGTATCCAAATCATCCTGTTCTTCTTGGGTCTGTTTGGAACAATCTAAATTAATGGACATTTCTTCTGGCTCTACAAAAGCATCTTTGGAGATTCCTATTTCTTCGTTGGCATAGTTTTTTTTCATGTACAATGCCCATATAGGCAATGCCATAACCGCACCCTGTCCGTAACTAATACTGGAAAAGTGTATTGACCTTTCTTCTCCCCCTACCCAAACACCGGTAACTAAATTCGGCACCATGCCCATAAACCAACCATCACTTTGATTCTGCGTGGTACCAGTTTTACCTGCAATGGGATTGGTAAAATTATAAGGGTATCCAGACATTACCTCTTTGAACCGTGTCTCGTTTTTATGATAATCACCTCTTAACCACGCCCCAGAACCATATTGTGTTACTCCTTCCATTAGGTTTACCATGGCATAGGCCACATCCCTACTCAATACATCTTTGGTCTTTGGGGAGTACTCGAAGAGTACCGTACCATTTTTATCCTCAATGCGAGTAACCATTACAGGTTTAACATAGACCCCTTGGTTGGCATAAGTTCCAAAAGCGCCTACCATTTCATAAACGTTAACATCGGGAGTCCCCAATGCTATGGATGGCACTTCTAGGATTTCTTTAGTTACACCCATACTTTTTGCTATTGAAGCTACTGAGCCTGGGCCCACACGATCCATAAGTTGTGCCGTAATGCTGTTTACGGAACCTGCTAATGCTTCTTTTAGTGTAAGGTTATCCCCTGAGTATTTCCCATTGGAGTTTTTAGGGCACCAAGCCTCCATATTGCCATGTTTGCCCGGTTCAATACAGTATATGTTGTCCGGTAAGGTGTAGCAGGGTGAATACCGCAATTGGTCTATGGCTGCTGCATACACAAATGGCTTGAACAAAGAACCCGCCTGACGCGCTCCCTGGTAGACATTATCGTATTGGAAATGCTTATAATCTATTCCGCCCACCCAGGCCTTTACATGCCCTGTTTGGGGCTCCATGGACATCATTGCCGTTCTCAAGAATGTCTTGTAGTAGCGAATGGAATCCATCGGGGTCATGATGGTGTCCTTCTCGTAGGAATCACTGTTCCAATCAAATACAGTCATTTCCGTTTTTTCGTGAAAGGTGGCTTCAATCTCCTTCTCCGACAATCCTTCGCGTTTTAACACCCTCCATCTAGGTGATGCTTTCATGGCACGCTCCATAATGGTATCAATGGCTCCTCTGGAAACATCCAAAAAGGGCGCCGTTGCATTTCTTTGCGGTGTGTTTTGATGGAAAAATTCCGTTTGAAGATCTTTCATGTGCTCCTGTACGGCTTCCTCTGCGTTTCGTTGCATTCTTGAATCGACAGTGGTGTACACCTTCAATCCATCCAAATAGATGTTCCATTTTTCACCGTCCGGCTTTGGGTTATTTTCCACCCACCTTTTCAACCAACTCTGCATATACATCCTAAAGTAAGTGGCCAGTCCTTCTCGATGTGATTCTGGGTTATAGTTCAGATTTATCTTTTGAGCCTGAAGAGAGTCCTTTTCTGTTTCACTGATGAATTCAAATTTTGCCATTTGGCCCAACACTATATTTCTCTTTTTCCATGTAATCTCTTCCCTTCGTAAAGGATTGTATAGAGAAGAATTCTGTAACATTCCCACTAACATTGCAGATTCTTCAAGTTTTAGGTCTTTAGGCTCTTTCCCAAAATAAATCCGTGAAGCGGAACGGATGCCATCAGCATTATTACCGAAATCATAAATGTTTAAATACATGCTGATAATCTCTTCTTTCGTGTAGCTTCTTTCAAGTCGAGTAGCAATGACCCATTCCTTAACCTTTTGGATTATTCTATCGAATGTATTTGAAGATGCATGCTTTGTGAAAAGTAATTTTGAGAGCTGTTGTGTAATTGTGCTTGCGCCACCTCGACTACCTAAAAAGATCAATGCTCTCAAAGTACCACGGGCATCAATGCCTGAATGGTCATGAAAACGGATGTCTTCACTAGCTATCAAGGCATCAATCAAATTCTGGGGTAGTGCATCATATGGAACATCAGTTCGATTATCCTCCAAATACAGTTTCCCCAAAGTTTCCCCATCTGAAGAAATAAATTCGGTGGCCAGATTGGTCTCTGGGTTTTCCAAACGCTCAAAGGTTGGCATTTCTCCAAAAGCACCCCAAGATGCCAATAGGAAAATGAATATGACCACTAGAACACCGGTCCCAAAAAGTATCCAGAACCATTTTATAAATTTGAAATATCCTTTTTGTTTCTTTTGAACCTTCTTTGCCATTGCTCTTATAGGGTACTTTTTTCTATTTGTAAACCAACATCTGTAATGCCCTCCAAAATATGAACGCCATCCACACTGCCATTCTTGCGCATGGCGTGGAAAATATTCACCTTATATACGCCTGAATCTGGAAAAACGACGTTTTCCCTAAACCAAAGTTTATTTTCCTTAACCCCTCCAAGGCCCTTGCCCAGCCATTCGCCAGAAGGTTCGGCCATTTTGTATTCCAATGTGTCCTTCAATGTATTTCCGTCGGGAGCTTCCAACTCTGTAATTAAAAAAAGATTGCTGAAGGGGAAGGTGTCATCATTTCGTATGTTGATGAAGATGTTATAAGGAGTGATAGAATCCATCCCGGAAAACTCAAAATGCACAACCTTGTCCATTTCCCATTTCCCATCTTTCAAAGGTTCATATTTCGAATAGACCATTTGGTCGTTACATGATCCAAACAAGGCCAATGTTAGGAGAGAAAGTAGACTATTTCGCATTGGATGATGCTTTAGATTTGGGCTTTCTTCGTTTCTTGTTTCTTCGTTTCTTTTTCTTGGGCCTATCAAATCGGGTAAGGCTATCCTGGCCCACTACATTTTCAAAGGCCATTTTTTCATCGCTTACATTATCCTCGGCATATTCCTCAAGACTGGCAATTTTTTCGTTTTTCTTATTGAGTTCCAAAATTTCAAGTACCTGTTCCTTGTGCAAGGCATGCCATGTAGCGGGGTCATCTTTGTATGAAAACCAAAGCGTTTCTTTAAAAATATCTGCTTTTTGACAAAACGCCAAGCCTTTTTTGGTCAACAGCTTGCTATCCTGTGGTGGAAAATCTTTCAATGCCTCCAAATACATATCCAGTTCGTAATTGAGACAACATTTAAGCTTGCCACACTGGCCTGCCAATTTTTGTGGGTTCAATGCCAATTGTTGGTATCTGGCCGATGCTGTGCTCACCGATCTAAAGTCGGTCAACCATGTGGAACAGCAGAGTTCTCGTCCACAAGAGCCAATGCCGCCCAAACGTTGGGCTTCTTGGCGATACCCTATCTGGCGCATCTCAATTCGAATTCCGAAGGCTTTGGCCATGTCCTTGATCAACTGCCTAAAATCCACCCGATCTTCCGCTGTGTAATAAAACGTTGCCTTGGATCCATCACCCTGAAACTCTACATCACTGAGTTTCATCTCAAGTCTAAGGGAGATGGCAATTTCACGGGAACGTTTTTTGATTTCTTCTTCCCTGTCCCGACACTTTTGCCAAACATCAATATCGCGCTGGGAGGCTTTTCTATATATTTTTGGAATAGTGGCATCATCTGGAGCTACTTTTTTTCGCTTCATCTGCACCCGAACCAGTTCTCCGGTGAGGGTCACCATGCCCACATCGTGCCCGGATTTTGCCTGGGTGGCCACAACATCACCAATGGACAAAGGGAGATCGTCCACATTCCTGTAAAATTCCTTTCTACTATTCTTGAAACGTACCTCAACGCAATCAAAGGGTTTTTGACCGTTGGGCAACGACATATTGGAAAGCCAATCAAAAACGGTTAGCTTGTTACAACCATCAGTGCCGCAAGTCCCATTGTTCTTGCAACCACGCGGTTGTCCATCCTTGCCGGTTGAACAACTGCTACACGCCATATTTAATATCTTGATTGAGGCTTTCAAAAAGACAAGCTGTCAGTTCGAGCAGAGTCGAGAACTCGTTAAAATAACTGAACTTCAATGTACATCTCGACTGCGCTCGATGTGACATTCAAATACCCCTCATCTTTTTTGAGCAACCTCAATAGGGTTCATAAAAATTACTAGTGTAAATATAGTATAAATTGCGGGGGTATTGAAATGCTATTTCTTGTATTTCAATACGGGAGAACGTCCTTTTTTGAAAATCTTGTTGCTGACCACCTTTCCTTTGCGCAACTTTTTTTGTTCTTCATAGGGCAATGCATGGACTTCCTTACATTCCACTGAGCAGCAGTTGTCCATGGCAGCGGCACAATCCTCACACTGTATGAACAACAAATGGCACGCTTCGTTGGCACAGTTCACATGGGTGTCACAGGGTTTTCCACATTGATGGCAGTGGGCAATGACGTCCTCAGAGATTCGCTCTCCCCTTCTATGGTCAAAAACAAAGTTTTTCCCCAAAAACTTGTTCTCTAGATTCTTGTCCCGTACTTGGCGGGTGTATTCTATGATTCCCCCCTCTAACTGGAATACATTTTTAAACCCTTTGTGCTTGTAGTAGGCACTGGCTTTCTCACAACGGATTCCACCGGTGCAGTACATGACCAATTTTTTATCCTCTTTGTGCTCTGCCAAATCCTGTTCAATAATATCCAAAGAATCCCGGAAAGTATCCACATCAGGGGTAATGGCATTTTTAAAGTGCCCGATTTCGCTTTCATAATGATTGCGCATATCCACCAAAACGGTATCGGGGTCTTCAATAAGTTCGTTGAACTGTTCAGCCCCTACATGGACGCCCTTGTTGGTAACATCAAAAGTTTCGTCATTGAGGCCATCGGCCACAATTTTATCCCTCACTTTCACCTTCAGTTTTAAAAAGGATTTATTGTCCTGTTCTATGGCGATGTTCAAGCGAACATTTTCCAAAAAAGAAATGCTGTCCAAATGTGTCTTGAAGGCTGTAAAATTTTCAGCAGGCACGGAAAGTTGGGCATTTATGCCCTCGTGGGCTACATAAATTCGGCCTAGAACATCCATTTCGTCCCATGCCAAAAAAAGATGGTTTCTTAAAATCTGGGGGTTTCCAATGTGTGCATATTTGTAGAAAGAGATGGTGAGCCGATCTTTTCCGGCCTCCTCAATAAGCTTTTCCCTTTCCTTTGCACTTAATGTATTGTACAGTTGCATGCTATACCAATAGTTAAGATTAAAGAATGGTTTATTGTAAAATCTGGTGCAAAGATAAAAATTCCTAATAGTTAAAAAGAAAAAGGGCCTCTAATAAGAAGAAGCCCTTTAAAACCACCTTAAACTTTTTCACAGCTATATTTTCCCCACTTCCTTGAACGAGCCAAGTGCGGCTCTATGGATATTGAGTTAGTACCCCATAGATTCAATCCTCATAAAAAGGTTGCGTGGCTTTTGCCGTATGTGGAAAGAAATGGTAATTTAGCCTTCCTAATATCGAGAACCATGAGCAACGAAAAAGAAGCAAAATTAAAAGCCCTCAAACTAACACTGGACAAACTGGACAAGACCTACGGTAAAGGTGCCGTCATGAAAATGGGCGATAGTGTAGTGGAAGATGTTGAGGCCATACCCTCTGGATCGTTGGGACTGGACATTGCCCTGGGTGTTGGGGGATACCCTCGAGGCCGAGTCATTGAAATCTATGGCCCAGAGTCATCTGGTAAGACCACATTGACTCTTCATGCCATTGCCGAGGCGCAAAAAGCAGGTGGCATAGCTGCCTTCATTGATGCTGAGCACGCTTTTGACCGTTTCTACGCCAAAAAATTAGGAGTCGATATCGATAACCTCATCATATCACAGCCCGATCACGGGGAACAAGCTTTGGAAATCACTGAAAACTTAATCCGGTCCGGAGCCATAGACATTGTTATTGTGGATTCTGTTGCCGCCCTTACTCCAAAAAGCGAGATTGAGGGTGAAATGGGGGATTCCAAAATGGGACTCCATGCACGATTAATGTCGCAAGCCCTAAGAAAATTGACCTCTACCATCAGTAAGACCAAGTGTACCGTAATATTTATCAATCAATTGCGGGAAAAAATTGGGGTAATGTTCGGCAATCCCGAGACTACTACTGGTGGAAATGCACTGAAGTTCTATGCTTCCGTTCGATTGGATATTAGACGTTCCACTCAAATAAAGGACACAGAAGGTGATGTACAAGGAAACAAGACTCGCGTAAAGGTGGTGAAGAACAAAGTTGCACCTCCATTTAGAACCGCAGAGTTTGACATTATGTACGGTGAAGGTATTTCCAAGATCGGGGAAATCCTGGACTTGGGTGTTGCCTACGAAATTGTAAAGAAAAGCGGTTCGTGGTTCAGCTATGGAGACACCAAACTAGGGCAAGGGAGAGACGCCGTAAAAGCACTGCTGATGGACAATCCAGAACTTGCCGAAGAATTGGAGGGCAAGATCAAGGAAGCCATTTCTACTGTCAAAGCGTAAGTTCAGCGTTTTTTTGGGCGTTTAACTTTTGCTTGTGAAAATCCTACGCAACCCTTGTCTATACTACTCATCTAGACAATAAAAAGGATTTTTATGGTAAGAAAATTGTTGATGCCTCTAGTTTTTCTTGCGGTGAGTTTATGGTTTAGTTCATGTGAGCTGGATGATGACACCCCAAATTTTTACTTTACTTCATTGGAAGTTGTGGCTGTTGATATGCCCGAATCCTTTGAACTCAACGAAATCTATGACATAGATGTCACCTACAGAAGACCGGATGGCTGTACCTATTTTGAAGGGTTCGATGTTGTAAAAACAGGGGAGACCGGTCGTGATGTGATTGTGGTTGGGTCCAGATTAACGGATGAGACCCTAGCCTGCACGCAAGCGGTTGAGGAAGTTGTTGCAACCATGCAGTTCCATGTGATTTTCACAGGGGAATATCACTTTAGGTTTTATGCAGGGGAAGATGAAAATGATGATGCTATTTATTTGGAATATGACGTTCCTGTAGTAGACGAAGCAAACACAAACTAGAGATCAATAATCCAAAATTGACCAACATTTGGATCTTGAAGAGCTGATACATAAATGTAAAAAAGGAGAACGCCAGGCACAGGCCGAACTATACCGGAGATATTCCGGTATTCTTTTCGGTATGTGTCTCAAGTATTCCAAAAATAAAACCGAGGCGGAAGATAATCTCCATGACAGTTTTATGACCATTTTCAGCAAGATAGACCAATATGGCTTTCAAGGTTCCTTTGAAGGTTGGATCAAACGGATTACCGTAAATACCGTACTACAGAAGTACAGAAAAGAACAGCACCTCAATGTGGTTTCCGAGAATATTGGCGAAGATACCGAGGTAGATACCGAGGGAACGGACATTAACCTGTCTACCCTTTTGGGATATATTCAAGAGTTACCGAACAAGTACAGGCTGACCTTCAACCTATATGTGTTGGATGGGTACAGCCACAAGGAGATAAGTGAGATGTTGGGGACATCCACTGGGACCTCAAAATCCAACCTGGCCCGTGCCAAAATGATTTTGAGGGAAAAGATTGAAAAAGAAAAAATAAGCATTGCTTAAAGAACTTAACAATGGGGAAAAAGAATTTAGAGCAATTGTTCAAGAAAACCTTTGAAGGGTTTCAGGAAGTTCCGGATGAAAAGGTCTGGAACTCCATTGAGGCTTCCTTGGACAAGAAGAAGCAGAAAAAGCGAATAGTGCCATTTTGGTGGCGACTGGGTGGAGTGGCCGCGGTATTGGCCGTTATGTTGTATGTCATCAATCCATTTGAAAATGTACAACAACCAAACGAAATCATTGTCACCGATACTGAGACCGATTTAGAGCAGCAGCAAACAACGAAAGAAGAAAGTCAAACTATTAACCCTTCTCCCTCTGCTACTGATACAGAAAGCCTGGTTGAGGCCTCTTCTAAAACTGAGGAAAGTGGAAACCAAGATACGCAGGGCTCCATGAACTCCAACCAAAGTCTTACCACCAATCAACAACAAGTGGGAAAAAATGGAATCAAAAAGCAAGATGCTGTTTCTCCTTCTCAAAACACAGGGGAGATAGCAGCTTTGACCATGTCTGATAAAACCGATGAGGATAACACTGTTCCCTCGAACAATAGGAAGAAAAACTTGGAGAATGCCATTTCTGAAGGCGAAAAGGACATCGCCAACGAAGATTCCCGCGATAAGACAGCTCAGAAAGAAACGCTTCAAAATGTGATGGAACAACAAAAGGAAGAGGCTGTGACCATAAATGAAGAAGAAGATAATCGTGGCCAGTCCATTTTTGATGCGATAAAAGAGCAGGAAGAGGAAGAAGTGGTTGTAGACAATACCATTTCTGGCAAATGGTCGGTTGGTCCATCGGTGGCTCCGGTATATTTCAGTGCTTCTGGCAAAGGTTCGCCCATCCATTCAGATTTTGCCTCGAACTCCAAATCGGGAAACCTGAATTTGAGTTACGGCCTTTCAGTTGCCTATGAAATTGGAAAAAAGCTGAAAATCCGTTCAGGTGTGCACAGAGTAGATTATGGGTACGACACCAATGATGTGCTGTTCTCCTCCTCTGCGAGGTCTTCATCCAGTGATAAATTGGCCAATATCGATTACAACCAAAAAGCAGAGACCCTTGTGGTACAAAGTAAAAATAGCCTGCCAAACAACATTCCAACCGATGCGTTCTTGGAGCTCTCCTCCAATGAAATTCCTGTTCTGGATGGAAAAATGATACAGCAACTGGGCTATATAGAAATACCGGTTGAACTGAACTATGCACTCATTGACAGAAAATTTGGTGTTGACCTCATTGGCGGAATGAGTTCTCTGTTTCTTGTGGACAACTCCGTTTTGGTAGAGTCTGAAGGTTTAGTGACTGAAGTGGGCGAGGCCACCAATGTTAACGATGTAAACTTTAGTGCCAACTTTGGAATGGGGCTCAACTACGACTTCTCTCCCAAAGTACAACTAAATGTTGAGCCTGTTTTTAAATATCAAATAAATACCTTTTCTAAAACTGCGGGTGAATTTCAACCCTTTTCCATTGGAATATATAGTGGTGTAAGCTTTAAGTTTTAGAAATTAAAAACGTTGGTTAGGAAGATTGCCCCTTTAGGCAATCAATTTAGCGCCCTGTCTGTTGACAGGGCGTTTTCTTTTTCGGATATTTTTCTCCAAGCACTTGATTGTCAACTCCTAAGAAAAGGATGTTATTTTTTAAATTCGTTACTTTACACTTTATTCTTAAAGCGCATCAATTTGAAAAACAAGCAGTTCGAAGATATTCTAATTTACTTCTCAAAATCATTGTTGGGAAAAGAAAACGAGGGTGAAATATTATGGGACCTTGCTAAAAACTGCATTTCAAAATTAGGTTTTGTGGACTGTGTGATCTACCTCATTGACCATGACAACAACCTGCTGATCCAAAAGGCCGCCTATGGCCCAAAAAACCCAAAGGACCAAACGCTATATAAGCCTGTTGAAATTTCTATTGGTGAAGGAATAACTGGTCATGTAGCTAAGACAGGCGTAGCGGAAATCGTTAACAACACCTCCAAAGACCCAAGATATATAGAGGATGATGAGATGCGACTTTCCGAGATCTGTGTGCCCATTACCCATGAAAACACTATTTATGGCGTTATAGATTGTGAGCATCCCCATGTGGACTTTTTTAATCCGCATCATTTGAAAATGCTAACGGCCATAGCATCCATCTGTGCTATAAAAATCAAAAGTGTTCGCGCCACAAAAGCCCTCTTGGACAAACAGGACAGACTTTATAAAATAAAGGAAGAAATGTTGGAGCTGAAGCTAAAAGCCCTCAACTCACAATTGAACCCGCATTTTGTATTCAATGCACTGAACGCGATTCAATATTTTGTTGCTTCTGAGAAAAAAAGGATGGCTATGGACTACTTGTCCACATTCAGTAAGCTTATCCGGTTTTATTTAAAGCATATAGAGCATGATACGGTCATTCTGTCTGAGGAAATTGATATGTTACATGGATATCTTAAGCTCCAGAAACTTCGGTACGATGGTTGGTTTGAATATGCCATCAATGTTGAGTCAAGCCCAGAACTGATGAATGATGCCATTATCCCTTCCTTTATAATCCAGACCTTTTTTGAAAATGTCATAGAGACGGCCATGTCCGACATTGAAAAAGGACATGTCTTTAATGTAACGTTTACCGTTTTGGAAAATGTAGTGACCTTACAAGTGCTCCATCAATGTCCAAGTACTGGATTAAATATTGCCAACCAACCCGAATATAGGGAAGGAATTTTAAAGTGGCAGGATCATGTTCGGCTTCTAAACGCTGTGAAAGACTACCACATAACCAATGATGTCTCCATTACGGATAACAATGAGCTATATGAAAGTATCATCTCCATAAAACTGCCCAACCTCAACCCGTAAGTTCTTTTAAAATAACTTCTCTTACTTCTTCACGAATTGTTGATTTGTCGTCTTCGGCCAAGATTCCTGTTTCAAAAAATTGATGCACTTTGGCCCGTATTCTTCCCGGGCCTCCGCTAAAAAAAGTAAATGGAAATCGCTTTTTGTTGTTATAAAAAGTAATGGGCACAATAGGAATCTTATGGGCAATGGCCATTTTAAAGGCCCCATCCTTAAATTCATCCAAAACAACATGCTCATCGGGCACGCCACCTTCAGGAAATATGCAAATGCTCAACCCTTGGTTCAATCTTCGCTGCGCCCGTCTGTATACCCCTGTCCTACTTTTAATGTTATCCCTGTCCACCATAATGCAGACCCTTTTGTAGAAAAATCCAAAAACGGGAATCTTTACCAATTCCTTTTTCCCCACGAACACAAAGGGGTTTCTGCTTACAACCAGCATCAACATAATATCCAACATACTGGTATGGTTGGCAACCAACATATAACTTTTCCCCTTTTCCATGCGTTGTTCCCTCTCAATTTTTGGAAAACAGCCCATACCGTACAATATGGGTCTGGCCCAAAAATTCCTTGCCAACCAGAAAAAATGAGGATAGGTAAGCTCTGAAAGAGTCAGTAATAACAAAATGGGGAAAAATAAAAGAATGGGAACGGCAACCAAAATATAGAACCACACCCTATACAATACATGCCCTACATTCTTGATCGCTATATGCATACTTCAAAAGTAGAATTTTTGGATATC
>JBNLBG010000004.1:0-119361 GCA_050303195.1 Allomuricauda sp. | reverse complement strand
CGACCACCATATTGTTTTCCAAGGAAGAAAGGTCGTGTGGCGAAAGGGTTATGTTACCTCGGACAACAGCAGCAAGTAACGAAAAGGGATCATTATAGGGAGTTGGTCTTTCCTCCAGAATCAACAGTTCTTCGTCATAACCATCATATCCCTCCGCCATACGAATGCGAAGCGTATTTCGGTTGTCTGCATAAATGGCCCCGGTGAGACCATAGAGTTCCATGTCCTTTCTACCTATGGGCCAGTTCCAAGAGGGTTCCAAGATGGCTTGGGAATCGTCATACGTGAGTATGATGGTGGCATCGTCATCCACTTTGGGATTGTTTTCGGCTTGAAGCTGTTGGGTCACGGCCGTTACAGTGTTTGGCCTTGCTCCTTTTTTGAGCCAGGTCATAAGATTGGCACCATAACAACCAAAATCGGTGATGGCTCCACTGCCATTAAGGACAGGGTCTTGAAGCCATTCCAAAAACTCTTGGTTGACGCCTATTTTTACCGGTCCTCGGTGTCCATCTCGAACAATAACCTTTCTTAGGGCTCCAATTTTTCCATTTTCCAATAGTTCCTTGGCCTTGTGATTGGTTGGGTACCAGGTAGTTTCGTAATTGGTCAACAAATGAATCTTATGCTTTTCGGCCAAGGTTTTCATTTGTTTTGCATGTTCCATGCTAACGGCCAAAGGTTTTTCCACCATCACATGGATGCCTTTTGGCGCGCAGGTCTGCACAACTTTCAAATGGTCAAAGATGGTTCCGAACGCAGTTACCGCTTCTGGCTTTGTTGTGGCTATCATTTCTTCCAATGAATCGTAGACCAAATCCATGGAAAAACCATGTTGGTCGGCATAGCGTTGTGCCAACTCTCGATTGGGTTCGGCGATACCCACAATTTCAATATCACCAATGTCTTCACGCCCCAAAATCCAGTGAACATGGGTATGGGTGAGCCCTGCCACCCCAATTTTTAAGGGCTTTTTTTGGGATAGACAAACCGAAAAGTTAATCATACAAAAAATGAGAGCAATGAAATTGCGAAGCATGAGTTTGTTTAATTGGACATAAAAATAACAACTAATCTGCCAGTTTTTTCAATAACGTTGTTGTATTCATCACTTTAGCGAATTCATCTTTTAGATTGGCGAGGGCAGCATTGTGGATGATATTGGCACTATAACGGTTCCCATCCACTCCAATTTTGTCAAAAGCGGCCGTGGCATCCGAAATCAGGGTTACGTTGAAACCCAGATTGGCGGCCATTCGTACCGAAGTAGAAATACAATGTTCCACGGTAAGTCCAACAACGATAAGATCGGCAATATTTTGAGCCTTTAATCGAGTTTCTAAATCCGTCCCGATAAAGGCGCTGTTCACATTCTTTTGGATGACTGGTTCATTTTCCAAAGGCACCACCAAGGGATGGATTGCGTTTCCACTCTTGCTGGGATGCAATGGAGATGCTGGATTGGTGGAGCAGTGCTGCACATGAAAGATGGGCCATTTTTTCTCCCGAAAAACATTCAAAATTTTTGCGCAGTTGGCCTCGGCATCCGGATTGCTGCGTTCGGTGCCGTAAAACTCCATTTCTTGTAGCCCTTGTTGAATATCGATAAGCAGTAAGGCGGTCATCCCCTAAAAATTTGCACTTAAAAGTAGGGATTAAAACCGGAAACCAACGGACAATCCACCGCGGTATATAAAGTCATCTTGAAAATCCTCTGGGTTGATATTTCTCCCTAAACCGCCAAAGATTTCCACCGTAAACCGTTGATCTCGGGTGGACCATTTGTTGCCCAATCCCAATCCCAATGCCGTAGTGCTATAATCCCTGTTTCTTTGAAGGTCATTTTCTATTTCGTCTTCACCGGTGTAGTAGAGGCCAAAGGCATCGGCAAAAAAACCACTTCTGGGCTGATAGCCAAAATACGCCCTAAAATTGGGTCCGATGCCAAAATTTCCATTGAAGTCGGTGGCGTCATCATCAAAATAGACCGTTGCGCCAATACTGGCATCCTCACTAAAATAGTATTCATAGGACCCTTCAACCGTAGTGGTCGCCAAGAACAGCCCAATGTTGAGTTTTATTTCGTTGCTGTTATAAAAAGCGGGGTACGCTTGGGCCGATAGCAAATAACCGGAAAACAGGAACCCAAGAAACAAAAGTTTTTTCATGATGCATATTTTAATTCCGAGTAGGATAATCAATTAGCGTTCCAAAAACAAAGGTACAGGATGAATACAAAACAGGTTTATTTTAACAAAATGACTGCAATGGCTATTTTTAGGCAAAATTTAGAAATGAAGATTGTCTCCTACAATGTAAATGGAATTCGGGCCGCTATCAATAAAGGCTTTGTGGAATGGTTGCAAACCGTAAATCCCGATGTGGTATGCCTACAGGAAACCAAGGCCATGAAAGAACAGGTGGACACCTCGGTTTTGGAGGAAGCAGGATACCCACATCATTATTGGTTCAGTGCGCAGAAAAAAGGATATAGCGGGGTGGCATTGCTCTGCAAGGAAAAACCAGATCATGTGGAATATGGCACAGGAATCGATTATATGGATTTTGAAGGACGTAACCTGCGAGTGGATTATGGAGACCTGTCCATTATGAGCATGTATTTGCCATCTGGCACCAATCTGGATCGTTTGGATCTAAAACTGACGTATATGGCCGATTTTCAAAACTATGCGGATGAACTTCGGAAAGAACGCCCCAACCTTGTGGTCTGTGGAGATTACAATATTTGTCACGAAGCCATTGATATTCACGACCCGGTCAGAAATAAAAACGTATCCGGTTTTTTACCCGTGGAGCGCGAATGGATCGGCAACTTTATAAAAAGTGGTTTTATTGATAGCTTTCGACATTTCAATAAAGATCCCCATAACTATACGTGGTGGAGCTACCGGGCCAATGCGCGAAACAACAATAAGGGCTGGCGTTTGGATTATGGCATGGTCAATGAATCATTGGCGGAACGGTTGAAACGTTCAGTCATTCTTTCAGAGGCTAAACACAGCGATCATTGCCCTATTTTGTTGGAGTTGGAAAAATAACAGTTGCTTTATACCTAAAAATAAGGATTGACTACCTTAGTCGTTTTAAAAATTTAGTTTGATGAAATACACCCGAATTCCACATACTGATATCAGAATAAGTAAAATCTGTTTGGGTACTATGACCTGGGGACGCCAAAATACCCAGGATGAAGGTTTTGAACAGATGGATTATGCCTTAGATCAGGGCATCAACTTTTTTGATACTGCAGAATTATATCCCATTCCGGCAAAAAAAGAGCTTTATGCGGTTACCGAGGAAATTATTGGAAACTGGTTCAAGAAAACCGGGAACCGGGATAGGGTTGTGCTGGCAACGAAAATGGCTGGTCCGGGTGGGCCTGCTCCGTTCATCAGGGATGAGGGATTCAATAAAAAGGAAATTGTTGAATCTGTGGAAAAGAGTTTAAAACGACTCCAAACGGATTACCTTGACTTGTACCAACTACATTGGCCTGAGCGGAATACCAACTATTTTGGACAGCGGGGCTATAATGCCCATGCCATTGATTCTTGGGATGACAATATCCATCAAATATTGGAGACCTTTCGCGATTTGATTGTCGAGGGAAAAATTCGTCATTTGGGACTTTCCAATGAAACACCTTGGGGCACCATGCGCTTTTTGGAAGAGAGCAAGGTGCACAGAACTCTCCCCCGCATGAAAACCATTCAAAACCCGTACAGTTTGTTGAACAGACTTTTTGAGGTGGGACTTTCGGAAATTTCGATGCGGGAGCAAATTGGACTTTTGGCCTATTCACCTTTAGGATTTGGTGTACTGAGTGGAAAATATTTGGCAGAAGTGCCGCCAAGAAAAGGAAGAATCACCCTTTTTCCAAATTATAGTCGCTACAGCGGAGATACTGCCGTGGAAGCCACTAAAAAATACGCAGAATTGGCACAGAAGCATGGCTTGAGTATGGCCCAAATGGCGTTGGCATTTGTGAACACACGTCCGTTTGTAACCAGTAACATTATTGGTGCGACCACCATGGAGCAGCTCAAGGAAAATATTGGTAGCATTGAGGTGAATCTTTCAGATGAGGTGCTAAAAGAGATTGAGGAAATCCACAATGCCATTCCCAATCCAGCGCCATAACTTATCCGAAGAGTAGGCTGACCACGTCTTCAATCTTAGAAACTTTTTGTATCTGGATTGCGGTATTTTTTAATCCGATTTTATTGCTTTTTGAGACATAAATCGTGGTGAAACCCAATTTTTCGGCCTCCAAAATCCGTTGGTCCACACGTTGTACGGGACGAATTTCTCCCGCGAGCCCCACTTCAGCAGCAAAGCAGACTCCTTTTTCAATGGGAATATCCGAATTACTGGAGAGAATTGCAGCCATCACGGCCAAATCTATAGCAGGATCATCTACGGAAATACCTCCGGTGATGTTCAAAAAGACATCTTTTGCAGCCAATTTAAAACCGGCCCTTTTTTCCAGAACGGCCAAGAGCATATTGAGGCGTTTGGCATTGAATCCGGTGGCCGAACGTTGTGGTGTTCCATACACCGCGGTGCTCACCAAGGCTTGAATTTCAATGAGTAAGGGGCGCATCCCTTCCACGGTAGCGGCAATGGCGGTACCGCTGAGGTCCTCCTCGTTTTTGGAAATGAGTACTTCGGAGGGATTGTTCACCTCTCGCAATCCACTGCCCTGCATCTCATAAATGCCCAACTCTGCTGTGGAGCCAAAACGGTTTTTGAGCGAGCGAAGGATGCGGTAGACGTAATTTCGGTCGCCTTCAAACTGAAGCACGGTATCCACCATGTGCTCCAAGATTTTGGGTCCCGCTATGGTGCCGTCCTTGGTGATATGGCCTACCAAAATGACCGGGGTATGGCTTTCCTTAGCAAATTTGATAAGCTCCGCGGCACATTCCCTAATTTGTGAAATGCTTCCTGCGGCAGATTCAATATAATCGGTGTGCAGGGTTTGGATGGAGTCTATGACCACTAAATCAGGCTCCAGCGAAGCAATTTGCTGAAAGATATTTTGGGTTTTGGTTTCGGTAAGGATGTAACAATTTTCACTGTTGGGTTGAATGCGGTCTGCTCGCATTTTAGTCTGTCGTTGGCTTTCTTCCCCTGAAACATATAAGGTTTTAAAGGGCAGTTTTAAAGCAATTTGGAGCAGTAGGGTGCTTTTCCCAATGCCAGGTTCACCACCCAACAAGGTCAAGGAACCAGGGACAAGTCCACCGCCCAACACTCGATTAAACTCTTGGTCTTGGGTGTCTAAGCGGAGTTCACTCTCATGGGTGATTTCAGAAATGCGGAGGGGTTTGTTGGCCTTTTTGTCCGAAACACTGCTGGCCTTCCAACCTCTTTTGTCCTCTTTCTGCACTACCTCTTCCACAATGGTGTTCCATTCTTTACAAGCGGAGCATTGTCCGACCCATTTGGCGTATTGGGTGCCACAGTTTTGGCAAAAGAAAGCGGTTTTGGTCTTGGCCATTCCTAGAATTCAGGTTTTGGCTAAGATAGCAAAGTCCTCAGAAGAAAATAGATTTTAGTAACCAAAGTCCGCTTTGAGGGCATCTATTTTTTCAAGTGCCATGTCCTTGGTCAAAAAGTCGATTTCCTCCATTTGGAATGCTTTTTCAAAGGTCTTGAAGGCTTTTTTGGGTTCGCCTATCTCTTCGTAATACTCCCCTTCAAAATAAAATCCCATCATGGTTTCGGGATATTGATCTTTGCAGAGTTCCGCCAAGGGTTGTAGGGATTCATAATCTTCTTTTTTTCTACAAGCAGCATAAATGGCCATAATATCGTTGAGCTCTACAGGTTTTTCAAAACCGAAGAGTTTCTCAATCAATGCATATCGATCCTCCAAGTATTTAAAAGCTGGCCCATCGGAAGTGATGATTTCTGTTTTATACTCTTTTGGAGAAATGGGCCTGAACATTTTAAAGACATTGTCAAAGGCCTTGCCAATGCCGTAGGCCACAATGGAAACATGATCGGCATTTTCGTATTCATCAAAGAAATAGTGTAGGTTTTCCTTGGTAATGGAATTGATATTGTGGTTCATCTGAAGAATAAGCTGTCTATCATCCGATGCTTCTTTTTCTACAATGACATTATAGAAAATCTCTTGGTCCAAAGCAGATAAACGGGCAGGCACCCTATTTTCCATTTCAGTGGCTAAAATAGGGGATATGCTTACGTAAGAGTTGAAAAGCGACTTGTCCTTAAATAAATAATAATTGCCAAAATTGGCGGTAACATCATACCCAATGAACATTTTAAAAGGGGCAATGTTATATGTGGTCTCGAGGTACGGAATGATTTCAGTCCCCAAAAATTCGTAGAACATTTTTCCTTTATCGGTGGGAAGACCTGTATCTTTTTCATAATCGCAATCCTCCCAACGAATATCATTTTCACCCTGATCAATGCCAACTACAATAGCTTGGGGCATGCGCCCCAATCTGCTTTGGAACTTTACGTTGGCTACGACCAAATCAAATAGGTATTCGGCATCCATAACAACCAATAGGGGGTATTTTTTTTCATCGGTATAATCCTCAGGAAAATAATAGGACACATCTCTTCGCTCCTGAAGTTTAAAGGATTCGAAGATTTCCTTTTTTACCTGTGCTCCAAGATTTAGGCAAACAAGGCCCATTAATAGAAACAATAGACGGTTTTTCATAGGTCAAGATTTTGTTGGCTGGGGTCTACCGATTTCTATTCAATAACGGTAGGACGATGAAGGATATTGTACCGAAGATCACGACCATCAAGGTTTGTGCAATCCACATAATCCAGCCAAAAGCGTCGCCAGAAACAGAGCTGATACCAAAAATGCCCAAAGCAGCACTAACAGCAATGGGATACAGGCCAATTCCACCATTGGTGGTAGACATGGCAAAGGCACCTGCCACAAAGGCCACCAATAGTTCGCTAAGAGATAGGGATATGGTTTCGGAAACTGTATGTTTAATGACCCAAAACATACCGATATAAGCTACCCAAATAAAAAGGGTATGAAAAATGAAAGACCATTTTTTCTTCATTTTGAAAACGCTGAGCACACCATCCAACAGTCCGTTCAAAAAGGCTTTGAGTTTTTGAGCCAAAGCCGATTTTGATTTTCGGATGATGGCTGTGGAGATAAACAAGCCGGCAATCCCAACTAGTAGAATACCAAAAGCACCAATAAGATTGACCCCTTTTTCCTCCAGAAAAGCCAAAATAATATCAGTTTGGAGCAATAGGGTTATAACAATGACCAACAACAACATCAAGAGGTCAATGACCCTTTCAGTGACAATGGTGCCAAACCCTTTTTCAAAAGGTACTTTTTCATAGGTGGTCAAGGCCGTGGCCCTTAAAATTTCACCTGATCGAGGAATCCCAAGATTCGCAAAATAGGAAATAAGGACAATAAAGATATTGTTGACAATTTTGGGTTTGTATCCCATGGGTTCCAAGAGAAAGTTCCAGCGGATGGCTCTAGAAACATGACTCAAAATTCCAAGAATCACGGACACGGTGACCCAAAAGGGACTGGCATTTGAAATGTAATGGATGATTTGTTTCCGTTCGTCGGGAGTGGTAGAGTTATAAGAATACCAAACCAAGAAAAGCCCAACGGCAATGGGAACAAAAATTTTCAGGAATTTTTTCAGGGATTTGCCCAAAATCAGTTCAAAAGATTGGTGGCTTCGTTGGGGAAGACCAAAGCTGGATTGAATGACTTGGCCTCTTCAATGCTCATCCAGGCATAGGTGATCAGAATCAATACGTCGCCAACGGCCACTTTTCGGGCCGCGGCACCATTAAGGGTAAGCTCTCCAGAACCCCTGGGTCCGGGAATGGCATAGGTTTCCAGTCGTTCACCATTGTTGTTGTTCACAATCTGAACTTTTTCGCCCCTAATAATGTTGGCGGCATCCATGATGTCCTCATCAATGGTGATACTGCCGATATAATTTAGGTCGGCCCCGGTTACTTTTACCCTGTGAACTTTAGATTTTACAACTTCTACTTGCATAGTGCAAATGTATCAATTCAATCTTAGATTATCTATTAGGCGAACACCATCGGCATAAACAGCAATGAACGCCCTATATTTTGTGTCATTTTGTTTTTTGAGCATTGGGGTGAGCGTATTCTCATCAGCAATTTGAAAATACTCCAATTCAAACAAAGGGTTCTTTTCAAACTCATCCTTTACCCAATCCGTTATATTCCTTGCACTTTCCGTGCCAAATTTTGATTTGGCCGATTGGAGGGTTTCATGAATAAATCCCGCCTCTTTTCTAGTCGTATTGGATAGTCTTTCATTACGAGAACTCATGGCCAATCCGTTGGGTTCGCGTTCTATGGGACAGCCAATAATTTGGCAGGGTAATTTTTTGAATTCTGCCATTTTCCTGATAATCTGGAGCTGTTGGAAATCTTTTTCCCCAAAATAGGCCTTGTCCGGAGAAACGGTTCTTAGAAACAGTTCTACTATGGTGCCCACTCCATCAAAGTGGCCCTCTCTAAACTCACCCTCCATGACCTTGTCCAGACCATCAAACTCGTAGCTTTGGGATTTTATGTGCTCCCCATAAATTTCATCCACAGATGGGACAAAAACAATTATGTTATCTGAAACGAGCTCCAAAAGCTTCAAATCTCTATTGAGGGTTCTGGGATATTTTTCCAGATCATCTTTTTTGTCAAATTGGGTAGGGTTCACAAAAATGCTCACCACGACCCTATCGTTTTCCAAAAGCGCTTTTTTGACCAGGGAGATATGACCTTCATGAAGAGCGCCCATGGTAGGCACAAGCCCAATGGTATGGTTCTTGCTGCGCACTTCGTTAAGGAAGGACATGAGTTCTTTTTTACGGTCAAATATGTGCATCACATGGTTTAAGAGCGTGCAAAAATACTATAAATACTGGTAATCAGCATAATTTTTGTATTTTTGCAGCTACGTTTTTCGGATAAACAAAAGAAAGTGTTTATGAATGGCAAAAAGATATTGTTTGTATCTTCTGAATTAGTTCCTTACCTCCCAGAGAATCCGGTTTCCTTAATGTCGTATGAAGCGCCCCGTATGGTCAATAGCAACGGCGGCCAAATCCGCATTTTTATGCCAAGATATGGAAACATCAATGAAAGGAGGCATCAATTGCACGAAGTAATTCGTTTATCAGGGATGAACTTGGTCATCAACGATATGGATATGCCCTTGATCATCAAAGTGGCATCAATTCCCAAGGAACGTATTCAAGTGTATTTTATAGACAACGAAGAATATTTTAAAAGAAAGGCGACCTTTACGGATAGTGAAGGAAATCTGTTCCCAGATAACGACGAACGGGCCATTTTCTTTGCCAAAGGCGTTGTGGAAACAGTAAAAAAATTGAACTGGTCCCCAGACATTATCCATGTTCATGGTTGGATGGCCTCTTTGCTACCCCTATATCTTAGGGAGTATTATGCGGATGAGCCTCTATTTGCCGACAGCAAAATAGTTACTTCCATCTACAACAAAAGTTTTGAGGGGGAATTGGATGCAGAAATGATCAATAAAATTGCCTTTGATGGCATTGAAAAGGAACAAATTTCATCACTTTCCCATCCTGACTATAATAATTTGTTAAAGGTTGCTGCAGATTATTCCGATGCCATTATTTTAGCCGCTGAAGAGGTGTCGGAGGATTTAAAGAGCCACATAGACAATCTTTCCAAACCAGTATTGCCCTATGTTTCACTTCAAGAAGCGGAGGAAGCATACACAGATTTCTATAAAACAGAGGTTTTAAAATAAATTGCATGAAATTTTCCAGGATGATAAAAGTTTCGGCCTTGGTTGGAACTTTATTTTTAATGACCGTTTCTTGTGAAGATGAACTGGACACCATTGGAGAAGGTGTTGTTGGGGGAGAACCCTTCACTACAGGAATGGTAGAGTATGATGTTTTCGCCTTTAACAAAAGCATTGTTGCTGTGCAGACCAATCGTTTGCCTTTGTACCAACTGGGTACGTTCAACGACCCTGTTTATGGAAAACGGAAGGCAAGCATCATGACTCAGGTTACCTTGCCTAGTTCGGAACCCACTTTTGGAAACTACTCCCAAGCTAAAGAAGACAATGCCGATTCTGATAATGATGATGCCACTGTTCCAGAAGAAGAAACCGTGAAAGAGGTTTATCTATATATCCCGTTTCAAGTCCCTCCATCAGTATCAAGGGACAGTGACGGTGATGGTGTGGAAGATGAGTTGGAGAGAACTGACGATGATGTGAATGACCCAAATTCGGACTGGGATGGAGATGGTGTAACAGATCTTGAGGAAAAAAACATCGGCTCCAATCCTTTTGATTCAGACGAAGATGGTACTGGAGATAATTTTGTGCCCAATATCTACCCCCGAACTTTTGATCTGGACAGTATTTATGGTGATAGAACAAAACCCTTTGAAATAAAGGTATCAAGGTCAAACTACTTTCTCCGGGATTTGGATCCCAACACCAATTTTGAGGAACGTCAGCGGTATTTTTCCAATCAAGATTTTTCAAGTTTTATTGGGGAAGAACTTACAAAGGCAGGTGAAAAAACAGTGATTATTGATAATCAAGAAATGTTGACTTTTGCGGAGGATGACCCCGATACCGATGTTAAGGAGAATGAAACGGTGGTTGAATCACGTTTGCCCCCAGGCATCCGCGTAAAGTTGGATGAAGCCTTCTTTCAGCAAAACATTTTGGATAAAGAAGGGCAATCAGAATTGTTGAGCCAATCCAATTTTGCCGATTTTTTTAGAGGGATTTATATTACAGCAGGGGATAGTGATTCGGAAGAATTAATGTTCCTATTGGACTTGACGGATGCCAATATTACAATTACCTATGAATACCAAGATTACAATTCCGCAAATGAAGCTGTGGAAACTGCAGAAAAGGATTATGTTCTCAATTTATTGAACGTAAACAGCAATACTGGTGCATTTATTGGAAATGCCGTCAATATTTTTGAAGAGGAACCACTTTCACCAGATATTGCAAGTGAATTGGACAATGGTGAAAATGCGTCCCACATCTATGTCAAAGGGGCAAAGACCCTTGCCGAAATACGGTTGTTTGAGGAAACTTTGAATGGCGGTGGAGATATCATAAACAAGATTAGAGCCAATAATTGGATTATCAATGAGGCTAATTTGGTCTTTTATGTGGATCGGAGTGCACTGGGAGAAGGGGTTGTTGAACCCCCAAGACTCTACCTGTACAATGCAGAGACAAACTTGCCTTTGTACAATATTGCAACAGAAAATAGCCTTAATGATGGCCCATTGGGGCTCTACCTTAATTATGATGGGATTATTGACAAAGAAAATAATACTACAAAATATACCATCAGAATAACCGAACACCTTAATAATATCATTGTTAGGGATTCCACAAATGCCAGTTTGGGACTGACCTTGACATCAAACATTGATTTTATAGGAATACAAGAAGGGATGGATAGTGCCAGCGAAGGAGTTGATGTTCCTGTCAGGGCATCCATCAGTCCTTTGGGTACTATACTTTATGGCAGTAACGTTGATGCAGCAAACGAGGACAAGAAACTAAAACTTCAAATTCATTATACAGAAGCCAACTAATATTGCTTCTTATGCTTAATTTTACGTTGTTCATCGTTTTGAACGTGTCGTTTTGTTGATTTTTGGCCAATAGATTTTAATTTTACGGACCTGAACCCAACAACAACCGTTCATCAAAAATCTATCTTATGTGTGGAATAGTAGGGTATATTGGCCATAGAGACGCATATCCCATAATAATAAAAGGTCTTCAACGACTTGAATATAGAGGATATGATAGTGCAGGAATAGTACTTTTCGATGGAGAGAGCACAAGCTTGTCCAAGACCAAGGGTAAGGTTGAAGATTTAAAGAACAAGGCCGAGACCACTATTACTACAACAGGAAAACTGGGGTTGGGCCATACAAGATGGGCCACTCATGGAGTTCCCAACGATATAAACTCCCACCCCCATTATTCAAATTCAGGTGATTTGGTAATCATTCACAATGGAATCATAGAAAACTATGAGTCCATTAAGAAAGCACTCATCAAAAGGGGGTATTCCTTTCAATCCGATACAGATACCGAAGTTCTGGTAAATCTTATTGAGGAAGTAAAGAATAAGGAAGGCGTAAAATTGGGTAAAGCAGTTCAAATTGCGCTCAACCAAGTGGTGGGAGCCTATGCCATTGCGGTTTTTGATAAAAATAAGCCCGATGAGATCGTAGTGGCCAAACTGGGAAGTCCATTGGCCATCGGAATAGGGGAAAACGAATACTTTATAGCGTCAGATGCTTCCCCATTTATTGAATTTACCAATAATGCGATCTATTTGGAGGATGAGGAAATGGCCATTGTACGCATTGGAAAGGAAATCAAGTTGCGCAAAATCAAGGACGATGCCATTGCCTATCCCAATATCCATGAACTTCAATTGAACCTTGAGGAGATTGAAAAAGGGGGCTACGAACATTTTATGCTCAAGGAAATCTATGAGCAGCCTAGAGCTATTTTGGATACTTACAGAGGACGTCTGCTCGCTGAAAAAGGCCTGATAAAAATGGCAGGGATTGATCAAAATTTAGAGAAATTCCTCAATGCCAATAGAATTATTATTGTGGCCTGTGGGACCTCATGGCACGCCGGACTGGTGGCCGAGTACATTTTTGAAGATATGGCCAGGATTCCTGTTGAAGTGGAATACGCCTCAGAATTTAGATATAGAAATCCCGTAATTTCAGAAAATGATGTGCTGATTGCCATTTCGCAATCTGGGGAGACCGCTGATACCTTAGCTGCAATCAAATTGGCCAAAGAACGGGGAGCCTTTGTGTTTGGAGTGTGCAATGTGGTGGGGTCGTCAATAGCCCGGGAAACCCATGCGGGGGCCTATACCCATGCCGGGCCTGAGATTGGAGTGGCCTCAACAAAAGCGTTCACCACTCAGATTACGGTGCTTACCCTTATCGCTCTAAAATTGGCCCATGAAAAAGGGACCTTATCACAATCCAAATACCATGAGTATTTGGCAGAGCTGGAAAGTATTCCCACTAAAGTGGAGCAAACGTTGGAGTCCAATACCATTGTGAGACAGATTTCAGAAATATACCAAGGTTCCACCAACTGTCTGTATTTGGGAAGAGGTTATAATTTCCCCGTTGCATTGGAAGGTGCCCTAAAGTTAAAGGAAATCAGTTATATCCATGCGGAAGGCTATCCCGCTGCCGAGATGAAACACGGACCCATTGCGTTAATCGATGAACAAATGCCGGTAATTGTCATTGCCACAAAAAAAGGGCATTATGAGAAGGTTGTCAGTAATATTCAAGAAATCAAGTCCAGAAATGGACGCATTATCGCCATTGTTACCGAAGGAGATAAGACGGTAAAAGAACTCGCCGACCATGTCATTGAAGTTCCAGAAACCTCGGAAGGGCTTTCACCATTATTGACGACAATACCACTGCAATTATTGTCGTATCACATTGCCGTGATGCGGGGATGTAATGTGGATCAGCCCAGAAATTTGGCGAAATCGGTTACTGTGGAGTAACTTTCCAGATTATGAAATTACTATAGAATGGCACCTAATCGGGTGCTTTTTTTATGAAATAGGTACATTTAACCTATATTTTTTAAGAAAAAAGTATTATGCATGCATAATTTTTTTCATATTTGTGGAAATCAAATAAAAAAAAATGTATCTTCCAACCCCATTGCTTAATAGATACTCAATTCTAAATTTAACTCTAATTCAAAGCTAATGAGAAGACTTTTATTCATTTCCCTAATGATGTTTGGAGTTGTGTCCTATGCGCAAACAACGGTACAGGGAAAGGTAGTTGATGATAACAATGAGCCCATACCAGGGGCCAATGTGGTTTTGGTGGGAAAAGCAGAAGGAACCACCACTGACTTTGATGGAAATTTCACCTTCAATACTTCGGAAGAACCCCCATTTCAACTTCGAGTTACCAGTGTTGGGTTTTCAGATTTTGTGGCCAATGTCACTTCTAACAACCAAACACTTTCCATAACCCTTTCGGAAGCCAACACCCTGTTGGACGAGATTGTGATTTCCGCTTCAAGAACTCCCGAACGTATTTTTGAATCTCCTGTTTCCGTAGAACGATTTGGACTAAGGGAAATAAAGAGCACCGCGGCTGAGTCCTTTTATGGGGGCCTCCAAAATTTAAAGGGTGTTGACATCAACACCAACAGTTTAACCTTTCAATCGATAAATACCAGGGGTTTTGCCACTTTTGCCAATAACCGATTTTTACAGTTGGTAGACGGTATGGACAATACGGCACCCGGGCTTAATTTCGTGTTAGGTAACCTAGTGGGGATGTCTGAACTGGACGTGCAGAGCGTAGAGATTTTACCAGGAGCATCTTCGGCCTTGTACGGAGCAGGTGCCTTTAACGGTATACTGTTTATGACCAGTAAAAACCCGTTCGATTTTCAAGGGATAAGTGCCTATGCCAAGGGTGGAGTAACCATCCAAGATGCCGCAGGAAGCAATTTTTACAAGGATTTTGGTATACGTGCAGCTCACGCCTTTAATGATAAATTGGCCGTAAAAGCAAACTTATCAGTGCTAAACGGTGAAGACTGGCACGCCAATAGTACTGTGGATTTTAACAACCCTGGCGCTGACCGTTCCAATCCGGCCTATGATGGATTAAATGTATATGGTGATGAAGTTTCAACCACCTTGAACTTTGACGCTGCTGCTGGGTTGCCAACTGGAACCGTTGGATCAGCAGTGATTTCTAGAACTGGATATGATGAAGCAGATTTGGCAAATTATAATGCAGAAAGTGTAAAAGCAGATTTTGCATTGCACTACAGACCCTTTGCCAATGACTTGGAAGTTATCCTTAATAGTAGAATTGGTAGAGGTACCACCATTTACCAAGGGGCCAACCGTTATGCGGTAGCTGGTTTTAGTATGCAACAGCACAGATTGGAGATAAAAAATAATAATTTCTTCCTAAGGGGATACATCGTTTCCGAAAATTCTGGAGATGCCTATGATACTCGTTTTGCTGCAATTAACATCAACAGGGCTTGGAAGTCAGATACACAATGGTTCACCGATTATGCAACTGCATACATCCCAACATACCTAGGTGGAATCCAACAAGGTGGGCTTACACCGGAACAGGCTTCTACCCAAGCACATATTGCGGGCAGGCAGGCCGCTGATCAAGGAAGATTGGTTCCTGGAACACCAGGTTTCCAAAGTGCTTTCAATAAAGTCACAAATGACGGAGATTTGACCACAGGTGCAAAGTTTGTGGATAAAACCAAATTCCGTCATGTCAATGGAAACTACAATTTGGCCCATTTAATTGATAATTGGGCCGATATCCAGATTGGCGGCTCTTTTAGGGAATATGAGTTGAATTCCAATGGAACCATCTTTACTGATATTGACGGTCCCATTACCTATAATGAGTACGGTGCCTACGCCCAAATTCAAAAGAAGTTTTTGGATGACCGTTTAAAATTCACTGGCTCTGCCCGTTATGATAAAAATGAGTTTTTTGATGGATTTGTTTCCCCAAGGGTCTCTTTAGCGTATACCTTAGGCGAAAAAAGGAACCACAACATTCGGATATCGGTTCAGCAAGGTTTCAGAAACCCAACCACACAGGATTTGTTCATTGGGTTGAATGCAGGGCGTGCCATTTTAGTAGGTTCTGCCCCAGCAAATTTGGATCGAGATGTAAGAACATTTAACGTGAGCCAATCGGCTCAAGATAATTTGGGTCAACCTGCTACCGTAGAGATTGTTGGTCGTGCAGCTTATGAAAATGCCTTTTCTGTCAGTTCTTTGCTAGCTGGAGCACCTGAGGCAGTAGAAACTCCTTTGGTGCAACCCGAAGAAATCACGGCCTATGAAGCCGGGTATAGGGCACAAGTGGGTAAGTTCACCATTGATATGAGTGGGTATTACAACAAGTACAAAAACTTCTTGGCCAATACTACCACTGCAGTTCCTTTTTATGGTGAAGCTGGAGATGGAGGATTGTCTTTGTTGGCAGTTCAGAATGGAGACTATCAGGTGTACCAAACCTATACCAATTCAGATGAGGATATTAACTCCTACGGAGCAACGGTTGGAGTAGACACCAAATTGGGTAATTTTGATTTGGGCGTTAATTACACCTTTGCCGATTTGGATATTGATGAAGGCAGGTTGTCGGATTTTAGAACCAACTTTAACACACCAAAGCACAAGGTGAAGGCCCATTTTGGAAACACCGCCCTTTTTGAGAACTTTGGTTTTAATGTAAATTATAGATGGAGTGACAGCTATTTCTGGGAAGCTTCCTTTGCCGATGGACAAATTCCAGCATTTACCGTATTGGATGCACAGATCAACTATGCGGTTCCTAGCATAAAATCCATATTTAAGGTAGGAGGGTCCAATATTTTGGGTGATGAATACTATACCGCGGTTGGAACGGGATATATTGGTTCCATTTACTATGTATCATGGACTATAAACCCTTAAAAAACAGTAAAATGAAAAAAGTAAAGGCGTTGGATTTCCCAACGCCTTTTTTCTTTTAAAAAAAAGCTAAAATCGGTTTCTCAATAAAAAGGGAAAAACATATCTTTGCAGCCGAAAAAATAGCGGTTGTTTTCCGTGTATTCAATTAAAAATAAACACACTAATGTCTAAAGTAACAGGTAAGGTTGCCCAAATTATAGGCCCGGTCATTGATGTTGAGTTTGAATCAGGGGTAGAAATCCCAAGAATTTACGACTCCCTTGAAATTGCAAAAGCCGATGGCTCAAGATTGGTTTTGGAAGTACAATCCCACATCGGTGAAAACACTGTAAGAACCATTTCTATGGACTCTACCGATGGATTGAGCAGAGGAGTGGAGGTTGTAGCTACCGGAAATCCAATCCAAATGCCCATTGGCGAAGATGTTTACGGACGTCTTTTCAATGTGATCGGTGACGCCATTGACGGTATGGAAAACCTGCCAAAAACTGGAGACAATGGACTTCCTATTCACAGAGAAGCACCAAAATTTGAGGACCTTTCCACTTCCACAGAAGTGCTTTTTACAGGAATTAAAGTAATAGACCTTATTGAACCTTATGCAAAAGGTGGTAAAATTGGATTGTTCGGTGGTGCAGGGGTAGGTAAAACCGTATTGATTCAGGAGTTGATCAACAACATTGCAAAAGGTCACGGTGGTTTGTCCGTATTCGCAGGGGTTGGTGAACGTACTCGTGAAGGAAACGATTTGCTTCGTGAGATGTTGGAGTCCGGTATTATAAAATATGGGGATGCTTTCTTGCACTCCATGGAAGAAGGAGGATGGGATTTGTCCAAAGTAGACAAAAAGGCCCTAAAAGAATCCAAAGCCACTTTCGTGTTCGGTCAGATGAACGAACCTCCAGGAGCTCGTGCCCGTGTGGCATTGTCTGGATTGACCATTGCAGAATATTTCCGTGATGGATCGGGGGAAGGGCAAGGAAAAGACGTTCTTTTCTTCGTTGATAACATTTTCCGTTTTACCCAGGCAGGTTCTGAGGTATCAGCACTTTTGGGTCGTATGCCTTCTGCCGTGGGTTACCAGCCTACTTTGGCAACAGAAATGGGTGCCATGCAGGAACGAATTACATCAACCAAAAGAGGTTCCATTACATCGGTACAGGCGGTTTACGTACCTGCTGATGACTTGACGGATCCAGCACCTGCAACAACCTTTGCCCACTTGGATGCTACTACCGTACTTTCACGTAAAATAGCCGAGTTGGGGATTTATCCTGCGGTGGATCCATTGGATTCCACTTCTAGGATTTTGACCCCTGAAATTCTGGGTAAAGAACATTACGACTGTGCACAACGCGTAAAAGAGTTGTTGCAACGCTATAAAGAACTTCAGGACATCATCGCCATCTTGGGTATGGAGGAACTTTCTGAAGAAGATAAATTGGCGGTGGGTAGAGCAAGACGTGTTCAACGTTTCTTGTCACAGCCTTTCCATGTAGCCGAGCAGTTTACGGGTATACCCGGAGTTTTGGTAGATATTAAGGACACCATTAAAGGGTTCAACATGATTATGGATGGTGAATTGGATCACCTGCCAGAATCTGCCTTCAACCTTAAGGGAACCATTGACGAGGCCATTGAGGCTGGAGAGAAAATGTTGGCGGAAGCCTAAGAAAGGAATTGAGATTCTAGTATTGAGTAGTTAGATATCTCAATGCTCAGATCTCATATCTCAATACGCATAAATATGTATTTAGAAATAGTATCACCAGAAGCCACTTTGTTTGCCGGAGAAGTAACATCGGTCACCGTACCAGGGGTGAACGGGGAGTTTCAAATGTTGGAAAATCACGCCCCTGTAGTTTCATTACTACAAGAGGGGAAAGTAAAGGTAAAAGGTAACATTATCATTGATGAAGCCTTTGAAAACAAATTTTCCAAAGGAAATGATGGAGAGACCATACTTCCCATTATCAGTGGTACCGTGGAAATGAAGGACAATAAAATAATTGTCCTAGCCGATTAAAATAAATGAATTCATTTACAAGAAAGCCGCTCCATTGGAGCGGCTTTTTTATTCCAAAATAATAAGGTGCCACTCCTTATCACCGGATGGGTACACCTTCAAGGTCTTAAACCCCACAGCTGCGTGGGCCGAAAGTGATCTTTTGTTTTTTCCATCCACCTCAGTGATGATGGTATCAAAACCCTCTGGCAATCTGTTTTTCATAGTGAGGTACAGATTTCTGAAAACGCCTTTTCCCCTATGGCTTTTGGTCACACAAATTTGCCCCATGACCATATAATTGTTCGCGTTCTGTATTACTTTGTTGATTTCGGAGAACATGGGACGTAACACTTCAATGGAATCGGCAAAAATGGGATGCATGCACAACGCATAACCAATTACATTGCCATTTTCAACGGCAATGATGTGTCCGCATTTATCATTCATGGCCTTTAAAATTTCCATGGAATGCTCTACCGTTAAAAAACCTTCTTTTTCTTGATTTTCAGTAGACAGACTTTTGAAGAGGTTCTCTTGTTGTAGCGAAAGAATCTGTTCTAATTCTTGCTCGCTGGATGCTTGTTTGTAGTAGATCATTTATTCACTCTTGAGCCAAGCTTTGCGTTGCTCCAACATTTGAGAAGCTGGGGTTAATTCCTCGTCTTCCGTTAAATGCATGGAATAGTCCGGATTTTGACCAAGTTTCAAAGTAGTGGATATGGGCTTTCCATATCGTATAAAATCAATATTTACCGAATCCCCAACCTTGAATGGGCTCAGATACTTGGCAAATTCTTGTTCCACATCAAAAGGAAGCCCATTAATGGCGGTCATAATATCACCTTGGTCCAATCCAGCTTTATAGGCGGGACTTCCTATGGCAGGATTTCCATTAATGGTTGCCGTACCTTCCTTATTGACAATTATATAAGGACCAAAATAGGGTTCGTCATTGCTCTGCTCTAATACTACACCCATGGATTCAAATAGCGGTCCGTAATCTGGCATTTCACTTTTGTAGATATAGGAATTGAAAAAAGTATCCCCAAACTTTTTTCCTGCATATTGGTTCAGGGTTTGATGCAAATCCTCAACCGTATATGGCTTTTCAGTCGCTCCAAATTTCGTATAGGCCAACTTCATAAAATCATCCAAGTTGAGTCCATTTTGGCGCAAGGAAAGATCCAAGGCCAGCCCCAATACACTCCCATAAGAATAATAGGATATAAAGGTATTTTCCCGATTCACGGGATCCACCGAGGTCGCAGCATCCACAAATGGGGCTTGATAGCTCATTTCAATGGGATTGAAAAACTGTCGTGCCGGAGAATTCCAGACATAATTGAAAGTACCTGCAAGCCCTTCCACATATTCCTTGGGTGAGATAAGGCCCGCCCGACATAAAATGAGATTGGTATAATAACTGGTAAAACCTTCCGCAAACCAAAGTTCGCCACTCATGTTAGCTGCTTCAAAATCAAAGGGCTCCAAGGATTTGGGTCGCATGCGTTCCACATTCCAAGAATGGAAAAATTCATGGGAAACCGTACCAATATTTCGTTCCATTCCACCATTGGCCAAACTGCGTGTACTGGTAACGATAGTGGAGTTTCTGTGCTCCATACCATCACCTGAGGCATTGGGGATGTAACACGCTAAAAAGGTATAGGTATCGTAATCAAAATCAGCAAGCTCCCCATACACCTCTTTTTCGGCCAAAACCACTTTTTTTACCTTTTCAAAATAGGTGTCTGCTTCTTCTTCAGTGCCATTGTGGTGTAATGCCAATTGAATTGTTTGACCATCAACCTGAAAAGACCTCAGGGTATAATCGCTGATTTCTGTTGGGCTATCCATAAAATAATACAGGTTGGGAGCTGAATAGGTGGTGCCTGAAACCAAAGGCAATTGGGTGGCCACTTTCCAGTTGAGGTCTTCTCGAATATTGAAGGTCACTTCGATTTTGCGTTGACTCAGTTCAGGAGAAAACATAAACGTAGCCGGTATGTTGAGATGGGCATGGGTTTCGTCCACTTGCGAATAGGTGCCTCCTCCTCGGTTGGCAAACAAGATATATTGAATCTTAATGGTGCCATCATGTCCAGTTACCTGCCATTCATAGGGACTTGGGCGATGCACATTTAAGAGATTTCCTTTGCTGTCCGTTGCTTTGAAACCATAGACATTCTTAGCGAATTCGTGCAAGGCATACCTTCCTGGAGAAGTTCGGCTCATCCGAAAGGAAACGGTGTCCATTTTCAAATCGGGAAAAGTAGCTTCAATCACGGCTTCATGATGCACAGCATTCTCAAAAGAGATGGAATAGGTATTTTTCTGCGCTGTTAAAAAGAAAGTTGAAAACAGTGCAAATACAAAGAGTGTAAATTTCATTTTCAGGAAGGTTTATCAAGCACTAAGATACAGTTTAAAAACAGTAAGTGCTACATTTGTGGTATGGAGAAATTGCCCAAAAAGTTAATGCAGAAGCTATCTGAACGACTGGTGAATGATGCCATGCGAAGCCTATCGTCCATTGATGGAATGGTGGATTTTTCCTCAAACGATTATCTGGGCTTTGCCCAAAACGAGAACCTGACCAAAGAAGCTTCTAATTTTCTCAAAATAAAACCTCAAAAAAATGGTGCCACCGGTTCTAGGTTACTGACGGGGAATCATGTCCTATACACTGAACTGGAAGATTTTTTGAAAGGGTACCATAAAGCCGTTTCAGCTGTGGTTTTCAATTCGGGTTATGATGCCAACGTTGGATTTTTTTCTTCGGTGCCTCAACGCGGCGACATCATTTTTTATGATGAATTGGTTCATGCCAGTATTCGGGATGGCATCCAAATGACACATGCCAAGAGCTACAGGTTTGCCCATAATAGCAGCAGTGATTTGGGCCGTCATATTGAGCGCAGTCGAAATATGGACGGCGAACCTGAAATTTATGTAGTTACTGAATCCGTTTTTTCCATGGATGGAGATTCACCAGATTTAGTGGCTTTGGCCAATTTGTGCACTGAGAATGGCTGTCATTTGATTGTGGATGAGGCCCATGCCACCGGGATTTTTGGAGAGGGACGGGATTTAACGTGCCAATTAGGATTGGAGGAGCAGGTTTTTGCCCGAATCATTACGTTTGGAAAAGCTCTAGGTTCTCATGGGGCTGCCATTTTAGGGAGTGAAGCCTTAAAAAAATATTTGGTCAATTTTGCTAGAAGTTTGATCTATACAACGGCATTACCACCCCATTCCGTTGCCGCACTCTTGGTTTCCTATCATTACCTAAGGGATTTTGGTTTGGAACAATGTAAGTTACTTCAGCAGAATATCGACTATTTTAAAACGAATGTGGAGGAGTTGGGGGTAGCTGATTTATTTATCGAAAGCAACTCGGCCATTCAATGTGCCATTATTCCGGGCAATGCAACAGTAAAGTCAATCGCAGTGCAATTGCAGCATGAGGGTTTTGATGTACGGCCCATACTTTCACCGACCGTAAAAGAAGGGGGAGAACGGTTACGATTTTGTTTGCATGCCTTCAACACAAAGGAGGAAATATCACAAGTTTTGAAAACACTAAAAATGCATTTGAGTGAAAAAGGAATTTTATACAATTGATTCATTTTTTCTAGAGTCAGATGCTCAAATTGCCAAGGCAAAGCTCGAATCTGAAGGAATCTCTGCTTTTATCTGGGAGGAGAACCTGAATTACCATACGGCCACCAGTTATTCGCGCATCCGTCTGCAGGTTTACGAATCACAAAAAGACGAAGCCATGAAGGTTTATGAAGAGATTAAAAGCTATGCGAGGGATGAAAAAGGAAGTTTGATTGTATGCCCAAACTGCAAGGCCGCCAAGTCTGAAAAATATTATTCAAGAAAAGGTCTTTTCTTTAAATTGTTTCCGTTTTTTGAGTCGGCAAAATATAGATGTACGCAGTGTAATTTTATTACAAGACCTCAATAATAATGGAACTATTCATAACGGGAATTTCAACAGAAGTGGGAAAAACGGTGGCATGTGCCATTGTGGTGGAGGCCCTACAAGCAGATTATTGGAAACCCATCCAGGCAGGAGACCTCGATAATTCGGACAGCCATAAAGTGAAATCCCTTATTTCTAACAATAAAACGGTTATCCACCCCAATAGCTACGCCTTAAAAACGCCAATGAGCCCTCATGCCGCTGCGGATATTGATGGGATTACCATTGATTTAAACAAAATCGTTCCACCTGAAATCGAAAACCATTTGGTGATTGAAGGTGCAGGAGGATTGTTGGTGCCCTTAAATGTTACGGATACCATTTTTGACCTTATTCAACCCAATTACAAAGTAATCGTGGTGTCCCGGCACTATTTGGGAAGCATAAACCATACGCTGTTGACCTTGGAAAAGCTCAGGGAAAAGAATGTGAAAGTCGGGATTATTTTTAGTGGTGATGAGTACCCAACAACCGAGGAAATTATTTTGAAGAAATCCAAAGTGACTTTTTTGGGACGAATCAATGAAGAGCAAAAATTCAGCAAGGAAGTCATCCGAAAATATGCCAAGCAATTGAAACCGGCTTTGGAATCATTTTAACCGTTGGTAAATAAGGCCACGGCCTACTTTTTCAACCAGGGTATAATGTTCTGCAAGATATGAATCAATATATGCGTTGTATTCAATTAGTTTTTTGTCAAAGATTTTTTTTCCGTCCCGAGCCACTAAAGTTTGTGGTTGAATCACTTCCATAATATATCGTAATTCTTCCATTCCGGTTTTTCTCGGATTTTCCATATAAGGAAAAATCTCATCACGTACCACATTGCTCGGATGCGTAGCTGCCTTGGTAGGGGGACTCTCATTCAGCACCCAGTATCCAATATGGTATTCCGTAAAAAAGATGTTTTTGGTTTCAAGATTATGGGTTGCAATATATTTGGGTACATCAATTCCCTCCCCATTAAAAAAAGAACCTTTTTCCATTTTGTTAGAAACAATATTGGCGTATTCCAGATAGGACTCCATTGGTATCAGCACCAAAAAGAAAACAAGTAAAGGTCTATATCGTTTTTTAGGTTGGGGAAGTTTTCCCATGGCCATACTAAATGGAATCAAAATCAAAGGATAAAGTTGAATGAGGTAATGACCATTGACTTTGCCCGCTTGCATAAAAGACAATAAAGTTCCCACAACAACAGCGGTTAAAATCTGAAGTTCCCTAGTGTTCCAGTCAATTATTTTTGTTGCAAATCCGGCAGCGAGAAAGCCCAAAATCACGATTAAAAAGGGCAATGTTTTAAAGGGAGAATGAAACTTTCCTTCGGAGTAGGCCAGCGGGGCTTCAAAAATGGATTGCCACCAAAGGTGTATGTTTCCGTCTAGGTAGTAGGGAAGAGCGGTTAACAACAAGATTAAGACTGAGCCCATACCCATTAATGTCAAGCTTTGGATGGTGGGCCACAATTGCCCATTTTTATACCCGACCCATAAAAGGTATAGCCCCAAAATTAAAACAGGATAGGCCATATTTAATTTGGACATGACCGCAAGCCCCAAGAAAAGTCCAGAAATAAAATACCACAATTTATGCTCTTTGAGAAAGACCACATACAAACCGGCCATAAAAAAGAAGGTGCAGATATGTTCGGACATTACGCCCTGCATACTTCCAAAGAGACTTAGAAAGAAAACACAGAATACCGCACACCAAAAGGCTATTTTTTTTGAGGTTATTTTGGAAGCTATTCCATACGTGAACAAGGAAGTCAATGCCACTAGTACCGTTCCAAATACCCGGATGGCAATGAAACTTTTTCCGAAGATTTTTATGACGATGGCGAAGAACAAAAAAGTAATGGGGGGTTTTAAATCCCAAAGCTGGGTGTAGGGCAAATGACCGTTCACCCACGATTGCCCCATGATGATAAAAGTGCTCTCGTCCCTATCAATGTAATCCCTGAAGAAAAAGGGAAATCGGATAAAAAGGGCCACCAAAAAGAATAGTAACAAAACCGTCTTCCAATTAAAGTCTTCATATCGGATTGAAGTAAGAGAGGAGATTTTATTAAGCACAGGCTGGATTAAGTTTTTTGGCTATTAATTGTCATCTTTGCAAGATATATAAATTAAGGGGTTTGCGTAAGATAGAAGCATTGGAAAAATTATCGGACAGGGACAAAAAGCACCTTTGGCACCCGCTCACCCAGCACAAGGTAAGTCCAGACTTGTTGGGCATCGCAAAAGCCGAAGGAACCTTGATTTTTGATGAGAATGGAAAGGATTATGTGGATGGCATTGCATCGTGGTACACCTGCATGTACGGGCACTGCAATCCTTATATTTTGAAAAAGGTCACAGAACAGATGCAGCAGTTGGACCAGGTGGTGTTCAGTGGTTTTACACATGAACCAGCAGTTCGGTTGTCCGAAGAGCTCATCAAGATCCTTCCCAAAAATCAAGAGAAACTTTTCTTTTCAGACAACGGTTCCACGGCTACTGAGGTGGGGATAAAAATGGCCTTGCAATATCACCATAACCAAGGTGAAAAGCGCACTATTTTATTGGCTTTTGAAGAAGGCTTTCACGGCGACACCTTTGGGGCGATGTCGGTTTCGGGACTTTCCGTATACAATGGCCCATTCGAGGATTTTTTTATTGAAGTGGAGCGTATTCCAGTACCCACAAAAACCAATATTGACCAGATTTTGTCCCAACTCAAACAGCGATTGGAACACAACAATATTGCAGGCTTTATTTATGAACCTTTGGTTCAAGGTGCAGCCGCCATGAAAATGCACAATGTTGATGGCTTAGATAAAATTCTTGCTCTTTTGAAGGAACATGGCGTACTGCTGATAGCCGACGAGGTAATGACGGGGTTTGGAAAAACAGGGAAATTTTTCGCCTCCGATTATTTGGAAACCAAGCCAGATATCATGTGCCTATCCAAAGCTTTGACAGCTGGTCTTGTTCCCATGGGGCTTACCACGTGTACCGAAGATCTCTATATGGCGTTTTATAGCGACGACATGGCCAAAGGGTTGTTCCATGGGCATACGTACACAGCAAACCCATTGGCCTGTGCAGCGGCATTGGCAGCGTTGGAGTTGCTTCAAACCGATGAAATCCAGAACGGGATACGGAATAGCATCCAATGGCACCAAAAGTTTAATGAAGAGATAAAGATTCATCCAAAAGTGGCCAATACGCGGCAACTGGGAGTTATTTACGCGTTGGACTTGAGTGTAAAAATGGAGCGCTATGGGAATTTGCGGAACAAACTCTTTACCCATTTTATGGATCATGGGGTATTCCTGAGGCCTTTAGGCCATACCATTTATATTTTAGCGCCTTTCATCACAACAAAAGAGCAAATGGAACGGATTTATGGAGCAATTAAATCAGCTCTGGAATTGGTATAAGTTGAATGTATGTTGAAAGAACCTATTTCCATAACTGCATTGTCATCAATTTCATCCTTGGGGGATGGTGCAGAGGAAGTTTGGAATTCCTACTTGGATAAAAACCATGGCTTTTCCAAAGCTGAAATTGGAAAACAGGAAGTGTGGGTCTCCCCTTTAAACAAAGGGATGAAAAAGGTCATTGAAACACTTCGCCAATCCGACTATAAATACAAGGAATTGGACGACACCGTTTTGTTTGCCATCTACACGGCCCGAAAGGTGATTGAAGAAGCTGGGTGGAAATCAGAATCCAACTTTGGTGTCAACATAGGTTCATCAAGAGGGGCAACCTCCCTATTTGAAAAATATCACCAAGAGTTTTTGGAACAGGGAAAATCATCCACCCTGACTTCGCCCACCACCACTTTGGGCAACATTTCGTCTTGGGTAGCGCACGACCTAAAATCGAAAGGACCAGAGATTTCACATTCCATCACCTGCTCTACAGCCTTACATGGAGTATTGAATGCAGTAGCGTGGATTCAAAGTGGATTGACGGACAAATTTTTGGTAGGAGGCAGTGAGGCTCCGCTGACCCCATTTACCATTGCTCAAATGCGGGCCTTAAAGATTTATACCAGAGAAAAGGACATCCATCCCTGCAAAGCCATGGATTTACAAAAGAATCAAAACACCATGGTTTTGGGAGAAGCCGCTGCGCTGGCCTGTTTGGAAAAAGGGAAAAAATCCAATGCAATGGCTTTGGTAGCCGGTATTGGTTATGCTACAGAGCCGTTGGAACACGGTGTTTCCATTTCCACAGATGCCCAATGCTTTCAGGATTCCATGAAAATGGCCTTAAAAAGTGCGGGAATTGATAAAGTGGATGCCATTGTAATGCACGCCCCCGGAACCATTAAGGGGGATTTAACCGAGTTCAATGCCATCAAAAAAGTATTTGGGGACGGCACACCGTACTTAACTACCAACAAATGGAAAGTGGGGCACACCTTTGGTGCTTCCGGGTTGTTGAGTCTGGAGTTAGGCGTTTTAATGTTGAAACATCGGCAATACATTCCAACTCCCTTTTATCAAAACAACAATGAACAAAAAAAGGTGGAAACGGTGATGGTAAATGCCGTGGGCTTTGGAGGAAATGCGGTGAGTATTCTTTTGAAGCACCCAAGTCAATAAAAAATAGATGAGTTCTTAAATCGAAGCTTTCTTGGTTTTAATAGTGAAGAATGCTTTATTTTTGAATCAGATTCCAAGTATTATGAGCAGCACAAAGCACAACTGGACCAAGGAAGAAATCCTTGAAATTTATAACAAACCATTAATGGAATTGCTGTATGAAGCAGCTACCGTACACCGGGAACACCATGACCCGAACACCGTGCAGGTTTCCACTCTGCTTTCCATTAAAACTGGAGGCTGCCCGGAAGATTGTGGGTATTGCCCCCAAGCTGCTCGCTACCATACCGATATTGAGGGCAATGATTTAATGACGGTTCAACAGGTGAAGGCACAGGCACTTCGCGCCAAAGCTTCTGGAAGTTCTAGGGTCTGTATGGGCGCTGCATGGCGAAACGTAAAGGACGGTCCTGAGTTTGACCAGGTTTTGGATATGGTCCGTACCATCAATAAATTGGAAATGGAAGTGTGCTGTACCTTGGGAATGGTTACCGAAAATCAGGCAAAACGATTGGCCGAAGCAGGGCTGTATGCCTACAATCATAACTTGGATACTTCAGAGGAATATTATAAGGAAGTCATTTCTACCCGGGGCTACGAAGATCGTTTGCAGACCATTGAGAATGTCCGTAAGACCAATGTAACGGTGTGCAGTGGTGGAATTATTGGTATGGGTGAATCTGCGGAAGATCGTGCCGGAATGTTGGTGGCCCTTTCCACCTTAAATCCACAACCTGAATCGGTGCCGATCAATGCCTTGGTAGCTGTTGAAGGTACGCCTATGGAAGATCAAAAACCCGTTGAAATCTGGGAAATGATCCGCATGGTGGCCACCACCCGAATTGTAATGCCCAAGACACAGGTGCGTTTGTCCGCCGGTAGGACTGAAATGACCCGTGAAGGTCAGGCGATGTGCTTTTTTGCAGGCGCCAATTCCATTTTTGCAGGAGATAAATTGTTGACCACCCCAAATCCTGATGTAAATGAGGATATGGCCATGTTCCAACAATTGGGATTGAATCCGCAAAAGGCCTTCGTGAAAGCGCCTCAGCCCAAGACTGTGGAAGCCGCTGAATCGCAATTCCAACCTTTGGGAGAAAAACCAAAATGGTCCAGACCAGGGCATATGATTGACCGTAACGAAGCTGCCAAACAAAAATCTGGGTTGGTCTCCAAGGAATAGGCTTCTCATTTTATATTGACCTTTTTACTAATTTAGCGGTTTCAAACTCATTGAAATCTTGAAACTGAACCTTCAACAGATTCCCAGGGAGGAGACTCTTTCCAAAAAAGAGTTTATCCAAAAATACTTCAACCCTCAAAAGCCCGTGGTCATAGAACGGTTTATTGAGGATTGGCCCGCTTATTCCAAATGGAATTTGGATTATATGAAAGATGTGGCAGGTGATAAGGAAGTGCCGCTATATGATGATCGTCCGGTAAAGCACAATGAAGGTTTTAATGAGCCACACGCTAAAATGAAGATGCGGGAATACATAGACCTGCTAAAAAGCAAGCCCACCAAATACCGAATTTTTCTGTGGAATGTTTTGAAGGAGGTGCCTCAGTTACA
Source organism: Allomuricauda sp. (assembly GCA_050303195.1). Taxonomy (GTDB): domain Bacteria; phylum Bacteroidota; class Bacteroidia; order Flavobacteriales; family Flavobacteriaceae; genus Flagellimonas. The sequence continues at coordinate 90,561 of JBNLBG010000004.1, read as the reverse complement.
AAAGGATTTTTCATATCCCGATTTTGGATTGCCTTTGATGAAAGGACTTCCCATGTTGTTTTTTGGTGGAAGCAACTCCCACACTTTTATGCATTACGATATTGACTTGGCCAACATTTTTCATTTTCATTTTGAAGGAAAAAAGCAATGTATCCTGTTTTCTCAATCCGAGACCAAGTTTTTGTATAAAATTCCACATTCTTTGATCACTCGGGAAGATATTGATTTTGACACCCCTGATTTGGACAAATGGCCTGCCCTAAAACATGCCAAGGGTCACGTGGCCCATTTGGAACATGGAAATGTGCTTTACATACCTGAAGGGTATTGGCATCACATGAAGTACATTACCCCTGGATTTTCCATGAGTCTGCGGGCCATTGCCCGAAAACCCAAAAATTTTGGGAAGGCTGTCTACAACATTTTCTTTATGCGCCATTTTGATAATTTAATGCGCAGACTAAAGGGACAAAAGTGGATTGATTGGAAAAATGAAGAGGCTGTTCTTCGTACCGAAAGAGTATTGGCTCAGAAATAGTTAAATCAATTCCTGGAGTTTTTCGTAGACCAAATGGCTTTCCCAGCCTCGGTAAAGGAGGTAATCTGCCAATTTTTTCCTTCTTTTTTGGATGTTTTGTTCCTTGATCTGATTCAATCTTTTTTTGGCTAGCTCATCCAAGGTGTCATGATAATCTTCTTCCCCAATTTCTGAGAGTGCACTTTTAATATTGAAGGGCGAAATCTGCCGCTGTTTTAATTCCCTAACAATCCGGTTCCTCCCCCATTTTTTAATGTTGAACTTTCCTCGGGCAAAACTTTTGGCAAAACGCTCCTCGTTCAAATAATTTTCTTGGATCAGGTGAGACACAATTTGGTCAATGGCTTCAGGTATCATGTGCATGCCCCTTAATTTTTCAATGACCTCATAATGACAACGCTCTTGGTAGGCACAGTAGTGTTCCATTTTTTTTGTGGCCTCGTGGAGCGAATAATATTTCCGATGGGAAAACTGTGAGTTCATCTTGACTTAGCTTTTGGTCACCACAATCATCTTATCGGAAAAAGTGAATGTGGTTTTGCCGTTTTCCTTTATTGTTTCTGGATTGCCTTCAATTATCGTATAGTTTCCCTCTGGTAAAATAAGCTTAACATCCCAATCGGGTTGTACCTGTTGTATTTTGATTTGATAAAGATCCTTGGTTTTTTTGTGCCATATAGAGATTTCATTGTCTCCAACTTTTACATTTTCCAATGAAGCATTGTCCCATTCTTTTGGCATTTGGGGTTCAATACTAATGGTTTTCTTGTGGGCCATGGGCTTAATGCCAAAGAACTGGTTGATAATGGGTACCGCAAAAGCATATATGTTCCAAGCCTGGGTCATCATTCCGTAGTCGGGAGATACCTCATAAATACTTCCGGGAAGTGCATAGCTAAAGGTGCGAGACATTCTTTTTAAATATTCCAGTGCTAGGTCCGGACGGCCATAATTATTTTCTGCCACCGCTTGCACCCCAGTGGGCAGCGTCATCACGGCACCCGTATAGGAAAACACCTTACTTCCCTTGAACGATCCATCATCTTTGCCCGCGCTTTCGTCACGATCAATGCCTGTTACAAATACCCCAAAGGGATTTGTGAATTGCTTTGCATTGTTCAAGGCCGAAATTGCTTTTGATGAGTCGGCAATGCCCATTTCCATAGGAGTGTTTGCCACCCAATTGTGGTAGAGTACAAAAGGTCTTGGTTCTTTGGACGGATGGCTCAAAATCTGTTGTTTGGTGGCCTTGAGTTCATCAACTGCCCATGGTTTGTTTAAGGTATCGGCCCTAACCAAGGCGTCTTCTATTAAATGCAGTGCTTGCTCATCCGTGCCAATGAAATCGGCATAGGATTGAAAAGTATCAGACCAAAATTGTGTGTTTATTTTTTCTTTCAATTGATCTGCCAATTGTTGGTATTCCACTGCCATTTCAGGTTTGTTCAGCTCCTTGGCTATAAGTGCAGCATCGGCAAAAGCTCTTTGTGTGTAGGAGGCAACATCGATCATTTCACTGTCAAGACCGTGTATTTCCATCATTCCAAAACCATCTGGAAAAAGGTTTTTGTTATCATCATTTTCCTCCAATAACCATTTTAATCCTTTTTTTATCGTTGGAAAATAGTTTTCAAGAAATTCTTTATCGCCGTTCCATTTATATATTTCCCATATCAATGACGCAAATTGGGGAGTTTCATTTATATTTCCCTTATTGAAAACAACACCATTGGTAGACATTTCGTGAAGAATCCTGCCGTTATTGTTTGCGGCCATTGAAACACTGTCCAAAAGCGCAATGGCTTTTTTGACAATCTCGTTTTGCCCAATGGCCATATACCCTTTAAGAGCATATTCGCTATCCACTCCAAAGTACCATGGATAATCGGGTATACCTGCACCAATGCCGGTACCAATTTCGGGAATGGTGCGTACAAGCCAATCACAATTATATTTCAGCCATTCAAAGGTGTCTTGCAGGTGTTTGTCCGGTATGGTAAGTTTGGACTGCTTTGCCAATTGCTCGTAACGCGATTTTTTTTCCTTGACCAAAGGAACAAAGTTTTTCAGAATGGTATGATGGCCCATAATGGCTTCTTCACGGGAAATATATGATCCTGCTATTGTAAAATTTAGTGTTTTAGTAGAGTTTGCAGGAATCTCAACAACATATTCAAGTGAATTGGATACTCCATTGGGCTTGCTGGGATTTTTTAGATTTTTTGAAGAAACGGGCACTTGGTCAGCACCAAAAACAGTATACCAAGAATTTAAACTATCCTTTACCATCCAATAGGTTTCTTCGAAAATGGCAATATCTTTAGTATCCACCATATTTGAACGTTCCCCTAACCAGGTTGGTCGCAAGTTGGTATGACCGATAAACTTTACATTGCTTTCAATATTTTCTTGGGTGTTGTTTTTTATGACAAACTGGATTAAAATACCCTGGAGATGATCTGGCACAAATTGAATTCGTTCTACAAGGAGGCCTTCCTCCTCAAACTTGAACACATGTTTGTTCGCATAGGGGTGGTTTACAAACTCAGTGGCTTTGTTCAGTTGTAATACGTGGCCATTAACAGTCATTTCCGCTTCAAAACCATCCATAAGTTTTATGGGGTGGTTCCAAATCCCTCCCATTTCTCCTTTTATATGCCAGCCCAAATCAGGGAAGGTCCCATCTTGATGGCCAACCATATAGACCCTGTTCCCAGCAGTAACGTAGGGAGAACTTAAGTAGTTTTCTTTACCTTTTATGTTGGGAGATTGCTGCAATATAGTTGATAATGATTCTTCTGTTTTAGAGGAACATGCCATGATCAAAATACTCAATAGGGAAAGGATGGTGATTTTCATTTTCAAGATGATAGGTTATCAAAAATACTGTTTTGCCCCAAACTGGTAGAAACAAAAAAAGCGACCCCATTTCTGGAGTCGCTTATTATTATGGTCGTATTGTTTTACCGTCTTTATCCTTAAAGCGGTATTCAAGATATTTGTAGGCATCCCTAGGTTGTACCTTGATCCATTTTTTATAGGTTTTGAACCATTTGGAACGTATGGAGGGGAATCCTTTGGTAATGTAGGCCGCAATGAACGGGTGTATGTTCAATACAATTCCGTTGTTCTTGTGGTCCCCTTTTAGGATTCGCTCCAAATCTGATTGGATGTGGTCTATCAAGACGATGGGGGCTTCCACTTCGGCACCTGTGCCATTTGGGTTTTCCTCACTGGTCTTAATGTTCATCTCAGGACGGACCCGTTGTCTTGTAATCTGTACAAGTCCAAACTTACTGGGCGGCAAAATTTTGTGTTTTGCCCTATCGTCCTTCATCTCATTCCGTAGGTGATCGAACAGCTTTCTCCTGTGTTCACCACGGGTCATGTCTATAAAATCCACTACTATGATTCCGCCCATGTCACGCAAACGCAATTGTCTTGCAATTTCTGTGGCGGCGAGCATGTTTACTTCCAAGGCGGTATCTTCTTGGTTCTTGGCCTTGTTGGAACGGTTGCCACTGTTCACATCAATGACGTGCAGGGCTTCGGTATGTTCTATTACAAGATATGCCCCACGGCTCATTGAGGCCGTACGTCCGAACGAGGTCTTGATCTGACGCTCGATACCGAACTTTTCAAAAATAGGGGCTGAACCCGTATATAGTTTTACAATGGATTCTTTTTCGGGTGCTATTTCGTGCAAATAATCCTTGATTTGGTTGTAGAGCGTTTCTTCATCAACATGGATTCCTGTAAAGGAATCGTTGAAAACATCCCTTAAAATAGATGAAGCTCTATTGAGCTCAATCAATACTTTGGAAGGATGCGATGCTCTCTGCAATTTCTTGCACATTGTTATCCATTTGGAAAACAAGTTCTGAAGATCTTTGTCTAGTTCTGCAACTTTTTTGCCTTCTGCTACGGTACGGATAATAACCCCAAATCCCTTGGGCTTAATGCTCTTTACAAGTCGTATGAGCCTGTCCTTTTCCTCCTTGCTCGCTATCTTTTGTGATACCGAGACCCGGTCTGAAAAAGGCACCATGACCAAGTAACGCCCAGCAATGGAAAGTTCTGAGCTTATTCTTGGACCCTTGGTGGAGATGGGTTCTTTTACAATTTGTACCAATAATGACTGATTGGCTTTGATAACATCATTGATGCTGCCATTCTTGTCTATATCTTTTTCAAATGGAAAATCTTTAAGGGCATAGTCTTTTAACTTCCCTGTTCTAACTTTTTTGATGAATTTCAACATGGAGGACAGTTGCGGACCAAGGTCATGATAGTGCAGGAACGCATCTTTTTCATAACCTACGTTGACAAATGCCGCGTTTAGGCCTGTAACGGGTTTTCGTATCTTGGCTAGGAAGATATCCCCTACGGAAAAGTTGTTGTTGTCCTCTTCTTTGTGTAATTCTATAAGTTTTCCATCTTTGAGTAAGGCAAAATCGACTGCTTCAGGACTAGATCTAACAATTAATTCTCTATTCACCTGAATCGATTTTGTATTTATCCCATAAAGGTTTTTGGGATAAATGATTAAACAATATATGGAATCGGTTATTTTTCGAACCGACTGAAATTCGTTTCTTGAATCTCTATGTCAAAGAACGTGTAAATAAAAAATGAAAAAGTAGTTGGCTAACAACTACTTTTTCTTGTGTCGGTTAGCTCTCCTGCGTTTTTTACGCTTATGGGTAGCTACCTTATGTCTTTTTCTTTTTTTACCACTCGGCATAGGGCTCTCCTTTTGTGTTAGTTATATTATTTTACTTGTACGTTGCTCTTAACGCCTTCTACAAAAACTTTTGCTGGTTTGAAGGCTGGAATATTATGTGCAGGGATTTTAATGGTAGTGTTCTTTGAAATGTTCCTACCGGTTTTTTCCGCTCTTGTTTTGATGATAAAGCTACCAAAACCTCTTAAATAAACGTTGTCTCCGTTTTCCAAGGAAGACTTAACCTCCTCCATAAAAGATTCTACTGTTGCTTGTACGTCTCCTTTTTCAATTCCTAGTTTTTCTGAGATTCTAGTTACAATATCTGCTTTCGTCATTTCTCTTGATTATTTTTCTTATTTTTTCGGCTTGCAAATATAAAAATTTAAATTAATCTTTTGTTTAAAGCCTTTAATTTTAAGTATATAAACTCATACATTTTGGCAATAGTATTTTTCTAGATGTCTTTTTCCGAAAAAATTTTGGGGTGGTACCAGTCAAATAAGCGCGAACTTCCATGGCGTTCCACTCGTGATCCGTATAAGATTTGGTTGTCTGAAATTATTCTCCAACAGACAAGGGTGGTACAGGGAATGCCTTATTACCACAGGTTTTTGGAGGCTTTTCCCTCGGTCCATGATTTGGCAAATGCATCAGAGGATAAAGTCTTAAAACTGTGGCAGGGACTTGGGTATTATTCCCGGGCACGGAATCTTCATGCCACGGCAAAAATGGTTGTAAATAATTACGATGGCGTATTTCCTCAAACCTATGAGGGGCTAAAATCCCTTAAAGGAGTTGGTGATTATACAGCAAGTGCTATCGCATCCATCTGTTTTGATGTGCCAGAACCGGTTGTGGATGGTAATGTGTATCGCGTGCTTGCCAGATACTTTGGAGTGGAACTTCCCATTAACAGTACCGAGGGCGTTAAATACTTTAAGGAGTTGGCCAGAGAGGTTATGGGCATTAAAAATGTTAGGGACTATAATCAGGGCATCATGGAGTTTGGAGCCATACAGTGTGCTCCCAAAAAACCGTATTGTCTGCTTTGTCCCTTGCAAGACAGTTGTGTTGCTTTAAAAGAAAACAAAGTAGATGTGCTTCCTGTGAAATTGAACAAGACCAAGATCAAAGACCGTCATTTTAATTATTTAGTGTTTCTAGATGACGATGAAAACACGTTGATGGAGCAACGTAAAGGCCGTGGAATATGGCAAAACCTATATCAATTTCCTTTATTGGAATCGGAAAAAGAGTTTCAGGTTGATGAAATGGAAAAAAGTTTGACTGGCAAAAACAACTTCCCTGAAACAAAATCACTTTCCTTATATAATTCTGAACCCATCACACATAAACTTTCACATCAGCATTTGCATACCAAGTTTTGGATTCTAAAAACAGACGGTTTGTTGGCCAATGGTATTTCATGGCAGAAAATAACAGCTTTTCCTGTTCCAGTTTTGATTGCAGATTTCATTGAAACATTTAAAATTTAGTACTTTTGATTAATTAAAGACGTATGAGCGGAACATTGAACAAAGTAATGCTGATCGGGCATTTGGGAGACGAAGTAAAAATCCACTATTTTGAGGGAGGCAATTGCATTGCCCGGTTTCCTTTGGCCACCAATGAAACCTATACCAATAGGCAAACTGGAGAGAAGGTCACCAATACCGACTGGCACAATATTGTAGTACGGAACAAGGCCGCTGAAATTTGTGAAAAGTACCTGAGCAAGGGAGATAAGGTCTATGTGGAAGGAAGATTGAAAAACAGGCAATGGCAAGGGGAAGACGGCAACATGAGGTACACCACAGAGGTACATGTGCAGGACTTTACCTTTTTGACCACTAAGAAAGAAAGCCAGTCTGCCGGACAGGAAGGTATGGCCAATGTACAACAGTCATCGGGGACCCCGCCTCAGGACAGTCCGATTAAATCCACTGCACCAGAGGTGCCGGTTGACGATACTGAAGAGGATGACGACCTACCCTTTTAAATACAAGTTTAAAGCAATTCAATTTGGATCCTGAGCCCCATTGTTTGGTGTTTTTCTTCGCAGCAGTTAATGGTATCTTCGCCATAAAAATAGTTGTGCTTTTGTTTCTTCTAGGTGGATCGGCCCTGATTTCGGCAGCCGAGGTGGCTCTTTTTGGTCTCTCGCAAACCGATTTGAACGAGATGCAGGAAAGAGACACGTCACGCGGAAAACTGATTGTTCAGCTATTGGAGAAACCCAAGAAACTCCTTGCTACCATACTTATTACCAATAACGCAATCAATATTGGTATTGTGCTCCTGTTCAGCTCCATCGGAAATACCATATTTGCAAATATTGATGGAACATGGCGTTTTTTGTTGGAAGTGGTGGTGGCCACGTTTCTTATTTTGATGTTTGGAGAAATCCTTCCTAAGATTTATGCCAATAGAAACCGGGTGCAATTTTCCTATTTTATGGCACTGCCTTTAAAAGGGTTGAATGCGATGTTCACACCATTGAGCGCCCCCATGCGGTCCGCCACCCTATTTTTAGAGGATAAATTGGGAAAACAAAAATCCAGTTTCAGTGTGAACCATTTGTCACAGGCCTTGGAATTGGCTTCAGAAGGGGATACCACAAGAGAGGAACAGCGAATCTTGGAAGGGATCGTGACCTTCGGAAATACAGATACCAAACAGGTAATGCGCCCCCGCATCGATATTTTTGCCCTTAACGAAAAGATGAAGTTTCCGGAGGTACTTCAGGAAATCAAAAAAAATGGATATTCCCGTATTCCTGTTTTTTCGGAGAATATGGATAATGTACTTGGTGTTCTCTATGTGAAAGACCTCTTGCCCTACATAGAACGGAAAACATTTAACTGGATGTCTTTGATTCGCGAACCCTATTTTGTTCCGGAGAATAAAAAGTTGGATGACTTGCTGTTGGAATTTCAGGATAAGAAAAATCATTTGGCCGTGGTGGTGGATGAATATGGTGGAACTTCTGGCATTGTGACCTTGGAGGACATCATTGAGGAAATTGTGGGCGATATCAGTGATGAATTTGATGATGAAGACCTTATTTTCTCAAAATTGGACGATTATAACTATGTTTTTGATGGAAAAACAGCATTAAAAGATTTCTATCGGGTAGTGAAGATTGAAAATGAAGAGGAATTCGAGTCGAAAAAGGGAGAGTCCGAAACCATTGCGGGGTTTGTATTGGAGATTTCTGGAAGTTTCCCCAAACGTGGGGAAAAAGTGAACTTCAACAAGTATCAATTTATCGTGGAAAGTTTGGATAAAAAAAGATTGAAACGCATAAAAGTAACACTGCCCCATGAAGCATAACCTTCTTTTTTATTTGTTGGTAATCGTTTTAATGGGCAGCTGTAAGAATGATGTACAGCCCAAACCCAAGGCCATGCTCCGTTTGGACTATCCTCGGGCAGACTATGCAGAATCAAATCTTGATTGTCCCTATTCTTTTGATCAAAATGTGCTGTCCAATATAAAGGAGAACTCAGATTGCTCCTTGGTCTTGGATTATCCCATGATGAAGGGCTCCATCTACCTTACCTACAAACCGGTTCATGGCAATTTGGATACTTTGTTGATAGACGCCCAAAAACTATCCTATGAGCATGTAAGGAAGGCCGATAATATCATAGACCAACCCTTTGTTAACCCGGAAGATGGGGTGTATGGCATGTTTTATGAAGTGAGTGGGAATGCCGCTTCCCAATCCCAATTTTATGTGACCGATAGCACGGAGCACTTTATAACCGGATCACTTTATTTTTATGCCAAACCCAATTACGATTCCATTCTTCCGGCGGCCATGTACCTGCAGAACGATATCCGTAGGATAATGGAAACCTTACGGTGGAAAAAGTAATTATTGTACAGTGTCTTTGGCGAGCAGAGCTTTAGCCCTTTCAATACTGCCGTTAATTTTTTCCTTGACTACTTTTACCTTTTCTTCCTCTTCATCCAACCATTGCTGTTTTTCTTCGGTGAGTTCTTTCCCGTTCAATATTTCATCAGAATTAAACCGGTCCCCAAAGTCCTTCATCCAATCCATCATGGCCATATTGGCTTCTTGAAGGTCTTTCATGGCCACTTCATACTTTTGACCCATTTCCGTAGTGTCCACTTTCTCTTTAAGTTCTCCAACAAGTTTGCCAATGGTTCCCATTTTGGGCATTACCTCGTCATGGATGGCCATTACACTTTCCATCTGAGAAGGGCCTTCTGGGGCCTTTTTTTCTTGTTTACAGGCAAGAAATGCTATTGAGATAACGAAAACAGATAAGAAAAGAAATTTTTTCATGGGTTTGATTTATGTTAGACAAATTTAAGTATCTAAATCATTGTTGGGACTAATAAATCTCTAATATGTGTTAATGTATGATTATTATCAGTCAATATTTCTTTCCTCAGATTTATATTTGCATTTCTATCAAGTAATTGAAAGCCTTTGCTCAGGTCATCACAACATATCACTACAAAACAGCTTGTTTTTTCGTGCCTTTTTGTGGCCTTTATTTTGATGAGCAATCTCCGCTTTTCAGCAATGTACCTCTATTACAGTATGGATAGGGAGGGCTTTATTGAGCAGCTTTGTGAGAACAAGGACAGACCAGAATTAAAATGCGATGGTAAATGTATGCTTGCTAAAATGCTTCAAGCACAAACTGATGACCAACAACCCATGCCCATAATAGGATGGGAACAAGTATTGGTCTTTTTGGTAGAGCCCCTAGACTTTGGCTTAAGGAAAACTATGGAAGTGAAAAAAGCACATTTTCACTACAGCAACAACTATTCCTTCAGATATAGCAATACCTCATATAAGCCGCCCATGGTTTAAGATTTAACACATAAAATGGCAAAAACCCATTGCCAAACATGTATAATCTTAAACCTAAAATCAAAAATGAATAAAATTGCATCAGCAAGACTTTGCGTTTTGCTTTTTGGGACGGGTATGTCCTATGCCCAAGTACAACCCTTTCAAGATACCCTATCCAACAAACTGGTGGTATTGGATGAGGTCTTGGTAGAAGGGAAACAAAAAACAGACCCTGTTTTTTCAGCATTCACAAGCGAACCGGAGAAGAAAATCGTCCAATCTAAAAATGTAGCGGACCTATTTAAAGATATCAATGGTTTTGCCTTGATCAAAAGGGGAAATTATGCCATAGATCCTTCATTTCGCGCATCACAATCTGAACAACTGAACGTTCAATTTAACGGGGGGACCAAGGTGATGCATGCGTGCCCCAATCGTATGGACCCAATAACCACACACGTTACACCTGAAGAAATAGAAAGGGTCGAGGTAGTAAAAGGACCTTACACCTTTAGATATGGCCCCACCTTTGGTGGAATTGTGAATTTGGTAACCCAAGAAGTTGAAAAACAGGAAAAAGGATACCACGGAAAAGTGAGTTTTGGAGGTGAGAACAACGGTAATGCCATTACCAGTTTTGCCAATGTAAAGTATGTTGGGATAGGGTTCGACGCCAATCTCAATTTTGGATTACGTGATTTTGGAAATTATGAGGATGGAGATGGGAATGAAGTGCCGTCATCCTTCAAGAGTACGGATTATGGGGTTCAGGTGGGGTATAATCCAACAAAGAACCAAAGAATTCAGCTTGGTTTTTGGCAATCGTTTGGAAGAGATGTGTTGCATGCTGGACTCCCTATGGATACAGAAGAAGACAACAGCAATGTACTTTCCTTGGATTATAAGTTGGACAATATTTCCGAAGGATTAAAAACATTGAGTGCTAAGGTCTACCGCTCCAAGGTAGATCATTTTATGACCAATGAATTGCGCCCAACTTTTATGATGATGGAAGCCATTTCGGAAGTGGAAGCCACCACATTGGGAGGAAGAATTGAATTGGAATGGCGACCTGTTGAAAACTTTAAACTTTACACGGGAGTAGATGCTTTTTCCGTAGGAAGAATGGGAACAAGGACCCGTTTGGTAAAAAAGAACATGATGACAGGTGAAGCCCTTCCAATGCCCATGGAATTTGTGGACGAGGTTTGGCAAGATGGACAAATTGATGACTATGGGGCATTTGTGGAAGGAAAATATCCACTTAGTGAAAAGCTACTATTGAATGTTGGGGCAAGGTACGATAGGGTCCGTTCCAAAACTGATGCACCAGCTGACGATTTTGTAGCTGAATATCCTAATTTGGATACTCGAATAGAGTACAATTTCAGTACTACAACATCCATGAAATATATGGTAAGTTCCAATTTGTTGTTTGAATTGGCCTATGGGAGAGGAGTACGCTCGGCCAATATGGTTGAACGATTTATCGATCATTTTTCGGTAGGGCAAGACCCCTATGAATATGTGGGTAACCCTTTTTTGGATGCCGAAATAAACAATCAGTTTGAGTTGGGAGTGAAAGCCAATACCAATTTTGAGGGGTATATGTTTAATCAATTGGATTATGGGGCATCCGTCTATTACGCCATGTACGATAATTATATTGTAGCTGTGATAGACCCCAGCTTGGATAAAAAGTATATGCCCATGGCGGAACCCACCGAAGTAAAACGATTCGCCAATTTGGATGAAGCCTACAAAACAGGCTTTGAGCTTTTTGGTGAGTTGAGTTTCTTGGACGATTTTGCATTTAAAACGGAACTATCTTATGTCTATGCTAAAAATCAAGATTTGGATGAATCACTACCACTGACCCCACCCTTGGTTACCCGTTTTAATCTAAGTTTTGAAAAAGAGAAAGTATGGGCCAGGGCCACATACACCCTAACCTCAGAACAATCCCACATAGCAAATTCATTTGGGGAACAGGTAACAGATGGCTATGGAATTGTGGATTTGAGTTTTGGCGCAAAACCTTTGAAGCATGTTATTTTGGGTGTGGCCGCATCCAACATTTTTGATGTAACCTATAATAACCATTTGAATTTTTCCTTTGTCAACCAGGCCGATTATGGAAGAGTGCCCATCAATGATCCTGGTAGGAATTTTTCAGCCTTTGCTCAATACAGTTTTTAGAAGGTGGGCACAAATAAGACACTGTCCAAAAAAGCTATTAAATTGAAACCATGTCAGTTTGAGCGCAGTCGAAACCCTTTGCTTCTATACATTTTATTGGGTTCTCGACTGCGCTCAAACTGACCAACGTGAACTGTTGGACAACTCTTTTTTATAAAGAGCATTTATTATTTAAAATCTGAAGCACTTACTCCTTCATTCACCTTGAGTTCCTTTACAGTAAATTCAAAGTTTTGTGGCCCCATACTTTGGGTCAACTTAAAGGGAAATTTGACTCCAGAGACCTCTTGGTAGTCATCAAACCCCATAATATTCTGCATTTGCTGCCCTTGGATTTCTTCCACAGATATTTCCTGTACCTTCAAACCCGATTCCGTATCATAAAAGGCTGTTTTTTTGTCGGTAATCTTCAGTTTATAGGCCTTTTTGTCCCCGACCGACTCAATGCCTTCCAAGGAAACTTCGCCTGCCGTTAAGTACTTTAGCTCTGGAAAAGCAGCAGATTCTTCTTTGATTTTTGCTATTTCCTCAGGAGAAAGGTCTTTTCGTTGCCCTTGAACCACCATATAACCTGAATCTCCGTCCAAAACTTGTTTTTGCATGGAGTTGCCCATCACCTTTATATCTTGCATAAATTGGTCTTGGGAGGTCTTTTTTAGTTCTAGCTCCAAGGTCGTGCCCTGCATTACGGCCTCCGCCACCATGGCATAGGATTCAACCGCTTCCAGTTTGGCCTTTCCGCCTATGGCTTCAATATAATTCTCCAAGACCTTGTTGGCACTCATGCCTTCCGGAACCGCTACATTGTACTCGGGTTTTTCGGTTTTGTTGGCAAACTTATCGAAGTAAAATACAGGAACCTCCTTACCTTTAAATGTGACTTTTTCAAGATTTTTCTGGACATCACTTCCCTTACCAACGACCACTACCCTGGCATTTGATGTGGTAAGGTGCTTCTGCGCTGCCTTTCGCACATCGGCAATGGAGACCGCTTCAAGGCGTTCCAAATACGTTTTGTAAAAATCGCTTGGCAAATCCTCAGTTTCAATATTAAGGGCATAAGCGGCAATGGTTGTTGGATTTTCCAAGGCCATGACAAAGTTTCCGGCATATTCTGCCTTGACATTGTAAAGCTCTTCTTCGGTTACAGGTTCGTTGATGATTTTATCGATTTCTTTTAAAATTTCAACTACCGCACTATCGGTTACGGCATTTCGTACTTGTGCTTCAGCATCAAAACGAATGGGGCTGTACTTATTATCCCTTATGGCGGAGAAAGCCCCATACGTATAGCCTTTATCTTCCCTGAGGTTGAGATACAACCGGCCTTGCGAACCTCCTCCCAAAATTCGATTGGCAAGTAGGGCATGCAAGTAGTCGTCATCTTTCATTTTTAGTTCTGTGATGTTCTCCACGGCCACTTCAGACTGTACCGCATTGGGTGCGTCCACAAAATTGATTTGGGTATACTGCACATCAGTGGGTTTTGAATAACTGAACGACGGGGGTACTGCCTTGGACCATGGCGTAAAATTCTTGGTGATGAGTTCCTTCGCATTTTCAAAATCAACATCCCCAATAATGACCAAGTAGGCATTGGCGGGTACAAAATAGTTTCTGTAAAATTGCTCCACATCGGCCAAGGTTACGTTGTTTACGGTTTCTTCTGAAGTGATTTCTCCATACGGATGGTTTTTGCCATACGCCAAGGCCAATTGCACCCGGGTTGCAATGGCGGAAACATCCTTTTCCTGATTTTTTAGTCCGGCGAGGAGCTGCTCTTTTTCCTTTTCAAACTCTTCTTGGGTAAAATTGGGATTGAGGGCTGCGTCGGCCATGAGTTCCAATATTCTTGGAAAGTATTTGGACAGGCAGTTGGCTGATGCGCTTTGACTGCCAATATTTATGGAAGCCCCCAAAAAATCCACTTCTTCATAAAAATCATCCTTTGGGATGGAGGTGGACCCTTTTCCCAGCATACCGGAGGTCAAATCGGACACCCCAGCTTTATCACCTTCCAAAATAGGAGGGTTATCTATGGTCAAATACATATTGACCCGTGGTAATTTATGGTTTTCCACTACCATCACCTTAAGCCCATTGTGCAATTCAAAACGGGCGGGTTCTTTTAGGTTTATTTCTGGTGCAGGACCTTTTTTTGGTGGTGTGCTACGGTCTATTTGTGCGTTTGTTACTGCCCAAAAAAGTGACAGTACAGAAAATAGGATATACTTTTTCATCTTAATTGGCATCATTTTGTTCAGGTAAATACTCCAGTTCCAAACGTTGGTTCACTTTTAGGTACTTTTTGGCTACCTCCAGGATTTCTTCGCGGGTAATGGAACGGTAAATATCAATTTCGGTATTGATGAGGTTGGTGTCATCGCGGAGCAAATAATTTTCAGCCAAGGAATTGGCAATTCCTTCAACACCGCTATTGGCGTTCACATAGCGATTCTCGAACTTATTTTGAAGTTTTTGATAATCTTTTTCAGAAATAAGGTCGGTTTGGAGCTTTAAGATTTCCGCATCGATTTCATCCTTCAGGTCTTGGATGGTATATTCTCCAAGGGGAAGACCACCTAAAATATACGCACTGTAATCTTCGCCATCCAAGGGGAAGGCGAAGACTTGAAGCGCCATCTTTTTATCATCTACCAATTTCTTATAAAGCTTGGAACTTTCTCCATCGCTCAAATAGGCGGAAATCATATTGATGACGTAGGCATCTCTTTCAGCCTGTCCGGGAGTTCTATACGCCAAGAAAATGGCAGGAATCTGAATATTGGGGTCATGGTAGGTGGCATAAAGGGTTGAGGTAATCGGGTCTTCCTTTATCTGATTCCTATCAATTTCGGCCCCTTTCGGAATAGGTCCAAAATAATCAGAGATCATTTTTTTGGTCTTTTCGGTATCTAAATCACCCGCCACTACCAGAACCGCATTATTGGGAACATAGAAGGTCTTGTTGAAGTTTTTGAAATCATCCAAAGTAGCACTGGCCAAATGCTCCAAAGAGCCTACCACGGCCCATCGATAAGGATGTTTGACGAAAAGATTCTTGCAGACTTGTTCAAAAAAGGCTCCGTACGGCGAATTGTCCACCCGAAGTCGCCGTTCTTCTTGAACGACCTCTTTTTGGGTATCCACACCCACTTGGCCAATAATAGGATGCATCAATCGTTCCGACTCGAGCCAAAGACCCGTTTCCAAACTGTTGGATGGAAAAGTTTCATAATAATAGGTGCGGTCCAAATACGTATTGGCATTGCCCCTTCCACCATTGGAGGAAACAATCTTGTCCCATTCGCCGCGTTCAATATTTTCGGTGCCCTCAAACAACAAATGTTCAAAAAAATGGGCAAATCCGGTTTTTTGTGGGTCTTCGTCCTTGGATCCCACATGGTACATTACGGCAGTGGTGACCACCGGGGCCGTATTGTCTCGATGCAAGATGACATGCAGGCCATTGTCCAAATCATACTCTTCAAAAGCTACTTCTTGAGCCACAAGAATATGGGCCATGACTAGTATGAAAAACACCGAAAGTAAATGTCTTTTCATAATATGTTATTTTAATGTTGATGTACGATGTTCTACCGAGGTTGGTATTGATTATTTGATTGATGTTACGTTAAATATAGGATAAAATTTACAAGAGGAATGAATAGTCTGTAAGTCTTTAAAAGAATCTATGGGATAATTCGTAAACATTCAGTAAATTAAACATCGCATCTAAAAATAAAATGAGATGAAAAATTTAACCCTACCTATTCGCTATGGAATAGTTACAAGTGCTGTTCTCATCGCGTATTTTTTGATCTTATCCCTAATGGGAAAACACACCAATGTGTTCTATAGCCTATTCAATGGGGTTATTACCGGGTTTGGTATTTATGAAACCATAAAGTACACCAAGCTTAGGCAAGGTAAGGGATTCAATTATGGAAATGGATTTACGGCGGGAATCACTACAGGGTTTATTGCTACACTATTGTTCACTATTTTCTTCGCGTTTTATAGTACTGAGTTGAACAGTACTTTTTTGGATGAACTCTCTAAAGTATGGTCCAAGGACTATAAAAACTTTCAAGGTATTGTGTTTTTTACCGTGGCCATCATGGGGTTTGCCACTACCTTGATTTTGACGCTTTCCTTTATGCAACTTTTTAAATCCTCCAATAATCAAAAAAAATAATGCCCCAAAACGGGATATAATACTTGTGGATTAAGGATTTAGCAGTATATTTGCACCCGCTTATTTAATAAAGCGACCATAAATTAATCTAATTAACGCATTATGTACGCAATTGTAGAGATGGCAGGGCAGCAATTTAAAGTTGCAAAAGACCAGAAAGTGTACGTTCACCGTTTACAGACCGAAGAAGGTAAAAAAGTTACTTTTGACAAAGTTCTTCTTTTGGATGATAATGGTAACGTTACCATTGGCGCCCCAGTCATAGAAGGTGCGGCTGTTGAAGCCAAAGTTGTAAAACACCTTAAAGGAGATAAAGTAATTGTCTTCAAAAAGAAAAGACGTAAAGGATACCGCAAGAAAAACGGTCACAGACAATATTTGACTGAGATTGTTGTTGAAGGTATTGTTGCCAAAGGTGCTAAAAAAGCAGCTCCTGCCAAGGCCAAGACTGAAGAAAAACCTGCTGCTGAGCCTAAGAAAGAAGTAGCCAAAAAAGCGGAAGCTCCAAAGAAAAAGGAAGCTCCAAAAGCAAAGGCTATTGAGGATTTGAGCTCTAAAACTGTGGCAGAGTTGAAGGAAATGGCAAAAGCTAAGGAAATTACTGGGTATTCTTCCATGAAGAAAGCCGAGTTGATCGAAGCGTTAAGTAAATAAGACACGAACTAAAATTTATATATCATGGCTCACAAGAAAGGTGTAGGTAGTTCAAAAAACGGTAGAGAATCAGAATCGAAACGCTTAGGTGTTAAGATTTTTGGTGGTCAGGCAGCTGTTGCTGGTAACATCATTGTTAGACAACGTGGTACCAAACACAACCCTGGCGAAAATGTATACGCTGGTAAAGACCATACTTTGCATGCCAAGGTGGATGGTTTAGTTAAGTTTGAAAAGAAAGCAGGTGGAAAATCCTATGTTTCCATTGAACCTTTCCAAGCTTAATAACAAGACGATATCATATATTCAAGGCCTCGCACTAGCGGGGCCTTTCTTTTTTCTCCCTAACCGATTCGTAAAGGTTTATTAACCTAACGGTGATATTTGGGCGAACGTAATTGTGTTTCTTGAAGACGCTTTGCCAACTACGTTCAATGAGAACTTTTTTTGGACCTTATTATCTTTTGTTTGCAGTTGTGGTCCTTGTCCATTCCAATGGTTTGTGCCAACCGGCCACTATTGACCTCTCTTCGGCAAAAACCTCCGACCCCACTTATCTCAACTTTCAAAAACAATTGGAGCAGTCCAAAAGCAATCCTGAATTTCCAAAACAAATAGCCCATAACCACTTGAAGCTGGGCGAGTATTATCGTTCATTGGGATTGTATTCTGAAGCGATGGAACAATACAATAGGGCGTTGGAACAAATAGGAACCGATTTTAATGACACCCTCTACATTACCCTGAACAACAATATTGGCAGGGTATACCTTTCCCAAAACAATTTTGAACTGGCCGAACAACATTTCACCGAGACCATGAACACTGCGGTGAATTTGGGTGATAGTAATGGACAAGCAGAATCTATGGGTTTGCTTGGAGCTTGCTATGAAAAACAAGGAGAGTACGACAAAGCACTGGCTTATCAAAAAGAAAGTTTACTGCTATTTGAACAGTTAAAAAATACCTACGGGGTTGCCATGACCAATGAGAATATTGGCAGTATTTATGAAGATTTGCAACAGTTTGATTTGGCCCATCAATATTTTTATAAAGCCTACGAGCATCTGCAACATAGCGGTACGGTGGAAGAAGTTAATGTCCTCAATAATTTGGGAGACAGTTTCAGGAAGACCGGAAAGTATGAAGCCGCTCTTGATTACACCAATAAAGCTCTGGAAATAGCAAAGCAATTGAACGATTTCCATCAGTTGGAAAGTGCCCACAAAGACCTGTCCAAAACATATGCGCTTATGGGTGATTTTGAAAAGGCCCATGCCCAGTTAATGAAATCCAATGAGTACAATAATGCCATGCTCATGACTCAAAACACCAACCAGCTCAATGTGCTCCAGACCATTTATGAGACCAATAAAAAGGAGGCGGAAATTCAATTGTTGAAAGAACAGAACAAGGTAAGTATGGCCAATCAGAATCTGTTGTGGGTGGCCTTGTTCGCACTGGCCGCAATCCTCACCATTTTGTACAGCTATTTGGGCAGAAAACGGAAAGCCAAGCTTAAAATCCAAGAATATAAACAACGTATGCTCAAGGCTGAACTGGACAAAAAAGCCATTGAGGAAAAGAATCTGCAAAACGAGGTGCAGCTAAAAACAGCTTCATTGTCCCGATACAGTCTCCACCTTTCCCAGAAAAATAAAATCTTGCTGGATTTAGCAAATACCCTTCGCAACATCGCTTCCCGACGAAACATGGATACCTCGGAAAAAATCAAAGCCTTGGTCAAGGAGATTGATTTTAACCTTCAGCAAGAAGATGAATGGGATGAGTTCATGAATTTTTTCAAGGAAATACATCCGGAGTTCATCAAAAAACTGTCTTCACTTTCCGATGCCAATCTTTCACCTGCCGAGCTCCGTTTGGGCATGTTGCTACGATTGAACCTCTCATCAAAAGAGATTGCTTCTATCCTTCGGGTAACGCCAGACAGCGTTCGGGTGGCACGTTATCGGCTTCGCAAAAAACTTCCCATAGATCAAAAGGACGAGTTGGTGAATTTTATGATAGAACTATGATCCATGTTCAGTCCAATTTTTTGAAAAGGTTAGCTCCATGTAAAAAAAATGTAATTGTTGCCCTCTTGTTTCTGCCGTATCACCGATTTGTTTCCTTTTTGTTTCCCTTTAGTTTAAATCATAATAACCTGATATACATAGTTTTGGACAGCATTCTAACAAGAACCAAAATAAAACCAATGAACGTAAAGAAACTACTTTTTGTAATGCTTTTTTTGATGTTTGGCTTAGTTAAAGGTCAAGCACAAAAAGGTAATATTCAGGGAACCATTACCGATGAAAACGGAATTTATGTTCCGGGGGCAAATGTTTACATCGAATCACTTTCCAAAGGAGCCATAACAGATTTTGATGGAAGGTTCACCCTTGTTAGCATTCCCCAAGGGAGCTATACCTTAAAGATTACCTACATGGGCTATGCCGATATTGATCAAGAAGTATCGGTAACTGGTGGGCGAACTACAGCGGTGAACATTGTGCTGAACCCCAGTAATGTTGAACTGGACGAGGTCCAGGTAAGTGCATACGGACTTAGCGGACAATCCAGAGCGTTGAACACACAGCGAAATAACATGAACATTACCAATGTGGTTTCTACGGACCAGATAGGGAAATTCCCTGATGCCAATATTGGTGACGCCGTAAAACGTATTCCCGGTATCACCATGCAAGTGGACCAAGGTGAAGCCCGTAACATAATTGTTCGTGGTCTTGCCCCGCAATTAAATTCGGTAACCCTGAATGGTAGCCGTATTCCATCTGCCGAAGGGGACAACAGAAATGTACAGATGGATTTGATTCCATCAGATATGATCCAGACCATTCAAGTAAACAAAGCTGTGACCCCAGATATGGATGGCGATGCACTTGGTGGTTCCGTAAACTTGGTGACCCGTTCATCCCCACAAAACTTTAGGGTATCGGCCACTTTGGGTTCAGGTCTTAGCTTTATCAATGATAAGCCTATCTATAATGCCAATTTTTTATTGGGCGACCGCTCAAAGAATGGCAAATTTGGTTATATGTTGGCAGCATCGTACAATAATGTCGATTTTGGATCGGACAATGTAGAGGCCGAATGGGTGAACGAAGCAGAAAGCCCAATTACTGAAGAAGACATTGAAGTGGCTCCGTTTGTGGAAGAATCAGATGTAAGGACCTATTTGGTACAACGTATCCGTAGAAGTTTTTCCGCCAATTTTGATTATGCCTTCGATGCCAACAACAGCATTTATTTTAAGAGTATGTACAACTGGCGCGACGATCGTGAGAACAGATTTAGACTTAGATTTAGGAAGATGGAACCTATTTTTGCTGATGGGACAGAGACGGTTATTGGCTATGAAGGAGAAATTAGAAGACAGACCAAAGGCGGTATGGACAACAACCGAAATAAAAACCGTAGGTTGGAAGATCAGCGTATGCAAAACTACAGCCTTGGTGGTGATCACTTGTTCGGTAAACTCAAGATGGATTGGATGGCCTCGTATGCCAAGGCATCGGAAGAGCGGTTGAACGAGCGTTATGCCGAGTATGAAATTGGGGATGCAATTCCAATTTCCGCAGACTTATCGAACCCTCGCTACCCTTCCTTTAGGCCAGCAAATGCTTCGGATGCATCTTTGTCCAATTTTGAATTGAAAGAATTTACCGAGGAAAACCAATATACTGATGAGGAGGATGCCAATGCGTTCTTAAACTTTAAATTATCTGCAAACATCTTTGGAGCTGGTGATGGTTCCATCAAATTTGGGGGTCGTTACAGAGCTAAGAACAAAGTTCGAGACAACAACTTTTTTGAATACGAACCTACTGGAAGTGGATTTGATACCTTGGCCGATGTTGAAACATCTGACGAAACCAAAGATTTCTTGGCAGGTAGCCAATATATAGCAGGTCAATTTGTTACTAGGGAATTTTTGGGGAATCTAGATTTTACAAACAGTTCTTTGTTTGAAGAAACGGACGTTCAAGACGAATATTTGGCAGGTAATTATGATGTTAAGGAAAAAGTGTTCGGGGCCTATTTTATGTTCGATCAAAAACTTTCGGAAAAACTGTCCATGATTGCCGGTATACGATTTGAAAGTACCAAGGTGGACAGTGATGGTAATAATGTTGAATATGATGAAGAGGGTGATTTTGCTGGAGTGACCACAATTGAAGATGAACACTCGTATTCAAATGTGATGCCTGGTCTGCATTTCAGATATGCTCCTGGCAATACTACCATTCTTCGTTTTGCATGGACCAATACCATTGCCAGACCCAATTATGTAGACTTGGTGCCCTTTAGAAATGTAATCAATGAAGACGAAGAAGTTGAGGCAGGTAACCCCGAGTTGGACCCAACCACATCCATGAACTTTGATTTAATGGCAGAACACTATTTTGAATCTGTGGGAATCATCTCAGGAGGATTGTTTTACAAGGACATCGAAGATTTTATCTATCCATCATTGTCTATTGATGCACAGACAGGATATGATTTAAAAACACCATTGAATGGTGACAGTGCTTCCATATTTGGCGCGGAGGTATCCTTTCAACGACAGTTGGATTTCTTGCCCGGATTTGCTAAAAACCTAAGTCTTTACTTAAACTATACTTGGTTGACCTCTTCAACAGATGGGATAACCAATGAAGATGAGGTAAGGGAAGATGTTGATTTGCCAGGTACTGCACCGAACATGTTCAACGGTTCTTTGGGATATGGAGATAGAAGGTTTAGTGCTCGTTTATCACTTAACTTCTCAGATGCTTATTTGGATGAATTGGGAGGAAATGATTTCGAAGATAGATATTATGACAAGCAGATATTCTTGGATTTTAATGCGAACTATACCATCAATAAAAATCTCAGAATTTACGCGAGTCTAAACAACATCACCAACCAGCCCCTACGTTACTATCAAGGGGTAAGTGAGCGTACCATGCAAGTTGAATTCTATGAAAAGCGCTTAACCTTTGGATTGAAGTACGATTTGTTCAGAAAATAATTCAGGTAGTATTTTATATACTAAGTCATGATGAGTGCCCGCCCACAATGGGCGGGTACTTGGAGTGACGACCCTTACAAAACAGTTTCTATTATGAAAAAACGATACATCCCATATATTTTAGTGTTGGGAATCATCTCGTGCAAACAAGGCACCAAATTACCAGCCATAGCTCCTGACGTCATCACTGAAAAAACACCTAACGACACTGATGACCCTGCTATTTGGATCAATCCAAAAGATGCCTCAAAAAGTATTGTTTTTGGAACTGACAAGGAGACCAATGGAGGCATTTATGCATTTGGTTTGGATGGAAAAATCATTAAGGAGAAATCAATCACAAATATTCAACGGCCCAATAATGTGGATGTGGAATATGGCTTTCAATTGAATGATTCCGTTGCAGTAGATGTCATTGCTTTTACCGAAAGAGAGAAGCAGCAAATCCGATTGTTCTCCGTCCCCGATATGAAACCCTTGGACGGTGGAGGTTTTCCCGTTTTTGAAGATGAAACCGATGTTGGGCAACGTTTGGCGATGGGCATCAGCCTGTACAAATCCCCTAAAGATGCATCGGTATATGCCATTGTGGGTAGAAAGATTGGAACGAGCGGTTCATACCTCTATCAATATAAATTGGAATCCGATAGTACCGGAATTTCCGCAAATTTGGTACGCAAATTTGGAAGCTTTACCGGTGGAAAAGAAATTGAGGCTATTGCCGTGGACAACGAAATGGGCTATGTGTACTATTCCGATGAAGGCGAATGTGTGAAAAAATACTATGCTGAACCCAGCATGGGCAATGATGAATTGGCCTGTTTTGGTGGAGAGCATTTTTTGGATGATATTGAAGGTATAGCCATTGCCAAATACCCCAACGAAGAGGGATATATTATTGTTTCCGACCAGCAGCGAGGTCAGTTCAATATTTTTTCAAGAAAGGACAATAGCTTTATTAAGGCGGTAAACCTATCCACCCTGGAAACTGATGGCTGCGATGCGGTTACCGTTCCATTGAACGATACCTTTCCCAACGGACTTTTTGCTGCAATGAATGATCAAAAGGACTTTTACTTTTACGACTTGAACAAAGCCTTGGACTTGAAGTAAAGTTTAAAATGTAAGTTTTCGTTTTCGAGCGGTGATTTCCCAAGTATCCACTTTTTCACCATTCTCAACCACCGAAACTTCATCATGTAGGTTAATGGTGGGACAAATATGGTACGGAACACCATACAGGACATCCCCAACTTTGTATTTGTCCCAATTTTTTACTTGGAGGACACCGTGCTCTTCACTTTGTGAAAGTAATTCGTAATCATCGAGATTTAAGAATTTGACCCGTTTGTCAATCGGATTTTCCGCTGCAACGGATTTATGTCCCAAATCCACGGTAATGATTCCCCCGGTAGGTTTGGAAATAATTCGTGTGACCAAAAGAGCGGCATATTTAAAATGTTGCTCCGTTAGTTTTTCGCTATACCCCCAATCCCAAAGCACACAAGTACCCGGGCTTGTTATTCTTTTTTCATTTCGCAAATGCGAAGTGAATGAAGGAGTCCCTCCGCAGATCAATTCGGCTAGGGGATAATCGTCTCGCAACGCTTCAAAATAGATTTCAACGTCTTTAACACCTTTTTCAATCTTTTGGTTTCGAACTTCAAATTCAGGATCCCTTACATGACCATCATAGGCATGAAGTCCTTTAAAAACCAAATACTTACATATTTTTAAATAGGCCATAAGCTCATCCAATCCAGGGCCAATTTCAATTCCCGAACGGTTCATGCCATTGTTAATGTCAATATAAACAGCAACGGAAAGTCCTTGGTCCAACGCTTTTTGGTTTAAAAGCTCTGCGCTATCCTCGTTATCCAAAATGGTGGAAAACAGGGTTTCCGGATAGTGTTTTATCAAACGTAAAAGTCGGTCTATTTTAGGGCCTACCAATTGGTGGGCAATTAGAACCGATTTGACACCAGCTTCAGCGGCAATTTCAGCTTCAGCGATGGTAGAAGCCTTAAAATTAGTAATTCCCGATTCCAACAACACTTCCATTACTTTGGGCATTTTGTTGGTTTTGATGTGAGGCATCAATCGTTTGGTTTGGCCGTCCACTAAGCTGATCATCTCATCAACGTTGTACTTGAGGTGTTCCAAGTACAATGCTATTGAAGGCGAATCTACCGTTTCCACATTTTTGATTTCATACCAAGCTTTGGCCATTTTCTCTGGTGTTTGTTTCAATTTTGATTTGGAAAACAATGTAATCATTTGTGTGCAAAAAAAGGAATGTGTCCTAATTCATTAAATATTAAAACCTTTTTGTAGCTTTAAGAACATTAACCATAAATCTTCATATCATGAAAAAATTCACCACATGTTTATTGTTGTCTGCAGCCATTTTGTTCTCAAGCTGTTTGGGGTCCTTTAAGGCATTCAATAATCTTAAGGATTGGAACCAAGGTGCCACCGACAGCAAGTTTTTGGACAACTTAATTTTTTGGGGATTGAACATTGTTCCTGTTTACGGATTGTTTTTTCTTGGTGACGTTCTCATTTTTAACGTAATCGAGTTTTGGTCGGGATCTAACCCCATTGCCATGAAACCCGGGGAATCTGAAACCCAAATGGTGGAGCACGATGGCAACACCTTTAAAATGGTGGCCACACAAAACCGAATTCAGATTACGGTGGTTAAGGGGCCAAAAGAAGGCAAGAAACTGGAATTGTTCTACAAGCCGGATGAAAAATCTTGGAATGCCATCCGTCCCAATGGCGAGATAATCAAACTGTCCTCATTTGAGGAAGGGTTCTATATTGTGTATATGCCCAATGGTGAGAAAATCAAAATCGACCCCATGAGCACACGCGAAGAAGGTTTGGCCATTCTACAGGAAAATAAGACCTGCTATTATTCCGAAAGCCTTTTGGCGGATTAAAACCCAAAACCCACAAAAAAACCCATGGTGTTGGCCATGGGTTTTTGTTTTAGGAGTAACTGTAAACTCGAATTTTTTCACATATCACAATTGAAAGTTAAAAAAACCCTCACATTGCTGCAAGGGTCTTAATTCTCATATCTGATATCTCAAATCTAGTATCTATAATAATCCGGTTTAAACGGACCTTTTACCTCCACCCCGATATATTCGGCTTGATCCTCTTTTAGTTCAGTCAGCTCTGCACCCAAACGGGCCAAATGCAACTGCGCCACTTTTTCATCCAAATGCTTGGGGAGCATATAGACTTCGTTTTCGTATTTGTCACTGTGGTTCCAAAGCTCAATTTGCGCCAAGGTCTGGTTGGTGAACGAGTTGCTCATTACAAAACTGGGGTGTCCCGTGGCACAACCCAAATTCACCAATCGGCCTTCAGCCAAAACCACCAAATCCTTCCCGTCGATGGTGTATTTGTCCACTTGTGGTTTTATTTCATCCTTGGTATTGCCGTAGTTTTTGTTCAACCAGGCCATATCAATTTCATTGTCAAAATGTCCAATGTTGCAAACAATGGCCTTGTCTTTTAAAGCTCGGAAATGCTCTTCGCGGATAATATCCTTGTTTCCTGTAGCCGTAATCACTACATCGGCATTGGGGATAATGGTCTCCAACCTTTTCACTTCGTAACCGTCCATACAGGCCTGAAGCGCACAAATAGGGTCAATTTCGGTAACGGTAACGATGGCACCTGCTCCTCGGAAAGAAGCGGCAGTCCCTTTACCTACATCGCCATAGCCCGCAACTACCACGCGTTTTCCGGCCAGCATGGTATCGGTCGCCCTTCGGATGGCATCCACGGCACTTTCACGACAGCCGTATTTATTATCAAATTTGGACTTGGTCACAGAATCGTTCACATTGATGGCAGGCATGGGCAGGGTACCTTTCTTCATCCGTTCGTATAAACGGTGTACTCCTGTTGTGGTTTCTTCAGAAAGGCCTCGGATTCCTGCGGCCAATTCTGGATATTTATCAAAAACCATATTGGTAAGGTCACCTCCATCATCCAAGATCATGTTCAAAGGTTTTCTATCCTCTCCAAAGAACAAGGTCTGTTCAATACACCAATCAAATTCTTCCTCGGTCATACCTTTCCAAGCATAAACAGGAACCCCGGCAGCGGCGATTGCGGCGGCGGCATGGTCTTGGGTAGAGAAGATGTTGCAAGAACTCCAAGTAACATCGGCACCAAGGGCTACCAAGGTCTCGATCAAGACAGCGGTTTGTATGGTCATATGCAAGCAACCGGCAATTCGTGCTCCTTTCAAGGGCTGTTCCTTACCGTATTCCTCCCGCAATGCCATAAGTCCGGGCATTTCTGCCTCGGCAAGCTCAATCTCTTTTCTTCCCCATTGTGCCAGGGAAATATCCTTTACCTTGTAGGGTACATACGGAATTGTCTTTGTGCTCATAATGTTATCTAAATTTACTTTTGTAGCTTCGCTTTTATAGTGCGACAAAGATACGAATTCGCTTAACTTTTGACCATGCCTATTTACAAAACCATAACAGTTTCTCCAAGCACATCGGTCTACATTTGGAAGGTTGATGAAGCAGAGGAAATTTTGGCGGATGGAATTGAGCTGACGCCACATTGCCAGAACCGTATGGATGGTATGAAATCCGAAACGCACCGAAGGGCGTTTCTGAGTATCAGGCATTTGATGGCCGAAGCGGGGTATGTAGATCACGATTTGTTTTATGACGATTTTGGGAAACCCCACTTAAAGGATGGAAACCATATTTCCATTACCCATTCCCATAATTTTACCGGAATTATTGTAAGTGAATCAGACGAAGTGGGCATTGATATAGAGATGCAGCGAGGTAAAATCCTTCGGATTGCCCACAAATTTACCCCCATTGAAGAGTACAAAACTTTGGCCAATACCGAGGCGCTTATAAGAAAACTTACTATTGTTTGGGGGGCCAAGGAATCGTTGTATAAAATATATGCACAGCAGGGATTGAGTTTTTTACGGCATATTGATGTGATGGATTTTACCTTTGAGGATTCCCGAACCTTGGCCGAAATTTTATATAAGGGCAAAAAATCACAATATGAAATAGAATTTTTGGAATTTGAAGGATTTACCTGCGTATATGCCCTAAAAATGATGGGGGGATGACAATTCCTTTTTGTAGTTTTACCCCTGAAAAATCTGCATAGCCCATGAAAATTTCCGTTGAACTTACCTTAACACCACTACAAGATAACTTTGAGCCCCCGATCATTGATTTTATCAAAAAATTGCGTGCTTCTGGACTTACGGTTTTGGAAAACCCGTTGAGCACCCAAGTGTACGGGGAGTACGATAAGGTTATGGATTTGCTTCAGACTGAAATCAAGGAAACTTTTGAGAATTTGGAACATGTGGTATTGACCATGAAAATGGTAAAATCCGACCGAAGCGACTATGAACCCCATTTTTGATTTTTTTCTAGGGCCGTACGAGGATCGGGAACTCTCATTGATCATTTTGGAGGCCACTGCTTTTTTCTTCGGAATAGCCAGCGTGGTCTATGCCAAGCGGGAAGACATTATGGTCTACCCCACAGGATTGGTCGCCACGGCCATAACCACCTAT
Source organism: Allomuricauda sp. (assembly GCA_050303195.1). Lineage (GTDB taxonomy): Bacteria > Bacteroidota > Bacteroidia > Flavobacteriales > Flavobacteriaceae > Flagellimonas. The sequence continues at coordinate 62,781 of JBNLBG010000004.1, read as the reverse complement.
ATTTTCTTTGTAGATCGTTTGCTGGGCGATATGATGATGAACTTTTACTTTTCCATCATGAGTATTTATGGATGGTGGAACTGGGCCCGTAGAAAAAATAACCGCGAATTTGTGGTGAAGATTTCCAGAACGGATGGCCTGGAAAAATGGATTGGATTCGGGCTGTTTCTACTAACCCTTTTGATAACCTTCGGGGTGTACAAAGCTTTTGGCGCAGAAATAAAGGCCACCAACTATGTGGACATCCTTACCTCGGGAATCTTTTTTACGGGAATGTGGTATATGGCCAACAAAAAACTGGAAAACTGGACCCTTTGGATCATAGGGGATATAATCACTGTGCCGTTGTACGCATATAGGGGGTGGGGCATGTTCTCATTGCAATACCTTATCTTCACTGTACTGGCCATTCAGGGATATTTAGTATGGAAGAAAGATTTGGACAAGACCCTACAAACCTCATCAAGATAGTCCTTTTTGGACCTGAATCCACCGGAAAGACCACCTTATCCCAAGAACTGGCGGAGCATTACCAGACCAAATGGGTTCCCGAATATGCCCGGGAATACCTTCAAAACAAATGGAATCGGGAGCAAAAGACCTGTGAACCGAAAGATCTATTGCCTATCGCCGATGGGCAAATGAAACTGGAAAATAAGCTGGCCAAAAAAGCGAATAAAGTTCTTATTTGCGATACGGACCTTTTGGAAACCAAAGTATATTCCGAAGCCTATTATTTAGGTTCTTGTGATCCTGTTTTGGAAAAATATGCATTGCAAAATTCGTATGATCTATACCTACTGACCTATATTGATACGCCTTGGGAAGCCGATGACCTTCGGGACAAGCCCAATGAACGTGAGCGAATGTTTGCGTATTTCAAGGAAACTTTGGAAAAATATAATAGGAATTTTGTTATTTTAAAGGGAGATAAAGCATCTCGGCTTTCAACAGCAATAAAACACATTGATAAACTTCTCCATAACATGATCGATTTAAGTCCAGAAGACTTGGAACAATTGGAAAGCAAAGGCGTTTCCAAAGAAAAAGTAGTCCGCCAGATAGAAACTTTTAAAGAAGGAATCCCTTTTGTGGATTTGGTAAAGGCGGCAGTTGTATCCAATGGTATCCTCCGGTTTTCAGCACAAGAACAAGAAGAACTCATCCAATATTTTGAAAATGCCCGGGGCAATCTGGACCTATTGAAATTTGTTCCAGCCTCTGGCGCGGCATCCCGAATGTTTAAGGCCATGTTCAACTTTTTAGATGCGTATGATTCCTCCAAAGAATCACTTTCAGCCTATATTGAACGAACAGGCGACGCTGATGCCAAAAAATTTACAGATCAAATGTCAAAACTGCCCTTTTATGATTTGATCATGGACCGAATCAAGGGTAAAGCCGCCAACAAAGACGAGGAAGCCTATCTTTTTGTAAAGGAAATGCTGATGGAAGATGGATTGAATTACGGTTTTTATCCCAAAGGGTTATTGCCGTTCCATCAATATGATTCTGGCAGTGCCACTCCCTTTGAAGAGCATTTAAAAGAAGCGGCATTATATGCCAAAACCGATGGGAAGGCCAACCTCCACTTTACGGTGTCTGAACAACATGATGCAATGTTCGCCGAAGAAGAAGCCAAAGTGTCGCCTAAAATCTCAAAATCTACGGATACGAAGTTTGAAATTTCCTATTCCAACCAAAAACCATCCACTGATACCATTGCGGTGGATATGGACAACAAGCCTTTCAAAAATGGTGACGGGTCCATTTTGTTTAGGCCAGGAGGACATGGAGCGCTTATTGAGAACCTGAACGATCAAGATGCCGACATCATTTTCATTAAAAACATTGACAATGTGGTCATCGACAAAAATTTGGAAGCGGTGGCCAACAGCAAAAAAATGCTGGCTGGCGTCTTGAAAAAAGTTCAGGATAAAGCATTTGCGTATGCTGAGCAGTTGGACCAGGGCGATGTTTCCCCAGAAGCCGCAGATCAAATCAAGGCATTTTTGGAAAAAGACCTCAATGTACGAATGCCCAAAAATTATGATGCCTTGGATGTGGACGAACAACTTTCGGTGCTGAAGGACAAGATCAACAGACCCATACGTATTTGTGGGATGGTCAAGAACGAAGGTGAACCGGGAGGCGGTCCATTTTGGATAAAGGATGGGGAAGGGAACGTTTCACTTCAGATTATTGAGTCGGCCCAAATAGACATGTCCAATGACGAACAAGCCTCCATTTTAAAGAATTCTACCCACTTTAATCCCGTTGACTTGGTCTGTGGAATTCGGAATCATAAAGGGGAAAAGTATAACCTATTGGATTTTGTGGATACCAAACAAGGATTCATTACCGGAAAGACCAAGGAAGGAAAAGAATTGAAGGCTTTGGAACTTCCCGGTCTTTGGAACGGTGCCATGGCCTTTTGGAACACCATTTTTGTTGAGGTTCCCTTGGTTACCTTTAATCCGGTGAAAACGGTCAATGATCTTTTGAAGTCTACACATCAAGCCTAAAAGGCTTAATCACAAATAGTTGAAATCCGCTCTTTAAAAAAGAGTGGATTTTTTTTACCCTTTTGTGACCTTCCTAAAAAATTGGTGTCAAACACATAACGGACCATCCTATTACAAAAAGTAATAGGTCAAGAGATGGATAATTCTTACGATTATTCAGAATTAGGTTGGTTGATTTGGTTAGGAGGCCGTGCACCATGTACGGCCTTCTTTTACCACCAAGGCATAAATGATATTGGAACCCACATAATGGTATATAAAATAATTCTATTTCTTAATCTGATTGCGATTGCCATTGTAATCTACCTTTTAGCTTCTTATGTGAAACACAACGTTAAGGACAAGAGGCAACAAAAAAACCAGGATGATGCTATGCAATAAACACTAACCAAGCATTTTCCACCATGCCAATCTAATTCATAGTCTTTTTCCTTGGGATTATGATGATGGCATTGAAAGGCTGCTTCGGCAGCCTTTCCTATTTAAAGTTCACCAAAATAAAATGGATTTGTTATGAAAAAAGAGCTTTGCTCCGTACATTTGCGCTCATCTCAAAGGGGTGCTTTTATGTAGTAAAAGTTTTAAATGAAAAGTTTCAGGTAACACAATCCTAAGACTTTCAACGCAAAACAGAAAACTACGTAAGGCTGAGATTATACCCAATGAACCTGGGCGGGTAATGCTGCCAAGGGATTGCGCTAGGCGCATCTTGGAATTTCTATGTTTCTTTAGAAACAAAAATCAAATGCTAACAAGAATAATGACCCCTTTTATTCGTAAAATTTTTACGGATGAAACCGCTTTATTCAATTATTCAGTGCAAGACCGTAGCACTAAAATGCGGCACAATGCGACCGGCAGAAAATTTTAATCGCCATCGCATTAAAACCTTATTCACAACCATGGCCCTTTCAGGGCTGGCACTCAGCTTAAGTGCACAAGAACAGGAAACTGATTCTTTGGAAGGAAAAAAAGTGGTACTGGACGAAGTTTTGGTGCAGGCCATTCGGGTGACCAAGGAGTTTCCCATCACCTTTTCCAATCTAGATCAAGAGGAAATTACGCCTCGAAACTTAGGGCAGGACGTCCCCATTTTAATGAACTTTTTGCCAGCCGTGGTCACTACCTCCGATGCTGGGGCCGGAGTAGGCTACACGGGCATTCGGGTTCGTGGTAGTGACGCTACCCGGGTAAACGTCACCATCAACGGGGTTCCTTACAATGATGCGGAATCGCAGGGTACTTTTTGGGTAAATATGCCTGATTTTGCTTCCTCTACCCAAAGTTTGCAATTGCAGCGTGGGGTTGGAACTTCCACTAACGGAGCTGCTGCTTTTGGAGCCAGTTTAAACCTTTTGACCGATGCTTTTTCTGAGGAAGCCTATGCCAGGATTTCGTCTTCCGTTGGAAGTTTTAACACGCTCCGGAACAACATTAAGTTCAGCACGGGAATCCTAAACGATCATTTTGAAATATCGGGAAGACTGTCCAGAATTACTTCGGATGGGTATGTTGACCGAGCGCGGTCAGAATTGGATGCCTATTTCTTGCAAGGGGTGTACAAAGATGAGAACACCTTGGTAAAAGCCTTGCTTTTTGGTGGACATGAAATCACCTATCAGGCATGGAACGGAATAACTGCTGAGGAATTGGAAAATAACAGGACCTACAATTCTGCGGGTATTTATACCGATGAAAACGGGAATATCCAATTCTACGATAATGAGGTCGACAATTACAAGCAAGACCACTTTCAATTGCACTGGAACGAAACATTGAGTTCGGAATGGAACACCAACTTGGCACTGCATTATACCCGTGGTCGAGGGTTTTTTGAGCAGTACAAAGAAGATGAGGATTTTGGAGATTATGGCTTGGAACCTATCAATATTGGAGGGGAAACCATAAACACTACCGATTTAATCCGCAGAAGATGGTTGGACAATGATTTTTACGGTACCGTATTTTCAGCAACGTACAATAAGGAAAACCTAAAATTGATTCTTGGTGGAGGTTACAATGAATACAAAGGAGATCATTTTGGTGAGATTATTTGGGCCCGCTATTCCAGTGATAGTGAAATCGGTGATCGATATTATGACGATAATTCCAAAAAGACGGATTTCAATGTCTATGCGAAGGCCAACTATCAACTGAACAGCAAATGGTCCATTTTTGGTGATGTACAATACCGAGGTGTGGGGTACGAGGCCAATGGTGATGACACCGGATTGGTGGACGACAGCTTCAATTTTTTTAACCCAAAAACTGGTATCACCTTCGATTTGAACCAAAATAACAATTTTTATTTCTCCTATGCGAGAGCCAATCGGGAGCCCAACCGTAACGATTATGAAAACGGCAGCCCTAAACCAGAAAAGTTGAACGATTTTGAATTGGGATGGCGCTATGTTTCCCCAGATTTTCAATTGAATACTAACGTATACTACATGCGGTATAAGGATCAATTGGTGCTTACCGGGGAACTCAATGATGTTGGTGCACCGTTGCGTGCCAATGTAGGTGACAGCTACCGTTTGGGATTGGAAGTGGATGCCAATCTACGATTGGGGACCAAGTTTAGGTTGCGACCCAATGTGGCCTTGAGTGATAACCGGAACATTGACTTCTTTTTTCAGCGGGATGGTGAACTTCAGGACTTGGGGAATACCCATATTGCCTATTCGCCCCAAGTGGTTGCAGGCAATGTCCTCACATTTCAGCCGAACCAGAATTTGCAGGTGTCACTATTGTCAAAATTTGTGGGGAAACAGTATATGGGCAACATTGATTCAGAAAACTCAACCTTGGACAGCTACACCCAAACGGATTTTAATGTGCAGTACGTGATTGAGACTGGTTCGTTTGTAAAGAGCATTGTACTTTCTGGATTGGTGAACAATATTTTCGATACGGATATTGTTTCCAACGGATATTTCTATACCTATGATGATGATTTTTCCAATCCGGGAACTATTACCACCATTGAAGGTGCTGGATATTACCCTCAGGCAGGGATCAACTTCTTGATTGGTGCCACGGTTAATTTTTAAACTCTACAGTCAGTTCGAGTGAAATTCTGAAAGAGTTTTGCCGGCCTGCGGTAGGCAGGTATCAAGAACTGTGTTTTTGTCTTAACTATTTTTAATGGGATTCTGTACATTTATACACAATGACAGAATCCCATTTTCTTTTTTCTGAAGACAGACCCCTTAGATGGGGTGTAATCGGCTGTGGAAGTGTGGCCGAAAAGAAAAGCGTGCCCGCCTTTCAAAAAACTCCGGGTTTTGAAGTGAGTATGGTCATGCGGCGGGATGCACAAAAGGTGGAAGACTATGCACAAAGGCACCAGGTAGCCAACTGGACCACTGATGCCAAAGCGGTTATTGATAACCCTGACATCGATGCCATTTATATTGCTACGCCACCGGACACCCATAAATTGTATGCACTTCAAGTGGCGGCGGCAGGAAAACCCTGCTGCATTGAAAAGCCCATGGCACCAAATTATCAGGATAGTTTGGAGATTTATGAGGCTTTTGCCTCAAAAGGAATTCCGCTTTTTGTGGCCTACTATCGACGTTCTTTGCCCCGTTTCCTCCAAATAAAGCAATGGCTGGATGACAAACAGATAGGTAAGGTGCGACATATCCATTGGCAAAAGACCAAACCGCCCAGCAAAATGGATTTGAGCGGAGAATACAATTGGCGAACGGATAAAAATGTGGCTCCTGGAGGCTATTTTGATGACTTGGCGAGTCACGGTCTCGATTTGTTTGCTTTTTTGTTAGGTGATATCCAAATGGCACATGGCATAGCCACCAACCAACAAGGGCTGTATTCTGCTTATGATGCCATTTCCGGTTCTTGGATGCATTCCAATGGTATCACCGGAGAGGGCGTTTGGAATTTTGGCACCCAAGATCGTGTGGATAAGGTCGAAATTTTAGGTTCCGAAGGAACCATAACCTTTGCGGTACTCGATGAGGCTCCTATTGAATTAAAAAATGTGGCTGGACATCAAGTTTTGGAGATTCCCCATCCGGAACACGTGCAACAATATCATGTGGAAAATATCAAAAACCATTTTTTGGGCAATGGGGACCATCCTTCTTTGGGAAAATCAGCATTGCACACCAGTTGGGTCATGGATCGGATTTTAGGCTTTATTTAAGTCCTACCAGAGTTGGTGTACCTCCTTTTTGATGTATTTCTCATAAATAACCTTGACCGCTTTATTTTGTTCCGCTGTAAGCGGCGGAAGCGTTGTGGCTTTCAAATTGGAATGCAAATGCTCTGCTTTTGAGGCACCTGGAATAATGCAGCTAACCTCTGGAAAGTCCAAAATCCATCGTAGAGCAATCGGGGCCAAGTTTTCATGGGTTGGGAATAACCTTTTAAGCTCTTCCATAGCTTCCAATCCTAATTCAAATGGAATCCCTGAAAACGTTTCACCTTTATCAAAAGCAGCACCTTCACGATTAAAAAAGCGGTGGTCCTCTTTTTCAAAAGTGGAGTCCGATGAAAATTTTCCAGTAAGCAAACCACTTGCCAAAGGCACTCGAACCATGATTCCAACATCCTTTTTCTTGGCCTGTTCAAAAAACAGTTCCGAAGGACGTTGACGAAACATATTGAAGATAATCTGTACGGTGGTCACATTGGGATACTCCATTCCTTTCAAAGCTTCTTCAACCTTCTCAACACTCACCCCCAGATTTTTTATTTTGCCTTCTTCCTTCAATCGGTCAAAAAGCTCAAAGATTTCCGGTCTGTAAAATACTTCTGTGGGTGGGCAATGCAGCTGGATGAGGTCCAAACACTCCAACCCTGTATTTTTAAGACTGTCCTCCACATAGTTTCGCAATGCCTTAACGGTATAGCCTTCACTGACATGCGGATTTATCTGCCGGCCACATTTGGTGGCCACATAAATTTCTTCCGACCTTGATTTTACCACCCTGCCTACGGCAGCTTCACTGGCACCGGCTTCATATACATCGGCGGTATCTACAAAATTGATTCCGGAATCAATGGCTTCGTTGATAATGCGTTCTGCTAGGGAATCATCAAAACCAGAACCCCATTTACCCCCCACTTGCCATGTTCCCAAAGAGATTTCAGAGACGTTAAGTCCGGTTTTTCCAAGTTTTCTGTACTGCATGCTACTGTTTTAGTTGGATATGGTTACTATATTTCCACTTTGTGTGGCCCTGTAAAAAAGAAGGTCGTAGTATCTTTTGCCATCATCGGGCCGATCCAGTTGTTGCCCTGTAAAAAGGTTGTAGGTATAGCCTTCGCAATCACAGACCACGTTTTGGCCATCAATGGTCATGGTAGAACAATTGTTGGGGGTATGGTTGGGACAGCTGGCTTCCCATGCAACAAATTGGGAACCACTCAATCCTGCTCTCATTACAAAGGCTCCTCGGGTACCTACACCATTGGATCCCACATAAACTGGATTTCCAATGTTGTTCAACCCATTGTAGAGCGGTAGATTTAAGTTTAAATCAAACCTAAAACCTACCTCCTGAAGATAGGGGTTTCTGTTGGTGTTGTCTGAACTACAGGAAATTAGGAGAACAAGTAGGGCACAGCTCCAAAAGTGTTTCATAGTTTGGATTTCAATTCATCGCTCTACAAAGTTGAGCAAAAATTACCTATATTTGCGTTAAATCCTCGCTAAAAACCATGCAGGTCATGGGAATCGTTGAGGATTTTTTGTATTTGTAGAGAACAAGATCATTGGGGAAATTTTTTTGATTTTCTTCAATGTTCTTTTGCATAAAATTATGACGATATGAGTAATGTATCTTATTATACTGCAGAGGGATTAAAAAAATTAAGGGAGGAGCTGAACCACTTAAAAGATGTGGAGCGCCCCAAGGCTTCGCAGGCCATTGCGGAGGCGCGCGACAAAGGAGATTTATCCGAAAATGCGGAATACGACGCGGCAAAGGAGGCACAAGGACTGTTGGAAATGAAAATTTCCAAAATGGAAGAAACCTTGTCCAATGCCAGATTGATAGACGAGTCCCAGCTGGATACTTCAAAAATATTGGTGCTGTCCACGGTCAAGCTAAAAAACCAGGCAAATGGTATGGAAATGAAATACACCCTAGTGGCGGAAAGCGAGGCAGACCTTAAATCGGGCAAAATATCGGTGACCTCACCCATTGGAAAAGGACTGTTGGGAAAATCCGTTGGAGATGTAGCTGAAATCAAAGTGCCCAATGGAACGTTAAAGTTGGAGATTTTGGAGATCACCCGTAATTAAAACATCATAGAATTCCTATATTTAATCCTGTCATCCGACAGGATTTTTTATGTAACACCAAACCAATATGCCCAGTATTTTCACTAAGATCATCAATGGAGAGATTCCCTGCTATAAAATAGCCGAGGACGAAGACAATTTCGCTTTTTTGGATATTAACCCCAATGCCAAGGGCCATACACTTTGCGTTCCCAAAAAAGAAGTGGACAAGATTTTTGATTTGGATGAAGAGTCCTACATGAAACTGATGGCTTTTTCCAGAAAAGTGGGCAAGGCCATTGAAGCGGCCATTGATTGTAAACGTGTGGGAATGTCAGTGATTGGTTTGGAAGTGCCCCATGTGCATGTGCACCTTATCCCACTCCTCAGTATGAAAAATGCAACATTTCAGTATAAAGAAAATTTAGAAGCCAAGGAGTTCGAGACCATAGCGCACAACATTAAAGAGCACCTTAAATAAGCCCCTCCAAATAAAAATAAACAGCCGCTCCCACAAGGCACAAAATCAAAATAAGAAGGATAAAAAAGAGCATGGTAAACCGTACAGAAGGTCGGTCTGGCCGTACCAGTTTGTTGTAATATTCAAAGACCCGCTCAATGTCTGGGGTCCAGTTTACCGGATAAATGATAGAATGGCATTTTTTACATTTTATCTCATGCGTCACCTCTCCGGTGGTCCTGTGATAAAATGGATTTAAAGTGTGTTTTTGGTAAAAGGTAAGCTTCAATTCTTGGTTATAACATTCGGGGCAGTTATTGGTAATGTCAGCGTCCTTTATTACAATTCTTTTTTCCTTTGACATGGTTCACTGTTCATTTTGCTCTTAGCGAAATTTGCATGATTGTTCCTTCTTTACTGGACGAAAGTACTTTAATTTTTCCTTTATGGTACTCTTCCACAATTCTTTTTACCAACGAAAGACCCAATCCCCATCCTCTTTTTTTGGAGGTTACCCCCGGACTGAAGATGTTCTGAAAATCACTTTTTGGGATACCGTGCCCCGTATCCGAAACTAAGATATTAACATTTTGACCTTTTTTATCAATTTGGATAGCAATATTTCCTTTCCCTTTCATGGCATCAATGCCATTTTTCACCAAATTTTCAATGCTCCAGTTGTATAATGGGGGGTTCAACAACACAAAAAGTTCATCAACATTGGAGCTGAATGAAAAATGGACCAACTTGGAGCTACGTTGCTTTAGATATTCATAGGCTTTCTTGGTCTCCTCTACAATGTCATGCACATCTAGTTCGGGAATGGACCCTATTTTGGAGAATCGCTCGGTAATTGTTTGTAAGCGATCAATGTCCTTGGCAATTTCTAGGGTGATATCTGGATTGATCTTCTCTGATTTCAACAACTCGTTCCAGCCCAAAAGTGAGGTTAAGGGAGTGCCAATTTGATGTGCAGTCTCTTTGGCCATACCTGCCCAAAGTTTGTTCTGTTCTGATGCTTTGTTGGTTCGGAAGAAAAAGAAAATGACCGCTCCAAACAAAAAGATGATCAACAAAAGCGCAAGGGGATAGTACTTCAATTTGTTCAATACTTCAGAATTCCCATAATAGAGGGTCTCCAAAAGCTCACCATCCTGGATAATTTCAATGGGTTCGTTTTCACTTCGGAACTGTTGTACCTTTTTTTTGATATAGCTGCTATCGGCAATCTTTTCTTCGGGAATGTTATGGGTTTTGTACGAGCCCTCTTCGTTAACTAGAATCATGGGGGTGGAGGTATTGTTGCCCATGACCTTTAGTGTAAGGTTTCCCAATTCTTGGTCTACTGAAGATTGGATGAGTTCCGATTGTGCCGTGGCCCAAATCTCCATTTTTAATCGCTCCTCCTCCTTGAACTTCTTAAAAAAACTGTTGGTGTTCCACAAAATCAAGCTAACAATGATAAATGCAGAAATCAGCAGGGTAATATTGGAAGCTTTCCGTCTAGGGCTAAAGTTCATTTTTTTTGTAGAATTGTGATTAAAGATAGCGGAAAATGGAAAATATGTTGATACTTCGTGATAAAGTTGGGTTTCCATTGGGCATCATTTTATGTACATTTGAAATTCATTGAAAAATAGCATACATGGAAGTTCAGGGAAGAATAAAAATGATAGATGAGACCAAAACGTATGGGAACAATGGTTTCCGTAAAAGAGAGGTGGTCGTTACTACCGAAGAACAATATCCACAACATATTTTGGTGGAGTTTGTTCAGGATAAATGTGATTTACTGAACAACTACAGTGTTGGACAAATGGTGAAGATCAGTATTAACCTAAGAGGAAGAGAATGGGTAAACCCGCAGGGAGAGACCAAATATTTCAATTCCATTCAAGGGTGGCGTATTGAAAACCTCCAAACTGAGGCCGACACTGAAAACATGCCACCGGTTCCACCCATGGAAGCCTTTGAACCTGCTGATGACCTCAATGAGGAAGACCACGATGATCTACCCTTCTAAATCACAGTATTGGACCTTACCAAGGTCATAGAACGAATTTTTAGGAGGTATTTGCCCTCCCCATTTACCATTGCGGTACTACTCACTGTACTTACAGTTATACTTGCAATGGTTTTTACGGAGAACAGCTCCGATGGAAATCATTTCGTTGCCATTCTTTCCTATTGGGAGGATGGTATATGGAACAGCGGACTTCTGGTATTTGCCTACCAAATGATGCTCATTTTGGTGCTCGGTCATGTTTTGGTGCTGAGCAAACCTATGGAACGGTTGATTTTGCAAATTACCAGTTTGGTGAAGAGTACTTCCAGTGCCACCGTATTGGTAGTTTTACCCACACTCTTGGTTTCCTTTTTCAATTGGGGACTTGGACTTATTTTTGGAGCAATTTTGGCCCGTAAGGTGGGTGAATATGCCCAAACCAACACTATTTCCATCAATTACCCGCTGATTGGAGCCTGTGGTTACTCTGGATTGATGGTCTGGCACGGTGGAATTAGTGGTTCGGCCCCCATAAAAGTTGCTGAGTCAGGACATTTAAAAGGGTTATTGGAAAACAATGCGAGTAACGATATGTTAGCGCGTTTGCCCGATACCATTTCAACAGCACTTACGGTGTTCAGCTATTGGAATTTGATTCTTTTTATGCTGGTTGCCCTATCCATTACCGGCATGGCCTATTACCTAAGTAAAAAGACCAGTACAACGATTACGGATTTAAAGGGGTATCAGTTCAAATCTACAGAACGAAAACAATTGCAAGGCGCGGAGAAATTGGATTATTCCCCATGGGCCTCAACCATTTTTGGGCTTTTGATTTTGATTGCTTTTTTAGTGCAATATTTACCAGCTCTCAAAACCTTGAACATCACACCCAATATGCTCAATTTCTTTATGTTGGGACTGGCCATTATCCTACATGGCAGTTTTAAAAGCTTTTTAATGGCCGTAGAGGAGGCCATAGGTGACACTGCTGGGATACTGATTCAATTTCCATTGTATTTTGGTATTATGGGCATTATGTCTGGCAGTGGAATGATTCAAGGTATTTCAGACTTTTTTGTGTCCATCAGTACGGCAACAACATTGCCCCTCTTCACATTTATGAGTGCTGGTCTCGTCAATATTTTTGTGCCTAGTGGAGGTGGACAATGGGCCATTCAAGGGCCGTTGGTTTTACAATCAGCCTTACAGCTTGGGGTTCCATTGCCCAAAGCCATAATGGCCTTGGCATACGGTGATCAAGTGACCAACATGTTACAACCCTTTTGGGCCCTTCCTTTACTGGGAATCACCAAATTGCAGGCAAGGGAAATTCTTCCTTATACACTGATATTTATGGTGATAGGCAGTTTCATATATATGGCTGGTCTCCTTGTTTTTTAATCCTGTTCCGTTTCCGTATTTTAGTAAAAATTGCATTTTGGAAAATAACAGGAATTACTTTCCCTTACATTTTTTAGGAGATCGTTTGGAATTTCCCCCTGTCGAGACCGCAAATGAAGATGGGTTGCTGGCCGTGGGTGGAGATTTATCTCCAGAACGACTTCTATTGGCCTATAAAAGTGGCATTTTTCCTTGGTTTAATGATGATGCCCTGATTTTATGGTGGAGTCCTGACCCACGCATGGTGCTTTTCCCAAAAAAGGTAAAAGTGTCCAAAAGTATGCGTAAGGTGCTGCGCGATGGAAGATTTAGACTGACCCAAAACACGAGTTTCAATGATGTCATGGAGCAATGCGCTTTAGTGGAACGTAAAGGGCAAGAGGGAACGTGGATTACATCAAAAATGAAAACAGCCTACGCTGAACTTCATAAAAAAGGCTTTGCCCAGTCCTATGAAGTATGGGAGGACAGCAACTTAGTGGGAGGGTTGTACGGCGTGGATTTAGGGGATGTGTTTTGTGGAGAAAGCATGTTCAGTTTACAACCCAATGCTTCAAAATTTGCATTTATACAAATGGCGCGGGAGTTGGATGCAAAAGGATATCGACTTATTGATTGTCAAGTACACACCCATCATTTAGAAAGCTTGGGCGCTGAATTGATTCCCCGGAAAAAATTTATGGCATTGTTACGGGGCGACCTGCGGAGTGGTTAAAATAGTTTACGTACTATTACCAAATTTCCATTGGCATCGAAAAGGGCTTCGTATGATTGAAACCTTTGCTCTTTTTTGGATGAAAAAACAATTTCATAGTTGATATGGGGCAACATCAAGTTCTGGAAGGCTTCATGTAGTGTCTTTTTTGGATTTTCCCCAACCAGGGGATGTTGTTGCTGTATTTTCTTGATACGCAACTTGGGATAGTGCGAGTTGAGGTAGTCATTGATGGCGGTCCAGCTATCCTCAGGAATGTCATATTCCTTAATGCCGAATGCAACATCTACCAAGTCACCATTTCCATCAAAATTCACCATATAATGCAATTGCCCCTTTTTTAATTTTACCCGAAAGCTTTTGGTGTCACTTTCGGTTATCTTGCACAACCGTATCCGCTTTGCAGTGGTTAAATATTCCGAAATAAGACTGTATCCCGTTTCAGGGAAGTCCTCTTTTTTGATTCTGGACTCCTTTTTTTGTGAAAATCCCACTTGAACAAGGCACAGGAAGGATAGTAAAATAAGTCTATACCTCATGATATCTAAAACAATGTATTTCGTGGTCGTTTACCATTCCGGTGGCCTGCATATGGGCATAGATGACCGTGCTGCCCACAAATTTGAACCCCCGTTTTTTTAAATCTTTACTAATGGCATCTGAAATATCACTGGTGGCCGGGGCATGCTTGTAATTTTCCCAAGCATTTTTGATTGGGGTGCCATCCACAAATCCCCATATATAGTTGCAGAAACTTCCAAACTCCTCTTGGATGTCCATAAAGGCCTTGGCATTTGAAACGGTGGCGTTCACCTTCAATTTGTTCCGAATGATGCCGGGATTTTGCAAAAGTTCATCAATTTTATCCTGATTGTAACCGGCAATCTTTTTGTAGTCAAAATGGTCAAATGCCTCCCTGAAATTTTCCCGCTTTCGGAGAATGGTAATCCAACTGAGGCCCGCCTGAAACGTCTCCAAAATCAAAAACTCAAAAAGCGTGTCATCATCCTTCACGGGAACGCCCCATTCCAAATCGTGATAAGCTTCATACAAAGGGTCACCCACACACCAACCACATCGATGTTTATCCATAGTAAAAATTTTAGCTAAAGTTAGCGGAACTTCTTAAGACCGTAAAGAACCAAATTGAGAATCTTGTAAGGATTTTAAGTGCAATACAACCAATGACAAAAGTCAGAAAATAGGCTGTTTTTGAAAGATAATTTTGTAGAAAAGAATATTATGGAGTTTTTGGAAAAACACATACAACAAGACAAGTCCACTTTGGTGCAGCAAGGCATCTCCATGGGAATGAGTTATGAAAAATATAGGGATTTGGTCCATCATTTGGTCGAAATGGAACAAACCACCGGCCATTTGCAAACCGAGGCCAATATTAACTATACCCAACTCAATGACCATAGAATGAAACGTTGGGATAAAACCTTTTCCATTCCAGAGGCAGTTGGACAGCAAATAGCCAATTTGGATTCACACCTGGAATTCTTGGCCATTACCGAAAGCTGGTGTGGAGATGCGGCTCACAGCTTGCCTGTTATCCATAAGATAGCGGAACACAATCAAAATATAGATTTCAAAATAGTCCTTAGGGATGAGGTTCCCGAAATCATGGATGCTTTTTTAACCAACGAAGCCCGTTCCATTCCGAAAGTGATTCTATGGGATAAAGAAAACAAAGAAATTATTGGTGAATGGGGTCCGAGACCACGGGTGGCCACTGGAATGGTGGAAACCTACAAAAAGGAATACGGTAAACTTACTCCAGAGTTTAAGCAAGACCTTCAGGTTTGGTACAACAAGGATAAAGGTGAGGGGGTTTTACAAGATATTTTGGATTTACTTCCCTTGGAATAGATAGGTAATGGTTCCAATTTGTGTTGCCTTTGAATCGGGACTGAACCGTGCTTTAAGTGCATAGGTAATGGCATTGTCCACCAAGCAACCATTACTGGTTCCCGAGCTTTTGTCGTTAAAAGTAGCTTCCGTAACATAACCATTGCCATCCACTTTTATGTTGATGACCACTTTGCCCCCTTCAATACAGGTGTAAATGGGAGGTGGAAGATGATATGCATTTCGCTCTACCAACGAAAAGGAAATGGAGGTACGCCTGTCCTTTAAATAATTGGTGAATTCTTCTTTTTGCGCTTCACGCTCGCCCAGTTTTTCTTTGTTCTCGTCACGCTTTGCCTTAAGTTGCTTCAACTGCTCCTCAAAACCGGAATTGTCTGCGTATTCACCAGTTTCGCTGTTTAATGCTCTTTCTTCCAAGAGTTCCTCCAAAGTTTTTAAAGGCTCTGGGTTTCCAACGGTGGGCTTTGCAGTTTCGTTTAAGGCCATGTGACTTTTAATGGGGTCATTATTGGCCAATTCTTCCAGCCGTTCTTCCTCCTGCTCCAACAATTTTTCAATGTCCTCATCGGCCAGACTCATTTCAATAACATACTCTTCTTCCTTCATGCCTCCTAAGTGAATGTTGAACAACAACAAAACCACTATGGACATGGAGAAGAATGTAATCAAAAGTGATAACTGACTTCTATTAAGATTAAGGTTCATGGTTTTACTATAACCGCTTTTTTTCAAAAATATTTTACTCCGTGTTTTTATACAAACGACTGCTAGTACGCTTTTTTGGGTATAAAATCACAGATTTTCTTTGAAAGCCTTGGGGCTTGTAGCATTATTTACGTTGAAATCCCCTATTTTGGTTCTTCTAAGGGCCGATAAATAAGCACCCGACCCTAGAGCCTTACCAAAATCATGTGCCAAAGAGCGAATATAGGTGCCCTTGCTGCAAACTACCCTAAAATCCACTTTGGGTAAAGCTATATGGGTAATTTCAAACTCCAATATTTCTATTTTTCGGGATTTAATCTCGACTTCCTTGCCTTCCCGTGCCAATTCGTACAAACGCTTGCCATCTTTTTTTAAGGCCGAAAATATAGGGGGAACCTGATCAATTTTACCTAAAAACTGGTTTGTGGCCTCTTGTATGGATGCTTCGGTAAGATGTTCGGTTGGAAAGGTTTGGTCCACCTCGGTTTCCATATCGTAAGAGGGCGTTGTGGCCCCCAGTGTGAAGGTTCCTGTATATTCCTTTACCTGTCCCTGAAGCTCTGGAATTTTTTTGGTGAATTTTCCCGTGCAAATGATCAAAAGACCAGTAGCCAATGGATCTAGTGTGCCCGCATGACCTATTTTTATCTTTTTGAGATCGAATTTTTTTCGAATGGCCCATTTTAGCGCATTCACCGCTTGAAAGGAACTCCACTCCAACGGTTTGTCGATCAACAAAATCTGACCGTTCAAAAAATCTTCTTTGGTTTTCAAAAGCTTCGGGGTTTGCAACAAAAATACTGATCTATCCCCAAATACTCCAAGCAAGGGCAATGAGCCCCACAACAAGACAGTAAATGGCGAAATAGGTAAGTTTACTTTGGCGCACCAATTTGATCATCCAAGTACACGCAGCAAGTCCGGCAATAAAGGCCGCAATGAATCCAGCTCCTATGGCCACAGCTTGATCTCCGTGAAAATTGATATCGCCACTCATCAAATCTTTGGCCACTTTACCCAAGATTAAAGGAACAACCATCAAAAACGAAAACCGTGCCGACTTACCTTTATCCACTCCTAAAAGAACAGCAGCGGATATGGTAGCCCCACTTCGGGAAATACCGGGTAATATGGCCACGGCTTGCGCCATGCCTATGACAAAAGAACTTCGGAACGAAACGCCTTTCTCTGTGGTTTTGGCCAAATCGGCCAAATACAACAAAAAGGCAGTAATGATGAGCATGATACCCACAATAACAATGGCCCCATCAAAAAACACCTCAATAAAATCATTCAAAAAGAGCCCTATTAAAGCAGCGGGAATCATAGAAATGACAATTTTAAGAGAAAACTGCGTTTCTTCATTCCATTTGAACTGAAAAAGCCCCTTTAAAATTTCAAGAATATCCTTGCGAAAAACTACTATGGTACTCAAGGCCGTGGCAAAGTGAAGAATCACGGTGAACAATAAACTTTCTTCAGGAACGGCCTGTGCACCCAAAATGGCTTTTCCCAACTCCAAGTGACCACTGGATGATACAGGTAAAAACTCGGTCAATCCCTGGATAATACCAAGGATGATAGCATCAATTAGCTCCAAATTAGTCTTTCTTTTTGTTAGGGTTCAACAAGATGGCATACACTTGAATGCCGAGACCGATTAACACCAAAGTGGGCGCCAAACGAATTCTTCTAAAGCTGTAGATATCTGGATTGAAGACCTCAGGGTCATCACTTCCACCACCACTCATCAAAATAAAGCCTAGGGCAATAAAAATGATACCGATAAAAAGGAACAGGTAGTTTTTCTTTTGAAAAATGAACTCCTTGGTGGGTTTTTGGTCGTTCTTTTTATTCTTGCTCATGCCGCAAATTTAGTGAAAAGTTTCCCAGTATTCAGTCAGTGAGTGGTATTGGTAGGTAAAGTGTCTCATGTCTATCAGCGAAGTGGTCTAACATCTCAAATCTAATAATAAAGATCGTCTGTTCTCAAATTCAGAAAGCGTTGGGTGGCAAAATGGGTGCTGGCCCATGAGATAATTACGCCAAGTCCAAAAACACCTATGAACAAAAAGATGAGTACCACATAGTCTTGGAGCAGGTTCAGTTCGGGAAAGTTTTTGTTGATATAATAAACAAGTATATCCAAGGAAACAAGTGCCACGGCGGCTCCCACCATGCCCAATTTAATATTCGTCCAGATAAAAGGACGTCTGATAAAGGTCTTTGTGGCACCTACCATCTGCATGGTCTTAATGATAAAGCGTTTGGAATAAATGGACAATCGAATGGAGCTGTTGATGAGAAGCACGGCAATCACTGTAAAAACTGCACAGGCCACGAGAATCCATAGACTGATTTTTCGAGCATTATCGTTGAGCAGGGAAATTAAGGGTTTGTCATAGCTTACTTCATCCACGTACGTTTTTGTGGTGATTTCCTCAGCAATCTCAGCGATTTGTTCTGGAGAGACAAAATCTGCCTTCAAATGAACATCAATGGAATTTTTCAAGGGATTGTAGCCTAAAAATTCCACAAAGTTCTCCCCAATGTCCTCACTGTACTGCTCCGCAGCGTCTTCTTTGGAGATATAATCGGCTGATTTGGTATACTCGGCCAAAGTCAGGCTCTTTTGTAATTGGTCAATCTCCACTGGTTTGGCATTGTCCTTCAAAAAGACCGAAATGGTAATCTGCTCCTTAAAGTGATCAGCTAATTTTTTGGTGTTCAGCACCAAAAGACCCAGGACCCCCAAAAGGAACAGCACAAGTGCAATGCTCAAAACCACGGAAAAATAAGAGGAAATCAGTTTTCTTCGCTGATATCTTTCAATATATTGGCTCATATAGTGGAATCTGTACGTAAAAATAGAAAAGTATGGATTAATGGCGACATAATAATTGGCCACAGTTGAATTTTATCCATTTTTAAGATACTGTCAACGTTTTAAGGTAAAATGCCCTTTGAACAGAATTTCACCAACCTTAATGGTATACCAATAATCAGATGCAGGTAACGGTTTGCCATTGAATCTGCCATCCCAAGCATAATCCTTACTGTTGGATTGGGCAATGAGTTTTGCGGTCCTATCAAAAATCTGGATTTCAAAATCGTCAAAGCCGGAAATTCCTTCGGGAGTAAAATTGTCGTTGATATCATCGCCATTGGGAGTAAAGAACCGTGGAATGACCAAATGTATAAACGGGAAATCAACCACACCACAGTAATCTTTCTCTCGAACATAAGCGGTATACCGGCCTCCTCTCATATTTTCAAAAGTGGGGCTGTCCTGATAACTGAAACCGTTGAGGGAGTATTCAAAATTACCTGAGTTTTGCGTCAGGATCGTAAAATCCCTGTGATTGGACGCCACTCTGTCGATTACAGGTTTGTCAATCTGGGTGACTTCAATGGTCTTGGAGGATGAGCAACCATTTATGTTGGTGACCTTTACGGTGTAGGTTCCGGGTTTATCCACTGTTATTTCTGAAGTGTTTTCCCCAGTATTCCAAAGGTAGGTGGCATTTGGGAAATCTGAAGATAAAATGAGGTTTTCCCCTTCGCATAAGATCAATGCTTCGTCTTCCAACACGGGTAGATCGTGGTACGTTATGGAAACCGCGGTTCTTGCATCGGAAATACATTCTGCAATCTCAGTAACCGCTTCTGCATAATAGGTGCCGCTGACCAAAGTCCCATAAAACAGACTTCCAGCCTCCAGCAGCGTTCCCCCGGTTGGGGCATCATACCAATTTACGGTAATTCCATCCGGGACTGAGGCGGTGACCCCTCCCGTAAAATTGGCGCAAAGGTCAATATCACCCTCTGAGATTGGCGCACTGGGTTTGCCTTCCACAATGACGGAATAGGTATCGGAAACGGTATTACATTTTGAGTTGGACAGGTTTACGGCATCTTCGGCAATCTTTACCCTATAAAAAGTGCTTCCATAGATCAATGGCGAAGTATAGGTTTGGTTGGTTTCACCTACAATATCAGTCCAATTTGTTTCATCGGTGCTTTGCTGCCATTGATAGGCATGGGTGCTATAAACTGAAAAATCTGGATTTGCGGTAAGTTCAACGGAGGTTGGTGCATTTTCTTCACATAGTCCATAAATGTTGGTATTATTTTGGGCGTCGGTCAAAGTAACCCTATCGCCACAGGTCTTAAAAGCAATGTCGTCAATGGCCAGATCATTACCGCAGCCCCCAGCACCATTGTTGATCATTTTAAGGATAACGGAAGTTTGCCCCTGCAAGGTTTGGAACACTAGGGCATATTGGTTCCAGTCGGCGTAGGTTTTGTCAAAAATGTTCCCAGTGTCTCCAGTAGCTAACAGATTGGTGTCCGTATTGTCCCAAATCTGGAATTTCACATTTACTGGAATGCCATTTCCGTTGCATCCCGATAAGGGATGAAGGTTCATCAACCAAGAAGAAAACTCATAGGAGGTATTTTCACAAAGCCCAGATATGGTACGTCTAAAAAATTCCCCAGCGGTGTAACTGGCATTCACAATAAAAGCTTTTCCGTTGGTGTCTCCGGGGGTATGGTCAGTCGTATTGAACCAATCATAATAAGCTGTATTACTGGAAACGGTATAGCTTCCATCCATGGGCAAACCGTTGGAATAGGAATAAGTAGTGGTGCCAGCAGGAAGTGCGGGACCATTGGTTGTGCCCGTACCGAAGGTTTCCAAAAAAATAGGGTCACCAGAATTACCCCCGCAAAACCCAAGTTGCCCTTGTAAGTTGTAAACAATGAAACAGAAAAATAAAGCTGAAAGAAGTTGAAGTTTTTTTTGCAATGCCTCTTATTTATGGTATAGCTAAGCAATGCACTTTATCTTTTTTGCTTTGCTCGATTAAACCTATTTTTGCCAATTCAAAGGAGTAAGATATAAAATGGATTACAATTTTCGGGAAATAGAGGCCAAATGGCAGAAGTATTGGGCAAAAAACAAAACCTTTAAGGCATCGAATGATTCCGATAAACCCAAGTTCTATGCATTGTCCATGTTTCCGTATCCTTCCGGGGCCGGATTGCATGTAGGGCATCCATTGGGTTATATTGCCACGGATATCTATTCCCGATATAAGAGACACAAAGGGTTCAATGTGTTGCACCCCATGGGGTACGATTCCTTCGGATTGCCTGCGGAGCAGTACGCCATCCAAACGGGGCAGCACCCAGCCATAACCACCGAGAACAATATTAAAAGGTATCGTGAACAACTCGATCAATTGGGTTTTTCGTTCGATTGGGATCGTGAAGTGCGCACTTCCAGCCCCAGATATTATAAATGGACGCAGTGGATTTTTATCCAATTATTCAATTCGTGGTACAATAAAAAATCAGATAAGGCTGAGGATATCTCAACCTTGGTTTCCATTTTTGAAAAAGAAGGAAATACCAATGTTGAAGCTACTTGTGATGACGACACCGCTGTTTTTTCTGCTGACGAGTGGGTCAATTTTTCTGAAAAGGAAAAGCAAGAAATCCTATTAAAATATAGATTGACCTATTTGGCCGATACCGAGGTCAACTGGTGCCCGGCTTTGGGAACCGTTTTGGCAAATGACGAGATTGTGAACGGCGTTTCTGAACGGGGAGGCCATCCCGTAATACGTAAAAAAATGACGCAATGGAGCATGCGCATCACGGCTTATGCCCAACGTTTATTGGATGGATTGGATAAAATCGACTGGCCGCAACCCCTCAAAGATTCCCAAACCAACTGGATTGGCCGCTCCGTAGGAGCGTCGGTTACTTTTAATGTGAAAATGACAGATGAGATGCTGAAACAAGTTCAGCATGACGGTGTCACTTCGAGCGCAGTCGAGAAGCCTTACAAGATTGAGGTCTTCACCACCCGCCCGGACACCATTTTTGGGGTAAGTTTTATGACTCTGGCCCCAGAACACGAGTTGGTGGCCAAAATCACGACACCAGAGCAAAAGGCTGAGGTGGAAGCTTATGTGGACGCCACGGCCAAACGTTCCGAGCGTGATCGTATGGCCGATGTAAAAACCGTTTCAGGCGTATTCACGGGAGGCTATGCGGAGCATCCATTTACCAAAGAACCTATTCCTATCTGGATTGGCGACTACGTCTTGGCCAGTTACGGAACAGGTGCAGTGATGGCGGTGCCTTGTGGTGACCAGCGCGATTACGATTTTGCAAAACATTATAATATTCCTATCCCTAACATTTTTGAAGGGGTCGATATTTCCAAAGAGGCATTCGCCGATAAGGAAACCACGGTAATTGCCAATTCCGATTTTCTAAACGGGCTTTCCTATAAAGATGCCATGAAGAAAATCATTGCCGAATTGGAAAAGATTGGACACGGTGTAGGCAAGGTAAATTACCGCCTTCGGGATGCGGTATTTAGCCGTCAGCGGTATTGGGGAGAACCCTTCCCAGTGTATTATGTGGATGGCATGCCGCAAATGATTGCTTTAGAACATTTGCCTTTGGAACTCCCTGAGGTGGAAAAATACCTCCCTACGGAAACCGGCGAGCCGCCCTTGGGCAATGCCACCGTTTGGGCTTGGGACCGCCTCAAGGCGGAAGTAGTTAGCAATGACCTCATTGATCATGTAAATGTATTTCCTTTGGAGTTGAACACCATGCCGGGTTGGGCCGGAAGTTCCCAGTACTTTAATAGGTATATGGATCCGCGCAATGATGAGGCTATTTTCTCCGAGGAAGCCATTGACTATTGGCAGGATGTGGACTTATATATAGGAGGTAGTGAACATGCCACAGGCCACTTGTTGTATTCCCGTTTTTGGCAGAAGTTTATGTTCGATAAAGGATATGTCCCCAAGGACGAGTATGCCCAAAAGTTGATCAACCAAGGAATGATTACGGGGACGAGTGCGTTTGTATATTTTACTTATTACTCAATCTTGGAAAAGGAAGGCACAGGAAATGTTCTTGTCGATAAAAAATTCATTTTTATTTCCAAGGAACTTTATATAAAATCACTGTACGAAAATGATAAAGAGTTGATTCGGATTGTTAAGTCTGATATTGATTCAGAATTATTGAATAGAATTGAAAATGATGAATTAATACTAATAACTCCATTAAATTCTGTTCACGCAGATGTTTCTTTGGTAAATGCTTCCGATGAGTTGGATGTGGAGGCGTTCAAAGAATGGCAGCCTGAATACAAGGATGCTGAGTTTATTCTTGAAGATGGAAAATACATTGTAGGTAGAGAAATCGAAAAAATGTCCAAATCCAAATACAATGTCGTCAACCCAGATGCTATTTGTGAGGAGTACGGAGCAGATTCCCTTCGCTTGTATGAAATGTTCCTAGGGCCATTGGAGCAATCCAAACCTTGGAACACCGCAGGGATCACCGGAGTGCATTCCTTCCTTAAAAAATTGTGGAAACTCTATTCCCCCCTTGAGGGGGGCGAGGGGGGTGTTGCACCTACCCCAGAAAATCTAAAAACACTCCACAAAACCATCAAAAAAGTGGAGGAGGATATCGAAAACTTCTCGTTCAACACTTCAGTATCCACCTTTATGATCTGTGTAAACGAGCTTACTTCGCAAAAATGTACCAGCAAGGCCATTTTGGAACCACTTGCTATTTTGGTATCACCCTATGCACCCCACATCGCCGAAGAGCTTTGGGAGCGATTGGGTCATACTGAGTCCATCGCGGAAGCCCCTTTTCCCAAGTTTGAGGAAAAGTACTTGGTGGAGAGCAGCAAGGAGTACCCGATTTCTTTCAACGGTAAAATGCGTTTTAAACTGGAATTGCCCTTGGACATGGGCAAGGACGAAATCGAAGCTGCGGTATTGGCCCACGAAAAAACCCAAGAACAATTGCAAGGCCGTACGCCTAAAAAGGTGATTGTAGTACCTGGCAAGATTGTAAATATTGTAGGTTAAATTTTAAGGCTGTCCCCTTGAGGAGACTTTAGGGGTGTTTGTTCGAAAGAACGAGTTAAGTTCCTACCTTTAGGTAGAGAACAAACACATGACCATGGACTTTATTGAAATTATTGGACTTACTGCGGCCACCCTCACCACCAGTGCCTTTATTCCACAAGTATACAAGGCTTGGAAGTATAGATCCACCAAAGATATTTCCCTTACTATGTATTTGGCCTTCTTTACCGGTACTATGCTATGGCTCTATTATGGGTACAAACATGAAAGCCTGGCCATTATGTTGGCGAATGGAGTTACAGGGTTTTTGGTACTACTGATGTTATTTTTAAAGTGGAAGCACAAGTAACCCCTATTTTTTAAGGGATGTATTTAAAATAAACATGTTTTTATAGCATTAACCCCTATTTTAAATAGGGTAGAACTGTTAAAAAGCATTAATTTTAACTTATTACCCCTATTTTTTATCGATTTTGTTTCTCAGTTTGTTTTTTTTGTAACAACTTTGGGAGTGTAATCATAAAACACAACAAAATGATTGTAGGGGTACCAAAAGAAATCAAGAACAATGAAAGCCGGGTTGGTATGACACCAGCTGGGGTTTTTGAACTGGTAAAGAACAACCATACTGTCTATGTGCAATCTGGTGCAGGTGAGGGCAGTGGTTTTTTCAATCATGATTATCAGCGGGCTGGAGCCACCATTTTAGATACTATCGGTCAGGTCTACGCCATGAGCGATATGATCGTAAAAGTAAAGGAGCCCGTTGCCCAAGAATACAGCCTTATCCAGAAAGGTCAGATTGTGTTCACCTACTTTCATTTTGCTTCAAGTGAGGCTTTAACCCAGGCCATGATTCAAAGTAAATCCATTTGTATTGCTTATGAAACGGTAGAAGATTTGGATGGAAGCTTACCGCTTCTTACTCCAATGTCTGAAGTAGCCGGAAGGATGGCCATTCAGCAAGGGGCAAAATATTTAGAAAAGCCCGTAAAAGGAAAAGGAGTGCTTTTAGGAGGTGTTCCCGGAGTGTCCCCAGGTCGAGTTTTGGTCTTGGGAGCGGGAACAGTTGGGATTCAAGCTGCAAAAATGGCAGCAGGCTTGGGGGCCCAAGTAACCATTTTGGATGTGAACATGAAAAAGCTTCGCTATGTGAACGACATCATGCCAAGCCATGTGATCACGGAGTTTTCGAATGAATTCAATATCAGAAAACATATTAAAACCCATGATCTTATCATCGGAGGTGTGCTTTTAAAAGGCGCCAAAGCACCAAATTTGATTACGCGGGATATGCTCAAAGAGATGCATCCCGGAACTGTGATCGTGGATGTTGCCGTAGATCAGGGAGGGTGTGTGGAAACCACCAAGCCCACAACCCATGAAGATCCCATTTATATCATAGATGATGTGGTCCATTATTGTGTAGCCAATATGCCAGGGGCAGTGCCTTATACTTCTACAGTTGCCTTGACGAATGTAACACTGCCCTATGTGCTAAAATTGGCCAATATGGGTTGGCGAAGCGCATGTAATTTGGATAAATCACTGGCCAAAGGATTAAACATTGTGGAAGGCGAAGTAGTTTACAAGGAAATTATTGAAGCCTTTCATTGGGAGCCAGCGTTGGCATAACATACATTTTGTCAGTAAAAGGACCCCGCCAATATTTGGCGGGGTTTTTGCTTTAATGTGGTATATTTAGTAGACCAAAACAGAAAAGCTATGATGACATATTATATATTGATTGGTGGAATTGCATTGATCAGTTGGTTGGTGAGCAGCCAATTGAAAAGTAAATTCAAAAAATATTCCAAGGTGCACCT
Source organism: Allomuricauda sp. (assembly GCA_050303195.1). Classification (GTDB taxonomy): domain Bacteria; phylum Bacteroidota; class Bacteroidia; order Flavobacteriales; family Flavobacteriaceae; genus Flagellimonas. Next base: position 37,088 of record JBNLBG010000004.1, on the reverse strand, counting down.
GCGGAATGGGATGAGTGGGGCCGAAATTGCCCAAAAAATGTTGGATGATCATGGAATTAGGGATGTAAAAGTGATTTCCACTCCTGGAATGCTAACAGACCATTACAATCCAAAAAATAAAACCGTGAATTTAAGTGAAGGGGTATACAGCCAACGCAATGCCGCAGCCGCAGCCGTGGCCGCCCACGAATGTGGTCACGCCGTGCAACATGCACATGCTTACGAGTGGTTGACCATGCGTTCCAAGTTGGTGCCGGTGGTGAGTGTTACTTCGGGAATGTCCACTTGGATTGTCTTTGGTGGCATTATGTTGATGGCTGCCACTGGAGTAGCTGGGGGCATTGGGTTTTACATTGCCGTGGCAGGATTGATTATGATGGGATTGGCCACGGTATTCAGTTTTATTACCCTTCCGGTAGAATATGATGCCAGTAGACGTGCCTTGGTATGGTTAAAACAAAAGAACATGGTTAGCCAAGAAGAATATTCTGGTTCGGAGGATGCGCTAAAATGGGCAGCCAGAACTTACTTGGTTGCCGCAGTGGGAGCTTTGGCCTCATTGGTTTACTGGGCCTTTCAAGTTTTTGGAGGAAGGGACTAAAGAAGATTTCAATATAGAGCGAAGCCTGCTTGATTTTACTTCAAGTAGGCTTTTTTTATTTAAACAGGACCAACGTGATTCTAAGCGCTATTATTTTTGTAGCTTTGCTATAAAATATGTAGCATTATGACTATACCTAAACCTGGATTTCCTGTTCGCGGCTCAAAAAGTGGACAACCCATTATGGCTTTACTTGATTTATTGGGTAGGAGTTGGGCCATGGGCATTGTTTGGCATTTGTATACAGGGCCAAATACGTTTCGGGGCCTGCAAGACTATTGTGAGTCCATTTCACCCACAACCCTGAACACAAGATTAAAGGAGTTGCGAGACTGCAACCTCATTGAAAGAACATTGGAAGGCTATGCACTTACCGAATATGGAAAGGAACTGTATGAACTTCTGGAACCTATGGGAGGTTGGGCCCGTCACCGATGGGCACATAGTTTTACCGAAAATGACAACAAAGAATAAGAGTATGAGATATATCAAAAAACCTGTTAAGGGAGAGTATCCCGAATATTCCCATATTTATATGGATTTGTTGGAAGATGATGGAAAGATGCTGGCACATCTTTGGGATAACTTTCTCAAAATCAAAGATTTTGTATATGCCCTTCCACAGGAAAAGTTAGTGTACCGGTATGCAAAGAATAAGTGGACCATTAAGGAAATTTTGGTACACCTGATTGATGATGAGCGCATTTTTGCTTACAGGGCATTGCGGTACTCCAGAAATGATGACACACCGCTCCATGGATTTGACCAAGACAGATACGCGCAGTATTCTGATGCCAATGAACGGAGTTTGGACAGTATTTTTGAAGAATATGAATCGGTTAGAAAAGCAACAATCACACTTTTTAAATATCTACCTGAAGAAAGTTTTACAAGAGGAGGTAAAGGAGTCGATTTTGATGGCAGCATCATAAATCATAGAACCGTTCGGGGATTAGCGTACCATATTGCGGGTCATGAACTCCGCCATTTTAATATTATTAAAGAAAAGTATATAAACTGAAAACGGGGCCATCGGCCCCGTTTTTAATATCAGTTGGTCCTGTTCTTTACTTAATCCAATTGGCAACTTGGTTATCGATCATTTGTAGTCCCACACCTTCTGTGCCGGTCACATTGATCATATCTAGAATATCGCGGATGGTGTTTTCTTCCTCAACTTGTTCCAAAACAAACCAGTCCAAGAATCGCTCTGTGGCCAAATCACCCAATTCACGGGCTTTCCTTACAATATTGTGAACGGATTTGGTCACGGCCACCTCGTGTTCCAAAGTGTTTTCAAATACATCCACAATGGAAGAATAATCGTGATTGATATTAGTTACTTCGGGTGAAACAGGGTTTCCGCCGGTATCCACCAAAAATTCAAAAATTTTCATCATGTGCCCACGTTCTTCTTCAGTTTGCTTGTAGAAAAATTTGGCACTGGTAAAAAACCCATTCTGCTCACACCAAGACGCCATCGCCAAATAGGTGGCAGAAGCATGGGCTTCTATTTTAATCTGTCCGTTGAGCAAATCCATGGACTCCACTTTAATGCTCATACTTTGTCTTGCTATATCTTTCATATCAATAGGGTTGTCAGGAGTTATACTAACAAAAATAAGGAATTTAGCTGCGATTTGGAAGTAACTCCTTTGTTTTAAGGCAGTTTAAGATTGAATAAAAATAAGAACCGGTAAACAGGAACTAAACGGGAGCAGTTTCTGTTGAAACCGAAAGTCCCAACATCATAAAACTTTGCTCCACAAATTGCTTCAGGTCCAAAATTTCGTAAGTGTTCAACACAAAGAGGTGTTCTTTGTTGCAAAGCAACAAAACTTCAAAACCGTGCTTGTTCAAATCACCGTCAAAGTGGTTTTCAATAGGAATGGACATCACTTTGTACCGCAACGCAAGCAGCTGGCACAGCGGCATTCTCACCATTTTTTGGCCAAAATCCACATAGAAGCAACGCTCCTTTACAGACTGATATAAGGTGTAATATGAAGATTGAACAATTACATTCATGGGTACAAATGTAAAGTTTATTTAGATTGAATACAAATATCAAATCTGAATTTGTCGATCAATTTGTTGGTTCAGGGAGATAAAGGTTTCAGTACGGGAAACCCCTTCAATTTGCTGTATCTTTTTGTTTAAAACTTGCATAAGGTGCTCATTATCCCGACACAATACTTTTATGAGGATAGACCAGTTTCCTGTGGTATAGTGGCATTCCAAAACTTCGGGTATTTTTTCGAGTTCCTTAACTGCCCGTGGATTGGCCATGGCTTTATCCAGAAAAATACCAATGTAAGCCATTGTAGTATAGCCCAATACACGTGGATTGATGATAAACTTGGATCCTGCGAGCAAACCGGAACTTTCCAATTTGCGAAGCCTTTGGTGGATGGCCGCTCCGGAAATACCAATGTTTCGGGCAATCTCCAAAATAGGTTTTCGGGCATCTTCCATCAAATACCTTAGGATTTTCTTGTCAATACCATCAATTTTAACCGAATTGTTATTGTTTTTCACGGAAACTGTTTAAAATTGAAGCTAAATATATTGAAAATCTTCATATATCAGCTTGCAACAGAGTCGGGATTATAGCCTAAATAGGGTACCTCAAACTCTTTAAAGACAATTCCGTTTGTTTTTAGTTCAGCAAGTATGGGGGCATAAACTTCTTTGTTGATTGGAATTTGTACCCCAGGGGTGTTTATTTTCCCATTCAAGATTTGAAGTGTTGCAATGGCAACAGGCAACCCCACCGTTTTAGACATGGCTGTGAAGGTTCTGTTCTCACCAATAACGACCATATTGGCATCAATCTGTTTCTTTTTGCCGTTTAATTCATACCCGAATTTATGGTACATGACGATCATGTCCTTTTCATCTTCCTTTAAGGTCCAACTATCTTGCAAAATGTGCTGTAATATTTGTGCCGGTGAGGCATTTTTCAAGGGTATTTTTTTGGAATGGTCAAAAAGGTTCAGTTCCAGTAGTTTTCCCCAGCGAATATCATCTTGTTCAATTTTAAGATAATGCCGCAGTTTTAGTTCAACAGAGTCTGTAGGGGAGTAGGGCAAAAACAAGTTTACAAATTCCCGATAGGACATTCCTTCGGAATTTTCAATCGAATAGCTGTCATCGGTCATTCCCAAAATCACGAACATCTGCCATGCTTTGGAAAACCCAACCCTGCGCATGGTACCCCTGAACAAGGTTAGAGCATCCTGCAAACCATAGGCTTCTCGGTACTTTAATGAGTCTCTGTTCGCATATACCTCAAAGGTGCCATAGCCCTCAATCTCCAAAAATTCTGTCCGTCTGAACAATTTTTGATAAGGGATGTATTTATAGGTACCCTCCTGAATGAATTTGGCCACGCCGCCTTGGCCGGCCAAAACAACATTTCGTGGGTTCCAAGTAAACTTATAGTGCCAAAGGTTAGAATCACTTTCGGGAGCAACCAACCCGCCCGTAAACGACTCAAAAAGTAACATTTTACCACCCTTAGCTCGAATACGATCAATGACCTCCATGGCACTCATGTGGTCAATACCAGGATCAAGGCCGATTTCGTTCATAAACACCAATCCATTTTTTTTGACCTCGTCATCCAACGCTTGCATTTCTTTGCTCACATAAGATGCAGTGACCAAATTTTTCTTGAAATGGATGCAATCTTCAGCAATTTTAATATGCATTGTGGCCGGAAGCATGGATATAACTATAGATGCTGAATCAATGGCTTTTCTACGGTCCTCGTCATTGAAAATATCAAGTTTGACCACACTGCAATTGGGGTGTGATGAAAATTGCCCTGGGATATGCTCAGGGTGAAGATCTCCAATGACCAAATGAAGATTTTCGGCATCGGATTTCTTTAAAATATAGTCTAAAAGGTATGAGGTTGATTTACCAGCCCCAACGACTAAAATAGTGCGGACCATAGGTTTTGTGTAATTTTGAATAAAACGGATACTAAGGTATCAAATTGTTATATTTCTAAAAAAACAAGTAACAAAAGTTATGAACAGAACAATAGTATTGACCGGAACTGCATTAGGCCTCTTGGCCATAATTCTTGGTGCTTTTGGGGCACATGGTTTGGAAAAATTGGTCGATGCTGAAGCTGTTGATACTTTTGAGACTGGGGTGCGTTACCAGATGTACCATGCATTGTTTCTGCTTTTTCTTGGAATTTGGGATGGTCTAAAAAAACGGGGCAAAAAAATGATTTTTACAATGATCGTAATTGGTGTGATTTTGTTTTCGTTCTCAATTTACCTACTGGCCTTGAACAGTTTAACAGTTTTTGATTTTAAAATCATTGGGTTTTTAACGCCTATTGGAGGAGTTTTCTTAATTATGGGATGGTTTCTTTTAGGATACTACATTTTGACCCGAAAAGGGCTCAATTAAGCTAGAAATAGAAGGCGGAAATCGTATAATTTTCTAGTTTTGTGTTACAACTAAAACAAAATAATGAAGGATTCTGACTCAATTACGAAAACGATTTCGTTGAAGCCCTACGGAATTAAGCATGACAATTTTCAGTATCAACTTTCTCCTGATGAACTTCATGACATTACCCTGGAAAAAGGTATGGGGAAAGAAGCTTCCTCTGGCGCCTTAGCGGTCAACACAGGCGAATTCACGGGAAGATCGCCCATGGACCGCTTTATTGTAAAAGATGCCATCACTGAGGAAAAGGTTTGGTGGGGAAACATCAACATCCCTTTTGAAAGCGAAAAGTTTGACAAGCTATATGATAAGGTCATCAACTACCTTAATTCAAAAGAATTGTATGTTCGGGATTGCTATGCGTGTGCAGACCCAGCCTATAAATTAAACATTAGGGTGATAAATGAGTATCCTTGGTCCAATATGTTCGCCTATAATATGTTTTTACGACCTACCACCGATGAATTGGATGATTTTGAACCGGAATGGACGGTAATCAATGCTCCTGGGTTTAAGGCAGACGCCAATTTGGATGGAACCCGTCAGCATAATTTTGCCATTCTCAACTTCACCAAAAAAATTGCCTTAATCGGGGGGACGGGGTATACTGGAGAGATTAAAAAGGGAATTTTCTCGGCTCTGAACTTTATTCTTCCCGTTTACAAAAACACCCTTCCCATGCACTGCTCCGCAAATGTTGGGGAAGCTGGGGACACTGCTATTTTCTTTGGACTTTCAGGTACGGGAAAAACCACACTTTCCACCGATCCGGATAGAAAATTGATCGGAGATGATGAGCACGGTTGGACCCCGGAGAATAGCGTTTTCAACTTTGAAGGCGGATGCTATGCCAAGGTCATAGACTTGTCTAAAGAGAACGAACCTGAAATTTATGGTGCCATCAAAAAGGGTGCTATCTTGGAGAATGTTATTATGAATGATGCTGGCGTGGTTGATTTTTCAGACACTTCCATCACACAGAATACTAGGGTAAGCTACCCAATTTATCATATTGAGAACATTCAGGAACCTTCCATGGGTAAGAATGTAAAAAATATCTTTTTTCTAACAGCGGATGCCTTTGGGGTATTGCCTCCTATTTCCAAGCTTACCCCAGCCCAGGCGGCCTATCATTTTATCTCAGGATATACCGCTAAAGTAGCAGGGACAGAAGCTGGTGTGGTTGAACCACAGCCTTCATTTTCGGCTTGTTTTGGAGCACCTTTTATGCCATTGCACCCTGCAAAATATGCCGAGATGTTGAGTCGAAAGATGAAAGAATCTGGTGTGGACGTTTGGTTGATCAATACAGGATGGACAGGAGGACCGTATGGTGTGGGAACCCGTATGAAGTTAAAATATACGCGGGCTATGATCAGTGCTGCCCTTAGTGGGGAATTAGGTCTTTACAGTTATGACAAGTACCATATCCATTCTGTTTTTGGTGTGGCACAGCCAAGGGAATGTCCAGGGGTTCCAACCAGTGTATTGAGCCCTAGGGCCACTTGGAACAATGATGAAGCTTATTACACAACAGCATTTAAGCTAACAAACGCGTTTCGGGAGAATTTTAAGAAGTTTGAGGCCTATGCCAGTGAGGAAATCCGAAGGGGAGGGCCACAACGCTATGCCTTTTAAAACAAAACGCCCCCGATGCATACCGGGGGCGTTGATTTTTTTCCAATAAATAATTTACTTGTTCACACTGGTAATGTACTTCTGTAGCGCCATTGTCATGGATGGTGTTTCCGGTGTTGGCGCCTGAATGTCTATGCGAAGTCCGGCTTCCGTAGCTGCTTTTACGGTACTGTTGCCAAAAACGGCAATTCTAGTGTTGTTCTGTTCAAAATCCGGGAAATTCTTCAATAGCGATTCAATTCCAGAAGGACTGAAGAAAACCAATATGTCATAATAAACATTCCTAAGATCCGATAGGTCACTGATGACCGTCTTGTAAAAAACACCGCGTTTCCAGTCAACGTTGATTTCATCCAAAGCTTGAGGTACAGTAGCCTTTAATGCATCAGATGATGGTAAAAGGAATTTCTCATCCTTGTACTTTTTAATCAAGGGAATCAACTCGTTAAAAGTCCTTTTTCCCACATAGATTTTACGTTTTCTGTACACTACATATTTTTGCAAGTAATAGGCTACAGCCTCCGACTGGCAAAAGTATTTCATGGTGTCCGGAACTTTAAAGCGCATCTCCTCGGCAATCCTAAAAAAATGGTCCACAGAATTTCTGCTGGTCAAGATAATCGCCGTAAAATTGTTCAAGTCGATTTTTTGCTGCCTCACACTTTTGGCCTCAACCCCCTCAACATGGATGAAAGGTCTAAAATCCACTTTAACCTTTTCTTTCTCAATCAATCTTGAATAGGGGGAGTTTTCGACTTTAGGTTCTGGTTGGGAAACCAAAATTGTTTTTACTTTCATAAATTTTCAATCTTTTAGATAGCTTCCAATTATCACCAAGGGCGCAATTTCGAGTGCGCAAAGGTACAAAATAAAATACACAAAATACGGAAACATAGCTTTTTGATAGTTCTTCAACAGCTTTATCACCCCTATGCCATTAACCAATAAAATTAAGATGATGGTAGCGTAAATTATCAGTTTTGAGTCCCTAAAAATGTATACTAATATTACGTTGCTTATAAAAAGTAGGATACTACTGTGGTTGAGATAAGAGGTTTTACTGAACACCAATTCCGATATCAGTCCTTGGGTGTTAAAAACAAAACCTTTGATAAACTGAAGGGCCAATTTTACAATCTGGAAAAGAACCAAAAAAGCCAAGACCAATAAGAAAACGTTTTGATGATTTTCGCTTGGAATGGCATCAAAAGCTTTTAATGATAAAAAAATAAAAAAGGCAAGGTTTATAATCTGGAACACGGTGAACAAGATGTGGAACCAATTGAACAGCTGTCCTTTTTTATTGTGCAGAAGCACGTATTTATCATTAAAGGGAAGTATGACAAAGTTCAAGAATTTAGTGTGATAAAAATATTTCCCCAAGGCAATGACTATCATACTGATGAACAGCACCAGGGTCATCCAGTCCAAAGAATAAACAGTTTTTTCTATTGGGTTCATTCCGTTATTTTGATTGGTTTTCCATTCAGTCCTGGGGGCAGTCCGTTTTCCGATATTCCAATTCTAAAATACTCTGGGTTTTCCATCTTTGGCAACGGTAGTTCAAAGGTGTAAAAGACCGTATCTTTGGTTTTTAAAATGCGATTTTCTGGATACAGGCTTTTGACTTTAAGGGGTCGCGTTTCCTTTACTTGTTTGTGCTTGTTGGAATACGATATGGTATATTTCAGGTTTTCCAATGGAATGTTAAACCCATACGGATTATATACTTTCAACGAATGTTCAATCCCTGTTTTGGACTTCTCTACAATGCATTCCAACTTTCGATATGATTGAAAATCATCTATAAAGTTCCCGTAAAAGACTGTACTGTCCAAATGCATGTAGTTAATATCTCCACTTTTTGCACTTACTGGAACATACAGTACTTTTTTACCCCGTACACGTTCTTCGGAATCATCAATGGAGTATTGGTTTTTTCGGTACATATAATTGTTGAGGGATATGGCCGGAATTCCTGAATAAAAACCATACATGGAAGCACGGCGGTACGAGTTCTCAAAAATAATGGGAATTCCCCCGGCTTTTTTGGTGAGGTCCGTAGCCCATTCCTTATTCCCATGGGTTTCGTAAATCATAGGAAATAGGGGTTTATAAATCAACCAGGCCCTTGCATAGAGTAGCAACACCAAACTCACCAATCCAATGCGGTATATCCATTTTCTAGTCTTGACATTTTCCAGAAGATGATTGAAGGTTATGAGGATCAACGGAATGGAGATGACAATGGCCCATTGTGCCTGAACTCTGCGGTTAAAACTGGAGATAAAAAAGAAAATGATGGTTCCATATACCAAAAACACCAATGCCCGTGAAAATTGGTCGGTGGCCTTGAACTTAAAAAAAGCAGCATAAACCCAATAAAAAAGCAAACCGATGATGACAATCAGGTTCAAGAAATAGCCTAGGGTAAAGCCTTCAAAAGTGTATGCCTGATTAGGACGTTCATACAGATGGAAGGTAATGGAGACAAAGTCGTTCTGGTACAGCCATACAAAATGCGGGATATAGCACAACAATGCTAAAACCACCGCTAACCATGCTTTCTTGTTGGTGATGAGCTTTACATTGGATAGAAAAACAAAGAAGATTACCAAGACAGCATGGTACTTGCTATACATCAAGGCGGCCATGGTCAGGCCCAAAAGGAGGGTCACCCCAACCGAAGGCTCTTTCAAAAAACGTTTGTACAACCACAGGAACAATGCCGTAAAGAACAGTAGTGCAGTGTCTGGCAGGGTTAAAAAGCCATAAGCGTTCATCAACGTAAAAGAGAATACCAACACGAAGAAATGAACCACATAGTCCTTTTTCTTTGGATTTCCCACCATTGACCAAAGGATAAGATAGGTGCCTGCGGAGAGCACACAACTCATAAAACGTACCCCAAGTTCTCCATCAAACAAAAAACTACTGACTTTGATTAAAAAGGCTACCATGGAAGGATGATCAAAATACCCCCAAGCCATATTTTGGGCATAGTACCAGTAGTAGGCTTCGTCATAAATGAGTTCCGTAAAATAACTTTGAACAAGGTTCAGGATAAAAACGAACGCTAGTAGAAAAAGAAAAAGTTTGGGAAACTTTTTAAACATCAAATGGATTTTAGATGCCGCAAAGTTACAAATATTGCCCAAGAGCATCCAGGTTCAAATAGGAACATGTGAGGGCTAAATAGAAAACCGTATTTTTGCCTTCTAATCTTATGCGAATGGCAGACGGCTTGGTCATTATTCCTACTTTCAATGAGATTGAGAACATTGAGGCCATCACAAAGACGGTTTTCGATTTAAAGAAAGACTTTCATGTTCTTGTGGTGGATGACAATTCGCCCGATGGTACAGCCGATGCGGTCCGGTCAATGCAAGAAGAGTTTCCAGATAGGTTGTTCCTTGAAGTGCGGAAAGAAAAATCAGGGTTGGGAACGGCCTATATCCACGGGTTTAAATGGGCTTTGGAAAAAGGGTATGAGTATATTTTTGAGATGGATGCCGATTTTTCCCATCGCCCAGCGGATTTATCACGCTTGCACCGGGCCTGCCTCAATGGCGCCGATGTAGCCATTGGCTCCCGATACAAAAAAGGCGTGAATGTGGTCAACTGGCCTCTTTTTCGGATTTTGTTGTCCTATGGGGCCTCTTTCTATGTGAAGTTTATAACCGGAATGAAGGTGCATGACCCAACGGCCGGTTTTGTTTGCTACAAGCGAAAGGTGTTGGAGACCATCAACTTGGACAATGTTCGGTTTATTGGGTATGCCTTTCAGATAGAGATGAAGTACAGAGCCTATCTCAAAAAATTTAAGATTGAGGAAGTGTCCATCATTTTTACGGATAGGGTCAATGGAAAATCAAAAATGAACTCTGGGATTATTCGAGAAGCCATTTTTGGGGTCATTGCCATGAAATTCAGAAGTATTTTTTTCAAAAAGAGTTTTTAGAAATGTCAAGAACACTATTAAAAAATGCCAAAGTGGTCAACGAGAACAGCATTGTTGAGACCGATGTACTGGTGGATGGGGATTTTATTGCCCGGATTGATCCTGATATTTCTGACGCTAATGCCCATGTCATTGATTTAAAAGGAGATCTGCTCCTTCCGGGAATCATAGATGACCAAGTACATTTTAGGGAGCCTGGTCTTACCCAGAAAGGCACCATTGCCACAGAAAGCCGGGCGGCCATAGCAGGTGGAATTACTACTTTTATGGAACAACCCAATACCGTTCCTCAGACCACCACCCTAGAAAAGTTGGAAGAGAAGTTTACCATTGCTTCCAAGGATGCCTTTGCCAATTATTCTTTCCTTTTTGGGGGCACCAACGACAATTTGGAAGAAATAAAACGTTTGGACAAGAATGCATGTTCGGGGGTGAAACTGTTCTTGGGTTCTTCCACGGGAAACATGCTGGTGGATGATGAAGCCGTTTTGGAGAAAATTTTCAGTAATACCGAAATGGTGATTTCGGCGCATTGTGAGGACGAAGATACCATTCGCGCCAATTTGGCCAAATACAAAGAAATGTACGGGGATGACATTCCTATTGAACTTCATCCCATAATTCGGAGTGAACAGGCCTGTTATCTATCGTCTTCCAAAGCCATAGCTTTGGCCAAGCGAACAGGGGCAAGATTGCATGTGTTCCATGTGTCCACAGGAATTGAAACGGACCTGTTTACCAATACCATTCCGTTGGAAGAAAAGAAGATCACTGCCGAGGTCTGTATCCACCATTTGTGGTTTTCGGATGAAGATTATGCTGAAAAAGGCACCTTGATCAAATGGAATCCTGCGGTTAAGACCAAAACGGACCGAGAAAAGCTATGGAAAGCCCTTTTGGATGACCGCATTGATATAGTGGCCACAGATCATGCACCACACACCTTGGAAGAAAAGAAAAATCCCTATACCAAAGCACCTTCTGGTGGGCCGTTGGTGCAGCATGCCTTATTGGCCATGCTCCAGAAAGAAAAGGAAGGCATCATAAGTTTGGAAAAGTTGGTAGAAAAGATGTGCCACAATCCGGCGAAACTATTTGATATTGACCGCAGAGGTTACATCCGTGAAGGGTATTATGCGGATTTGGTCCAAGTGAACCGAGATTCCAAAGAAGAGGTTAAAAAAGCCAATATTTTCTATAAATGTGGATGGTCTCCTTTTGAAGGTGTTACTTTTGATTCCAAAGTAATGCGAACCTTTGTCAACGGACATTTGGCATATGACAACGGTATTTTTTCAGAAAAGAAGAATGCAAAACGACTTACATTCAATCGGTAGACTATGAAAAAGGCTATTTTTTTCTTTTTTGGTGTGTTTTTTTTGGCTTGCGCAGAGAAGGTGGTAGAACAACCCGAAAACCTTATCCCAAAAGATAAAATGACCCATATTCTCTGTGATTTGGCCCTATTGAATTCAACCCAATCGGCATTCCCCGGCGCTTTTGATAAAACGGGAGTCGACATCATGGAGTTTCTTTATAAAAAATATGACATAGATAGCACCCAGTTTGCACAAAGTGATCTGTACTATGCCTCTATACCCTTGGAATATCAATCTATCTATGAAGATGTGGAAGCCATGATCGAAAGTAAAAAAGAAGCTTTAGAGGAAGTGACCAAGAAAAGAAACGATAGTGTCCGGGAAGCACAGACCCAAAGAAAGGATTCCCTTCAAGCTCTGAAAAAAGTTAAGGATTCCGTTACCCCTTGAATTTTGCACAGCTAAAAGCGATAGCTGCATCCAAATCTTCGAAGGAAAAATCAATGGCCTCCGTCAACTTTGCACTGCTGTATATTTCTTGTTTGTAGAGTCCTTTGGCCATGGTTTTGGTCAATCTTCTTCTTTTTCCAAGCAGTTTGCTCCGTAACCAATCCAATCGCCAAAGAAATTCCAGCATCCAAAAGGATATTTTTTGGGTTGGTGGGGCAACCCCCAGTTTTGGAGCTATTTTTTGCAACAGTTCTTCATAGGAAAGATTTTGGCTGACCATTATAAATTGTTCTTGAACAATACCGGATGCCATTAGAGTCATCATTGCAGAAACCACATCATTCACTGTTACAAAACCAGTGCCACCCGGAATAAAGGATTTTTTACCCTTGGCTGCGTAGGTGAAAAAAGAGCCACTTCCGGATCTCCAGAAACCGGGACCAATGACTACCCCAGGATTAACAATGACCACAGGTAATCCTTCTTGTGATCCTCTCCAAACTTCCAGTTCCGCATCATGTTTTGTAATTCCGTAGACCGAGGCCTGGGTATCGCTCCACTCATTGTCTTCTGTGGCCATATTTCCCTTAACGCTTGGGCCAATAGCCGAAATGGAACTTATATGGCACAATTTCTTTATACCATGTTTTAAGCAGAGGTTCACCACATTGGCCGTTCCTTCCACATTGATTTTAGCCAAGGCCTTGTACATTTTTGGGTCAAAGGAAATGAGGGTAGCACAATGGTAAACGTAGTTTATATCCTTAAAAGAAGCTTCGAGTTCTCCAATGTTGGTGATATCGGCTTGAACCCAATCAATGTGTTCCATCAAGTTGGACGGGTCGTCGCTGTAATACCCAAAAACCTTGGTTACTTTTTCAATGGTGCGTTTATCTCTATAGGTTGCCCTCACTGTTTCTCCATCTTTAACCAAATGGAACAGTAGGTGTGAACCAATCAATCCAGTGCCTCCAGTGACCAATATCATGCGATAAAAGTACCTATTTGTAACGGATTTATTCAGGGAAGTGCCAACTTCATTTTATATTTGCAGCTATTCTAAAAGACAATCATGACGAAGAATTTTGTTCAAGAACTGCAGTGGAGGGGAATGGTCCATGATGTAATGCCCGGGGCCGAGGAACATCTTATGGAAGGGATGCGGGCCGCCTATGTAGGGATTGACCCAACGGCAGATTCGCTGCACATTGGGCACTTGGTGAGTGTAATGATGTTGAAACACTTTCAATTGGCCGGACACAAACCATTTGCTTTGGTGGGTGGTGCCACAGGAATGATTGGGGATCCCTCAGGAAAATCTGCTGAGCGGAATCTTTTGGATGAAAAGACCCTTCGGCACAACCAAGAGGCCATCAAAGGCCAATTGAGTCGTTTTTTGGACTTTGAAAGTGATGCCAACAATGCTGCGGTTCTGGTGAACAACTACGATTGGATGAAGGATTTTACGTTCTTGGAGTTCATTCGTGATGTAGGGAAGCATATTACCGTAAATTATATGATGGCCAAGGACTCTGTAAAGAAACGGTTGTCCTCGGACGCCAAGGAAGGCATGTCCTTTACCGAATTTACCTATCAATTGGTACAAGGTTATGATTTTCTGTATCTCTACCAAAACCATGATTGTACCTTGCAAATGGGAGGCAGTGACCAATGGGGGAATATCACCACGGGAACCGAACTTATCCGTAGGATAGGCGGAGGGAAAGGCTTTGCATTGACCTGCCCATTGATCACCAAGGCCGATGGCACCAAATTTGGCAAGACAGAGGGCGGAAATGTATGGTTGGATGCTGAGCGTACCTCACCGTATAAATTCTATCAGTATTGGTTGAACACTTCTGATGAGGATGCTGAGAAGTACATCAAGATATTTACTTTTCTCGGGAAAGAAGAGATTGAAAATTTGGTGGCCGAACATAAAGAAGCACCACATTTAAGGGCACTTCAAAAGAAATTGGCTGAGGAAATTACCACCATGGTGCATTCCACGGAAGATTTGGAAAATGCCATAAAAGCCAGTGAAATTCTTTTTGGTAAATCAACTTCCGCTGATTTAAAACAATTGAACGAAAAGACCTTTTTGGATGTTTTTGAAGGTGTTCCACAGGCCCAAATATCCAAAGGCGAATTAACTCCCGGGCTGGATATGATTGGTGCCCTTGCGGCCAAGACCAATTTCTTGGCTTCTAATGGAGAGGCCCGCAGGGAATTAAAACAGAATTCCATTTCGGTAAACAAGGAGAAAGTAAAAGAGGATTACCTGATTACCGAAGCTGATTTGATCAACAACAAGTTTGTGTTGCTCCAGCGGGGCAAAAAGAACTACTTTGTGCTGGTTGTGGAATAGAAAACAGAAAGCCATCTTTTAAAGATGGCTTTTGACTTTTAGGAAATAAAGCTGATTCCATATCGACCGCAAATTTCGGCCACTTTTGGAAAATCTGGTGGTCCAGGGGGGAGTTCTCCCAATTCGGCGAACATGTTTTCGAGGCCTGCAGGAAATACACTCAAAATGGTTTTGCAATCTTGATCGCCAACCACTTTCCAGGTATGGGGCACGTTTCTGGGAGCAAAGGCCAGATCACCAGCTTTTAAAATGGTGGTCTCACCACCAACGGTTACTTCAAGCTCGCCTTCCAATACTTTAAAAATCTCATCTTCCTGAGTGTGTACATGAGGAGGGATCATGGTTCCTGGGGGGTTGACTTCCTCTATAAGCGTAAAAAGGCCGTTGGTGTCTTCGCTTGTCAATTTAAAGGTTTGCTGATCGCCAATGACATTGACTTGTTTTCCTTCTCCTTTCCGAACAATTTTGGGCGGAAGGGGTTCCCCATCTTTTTCACTTTTAGGCGAAAAATGGGAAAATGCCGGCAATGAAGCCAAAGCTGCCGCTGATAAAGCTCCTCGTTTTAAAAATGCATTTCTATCCATAATGTGCTTGTTTGGTTACCCAATGAAAATACGGATAAGTATGCTTATTGTTAAGATGACCCGTGATAATAGGGTTATTTAACTGTACAATTGGAAGGAATTTGATGATACTTGGCTAAAATACCATGAGATTACACCCTCTGATATCTGAATTGTCAAATCGGCCTAAAATTTCAAACGAGCCATTGGAATACGTTTTCCCTAAATCTTGGGTGGCGATAAAAGAACAGGAGTACACATTGGCCAAATCAATGATATTAATTCCACCGGTTTTGCCATGGGATTGTAGTGACAGCGGGTCTTCGGTATCGCGGGTGATGATCTTCATCCACGGAGGTGTTCTAAAAATTCCATCACCTTGAGAGTAGGCTTGTGATAGCAATTCGGTCATTCCATATTCTGAGTGTATTTTGGGTACGCCAAACGCTTTTTTCAGAATATGGTGCAATTCTTCCCTGATCAGCTCTTTTCGCCGACCTTTCATCCCACCAGTTTCCATAACAATGGTATTGTTAAGGGATAGAGGAGCTTGCTCAGCCAAATCCAACAATGCAAAAGAAACACCTATCAACATTGTTTTGGTTTCGTTTTTTTCCAAAGTGATGAGTTTTTGGTGCAATTCCTCCAAATTGTAGAGATAGAAACCGCTATCAGGGTGGTTGGAGCGCGAGACCAACTCATTCACCATATAGACCAGAGAGGAACCTTGGCGCTCTAAGTAGGAAGGTAGGAGCGCTAGGATACAAAATCCCTCAACAGGCCCGTAAAATTTGATGAACCCTTTTAAAAAGCTTTGTTCATAAAGCTTAAGGTCGGGAACATAATGTCTGCTTACCGAGGTTTGGGTAGTGCCACTGCTCTCAAAAATGGTTTCGGGTTGTTTTGGGGTTGAGGTTATCTTTTGTGTTTTGAAAAATTCAATGGGCAGAAATGGAATTTCTTGGAAACGAACCACATTTAAGGGCTTTTTTTGCAAATGGTCGCAATAAGTTTTGTAAAAGGGATTGTTTTTATATTGAAATTGGAAGACTTCCAATGCCACATCTTCAAACTCCTTGGGATTTGAAATGGAAAAAATCCGTTGAATATCCATGCTGTCCATTGGGTTGTAAAAGTACCCAAAAATAAAAGTCCCTCTACAGAAGGACTTTTTAAAACATCATGGTTATTATTTAACGACCAGTTTTCGGGTCATGGTCTTTTTTTGTTCGGTGACCTGGAGCACATAGACCCCTGGAACCAATCTGGATATATCTAGAGTATTGGTTGAAATTCTATCGGTTAAAACCACCTCCCCAAACACATCATAAATTTTGATTTCCTTATTACCATTGGTTTCGGTGGTAATATAGATTTCCTCGCCATAAGCAGGATTAGGGTACATTTTAAAACCCTTTAGCTCTTGTACTGGTTCAGTGTTTACACTGACCAACTCTTGACCGTAGGAAATAAGGGGTAAAGCCATAATAAGAACAAAGTAGATTTTCTTCATATACGCTGATTTGGGATCATGTGCAACGTAAAAATAGATAAATCAATGATGTAGGGCTATAAAATGTTGTGAAACAGAAAAATATGTAGGTAAAAGTGGAAAAAGTGTAGTTTATACAAAGGCAGAAAGGGTTGATGAGGGTAAACTACTTGACAATAAGCTTTCTAGTGGCTGCTTTATTACCTTCTAGGACCCTAAGAATGTAAACCCCTTTGCTTAGTCGGGAAAGATTGAGCTCCTTGCCTAAAATTGTAGTTTGAAGAACTTGGGTGCCCAATACATCAAAAATAAGGATTTGTTTGGGAGCATTTTGAGTTGTTTCAATATAAACCTTGCCTTGCGTCACGGGGTTGGGATATAGCTTAAACCCGTCAATATCTGAGTTTGAGGTACTTTCTTGCGAAAAACCAAGAGCACAGACAAAAAAGAAAATGACGAGGTAAAAGTGCTTCATAAAATAGGGATACCAAACGCTATACCACAAAGATATAAAAATATGAAAGTGATGGCGTGCCGTTTGACGAAAAGACCTTTTAATTTGACGAATAACAAAAAAGCTCCCGGTAATTCGGGAGCTTTTGCGATATAAATGGGTTATATCGAAATTTTATTCGATACCTACGGTCCAATCCGCGGCCCAGTCTGGTTGAGCAGCACCGGCACCGGCACCTGTATTGTCGCCCACTGTAAAGAAATCCAAGTTCAATCCTGCATAGTTTGTGTTTACAAAGCCCATGGCAGGAGCATCGAATTGAATTGGGTTAATGGACAAGTCATCCGCTTCAATACGAACTGCAGCTTCAGCATCGGTACCTGTTACGTTGATACCTAAATCAACACCGCTAGTATAGAAGTTTGTGATGGTAAAGTTACCGCCTCCTTCTTTGAAGAAAAGAGCACCTTCAGTAACAGGTCCAACTACAGTGATGTTGCTCAAGGTAGTAGTGGTCACAGGAGTGGCATCACCATCATCACCGTTGTTGGAACCTTCGATACCTGCTTTGGCACCACCGGCAATATACCAGTTGCTACCATTACCGTTCCATCCGTCAGCAAAGTCGATGGAGTCATCTCCACTTCCAATAGATACCAAGTAGTTTCCATTCACTGTTCCCCCAAAGAACTCTATACCGTCATCACCACCATTGTAGGACTGGACATACTCGAAAGTCGTTCCAGAACCAACACCGAACAAAGAAACACCATTGAATTCTTTGTCGTTGGAAAAAGTTGCTCCAGTGTACTCCACTCTAAGGTAAGTAATGGAACCAGAGTCATCGTCAGGCGTATTTCCACCGTAGGTAAGGTCCCCCACCTCTGTGGTCACGTCCACACCTTTGTTGGTTGGCGCATTTCCGGCGATTACCAATCCACCCCAATCACCTTGTGCGGGGGTTTCGCTGGAGGAAGTCATAACAACAGGAGCTGCAGCAGTTCCGTTGATAAAGATTTGTGCACCTCTTTCAACACCGATGAAAGCAGCGGTTCCACCAGAGGCTTTGATGGTTGTGCCAGCTGGGATGGTCAAGGAACCCCCTTCTTTTACGATAAATCCGCTAGTCAAGAAATATTCAACTGAAGCATTTAATTCAACATCACCGGTTACTTCACCGGCCAAGTTCTCTTGTGTAGAGCTACTGTTGTCAAGGCCTATGGTCCAACCAGAGGCCCAATCAGGAGAAGCGGCACCATTTCCAGCACCTGTAGCAATACCTTCAGTGTAGAACGATTGGTTCATACCGGCATAATCCGTTACGGCAAAGCCAGCTTCGGTATCAGCAAACTGTAAGTTGGTAATCGCCAAATCACCATTTTCAATACGTGTAGCAGCAGGAGTATCGGTACCGGTTACCTTTACACCTAGATCCACACCAGAAACGTAAAAGTTGTCTATGGTAAAGTTACCACCACCTTCTTTGTAGAAAAGTGCACCTTCGGTAACAGGACCTACAACAGTAATGTTGCTCAAGGTAGCTGTGGTTACAGGAGTGGCATCTCCATTATCTCCATTATTGGAACCTTCAATACCAGCCTTAGCCCCTTCTGCTATGTACCAGTAGCTACCAGTACCAGTCCATCCGTCGGCAAAGTCGATGGAGTCATCTCCACTTCCTATGGATACCAAGTATTTTCCATCAACGGTTCCACCAAAGAATTCCATACCATCATCACCACCAAAGTAGGATTGAACATACTCGAAGGTGGTACCAGCACCAACGCCAAACAAAGAAACTCCATTAAATTCTTTGTCATTGGAGAAAGTGGCACCAGTATACTCTACACGTAGGTAGGTAATGGAACCAGAATTGTCATCTGCATTGCTACCCCCATAGGTAAGGTCACCTATTTCAGATAGTACATCTACCCCTTTGTTGGTAGGCGCATCACCAGCGATGACCAAACCACCCCAGTCTCCTGCAGCAGGACTGGCAGCATCAGAGGTCATTATTACGGGAGCCGCGGCTGTACCATTGATGAAAATTTGGGCCCCTCTTTCAACGCCGATAAAAGAAGCAGTTCCACCAGAAGCTTTTATGACTGTTCCAGCAGGAATGGTCAAGGAAGCACCGGCCTTAACAACATAGGCAGCAGTAAGGCTGTATTCTTTGGAAGCATCCAACTCCGTGTCTTCTGTTACATCACCTGAAAGTTCAATAGGATCTTCAACGCACGCGCCGCATGATCCCCCACAGTCAACACCAGTTTCGTCGCCGTTCTGGATATTATCGGAGCAGGTAGCAACGGGGTCTGGATTAGTGCTATTATCGTCACTCATACAAGAGACTATTAAAGCCATCGCAGCAAAGCTTAGGATAAATTTGAAAAGTGATTTTTTCATAATTATAGTTTTAGATTAAAAGTTTCAGATTTATATTCATTTAGGTTGATACAGTACTGAGTTTTAAAATTTATAGGTCAGCGATAAGCTGAAGTCAACCCCTTTTTTAAAGGACAAAGCCGTTACAGGACCATTTTCCAAAAATCCAGGGATGGCAGGGTTATTCATATCCAAATCTCCTTCGGCGTTTTCATTGACACGTTCAACAGTTGGGTTAAGTAGATTTCTCATATTCAATGCAATGCCAAAGTGGTCTCCGAGTTCAACCGCAGTAATCCAATCAAGGGTCACAAATCCATGGTCCATCAAGTGACCTCTACCCGTACTTCCCAAGGCGTAGATACGGTCTGAGAAATAGTTTCCAGCAAGGGTTGTTCTTAGGTTCTTGTTCTCTGAGAAATCCTTGTAATAGCTCACATCAGCATTGAAAATAAAGTCAGATGCTCCTTGCAAGGGTGCTTTTGTGTTGGTAAAAGCAGCGGCAAAAATTGTTTCATCCGAAACTTTTTGGTAATCCAAATCTTGACTCGTGTTCAAGTAGGAAACGTTACCGCCGATGGACAATCTATCGGTTAGGATGCTTTCTGCAGTTTCCCTTTCATTTTCTATGACATCCAATTTCACTTCCAACTCAGCACCAAAAGCTCTGGCGTTGTCACCCGTGTTTGCATAACTTAGATTGTTAGCAGCCGATACAACCAAGAAAGTATTGATAGGATTTTCAATGTACTTCCCAAAAACAGCCAAGGAGACCAATTCACTGGACGTTGGAAACAATTCCCATCGAAGGTCAAAGTTGTAATTGGTAGAATTCTTTAAAGCGGGATTACCTTGGGTATCTTGGTTGATTTCCTCTTGGAAAAGGAAGGGAGCTCTTTCCTTAAACTGCGGTAAGGTATACGTTTTACTGGCCGCAAATCGTAGATTTTGCTTTTCGTTCAACTCATATTTTAGCGCCAACGAAGGCAAGAATTCAAAAGTATCCAACTCGTTGCTGTCATCGCCTTGAATAACAGTGCTCCAGTCAATGTTCTGATTGATTTGCTCCCCCCTGGCTCCCGCGAATAAGGTAAACTTGGGCGTAAACTTGTATTCCAAAGTTGCATATCCTGCATTGATTTGTTGTTCGCCACCATAGGTTTGTGGGTCTAAAGCACCTTCGGTAGATGCAGTTCCCCTAAACGTCCGTATCTGCCAAAAACCAGAATTTGAAGCATACTCGTCAAAGTACGCATCAATGTTGTAGGGATCTACAAAGGGCTGATTGGCAACATTCAATATTTGATAGTTGAACTGTGTTGCATCAAAAGCAACATTTTTGAAACGTCGGTTATAACCAACAGTAAATTTCCCGTTAAAGCCATCATCTTCATTTTTCTTGAACTTGAACGAAGTGGACAAATTGGCCGAAACCTCTTCTTCCTGTAATTCTTGAAAAAATCTGTGGTTTGCCGAAGCTGCAGAAACAAGTCTAAAGGACTTTGGACCTTCTGGGTCATTGTTGGTATAAGGCAAAAGAATGTTTTGGCGACGATCTGGAATCAAATTCTGGACATAGTTGTACCCAAATCCCCAGTTGACCTCAAAACGATCTGCTAAATTATGACTTCCTAAAAGTTGATGTACTAGGAGCAAGGTCTTATCAAAAGTGTTACGCTGGATAAAACCACCTCCGTTGGGAGCATCATCTTCCCTGTCTAGGATACCATTAAACTCCTCGTGCTTTTGCTCACTGTTGTTGAGCATCAAAAAGTTGTACTTGATGTCATTTGCATTCCCCAAACGCAATCCAACATTACCCATTAGGGTAGTTGCGGTTTGGTAGCTATATTTTTGATAATCAAAATCTGAATTGGGCAGTCCAGTTCCCAAGTTAGGAGCACCTCGGTTGACTCCTTCCCTGTACGAATTGCCATTGCTGAAGGAACCCACAGCAAAGAAGTTCAATCTTGCGTTTTCACCGAGGTTAAAGGAGTCTCCTCCTTTAAGTGAAACATTTGAATTTATGGGAGTACTTTGTGTTTCACGATCCCAGCTAGTGTCAAAACTATTGTTGAAGGCACCGTTAGGAATGGATTTGTCATAAAAACCGCTAAAATTAGGTCCGTCAAACAAGTAAAAATTATCAACACCGACAGCTTCCGTATTCACACCAGAACCAACACCAAGCTCCAAGAAACCGGAACCAGTATAGTTGCGGGATACTATGTTGATGTTCGCACCACCAAAATCACCATAATTTTGTGCATTGTAGGTCTTGTCAATTCCAATGGATTCAATAATGCTGGTACCAAAAAGACTTAGATCAATATTCTTTTTGGCCGTGTTGTTGGAGGGTAATGGAAGTCCGTTCAACGTAGTGATGTTGAAACGGTCACCCAAACCACGTACATAAACATTGTTGGAACCTTCTTCCCTAGAAATCCCGGTTACTTTGGTAACGGCAGTGGCCGCATCACTCGCACCTTTTCTGGCCAACTCTTGGGCACCGATCGAAGTTTCCAAGGTAATGGCTTTCTTTTGGTCCAAAAGCAAGGCAATTTCGGAATCCTTTCTGGAAACAGTGGTCACCACAACTTCGTCCAAAGCCAATCCAGTAGATGCGCTCATAGGTACATTTACGCTCGTAACTTTACCGGCTACTACTTCCACATTAGGGATTTCAACGGTTTCGTATCCCAAATAGCTATAGGTCAATGTGTAAACACCAGGCTCTACACTTGGGATTTCATACAACCCATCAAAATCTGAGGTTGTTCCAGTTGTTGTTCCTTTTATAAGGACATTTGCAAAGGCCAAAGGCTCGTCATTGAGCTCTCTGTCTGTCAGTTCACCTACGATGCTTCCCGTGGTATCCTGCGCTACCGCTTGCATGGTTACTGCAAGGGTCAAAATCAATAAAAAATATTTCATTATCAGGTAAGTATTTGGCGCAAAGAACGCCACGGGCTGTAAAAGCGATGTTAGCTGTGTGTTAAGTGTTTATTTGAGAACCGTTACAATAATGTTATGAGATTAAATGAATGTTAAGCATTTATCCCGTTATAGTATTATCTTTACATTTGGGTGTTTAACTTAGAAATACCATACCATGAAAACCAAGGATATTAAGATTTTACTTGTTGATGATGAGCCTGATATTCTGGAGATTGTAAGCTATAATCTGTCTGCAGAAGGGTATGAAGTCTATACGGCCAAGAACGGTGCGGAAGGCGTAGCTAAGGCCAAGAAAAAAATGCCACATTTAATTATCCTTGATGTGATGATGCCCGAAATGGATGGTATTGAAGCCTGTGAGCAGATTCGAAATACTCCTGGACTGGAAAACACGATCATTACCTTTTTAACGGCCCGTGGTGAGGATTATTCCCAAATGGCAGGGTTTGATGCCGGTGCAGACGACTACATCACCAAACCCATTAAACCAAAAGTTCTGGTGAGTAAAGTGAAGGCCCTCTTGCGAAGAGTGAAGGAAGAAAAGAAAGAAGTTGAGGATATTGTTAAAGTTGGAAACATCGTCATTAATAGGGAAGAGTACAAGATTATCAACAATGGTGAGGAAATTATACTCCCCCGTAAAGAGTTTGAACTTTTGGCGCTTCTTACTTCAAAACCAAGCAAAGTGTTTAAGCGAGAAGTGATCCTGGACAAGGTTTGGGGTAATGAGGTTGTGGTCGGTGGCCGTACCATCGATGTCCATATTAGAAAACTACGCGAAAAAATTGGGGACCATCACTTTAAAACCGTTAAGGGCGTAGGGTATAAGTTTGTTCTGTAATGGCCATTAAACTGAGGAAATCCTACAAATTTGCCTTAAGGTCCTCCCTTCTTGTCACCGTATTCATAACAGGATTGTTTGTTGCCTTCCTTATCGATAAAGAACAGATGGATTGGCCGTATACCATTCTGTTTGCACTGATGTGTTTTGCCATTTGTTTCATCGTTCTTCAGATTCGGGTGGAGCGGTTTATCTATCGACGGATCAAAAAAATATATGATGATGTCTCGCTCTTGGCCTCCTCTTCCTTTTCTTCCAAACCTGTAACGACGGACATGAAGACCCTTACTGAGGAAATTGAAAAATTTGCAGAAGGGAAGAAAATTGAAATCGATACCTTAAAAATCCGAGAGGAATACCGAAAAGACTTTTTAGGGAATGTATCCCACGAACTCAAGACTCCCCTTTTTACTGTTCAAGGGTATATTCTTACCCTGTTGGATGGTGCCATGAACGATAAAAAACTTCGACAGAAATATTTGGAGCGGGCCAACAAAGGGGTAGAACGGTTAATCTATATTGTAAAAGACCTGGATTTAATTACCAAACTCGAGGTGGGAGGGTTAAAATTGGAGCGCGAGGATTTTGATATCATTGAGCTGATAAAAAATGTGTTTGATCTTTTGGAGATGAAGGCTGCACAGAAGGATATCACCCTTACTTTTGATATGGAATACAAACACCCCATCTATGTAAATGCGGATCGGGAAAAAATCCAACAGGTGATCAGCAACCTGCTCGTGAACTCTATCAAATATGGATCCCCAAATGGAACCACGGAGGTGAGCGTGGAAAATTTGATTAAAAACAAAGTCATTGTTCGAGTGACGGATAATGGAGAAGGTATTCCAAAACAACACATTCCACGACTTTTTGAGCGCTTTTACCGGGTTGATCAAAGTGGGAGTCGCAATGAAGGTGGCTCTGGTTTGGGATTGGCCATTGTAAAGCACATTATTGAAGTTCACGGAGAAAAAATCTATGTGGAAAGTGAGGAAGATGTGGGCTCTGAGTTTTCATTCACCTTGGAAAAAGCGGTAAATAAATCAGCAAAGTCAATTTCCAAATCAAATTGAGTCAATCCCTTAAAAGCGGCTACTCGGGACAGCTGCGCTAAGGTAAAATCATCCTGCTTACAATAGGGCGCTAAATTTTGTTTTTCCACCCGTTTGGCCAAATATTCTTGTTCATACTGTCCGGGAGTAGGAATAAAAAAGGCCTTTTTTTCCAACTTTGCTAAATCCATCACCGTAGTGTATCCTGATCGGCACAGGACCATGGCACTTTGGTTTAAAGCAGTTTGCAATTCATGGGATTGCATAAAATTAATATGGAGCAGAGAACCTTTTTTCATTTTGATTTCCTCTTGGGTCTGTGAAGCTTCAATTTTACCACTCACAAAAAGAATATGTCCTTCAAATTGTTGGAGTTCGTTCAAGAGTTTTACCTCCAGTAAAGTGCGTTGTGGTTCGGGGCCGGAGAGTAAGACCATAAGATCATACATCTGAGGAATATCTATTTTCTCAAACCGACTCAACGGACCTAAATATTTAATGTTCATTTTGGATTTCTTCAGGTGTCCCAGTTTCCCCGTTAAATTGGGTTTGTCTTTCACATCAGGAACCCAGCACGCTTCAAACTTTTTTATGATTTTTTGATGCGCTTGGGAACTCATCCATGTTGTGTTCCCTGAAAGCACATTGAGTTGGTGGGTAATAAAAATACAAGGGACTTTTTTGTAATACACCCCCAATCTATTATCCGAAATGACCCCGTCCAATTGATGCTCTTTGACCAACTTTTTCACCGCTTTCTTCTCCTTGGCTATGGCCTTGAGAACCTTGGGTGAATCCCAAATCATCTTGATTTTAAAATTCTTCCCTTTTTCCGCATAGGTGATTTTATACGAAGGCAATTCAAAAGAAGGCAACTCTGGAAATTCTTTTTGCAAAAGGGCCAAAGCAACCCCGTCTGAAGCAATAAAAGGTTGATGGCCTTGCTCCAAAAGAGCATTGATAATGGGGATGCACCGAGTAGCATGTCCCAAGCCCCAATTCAATGGGGCGACCAAAATGCGTTTCGAATTTTGCACAAAGGCAAAAAAACAAAATCCAATTTGCTATTAGATTTCCTTAGTTTTGCCAAAACATTAAATTTTTGCTCAAAAGCGCAGGCAGTGGGAAGTAAGAACAAACTAAAGCGGTTTAAGGAGAACGAAACGTTTTCTAATGTGGTGCAACCCACAAGGGAGGAAGTTCTGGAAGGATTCAAGTTGAAGAATACTTGGGCTTCCTTTTTTAAGAACGACAATCCCATTGTGCTGGAATTGGGCTGTGGCAAAGGCGAATACACCGTTGGTTTGGCCCAACGAAACCCGGATAAAAATTATATTGGGGTCGATATAAAAGGTGCTCGGTTTTGGCGTGGCGCCAAATCAGCCTTGGAGCAGAAATTGGACAATGTGGCGTTCCTAAGAACCCAAATTGAACTGATAGATCATTTGTTTGGAGAAAATGAGGTGGATGAAATTTGGATTACCTTTCCAGACCCACAGATCAAATACAAACGAACCAAACATAGGATGACGAATCCTGTATTTTTGAAGCGGTATAAAAAAATACTCAAGCCCGCGGGGATTGTGAATTTAAAGACCGATAGCGAATTCATGCATGGTTATACCCTCGGACTTTTACAGGGGCTTGGACATGAAATTTTGTACGCTAATCATGATGTGTACAAGAACGAAGGAAGCTCTCCCGAAGTTTTGGAAATCCAGACTTTCTATGAAAATCAGTATCTTGAGGCTGGAAAACCAATTACCTACATCCAGTTTAGGATAAACTAACCAATGACCCATATTATTATACTTTTCTTTGCCACATTTTCGGCAGCATTTATGGCTACCGTACCTCCAGGGTTGCTCAATATGAATGCAGCCAAGACCAGTGTGGAAAAAGGAAAGATGAATGGTATCATCTTCAGCTTGGGAGTGTCTTCCATGATTATGGTACAGGCGTATATTGCCGTTTTTATTTCAAAATTTCTGTATAAAAACCCCGAGGTAATTGACCTTTTGTTAAAAATTGCGATAGCGGTTTTCGCCTTTTTTGCCATTTACTTTTTTATTACCGCAAAGCGGAAAAAAGCCCAAAAACTAAAAGAAGTAAAAGTTAGCAAAAAGAACAGTTTTTATAAAGGGGTTCTTTTGGCGGCATTAAACTTACTGACCATTCCTTATTACAGTGGGCTCAATGCCATGTGGAACGAAGCCGGATGGATAAAATTTGAGGCGAAGGACATTACCACTTTTGTGGTGGCAGCAGGTTCAGGAACCTTCGCCGTTTTGTATTTATACACCTTTTATTTTGATAAATTGGAAACGAAGACCAATCGGTTCTCAAAGAACTCCAACTATATTTTGAGTGCTTTAATGCTCGTACTTTTAATGATTACCCTCATCCGAATCTTTTATCGCTAAAAATGGAAGAGCAAAACTTCTTTGATAAAGTTTATGAAGTGGCAAAACTAATTCCGTATGGCAGGGTAACTTCGTATGGAGCTATAGCCAAATATTTGGGCGCTGCCCGCAGTGCGAGAATGGTGGGTTGGGCCATGAACAACTCGTCAGCCAAGGATGTGCCGGCGCATCGGGTGGTGAACCGAGTTGGAATCCTTACCGGAAAGCACCATTTTGGAGGGTCCAATCTTATGCAACAACTTCTCGAAAATGAAGGTGTCAAGGTAAAAGAAAACCAAATCGTGGATTTTCAAAAGCACTTTTGGGACCCGGCCCAAGAACTTTAAAAAAGTTAGTATCCCGGAGGGTGCATTTCATCAAATGCTGTTTTTTCTTGAAAGGCCTTAGCCAATAATAAAATACTCGCTTCATCATACAGATTACCTACAAAGGTCATGCTGGTGGGATGATTTTCTTCATCCAAACCCGTAGGGATTGCAATAACCGGATGCCCCGTTAAATTGGTAGCCAGTAATTGATCGTTGCCAAACGTTGGAGAGATAAGCACATCGTAGTCTTTCATGAGGTTGTGCATTTTTTGTATCAGAACCTGCCGTTGACGATTGGCCTGGAGGTATTCCACTGCTGGAATGAATCGGCTTTGCCTTAGGGAATTGGCTCGGGAACGATAATCCTGTTCCACCATTAAGTCCACCTGTCCTGAACGTACTAATTCATCAAAAAAGGCTCCTGCTTCGGCTCTTAAAATAATATCAAACCCACGATAGGGAATTTCCGCTGGCATTTCAATAGCAGTGGGATGTACACCCATTTCTTCCAGTGTTTTTAGCGCGGTGCGAAGATTATCACCACTTTCTGTGGTGTCCTTTTCTATATCTTTTTTGAGGTAGGCAACCTTAAGATTGGCAATATCCTTTTCCCAATCCACACCAAAGGGAACATCTACTGTGGTTAGATCTTTTTTGTCTTTTCCTTGGATGACACTGAAAACAATGGCACAATCTTCCGCATTTCTTCCCATGGGACCCACTTTGTCCATGGACCAGCTTAAACTCATAACTCCATGCCGACTCACCCTCCCATAGGTGGGACGTAGTCCTGTGATTCCATTTCGGGTGCTTGGGGACGTTATGGAGCCCAAGGTCTCAGTACCCAGCGCAAAGGGTACCAACCCTGCCGAGGTGGCCGAACCCGACCCTGCCGAAGAGCCACTGGCTCCTTGTTTTATGTCCCACGGATTTTTGGTCTTGCCACCAAACCATACATCACCACGCGCCAAGGCTCCAGAAACCAGTTTGGCCACCAAAATGGCCCCAGCATCTTCCAATTTTTCCACCACGGTTGCCGTTTCATCCAACATCTGATCCTTGTAAGGAGCAGCACCCCATGTGGTAGTGTACCCTGGAACCGACATCAAATCTTTTGTGCCATACGGGATGCCGTGCAAAATACCGCGGTAGTGGCCATTTCTAATCTCCTTATCGGCACGTTTGGCCTGGGCCAACGCCAAACTATCGGTAATACTGATACTGCATTGTAAGGTGGGCTGATATTTTTTTAATCGCGCTAAAAAGAATTGGGTCAACTCCGTAGAAGTGATTTTTTGATTTTTGATCAATGAGGCCAACTGCGGAATGGTATAGAAGGCAAGTGCATCGTAAGGTTCTGGAATTTCCACATTTTCTGGAATCTCCCAAGTCTGATTTTCCAATTGATTTGGCATCTCAAAACCAAAAGGAACGGGATCAAAACGAACCGCGGGGAAAACAGCATTGCCCAACGGGTATTTTCGGAGTGAATCATATCCTTCACGGTTTCGTTGTAAATATGAATACAGGGTATCTCTGCCTTCTTTTGCAAAATGAACCCCAATAAGGCGTTCCGATTTCTTGACATCCCTTTTGGTGAATTCTTGTTTTGAGGCGCAGGAAAAGAGAAATATCAAACTAAAAAAGCAAACAACAGGAGAGATTTTAGGTTTGAGCGGCATTTGTGGTTGATTATGCTGAATAGAAACACCTAAGCTACATTATTT
This sequence comes from Allomuricauda sp., assembly GCA_050303195.1. Classification (GTDB taxonomy): domain Bacteria; phylum Bacteroidota; class Bacteroidia; order Flavobacteriales; family Flavobacteriaceae; genus Flagellimonas. The sequence goes on along the minus strand of JBNLBG010000004.1, from coordinate 8,072 downwards.
CAAAATAAAGAAGCAAACCAGCCCTTAATTAATCTGATTTTAAATCACCATTTTCCGCTAGGAAAACTATAGAAGAACCCAAAAAGCTTGATAAAAAAGGATAAAATCACCACATAATAGACACAAGTTGTTCTACTATATTGAAATTCAATGCCCCCACTTCTTAATCTAAGCACAACACCGTATCTTTGTAATTTAGAATCAGTACAAACGACTGCATATAAAATTAGGATTACATGAAGTTGAAAAAGGCAGATATTCTTAAGGCATTGGAAAAAATATCCGCGCCCGGAGAAGGACAAAATATAGTGGAGAGTGGAGCCATTACCAATATTCAGGTATTTGGCGATGAAGTGGAGGTGGATGTTACCATAAAAAACCCAAGTCTTCAAGCCAAAAAGAAGACCGAGGTGGAAATCTTGAAATGTATCCACAGAGAGGTATATGAAAAAGCAAAGATTAAGGTCAACCTAAAGGTTGAAGCGCCTGCGAAACCCCAAGTCAACCAGATTAAAGGGAATCCAATCCCCGGAATTCAGAATATAATCGCCGTTGCCTCCGGTAAAGGGGGGGTGGGAAAATCTACCGTTACCGCGAATTTGGCGGTTACTTTGGCCAAAATGGGTTTTAAAGTAGGACTTTTGGATACGGATATCTACGGACCTTCCATGCCCATTATGTTTGATGTGGCTACGGAAAAACCACTGTCCGTGAATGTAGATGGCAAAGCTAAGATGAAGCCCGTTGAAAACTATGGAGTGAAACTGTTGTCCATCGGGTTTTTCACCCAACCCAACCAAGCCGTGATTTGGAGAGGTCCCATGGCCGCCAAGGCTCTCAATCAAATGATTTTTGATGCACATTGGGGAGAATTGGACTTTTTGCTCTTGGATTTGCCTCCGGGAACTGGGGATATCCACTTGAGCATCATGCAATCCCTTCCCGTAACGGGAGCGGTGGTTGTGAGTACACCCCAGGAAATAGCATTGGCCGATGCCCGTAAAGGGGTAGCCATGTTTCAACAAGAAGCTATTAATGTACCTGTACTGGGCATTGTGGAAAACATGGCCTATTTTACGCCAGCAGAGTTGCCTAACAACAAATACCATATCTTTGGAGAAAATGGGGCAAAAAACTTGGCTGAGGATTTGGATGTACCCTTTTTAGGAGAAATCCCATTGGTGCAGAGCATTAGGGAAGCAGGAGATGTGGGTAGACCAGCAGCATTGCAAACGGCCACTCCAACAGAAGAGGCATTTGAGGAATTGACGAAAAATGTGGTCAGCGAGTTGGTAAAACGAAATACGGATTTACCCCCCACTGAGGCAATAAAGATCACAACAATGGCTGGTTGTGCCGCCGTTAAAAAGAAATGAGCATGACATCAGAGGAAATTAAAACAAATGTGGAGAAGGCTTTGGAGGAAATACGACCTTTTCTTCAAAGTGATGGAGGCGATATCACATTGATTTCAATAGACAACGATAATTCGGTGAAAGTCAAGTTGGAAGGCAACTGTATTGGATGCAGTGTTAACCAAATGACCCTAAAGAGCGGTGTGGAGATGACCATTAAAAAATATGCTCCACAGATTGAGGAAGTCATTAATGTGAACTAACCTGATGAAAATCAGAAATCTTTCCGTGAGCAAGCAGTAAGTTGCACACCCAAAACCATTGTTACATGATCAAGACCGACATACTTATTATTGGAGCGGGACCTACGGGTCTCTTTGCTGTTTTTGAAGCAGGTCTATTGCAGCTTAAATGTCATTTAATAGACGCCTTGCCCCAACCTGGAGGGCAATGTGCCGAAATATATCCCAAAAAACCCATTTACGATATTCCCGGATATCCAGAAATATTGGCTGGCGAATTGGTGGATAATCTTATGGAACAAATTAAGCCGTTCCAACCTGGATTTACGTTGGGGGAACGCGCCGAGACCATCGAAAAATTGGAAAATGGTTCCTTTGTGGTCACCACCAACAAAGGCACAAAACACCAAGCTCCTGTCATAGCCATTGCAGGGGGATTGGGGAGTTTTGAGCCCAGAAAACCCTTGTTGAGTAATCTTTCCGACTATGAGGATAATGGTGTGGCCTATATGATCAAAGAACCAGAAATATATCGTGGTAAAAAAGTGTTGATTGCAGGCGGAGGGGATTCCGCTTTGGACTGGTCCATCTTTTTAGCTGAGGTTGCCGAAGAAGTGACCTTGGTTCATCGGAGAAATGAATTTCGGGGTGCTTTGGATTCTGTTGAGAAAGTACAGCTGCTCAAAAATGAAGGAAAAATCAATTTGATTACACCCGCCGAGGTGGTGGCCCTGCATGGTGAAGGAAAATTGGAAAAAGTCACGGTCAAGAACACAGATACTTCGAAAGAAACGGATGTAAGCGTGGATAATTTTATCCCCCTCTTTGGACTTTCCCCAAAATTGGGACCCATTGCGGATTGGGGTCTTGAAATTGAGAAAAATGCAATTAAAGTGGACAATTCCTTGGACTATCAAACCAATATTCCTGGAATTTATGCCATTGGTGACGTCAATACGTATCCCGGAAAATTAAAATTGATTCTCTGTGGCTTCCATGAAGCTACCTTGATGTGCCAAAGTGCCTATCAACGTATCTATCCCGATAAAAAATATGTCATGAAATATACCACCGTTGGTGGCGTCACCGGATTTGATGGTAGTAAAAAAGAAGCACCAAAAGCCGTAGTAAAAGCAATTAACTAGTAACTGAAAAGTGTCCCCTTGAGGGGACTTTAGGGGTGTCCCTAGAAAGATTATGAGTGATATCAAGATAAAAATAACCGACCGAGATGGCGTTTCCCATGAAGTGGACGCACCAACCGATATGAACATGAACTTGATGGAAGTGGTACGCTCCTATGAATTGGCCCCCGAAGGCACTATTGGAATTTGTGGAGGGATGGCCATGTGTGCTTCATGTCAATGCTACGTGCTGTCTGATAACCAACTTCCTGAAAAATCCGATGATGAAGAGGCCATGTTGGCGGAGGCATTTTTTGTAAAGGACAACAGTCGCTTGGGCTGCCAAATCCGCATTACCGAAGATTTGGATGGTCTAGAAGTGGAACTGGCACCTGAAGAAGGTTAAATTCTCGCTTGGTAGGTAAATAGATTAAAGTATCTTCCCTCGGAAGCTATTAGTTCTTCATGTGTTCCCTGTTCCAGGATATGGCCGTTTTCAATAACCAATATTTGGTCGGCTTTACGAATGGTGCTCAATCGGTGTGCTATTACAAAAGTTGTTCTTCCTTTGGTGAGTTCACCTAAACTTTTTTGAATAAGCGCTTCAGATTCGGTGTCCAGACTTGAAGTCGCCTCGTCCAAAATCAAGATTTTAGGGTTAGCCAAAATAGCGCGAGCGATGGCAATTCGTTGGCGTTGACCTCCTGAAAGTTTTACCCCCCGTTCTCCGATAAGGGTATCCAAGCCTTTGTCAAATCGGTCGGTAAACTCATCCACATAGGCCGATTTTACCGCTTCAAGAAGTTTCTCTTCGCTGGCATCAGGTCTTGGGAAAAGTATATTTTCACGAATAGTGCCCTCAAACAAAAAATCGTCTTGCAATACCACGCCCAAATGTTGTCTAAAACTGTTCAGGTTCACTTTGGATAAATCGTGTCCATCAATGGTGATGGTACCTGAATCGGGGTTTAAAAAACTGGCAGCCAAGCCTGCAATGGTGGATTTTCCGGAACCTGAACTTCCCACCAACGCAATGACCTGGCCAGGTTCCACATCAAAATTAATGTTGCGTAGCACTTCTTTATCTTCTTCATAGGAAAAAGATACATTGGCAAAGCGCATTCGCCCTACCATTTCTTCCAATACTATGGTACGGTTTTCCTCATCGGACTCCTCGTTCAAATTCATTAATTCTTCGGTGCGGTCCAGACCCGCCAAAGCTTCCGTCAATTGACTTCCCACACTACTCATTTGAACAATAGGTGCAATCATTAGCCCCAACAATACGGTGAATTCCACAAATTCACCTACCGAAAGAGTGTCCTGAATTATTTTATAACCTCCAAAACCCATGACACTTGTGGTTGCCACACCCAATAGAAAAGTTGACGAACTGGTCATAAATGCCGTGGTGGTCAAACTCTTTTTTACATTTTCATATAAGCGTTCCACACCAACCTCAAAAACTTCTTCTTCCTGCTTTTCCGCATTAAAACCTTTTATGACGCGTATGCCGCCCAAAGTTTCCGTTAATCTACCTTTTACTTCAGCATTTATTTTCCCCCGATTCCTGAAAATGGGTCGAATTATTTTAAACGCTTTTAGCGCAATTATGGCAAATATGGTTAGCGGGATAAAGGTGAAAAGGGTCATAAAAACACTAATTTCCATGAGTAAAGTCAAGGAAACCACGGCCGTAATGATGCCCCCAACCAATTGCACCAAACCTGTTCCGATTAAGTTTCGAACGCCCTCAACATCAGACATAATTCGGGATACCAAAGCGCCGGACTTTGCATTGTCAAAAAATCGGACGGGAAGCGCCAGCACTTTTTTCTGCACTTGCGCCCTAAGCTCAGAAATTAAATATTGCGCCTGTACACTTAAGATTTTTGTCAATAAAAAGGAAGTAACGGCTTGTACAAAAATGGCCAACATAACTCCTGCAACCAAATATTTAAGCATGTCCACATCTTTCTTCACAATAACATCGTCAATGAGGTATTTGGAAGCAATGGGTGCAACAAAACTGGCAGCTTTGCTGATAGCAATCAAAAAAAGGCCAATAAAAACGAGCTTGCGTTTTGGCCAAATTATGGTTTTAAAAGCGGTTACGATGCTTACTTTTTTTTCGGGCATAACAATTTTGAGAAAGAGGTTGCAAGTTACGGTTAATTAAAAAGATGCCGAATGAATCGGTTTTTGAGTTTGGAAAGATTACAAATGGTATATTTAAATGCTTGAATGACAAAACGATTATGCTAAAATCAGGATGGTTCGGTTTTCTATTTTTGGTTTTCTCTTTGTGTGCTGCACAGGAAGAATATCCAAAATTGACCGAGATTGTCACCGACAATGCAGAAATTTTTACCCAACCCCAGCTTGAAGGTTTGCGGGCAAAGCTCACCCAATTTGAAGCTGAAACCACTAACCAAGTGGTGATTCTAACCATAAACGAATTGGGCAACGAAACCATTGAGCAATATGCCAACGGAGCGTTCAATCAAAACAAATTGGGACAAGATGAAAAAGACAATGGCATATTGATCCTATTTTCAAAAATGGATAGGGAAGTTCGGATTGAAGTCGGCTACGGTCTGGAACCCTATATTACCGATGCTGTGGCATCACGAATTATCAGAAATACCATGGTTCCCAAATTCAAGGAGGAAGATTATTTTGGTGGCCTGGATGTGGCCACAGATCAAATCATTGAATTTTTAAAGAATCCCGAGGCACTGGAAGAGTTCAACCTGCAAATTGAGGCAGAAAGTAATTTTCCCTGGTGGGCTATAGTACTTATGACACTTTTTCTTTCCGTGTTCATTGCGGCTGGAGGGTTTGTTTTCTACAAAGGGTATTCAGCCTTGATAGAGATGTTTAGAGGAATTTTCATTGGAAAACTTGGCATTTTCCCAGGGATATTTATGTTTATTCCAACCCTGATGATGGTTGCCTTTGGGTTGGTGTTTGTTCTGATGCCCGTATTTTTTATTTCTACGATTTTTGGATTCGATTTCGACCCAGATACTATTAATCTGAACACTTCCTTAGTGTATTTTGTGCCTGTCGGTTTCTTTGTATTAACCATTGCATTGGCCATTTTGAAGATTGTAATCAAAGGCAAGGAAGGATTCAAACTGTCATGGGTAAAATCGGATAACACCTATATGAGCAGGACCTTTTCTTCTGGAGGGAGCCATTCATTTGGTTCCAGCTCCGGAGGTAGCAGTTCCAGTAGTTTTTCTGGGGGAGGCGGAAGCTCGGGGGGCGGAGGTGCCAGTGGGAGTTGGTAATTGTTTTTGATTTCCCGTATTTTCACCATACTAACGAAACAAATCCCCGAGATGAGAATTGCAATCCTTACAGCACTATTCATATTTCTTTCCTGTTCTGAAAAATCCCATACCGAGGTTGAACAATGGAAGGCACAAGCTGAGAACATTACCATAATTCGAGATGATTTTGGCGTACCCCACATCTATGGAAAAACAGATGCTGATGCGGTTTTCGGATTGTTATACGCACAATGCGAAGATGATTTTAACCGGGTTGAGCAAAATTATATATGGGCCACGGGCCGATTGGCAGAGGTTGAGGGTGAAGAAGCTCTCTACAGTGACCTTCGCGCCAAAATGTTCATGACTGAGGAGGAGGCCAAGGCCAATTATGAGGAAAGCCCAGAATGGTTGAAAAAACTCTGTAATGCCTTTGCTGATGGAATCAATTATTATCTCTATTCCCATCCCGAAGTAAAACCAAAATTGTTGACCCATTTTGAACCATGGATGCCCATGTACTTCAGTGAAGGCTCTATCGGAGGTGATATTGAACGGATCTCTGTCGGAAAAATAAAAGCGTTTTATAAGAGTGGTATGGAATTGCCAGAGATGGATGAGCTTCAACTTAAGAAAGACGAAGAGATGGCCGAACCCCAAGGTTCCAACGGGATTGCCATTTCTGGGGATTTAACGGAATCGGGGAATGCCATGCTGTTGATCAATCCACATACCTCGTTTTATTTTCGGGGTGAGGTGCATGTGGTCAGTGAAGAAGGTTTGAATGCTTATGGTGCTGTTACCTGGGGCCAGTTTTTTGTGTACCAAGGCTTCAACGAGAAAACAGGTTGGATGCACACATCAACCTATACCGACGTGATGGATGAATTCAAGGAGACCTTGGTCAAAAATGATGGGAATTTGTACTATCAGTACGGTGAAGAATTGCGACCCGTGGATTCTTTGAAAGTCACTTTAAAGTATAAGGATGGAGATGCTTTACAAGAAAAAACCTTTCCCATGTACCGCACCCATCACGGACCCATCACCCATTTGGTGGATGGCCAGTGGACGACATCGGCCATGATGTGGGAACCGGTAAAGGCGTTGGAGCAATCCTATATCCGAACCAAACAGGATGGCTACCAAGGTTTCAGGGAGATGATGGACATACGAACCAATTCTTCCAACAATACGGTTTATGCTGATGCGGAGGGCAACATCGCCTATTTCCATGGCAATTTTGTTCCGAAGCGTGATACCATTTTTGATTATACCCAACCCGTGGATGGCAGCAATCCCAAAACCGATTGGCAAGGACTGCACACTGTTGATGAAAATATTTTGGTGCTGAACCCTGAAAATGGTTGGATTCAGAATTGCAATTCCACTCCTTACACCTTGGCATTGGAGTATAGCCCCAAACGCGAGGATTATCCTAATTATATGTCCCGCGACCAAGAAAATTTTAGAGGAATTCATGCCATTGAGTTATTAACAGGACGCAGTGGATATACCTTAGACAATCTTATTGAACTGGCACACGACCCCTATTTGCCGGCTTTTGATGCTTTGATCCCTGGTTTGGTAAAAGCCTATGATGCAAATCCAACCCCAGCATTAAAAGAACCGATTGAAGTACTCCGAGAATGGGATTTTACTACCTCCAAAGAATCTGTTGCCATGACCTTGGCCCATTATTATGGAACGCATTGCTATGCAAAGGCGGAAAGACCAGAAGGAATGTATCCCATGCAATGGGTACAATATTGGGGGAGTGATTGGCCCAATTTGAAAAAATTGGAGGTGTTTAAAGAAGCTGTTTCTCAATTGGAAAACGATTTTGATTCTTGGCAAATACCTTGGGGAGAGGTAAATCGGTATCAGCGATTAAACGGTGATATTCGGCAGGCTTTTGATGATGCCAAGCCCAGTATTCCTATTGGTTTTGCAAGTGGACGTTGGGGAGCCTTGGCAGCATATGGTGCCCGTTACGACAATGGAACCAAGAAAATCTACGGAACCCGGGGCAATAGTTTTGTGGCTGTGGTTGAGTTTGGAGATACCGTAAAA
>JBNLBG010000003.1:0-122833 GCA_050303195.1 Allomuricauda sp. | reverse complement strand
CGGCATATATACGACTCACCCAACGCAACGGACCCGGGTTTTGGTGACGGTGTGGCAATGGGAGGATTGGGAATGGCCTGTTACAGTGCTGCACCAATGGTGATGGCATTGCTGTTTAGACCGCTTATCGCAAGAATAGGGCTAAGACGTACCTTCGCTTTATCACTGATAATTGGGGCTTCAGGTTTTTTTTGCATACTGTTTGCAGATAGGATTGAGGTAGTGCTGACACTGTGCTTTTTAATGGGAATCGGATTTTCAGGCTTGGTTACCATGCCCTATATTATCGTATCCAATATAGTCCCGGCAAATAAAATGGGAGTGAATATGGGACTGCTGAATGCATTTATTTGTCTGCCCCAAATTCTGAGTATGCTCACAGTTCCCCTATACTATGGTACACTTTTACAGGGCGACCCCAGGAACGCCTTGGTCCTGGCGGGAACTTTATTGGCCTTGGGATCAATTTTGTGTCTAAGAATTTCGAGGGAAGTTGATATGGACCCAAAACAGAGAGTCTCTCCAGTTGGAGGACATTGATTGATTTTAGCAATTGGAAACATGAAATTTCATATTAAACGCAATGAATGAACTAAAGAAAGAATGGTGGAAAGAGGCAATTGTATACCAAATATATCCCAGAAGCTTTAAGGATAGCAATGATGATGGAATAGGAGACCTAAGAGGGGTCATATCCAAACTGGATTACATTGGAAGCCTAGGTATCGATGTAGTCTGGTTAAATCCCATATACGGTTCCCCGAATGATGACAATGGATATGATATTTCCGATTATCACAATATCATGTCCGAATTTGGTACAATGGACGATTTTGATGAACTCCTGACAGGATTGCACGACCGCGGCATAAAATTGATAATGGACCTGGTCGTCAACCATACCAGTGATGAACATTTCTGGTTTCAAGAGTCCCGAAAATCAAGGGATAACCAATATCGGGATTACTACCACTGGGTGCCTGCCGAAAATGGAAAGCCCAATGAACGGTGGAGTTATTTTGATCCTGATGGTGACGCTTGGAAATACGATAGTCAGACTGATTCATATTATTTGCATTACTTCTCCCAAAAACAGCCCGATCTGAAATGGGAGAATCCCCAAGTTCGAAGAGAGGTATATGACCTGATGCACTTTTGGTTCAAAAAGGGCATAGATGGTTTTCGAATGGATGTGATAACCTTTATCTCAAAAGATTTGTCCTATCCACCCATGCCCAATGGGTACCAGGGGAAATGGAACTGTTTCTATGCTACGGGTCCCAACCTTCATGAATACCTTCAGGAAATGAATCGTGAGGTACTAAGCCACTATGATTGTATGACAGTGGCCGAGGGCCAGGGCACTTCGCCAGAGAATATCCTCGATTTGGTCGGTGAGGATCGTGGAGAACTGAATATGTCCTATCATTTTGATCACCCTTTCCAAGGAATTCTTGAAAGAAGGGCCGTTGGAGAAGGATATAGGGATCTGGTGAACTTTAAAAAGATTCATTCTGAATGGAACAATGCCCTGCAGGACAAGGGCTGGGGCACGGTATATCTTGGTAATCATGACCAGCCGAGGATGGTATCGAGATGGGCGGATGACAGCCCCCAATGGCGTACTTATTCTGCTAAAATGTTGAACACATGGATTTTGTCAATGAGAGGAACCCCGTTCACCTATATGGGTGATGAAATTGGGATGACCAATATCAAGTTCGAAAACATAAATGATTACCGCGACATTGAAACCATCAATTGGTACCATTTGACAAAGTCCGAAGGAGGGGACTTGGACACCTTTATTGAATCCCATAAAATTATGGCCAGGGATAATGGAAGGACCCCGATTCAGTGGGATGATACTGAAAATGGAGGATTTACCACAGGAGAACCTTGGCTCAAGGTCAATCCGAACTATAAAAAGGTGAACGTACGAGCCCAAGAAATCGATGATGATTCTGTTCTGAACCATTTTAGAAGGATGGTGCAGCTACGAAAAAACAATGAGGTACTGGTTTATGGGCAATATGAACTGCTGGAACCCGATGACCAACAGATTTATGCCTATACCAGGGAACTTGGCCATACAAAAATGCTCATAGCCCTAAATTTCAGCAAGGACAACGTGGACATGCCAATACCCGAAAGCATGACCCTTGGGGAAGTATTGATCAATAATTATGCTGATATAAAATTGGGAAAGGCCATTGGCCTTAAGCCCTACCAAGCCGTAATTTTAAATTTAATCGATTTCTAGGTTTTGAAAAGAAGGATTACGATCAAGGAGATTGCAAGAGAACTCGATGTCTCAACATCTACTGTCTCAAAGGCACTGAACCATAGCGATGAAATAAGCCAGGATACCAAGGATAAGGTCCAAGCCTTTGCCAAACTGTTCAACTATCGGCCCAACCAAATGGCCGTTAACTTTAGGATGAAACGCTCCAAAAATATTGCGGTAATCCTGCCGGACATTTCGTCAAACTTTTATATAGAGGCCTTAAAAAGCATTGAAGACTTTGCCAATGCTAAAGGGTACAACACCATACTAGTGATATCCAATGAATCTTTTGAGACCGAAGTACGGAAGACCGAATCATTGGCCAACCGAAGTATCGACGGTATAGTCATGTCTTTATCAATTGAGACACAGTTAATAGAGAATTATGGACATTTGGAGAGGTTTGTAACCCATGGGGTTCCACTGGTACTTTTTGATAGAACAACCGACAAGGTCCAGTGCGACAGAGTAATCATTGACATAAGCAATGGAATTTATCTGGCGGTAGAGCGACTCGTCAAAAGTGGCAGGAAGAAGATTGCCTTCTTGACCAGGGATGACCGTTCCAGTGTTGCTGAAGACAAAATTATGTGCTACCATAAAGCCCTCACAGATTTCAGTCTGCAAAACAGACCAATTGTTCTAGGTGTAAAGGACAGTGTCATTGAAGGGGAGGTTTTTGACGCTTTCTTATTCAATACCAATTTTGATGCGCTCATATGTTCAGATGAGACATTGGCATATCAAAGCACACAACATCTACAAAGGATGGGGCTACATATTCCCGATGGTGTTTCGGTACAGGTTTTGACAAGTGGGTTTCAAGACAAAAATGGTATCTCCAATCTGTCAACAATTCTTGTTGATGGCAAAAAAATGGGAACAAAGGTAGCCCAAATGCTGATTGAAAGGATTGAGAAGGAACAATTTGGGCATAGTTGTAGAACAGAAATTTTAAGGACATCATATGTCAATTGGGTGTAAGATAATTTGGATTTCCCTTAGGAAGGGAGGATGGAGATTGGAAAACATGGAAAACCTTGATGGGAATAGCCAATATCTCATATAATTTCAAGACATTTGATGGTGAACACGTTCATTTAAAATCCGACATAGTTTTGGTGAGTTTTTCGGTGAGTAATCAATTTTAGTGATTTACAAAACACTGAAAATAAGCCAAATATGAAAATAGTTCAGTCCCAGGTGGGACCACTTTTAAAACCCGTAACAATTTAAAAATTAGATTGTTGTGGGTTTTTGCTTTGCTATGGGAAAGCATCTTAAAATATAACCAACTTAGTTGTAAACCCTCAACTAGGTCCTCTTTTGGGAACTTCAACACGGTTCCACACAACACTAGCCAGAAGGATCCATTTTTTTTGGGAGCAATGCTCGGTCTCGAAACTCCGAAGGCGATACCCCGACCAAACGTTTAAAGTTTTTGTAAAACGAGACTTTATTGTTGAAGCCAGAATCAAGGGCAATGGCCAAGAGTTTATCATTGTTTTTTGGGTCGGACAATAGTTTCTTGGCATAGTCCACCCGTTTTGTATTGACCAAATCAGAGAAGCTTTCGCCATAGTTTTCATTAATGGACCGGGAAACCTTGTTAACCGGAATTTTCAGTATTCTGGCCAGTTCCATTATTTTAATGTTCTTTAAATATAGCTTTTGACTGGAAAGCAGTGCATCTATTTCATTGAAGAGGACACGGGATTCATCGTGGCTCATTTCTACGGATGCATATTTTGGCTTTTGTCCATTGTTGGAAAAGAGCTCCTTGATGCCCATAAAATGGGTGGATTGTGTTGCGCCAAAAAAAATATAATAGTACAACACAAAAAGAAACCCCAACAGCTCTACATAGAATATATAGTAATTTATGGGGCGCACCCCATCAATCAATCGAATTACAAATTCAACAACATCTATGACCGTTATCCCTATCAATGTGTATAGTACAATTCGAATCCATCGAATGGTCAACTTTTGACTTTCTCGTTCGGCAGTTGTTTTCAATTTAATCCTCCTTTTGAAGTACAAATAGGAGTAGATAAAATAGGCTGCTGTAATTATGGAATCGCAGATTTCGAGTGTCTGAAAGCGCTGGATAAAAAAAACCGAAACACAAAAAAACAATGGAGGAATAAGATAAACTCGATTTTCCTTCAAATCTAACTTTTCACCTTTTTTCAACAAGAGGCTTTTGGTATACAAAAGAAGAATGGGACCAAACCAAATTCCAACAAGTAAGGTAAGCCTATATACATCCAACCCAAGAAACTGAAAACCCTTAATAAAAACCAAAATGAATTGAAGGGACAATATGAAAAAAAAAGCGGCCAATAGGCGGTTACTGACCCTTCTTCCCCGAGATGTGAAAAAAAGGAATATGGAAAATGGCAGACACTGGCTCAGCAAGAGTATAAGTAAGGTAATTCGCATAAAAACTCATGATTAAGCGATTAACCGCATATCAACATTACTGAATTTATGGAAGAAATGAAAGTTGATTTTATGCATGTCATGGTTTTTGGCGACAAACGCTACAAAAACATTTTTTGTAACTTGAAACAAATAATACGCTAAGGAACAAATGTTTGATTCGTACAGACACTTTTTGGAAACCCCAGGGTATCATAAAATCATTGGTGAGGATTATTTGATTGTTGAATTCAAATGCCCCATCAAGGAAGAACTTTTTGATGCATGGTCCGAGTGCCACAGCATTGTTTATGTTTTGAATGGCCAGAAAAAATGGATCATGCCCTCCAATGAATATCTGGTAAAGGAAAACCAATCCATATTTGTGCGGAAAGGCGCGTTCAAGAACCAGCAATATTTTGAAGAGAGTTTTTGTGTGCTGATGTTTTTCATGAAGGATGATTTCATTAAAAGATGCATGGAAAACGATATTGGACAAGAAATCAGGGGAATGCAAAAGTTGGAGCACCCCAATTTTGTATATCGAATTGATGTTTCCGAAAGCCTTCGAGTACTTTATCAATCCTTTTTTTCCTACCTGAAGCACCCTGAAAAAACGCCTCAGAAAATCATTGAGCTGAAGTTCAGGGAAATGTTGATGAACATCTGCATGAACCCCCAAAACAGCGAAATTAAAAACGTGCTCTACACCTTGGCCCAGAATTCCGGTTTCACGGTGGAACAAATTATGGAGGAGCAGTACATCTATAACCTCAAGGTAGAGGAATATGCCAGATTATGTGGCCAAAGTGTGTCGTCCTTCAAACGATATTTTAAGAAGGAATACAATACCACTCCTGCAAAATGGTTAATGACCAAACGGCTGAATTTGGCCCGTCAACTCATGCTCAACACTGATTTTACCATTCAACAGATATGCTACGACTGTGGATTTGAAAGCGACTCGCACTTTGTCCGCAGTTTCAAAACGGCATTTGGCATCACTCCCAATACTTGGAGAACGGGCAAAACACCAACTGCGGTGCAATAATCAAGGTCAACAAAAAATCCACCAACACTGTAGTCACACTGCTGATGGATGATTTGCTTATTGGCACAGCTTTTTATACTGAAACCTCTTTCTTCTTTAGGTTTTTCCAGCCGGAATGCCCTCCCTCAAGATTGTAAACATTTGGAATCCCATTTTCTTGGGCATGTATGGCCGCCATGTAGGACATTACACCCCCGGTACAGCTAAACAGGAATGGTCCTTCTCCGTTTAAAACGGTATTTGGGTTTGACGCTCTATTATCAATTTGTGATTTAACCTCCTCCAGCGGAATATTTATCGCTCCCGGAATACTTCCTTGACTTTCAATGCCCTGTGGAGACCGAACATCAATAATGGTGAAATTGCCCTCTGCAATGATGCTGTCCAGCTGTTCGGCAGTAACTTGTTCTATTACCTCTTTGGAATAGTGTACTTTAGATGTTGTATTGCTCATGATTCAAAATATTTGGCTGTTTATATGGAAATGGTTTCGGCTCCTTCCAAAATCAATTTGTGCAAGGCAGGAGATCCTACCAATTCTATTCCATCAATAAGGTCGTCTGGAGTATACCCTCTAACCACTGAGCAAGGAGGGCAAACCATGATTCGACTTTTGTTTTCCAAAACGGTCTCGATCATATCCTTCATGGTAGGGTCTTTTGGATTGAGGTGTGCATATTCAAATGCCCCTTTCCGTACCCAATCCACACCCGAACTTACCAAGAAGATGCTAACTTCAAGTCCGGTTTTAATGCCGCCATTGGCAATGCTCCATGCTACGGATGCTCTTTCGTCATCCAATCCTTTGGTGATCAACACCACTACTTTCTTTTTTGTATCCATGTCTATTTAATTAGTTGATTAATACAGGGCAAAGAAACAATGAGCAAATAGGATGGCGTGGTCTGTATGGGCCAACAAATTGACTCAGAGGTTCAAAAGTGAAAACAGCAAGTTTTCTACTTGTGTTTTTATAATTTATGAGGGGTTTTTTCGGGAACTTTTTAAAAAAAGAATAAGGAGATTCAATTCGCGCCTATTGAATTTACTCCTCAGGATTCCGTAATTTCCAATGAAATTCAAACTAACTCAAAAATGATTCCAAAAATCGCAAATCACAAAGCATTGCTAATATCCATAGTGATGGCTTTGGCCTTCGTTCCGTTTACCCTAGCACAAAATGTTCCGTCCCCTAAGGATGTCTATGGATTTAGGGTGGGAGATGACTATCAATTGGCGGATTACACCCAAATTGAAGATTACCTGACCCAATTGGATAACGCCTCAAATCGCGTGAAAAAAATTGAGATTGGCGAAACGGTATTGGGCCGTAAAATGTACTTGCTCTTTATTTCCACCGAGGAAAATTTGGCCCAGTTGGATAAATGGAAAGACATCAGCACCAAATTGGCTCGTGCGCAAGTTGATAATGATGAAGCGGAAAAACTTGCTCAAGAAGGGAAGGCCATTGTTTGGATTGATGGCGGTATGCACTCCACAGAATTGGCGCACGGCCAAATGACCTCCGAACTGGCCTTTACATTGGCCACTTCAGAAACGCCCGAAATGCAGAAAGTACGAGAAAACGTCATAACCCTGTTAATGCCCGTGATGAACCCAGATGGTTTGGATATTGTGGTGGATTGGTATCGAAAAAACAGAGATACCCCGTATGAAACCTCAAGACCCCCCATTTTGTATCATTATTATATGGGGCACGATAATAATAGGGACTGGTTTATGAATACCATGCCAGAAACCTATAATGTCACCAAAGTCTTGTACAACGAATGGTATCCACAGATTGTGTACAACCATCACCAATCGTCACCCTCATGGACCAAGATTTCCATTCCGCCGTACGCGGACCCCGTAAATCCAAAAATTCATCCGGCCGTAACCGCAGGAGTTAGTGAAGTGGGTTCGGCAATGTCCAAGCGTTTTTCATTGGAAAATATGCCGGGAGCCATAGCCGATAATTTCTATACCATGTTCTGGAACGGTGGTGGTAGAACCGTACCGTATTATCATAATATGATTGGCATCCTTACCGAAACAGGCCACACTTCTCCAACACCAAGATTCTATGACCCAGAAAAACTTCCAAAAACGGTTGCCGGTGGTACCCCTACAGATGGAACCGATATTATGTACCCAGACCCATGGAAAGGAGGCGAATCCCATTTTAGGGATGCGGTGGATTACATGCTCACCGCAACTTGGGCTGTGTTAGATTTGGCAGCAGATAGGAAGAGCAATTACCTCTACAACATTTATAAAATGGGTGCTTCAGCCATTGAAAAAGCTAAGACCGAAGGTCCTTTTGCCTATGTAATTGGTAAGGACCAGTGGGATTCCTTTGAAGCCGTCAATTTGGTGAATGTGCTGTTGAAAGGTGGAATTGAAATCGAAAAAGCCACCAAGGATTTTACCGTTGGTGACACCAAATATGAAAAAGGCTCCTATGTGATCTATGGCGGTCAAGCATTTCGACCCTATTTGTTGGATTTGATGGAAAAGCAGGATTATCCAACCCGTTTCCAATACCCTGGTGGCCCACCGGACACTCCTTATGATTTGGCCGGGTGGACGTTGCCTATGCAAATGGGGGTGGACGTTGCTAAAATACCGGAGCCCTTTGATGTTTCCACGGAAAAACTTACAGGATTGGCCAATTACTACGAGGGGAGCCTCAACCGAAACGGTTCTTATGGATACGCGCTGAACATAAATACAAATGCTTCGGTAGTGGCCACCAATAAAATTTTAAAAGCTGGGGGCACTGCTTTCAAAGCGATGACGGGGTTCAAAGCTGGTAAGTTTTCATTTCCAGCCGGGTCTTTTGTGGTTACAGGAGATAAGACCTTGATGGAATCTTTGGCCGATGAATATGGTTTAGAATTTACAGGGTTGATGGCCAAACCAGAGGTTCAGTTGACCAAGCTTCATTTACCCAAAGTGGGATTATATAAGTCGTGGGTGGCCAACATGGATGAAGGTTGGACCCGCTTCGTCATGGATGAGTATGCATTTGACACCGATACCCTGCACGATGCAGACATTAAAACTGTGGATTTATCCAAGTATGATGCCATTATTCTTCCCTCCCAAGAGGCAAAATCCATTTTGCATGGCCATACGCCTTTGGAAATGCCAGAAAAATTTACGGGAGGAATTGGACTGGAAGGTTCGCTCGCCCTGAGCAACTATGTAAAGCAAGGAGGTACATTGTTGGCCTTTGACGCCGCAAGTGACTTTGTAATCGAGCAGTTTGGACTTCCGCTGAAAGATGCTGTTGAAGATGTGGATAGCAAGGACTTCTTTATCCCAGGTTCCTTGATTAAGACGGGAATAGATACTACAAACCCATTGGCCTTTGGAATGAAGGATACCGTTGCTGTGTCTTTTAATAAGAGTAGAGCCTTCACCATCAACAAACAGAGCAAAAAGGGAGAAGGAGGAGTAGAAGACATTAAAGACGCACCTGCCCCAGAAGTTGAGATTATTGCCACCTATGCCGAGAAGAACCTATTGATGAGTGGTTGGGCCATGGGAGAAGAGAAGCATATCGCCAAAAAACCTGCCATGGTCAAGGCGAAATATGGAAAGGGCTCCGTAATACTGTATGCTTTTAGACCCCAATTCCGCGCGCAGCCTCGGGGGACCTATAAATTGATTTTTAACGCGATTTATGAGGGAGCCGCAAATTAAAACAGACGAAACATAAATCACTACAGCTTAAAAAGCCCATCCAATTGGGTTTTTTTCATTTTTTATTCCTGAAAAATAAAGTCAACCGCCATTTGCGCATGAAGGTCGGTGGTAGCCAAGATGGGCATATCAACATCGGCTTGTTTTATGAGCAAGGGCAATTCAGTGCATCCTAATATAATTCCTTCGGCGCCTTTGGCTTTGAGTAGCCGTATTTGCTCCAAGAAAAATGCTTTGGCTGTCTCTGAGAAAATACCTTGCGTCAACTCGGTTGATACGTATTGATGCGCTTTGGAAATGGATTCAGCTTCTGGAACAATGGTTTCAATATCGTAGTTTGCTTTGAGTACTTTGGGAATAAAATCACCCGTCATAGTGGGACGATTCCCCAAAAGCCCCAGCGTTTTAAGCCCTAATTTTTGAGCCTCTTTTCCAGTGGCGTCTGCAATATGTAGAATGGGAATTTCAATTTTTGGTTGGACAAAGTTGTAGACCATGTGGGGCGTATTGGCACAGATAACTAGGGCCATTGCTCCCGCTTCTTGAAGTTTCAGAGAAGTTTCTAAATACTTTGCGTTTATTTTTTCCTTGTTCTGTTCCCGCATCAATTCAATGTTGAGGCTATGTATAATTAAAGGTGGATTGGCATGTTCCCCAATTTTCTGGGCGGCCAATTGGTTGATAAGTCTATAATATTCAATGGTGGAATGCCATGAAGTTCCACCGATCATTCCTAAGGTTTTCATAAGGCTTATTTTCTTTGATGTCTTGACTAAATGCGTAAAGATTTGGAATAAATAGGGGCAAACCTATGACGAAAAACAGGAAATAGGTTTTCTTCCCTATTATTTGAAAAGAATGGCAATCGCCCCAATAGCAAGACTCATATCATCTGTCCAAACCTCTTCCATTGAGTAGTTACGCTTACCTAATTATAATTATATCGCAGCATTTTGTTTTCAATTTTCTTGTTAATTCCGACGGACATTAACAGCAGAATGTTCCTTATGGATGTATATTTAAGTCACAATGCTGAACATGAGAATACTGGAGATTATACTTCTATGTTTTGCCTTTCAGGCTTTTTTATATACGGGCTTTCTTTTTTTTACAAAAAGTGGGGTAAAATCGGCTAACATTATTTGGGCTGTTTTTCTTTTTCTCTTTGGGTTGAACATCATATATAATGTGTTGTTCTGGTTATATAATGATAGCCGTCTTGTGAATTCATTGAACTTCATGTACCAAATCCCTTTTTCATTATATGGTCCACTTTTTTATCTGTATGTTAAAACCCTTATAACCTCCAAGGGGCCCACGTGGAAAGAACTCATGCTTCATTCCGTAATTCCTTTACTGGTTTTTTTCAACTATATCCGGTATTATGTACAGCCTGTGGAACAAAAAATCATGATGGAGAATGGACAGTTGGATTTCATGGAATACGTGGTTTTCTCATCAAACCAAGTGTTTGTTGTCCTTATTGTTTCCATAATTTTCTATGCAATGGCGTCGTACGTTTCCAATAAAAAGAAATATGCTGCCGATGATGAAATGCGGCTTTGGCTAAAGCTTACGACAATTACCTTTTTGTGTTTTGCCATTTCTTGGCCAGTTTATTTTGTGTTGGTCAGAACAGGAATACTGACGCAATCCCAAGATTACATGATTTCCATACTAATGGCCACTTTTATAGTGCTCACCTCATATTTTGGATTTTACCATAGCAGTGTTTTCAACGGAAAATCCCTCAAAAAGATATTCCCGATTATTAAGTACCAGAAATCGGGCCTTTCAAAAAGTGTTCTTAACGATTATAAGATAAAGCTCACCAATCTTATGGAATCAAGGGCTCTTTATTTGGAAAGTGAGCTAAAACTGACTGATTTGGCCAAAATGTTGAATCTTTCCAGGCACAATACCTCGCAGATTATCAATGAGTGTTTTCAGATGAGTTTCTACGAATATGTGAACAAATATCGGATAGAGGAAGCGGAAAGACTTTTGGTGAATGATGAGGGACAAGGGATGAACATA
Source organism: Allomuricauda sp. (assembly GCA_050303195.1). Lineage (GTDB taxonomy): Bacteria > Bacteroidota > Bacteroidia > Flavobacteriales > Flavobacteriaceae > Flagellimonas. Next base: position 111,323 of record JBNLBG010000003.1, on the reverse strand, counting down.
ACTGATATTGCCTATCAAGTTGGTTTTAACAACCGCATTTCATTTTACAATGCCTTTAAAAAATACATTGGAATCACTCCAACCGAGTTCAGAAACCAAAACATAGCGTCCTAGCCATATCACTTTTTGGTTATTTGACCTCCCAAAGCAAATCTAACTCAAAGGTTTTCAGCATAGATAAAAATACTTTTAAGCCCACTTAAGCTATTGGTTTTTAGTTTTTTAGACCGTATATACTTTTTCAGATTTTGTCTTTTACCGACAGGAAAAATTGTGAGGAATTCTTTTTTGTTCTTGGGGATTATTGATAATGTCCCATCATCTTTCAATCTGTAAAAAAAAGTAATTTCATCATAAAACTTTGGAGGAATGGATTGGGCCAGTGAGTTGGTGGACGCCTTTCCTGGTGAATACTTTTTCCGTTTATTGGAGTAAAGCAAATATTTCTCCCCGGTGAATTCCCTAAAGAAATAACTATTCCCCTGTAAACCATCTTCGCCCTTAAAGGAGAAAAACTGTATTTCCTTTCCGTTGATGACACTTTTGATGGCTGAGGACTGAACCAAGAATTGATGTTCCTCTTCAGCCATATTGGAATTCTTTATTTCCATTTGATCCTGAAAGGCATTGTATCTCATAAAGAAAGAACCCAAAAGCTCATTCTCGTAGAAAAGGGTCCCATTTTTAAATTGATCATCATAATAACGAGATCCATCAATAGTTGAAAAATCAGTAGAGTTGGTCGTTTTTCGCCCATGGTTGATAATGGCGTTCACCAGAGATTCACGCATTTGCATGCTGGTAAAATCCTGACCATTATTGGCACCAACGGGGGTACCAAAGTTTTTTGCTTGTTGTGCCAGACCCATTGAAGATGTCAAAAGAGCTATCCAAAACAGGCATGAAAATTTAATTTTTGTCATGATTCCAATTTTATGAAGATAATGGTATGGCGCACAACTTTGTTGTGCGCCATGTTCTTTGTGATTACAGCTTAGTAAATTGTATGGTCGCTTGCGGTGTTCCCGTGCCGCAGTCATTTGTCTCATCCGATGTAAAGTTTATGATAAAAGAACTGTCATCGGGATTATCTAGATCATAAGTGGTATTCTCGGGCGCCGGACCTGAAATGATGGCTACATTGCAACCTGCGCCGACACTTTGGCCCGAGGTAAGGATGATTTCACCACAGATAAACTGAAATTCAAGATCTACGGGTCCAAAAGGACCAAAGGCCGGAAATGTAGGGACACTTCGAACAACCCTGGTTGTGTTACTGATGGCATCAATGGTATATACCCCATCCTGATAATCATTTACACCAAAAATCCCCGGAGTAAGGGTGGTTAGCATATATTGACCTGTGAACAGGGTATCTGAAGGCAATAAGGCTATCAAACTGGCCCTGTAGACATAGGGAGAGCTAAAAAAGTTTCCTCCACTGATATTTGGATTTTGGTCGCCAGCCGTGAATATTTGACCGGTTGTGAGCTCCATTTCCAAACGTAGCTCAATCTGATCGCCACAGCTAAATTCCCCTGGAGAAAGCCCCAAAGCTCCAGTTAATTCACCTAAGGTAGCGGTGATTTCCTTACGCGGTAATCCAAATGGGCCCTTATCGAAATCGGAAGGGGAAAAAGTGTTGATCTGTACTTCCCCTGAATCCGTTGTGCCGTTTTCAGGAGTATTGTCAATAAGTTTAGCATAAAGCCTTACCTCTTGCATTAAATCTCCATCTTCCAAATCTTGGGCTTCAACCTCAACACCCCACACCGCATCTGGGTCAAGTACATCCATGGCAGGGCTTATTACATTCACGGTCCGAAGAATGGCCCCTCGGATGACCTCGTCCAACACTTCTTCGGATAGCTTGTCATCTTCACTGCAGGATATCGCAAAGAGAAGGAGCGATAGAATTGAATATTTATAGAATACTTTCATAATAATTTTTGTTTTAGTTAGCGATTGGACCACTTGGATTATTGTCCCAAAAAACAGGTTGGGTCTGATTTGGTTTTTGGACAATGTTGGAATTGGTATTGACCGCGTTGGACGGGTAATACATAGATCTGGGAAAATCCCCAGGGTTTGGAGATCGATTGGGTTGCAATGTTGTGGGATACCCCGTTCTTCTATAGAAGTTGTAAGGTTCAACCCCATTGCCAAAGCATGCAACAAAAAACTGTTCTCCCAGAATATCCCATTTACCTTCTGTTGTGGCGTTATCCCAAGCATCGCCAATGGAATTCATAAAGGCATCAATGGCAGCTTGATCCGGAGCAAATGAAAGGTCGGCCCCGGTATCCAAAGCCCCAAAAGTCTGCACTTTGGCAATTGATTTGCTGATTCCATTGAGCATGGCAGTCCTGGCAGCAGCTTGATTGTTACTGACCAAATTGATCTCAGCAATCATAAAGTCGGTCCAAGCCGCAGTCAAAATGGGCGAAATACCGGCTCCACCACCACCTTGACCAGGACCTATCCCTTGGAAACTGTCGTCATCAAATCGTCCACCGAAAGGATAAACGCCCCACATGGTTACAAAAAATGCATCAGGATCTCTACCATCGTTATGCCCGTGGTCTCTGCCCCAATATCCGTTCGGAAGGGCACAGAATGTAAATCCTCCATCCACGTAGTGTTGTGGGGGTGATTGCGTGGAACATCTGATTACAGATTGGTCTGGTGGAAGTTCTTGCCCAGGAACCGCATCGGTTTGACGATAAAAGTAATATCGGATTCTTGGGTCGTTGGAGGTGGCCATTTGGTTCATAAGCCAGTTGGACACAAAATCGGAAGCTCCTGTTGGGGTATAATTGAAACCATATCTTGGATGCCGTGTATCTGGATTGGACGAGCTTGTTCCCGGCCAGCTGTATTGAAAATCCTCAGTGGAATTGGTGATATAGTTCCCGCTGTTCACAATAGCGTTGAAATTGTCCACGGCATTGGCATCCACTAATCGCATTTGATAGTAAATTTTCATCTTGAGGGTGTTGGCCGCTTTGATCCACAGACTGTAATCGTTGGCATAGTACACATCTGAAGTGGGTTCACTGCTGGCCGTGGCACCAAAATTTGTGATGGCTTCATCCAGAAGGTCCAATGCTGCTGCATAAACGGAGGCGCCGGAATCCAATTTTGGGTTCAGGACCCCTTCCTCTCCTTTGAAGGCTTCACTATAAGGGATGTCCCCAAAGAAATCAACAAGACTTACAATGAGATAGGCCTCTATAAACTGGCCTATGGCCACATGATGTATTTGGCCCGCTTCCTCCGCTAAAGGGGTCATTAATCGAAGATCTTGTAAAATTCCTGTATAGGCATTGGTCCATTCGTCAGTGAAGTCAGAATCTTGATAAACCGACAAATAATTTTGGGAATTGGTATTGTATAATGCTCCCGTTCGAGTGAGCTCCATCCCATGAATATTGAAACCGTCACCATTGGTGGCTCCTCCTGAGACCCAATTGTCATTGTTGTCAAAATCCGCATCACCCTCCAATTGTCGAACAAAGTCCTCCTGAATGGAGTTAAGGAAGAAATCTACACTGGCCTGATCAGGAGATAGGGCATTGGGGTCCTGTGTTATGTCCAACTGGTCACTTTCGCATCCGCAGATGAACACACCAAAGGTTACCAAAATCACTATATATCTGTTTGTTTTTTTCATCATTTTCGTTTTGAATTAGAATGTGACTTTTACGCTTAATCCATACCTTCTTGAACTTGGTCCGTTCAAATAATCGAAGCCAACCCCATTTCCTACTCCCAAACCAGAAGTGTTAGGGTCAAATCGCGCGCCATCTGGAGTATTTATGGCATCATACCAGAGATTTTGACCAGAAAGTGTAAAGACGAGAGAACCAAATGGAGTCTTGTCCAAGAACTTCTGGGGCATACTATAGGCCAATGAGACTTCTTGCAATCTTATTGTTGTTGCATCATAGACTTGTAGCTCACTTGGTCCAAACAACACATTGGTAAAATAAAAGTCAGAGTTGTTGATTTGAATATTGTTAGGTTGACCGTCAGGCCCAATACCATTTAAAATGAAAGACTCTCTTCTGTTAAGTGTTTCGGGAATAAGGCCCCTCCCCAAGAGTGTGGAAATTGTGCTGGAATAAACATCACCACCTTGGGTATAATTAAGCTGAAAGCCCAAAGAAAAGTCATGAAATGAAAAGGTGTTGGAAAGATTTGCCACCCAATCTGGGTTAGGGTCGCCAATAATGCCATTGTCGGGGTCTGTTTGGAAATTCCCTTGAGCATCTATGACCAGTTCCCCATTTTCGGTTCGTTGTACGCGAGAACCAAAGAATACGCCCAAAGGCTCTCCAGGAATGGCCGCGTTGCCTAAATTGGAGAACCCTGCGTAGATTACTTGATCAGTGTCCAGACCCAAATCGGCTACCGTGGTTTCATAAGCTGTAAAGTTTATGTTGGAATTCCAGTTTAGTCCACCATCGTTGCTTCTAATCCAAGACACCCCTAAATCCACTTCTACTCCCTTTCCTTCAATTTCCCCAACATTTGTATCGGTAAAAGAGAAACCCGTGGAAGGATCCAATGGCCTTCGCACAATAAGATCTTTGGTTATTCTTTTGTAAACCGATGCGTCAAGGGTGATTCGGTTATCAAAAAAGGCCGACTCAACACCAAGTTCAATTTCGGAAACGGTTTCTGGTTTTAACCCTGGATTTCCCAACGTTTGCCCGGTAGTGTTGGTCACAATGTTAGTTCCACCCACCGTTTGGGAATCGTTGGTTACCAAGACCAAGGTTGATGCAATGGGATATGGATTAAAGGTGTTGAACCCTGCAGAAGTACCATATCCTGCCCTAAGTTTTAAATAGTTGAGCCCATTTTGACTTTTCAACCCGCTTATTGCTTCCGTTGGAATAAAGGAAAGGCTTGCACTAGGGTAGAAAAGGGTCCTGTTATCCTTTGCAAAATTGGATGCCCAATCATTTCTTCCAGAAAGTGTCAGGTATATGAAATTATCATAGTCAAAATCGAATTGTCCATAGAGTCCAACGAGATTTCTCTCCGTATAAAGTTGAATTTCATTGTTGTTCAAAAAGTTGAAGTGCCTTAGTACACCAAATACCTGTTGCCCATCGCTGCTAATGCCATTTTGGTCAAAAACCTCTCTTCGGGAAGTTCCCCCAACATTGAATGCAAAACCAACTTGTTCGGTTAGATCATAATCTCCGGTCAAAACCAAATTGTGGTCCCAGATGGTGTTGCTGTTGTTCCATGTGGAGTATATACCGCTCAATAATCTAGCATCCCCACTGTTGCTGTTGACCCCTCCTTTGTTCTGATAATTGAGGTTGTTCTCACTATAGACATCGATTCCTACTCTGTAGTTGAGGTTCAAATGGTCGTCGATATCATATCCAACACTTGCATTTCCGAAGACCCGATTGGTAAGCTGTTCGGTTCCTGAGTTGGCAACTGTCCAGAATGGGTGCTGTATGCTGTTATCCTGTCTGTAGTAAACCGATCCACCGGTAATGGGATTTTGGAAAGGCAGGCTTTCAAAGTTTATGCTTCGAGGGGTAAACCATAGATCCCCAAAAACCGAAGAACCTGACCCAGTGGCCCCATTCCCCGTACTTAGGGCAACAGGGGGCGAAACAAAGTTGGTACGGGAGTAGTTCAATGTTCCAGAAATGGTGAACTTATTGGAAAGTTGTGCGGAACCACCCACAGAAATATTATTTCTTATTATGGAATTTCCTGGGGTAAAGCCCTTGTCTTCCAGGTGACCATAATTGAGGTTGTAGGATATTTTCCCATCATCCGAAGAACCTCGGGCATTAATGGATGTATTTACAACTGTACCCGTTTTAAAAAAGTTTTTTACGCTGTCATACGGGCGCCACTCGTAACGCGCATTGGCAAACTCGGGAAATGCCTGTGGAATTCCCGTTGCCGCTGCTGCGGTGGAGTAAGGGTGTGGCAGGGTCCCTTGGTCGTCGAAGGCACCATCGTTGCCCCAACCGTCTACGCCGGCTTTTCGAAAATTTGGCCCCCAATTGCTAAAAAACCAGCCAAAGGCCTGGTCAAAACCGTTGCCATATTCATTTTGATAGTTTGGTAATGACGCTATTTCATTGAAGAATACGGAGGTGGATACTGTTATCTCCGATTTTTTGGAGACACTCCCCCTAGATGCTCTTCCACCTTTGGTGGTAATAAGAATAACCCCGTTCTTTCCTTGCGAACCATATAAGGTAGCGGCCGCAAGACCCTTAAGAACATTTACACTTTCAATATTGTTGGGATCCAAGTCCAAAAAACGACTTGACCCATTGTTTCCATTTATAAAGGTACCCTGGGGGTTGGTATCGTTACTAAAGGGAACCCCGTCAACAATAAATAGGGCCTGATTGCTTGTGCTAAAGGAGTTTAATCCCCGAATTATAATATTGGTTGCAGACCCTGAAAGACCACTTTGCTGGGTGATTTGGACACCGGAGGCCTTTCCTGTTAAGATTCTTGCTATGTCTCCTTCGGATTTTTGCTCAAGTTGATCCGCGCCCACTTCGGCCACGGCATACCCTAAGGCTTGCTTTTCTTTTTGAATGCCCAAAGCAGTGACGACCACTTCCTGCAAGGCTTGGGTATCTTCTTGCATTTGCACATTGATCACGTTTTCCAAACCGACCAACCTGCGCTCTTCCCGTTGGCCAATATAAGTGAACAAAAGTGTTTGTCCTTCTGCAGCTTGTATGGTGTAATTACCATCAAAATCGGTTTGGGTACCGTTAGTGGTACCAACAACAACAATGTTAACACCGGGGAGCGCAAATCCCGATTGATCGATGACCGTTCCTGTAATCTGTTTGTTTTGAGACGATACAGAAAGAGCACAAAAAAAGGCTAGGACTAAAGGCCACATTAGCTTCTTTACTTTCATAGATAAAAAGTTTTGTTAGTAATTAATGAGTTAGTGCAACTGAGAAAGGTAGGAGGAGGAAGTCTTGATATGTAGCTAATTCAATAAAAATGAGAACAAAACTTAATTTTGGATCGTTGTCCTTCATTCAATGGTAAGACATCTCACCGTCCTACCTTACAATTGCAACGTAAAAGAATGGAAATCAAAAGTGGAGAATGATAACTCCCATGCGGATTGACAGATAATCCGATGTAGATTAACATTTACAATCAAATCTTAGAAGGAGAAAAACTGGGGGTATATATGATAGCTATTTAAACAGTATGGCCATGGCTCCAATAGCGGTCACTATCAAAATAAAACGCTTGTAATTTTTTTCGTTGATTTTCTTTACAATGACCACCCCAAGAAAAAGCCCCACCAAAATGGCTGGCAGCAACCGAAGGTTGATCATGAGGCTTTCCACAGTAACCGTTTTCCAAACAAAGATGTGAAACGGAAGCTTGAAGGTATTGGTAATAAAAAATAACCATGCGGCAGTGCCCACAAATTCGTTCTTTGGCAATCGCATCCCCAAAAAGAAAATATTGGTGAAAGCTCCCGCCAGATTTCCAATCATGGTGCAAATCCCGGCCATGACGCCCATGGATCCTGCGAACATCCAATGGGTGGGAACATGCTCCGTTCTTCTTCGATCCCACCAGTACAACAGCCCCAAACTGATGAAGATAACCGCGACCATGCCCCATTTAAACTCTCGCTCCGGAAGGTCTTTCCCAACGAGCACCCCGATTAGGATACCCGATATCATCCAAGGAAGGAACCTAATAATATGTTTCCATTGGGTATGTCTATTGTAATAAATAACGGCAAAGATATCCCCTACAATCAGCAAGGGAACAAACAAACCCGTGGAAGCCCTGGAGCCAAAAGCCAACGCCATCAAGGTTACATTGAAAATGGACATCCCTTTCAAACCGGCTTTTGATACCCCTAGAAGAAATGTTGCCGTGGCCGCCAAGACCCAAGAGGCCATTGAAATTTGGGAGATAGAGGATAGGTCCATTCAATCGTGTTGGTGAACTACAAAAGTAACCCAAAAAGACTTCTTGGGTTGAATAATGAATAGTAAAAGGGCTTTGTTATCAGCTTCGCAGTTCCATCAATCGGGCCACATATTTGCCCACCACGTCAAATTCCAAATTTACCACGGTCCCAACCTTATAGGTATGGAAGCGGGTGTGTTCATACGTATAAGGAATAATGGCCACACTAAAACCATCGTTTTTGGAGTCAACCACGGTAAGGCTTACCCCATCTACGGTAATGGAACCTTTTTCAATGGTAATATTGCTCAGTTTAGTATCGTACTGAAAGGTGAAAAACCAACTCCCATCTTTCTCCTCAATGGAAGCACAAACAGCAGTCTGGTCCACATGGCCCTGAACAATATGGCCATCCAAGCGTGCTCCTAAAAGCATGGCGCGCTCCAAATTCACAACATCTCCTACTTTCAAAGCACCCAAACTGCTCTTGTTCAAGGTCTCTTCAATGGCGGTTACGGTATAGGAATCACCATCAATGGATACTATGGTAAGGCATACCCCATTGTGCGATACACTCTGGTCTATTTTCAATTCTTGGGTGATATTGGAAGAAACGGTAATATGTAGATTGCCTCCCTCTTTTTTGAGCTTTTCAACTTTTCCCAAAGTCTCTATAATACCTGTGAACATGAATGTTATTAATTGACTAGCTTTGTAGTGCAAAAGTAGTTATATCAGTATTGATTCTATGAAAGAAACGCAAAAATTAAAGCTCGGGATTTCCATTGGGGACCTTAACGGGATTGGGTGCGAAGTAGCGCTCAAGACTTTTGAAGATGCCAGAACGTTGGATTTCTGCACCCCGGTCATTTTTGCATCGAACAAGACCATCTCCCAGCAAAAATCGGATTTGGGAATAGACATCACCTTTAATGGGGTGCGGGATGCGTCTCAGGCAATAGAAGGAAAGATCAATATTGTGAATGTCTGGAAGGAAGTTCCGAAGATTGAATATGGAAAAGCCACGGAAGAAGGTGGAAAATATGCCATTAAATCGCTTAGGGCTGCCGTTGCTGCCTTAAAGGAAAAAAAGATTGATGTATTGGTTACGGCCCCAATCAATAAGAACAATGTACAGGCCGATGACTTCAAATTTCCAGGGCACACCGACTTTTTGGCCCAAGAGCTTAAGGGAGAAAGCCTGATGTTCATGGTTGCCGACACCCTTCGGGTAGGCTTATTAACCGATCATATTGCCGTTAAGGATGTGGCCCAAGCGATCACCCCAAAACTGATTCGACATAAAGTGGCCACCATGGAAAAATCGCTCAAAATGGACTTTGGCATACGCAGGCCCAAAATTGCGCTATTGGGCATAAACCCGCACAGCGGCGATAATGGCACCATTGGCGAGGAAGATGACAAAATCATGAAACCCACGGTTCAGGAACTGTTCAACAAGGGAACTTTGGTGTATGGGCCGTATTCCGCGGACAGTTTCTTTGGATCCAATACCCATACGCATTTTGATGCTGTTTTGGCAGCCTATCACGATCAAGGGTTGATTCCGTTCAAAACCCTTTCTTTTGGAAAAGGGGTGAATTACACCGCTGGATTGGAGCGTATCAGAACCTCACCGGACCATGGTACTGCCTATGAAATTGCTGGGAAAGGAAAAGCTGATGAAGGTTCATTCAAAGAAGCGGTTTTTATGGCCATAAAAGTATTTAGAAACCGTTCAGAGTATTTAGAACTGACTGAAAATCCATTACAAAAACAAAAGACAAAGAGAGCCAGTTAAAAACTTGTGCTTGGAATTGATATTTGTTAGCTTTGGAATTGCAGTTTTGCAAATAAGTAGTATCTTTGCACCCGCCTTTACGGGCTGGTACACAAACCTTAAGTGTAGAAACGATGAAGCTGAAGGAGTTTTTTATCCCTTTTTCAGGATTGAAGTTGGGAAAACATGAATTTGTGTACAAGATTGACAATTCGTTCTTTGAATCTTTTGAATACCAAGAGTTTAACGGAGCCGCAATTCTTGTTACCGCCATATTGGAAAAAATGAACAATATGATGGAGCTTGAAATCGAGGCAAAGGGAACAGTAAATGTGGACTGTGATCTTACAGGAGAACCTTTTGATCAGGCCATACACGCAGAATTACATTTGGTGATCAAGTTTGGGGAAGAATATAATGATGAGGACGATGAAATTCTGATTATTCCCCATGGAGAGCACCAATTCAACATTGCACAGTATATCTATGAGATGTTGGTGTTGGCCGTTCCACAAAAGCGGGTACACCCAGGAGTGCTCGATGGAACGTTAAAATCCGATATCTTGGACAAGCTGGAAGAATTGCAGCCAAAAGAGAACAAAGGAGCATCAGAAAAAACAGATCCCAGATGGGACGATTTAAAAAAGTTACTAACGGACAAATAGGTTTATAATGGCACATCCTAAAAGAAAAACATCAAAAACCAGAAGGGACAAAAGAAGAACCCACTACAAAGCTGTGGCCCCTACCATTGCCAAGGATTCAGCAACCGGTGAAATGCACTTGTACCACAGAGCTCATTGGCACGAAGGTAAGTTGTATTACAGAGGCCAAGTTTTGATTGACAAAACAGAGGAAGAAACTGCGGCCTAACCGCAACCTTCTCATAATAAACCAACTCCCGTTATGCTGCAACGGGAGTTTTTTATGGGCCCATATTCTGATTTAAAAACGAACCCGTTTTGACGAAAAAGTCATATAAAATGACTAATTTTCACCGCTTTTGGGTCAAATTTCAATGTTTTTGACAAAAAAAGAGACGCTAAAATGAAGAAAACAACAGCGGCAATCACAGCTGTAGGTGGATACGTTCCAGATTTCGTTCTGTCCAACAAAGTGCTGGAAACCATGGTAGATACCAATGACGAATGGATTACTACCAGAACGGGAATCAAAGAGCGAAGAATTTTAAAAAAGGAAAACGCCGGAACATCATATATGGCCATTAAAGCGGCCGAAGATTTGATACAAAAAAGCGGGGTAGACCCTTCCCAAATAGATTTTGTGTTAGTGGCTACGGCCACACCTGACCTTCCGGTAGCGTCAACGGCGGCGTATGTGGCCTCAGAAATAGGTGCTGTGAACGCATTTGCTTATGATCTTCAAGCAGCATGTTCCAGTTTCTTATATGGAATGTCAACCGCAGCCAGTTATATTGAATCTGGAAGATATAAGAAAGTTTTGGTAATCGGTGCTGATAAAATGTCATCCATAATTGATTATACAGATCGCACCACCTGTATTATTTTTGGAGATGGAGCAGGAGCCGTTCTTTTTGAACCCAACGATGAAGGTTTGGGCCTGCAGGATGAGTATTTGCGATCTGATGGCATTGGACGCCAGTTTTTGAAGATTGATGCTGGAGGTTCCATTCTACCTGCTTCGGAACAAACGGTAAAGAACAAACAACATTATGTATATCAAGATGGCAAGTCTGTTTTCAAGTTTGCCGTTTCCAATATGGCCGATGTCTCCGCACTGATCATGGAACGAAACAACCTTACGCATGAAGATGTACAGTGGTTGGTACCGCATCAGGCCAACAAACGTATTATTGATGCCACAGCAAACCGAATGGGTGTGGCCCCTGAAAAGGTGATGATCAATATAGATCGGTATGGAAATACAACATCCGCCACATTGCCCCTGTTGTTGTTTGATTATGAAAAACAATTGAAAAAGGGGGATAATTTAATTTTTGCCGCTTTTGGCGGAGGGTTTACATGGGGTTCCATTTATTTAAAATGGGCCTATAATTCAAAATAGCACACTACTAACTAAATCATATTCCATGGACATTAAGGAAATTCAAAGTTTGATCAAGTTTGTCGCCAAATCGGGCGCCAGCGAGGTGAAATTGGAGATGGAAGATCTCAAGATAACTATCCGAACGGTCAGCAGCAGTTCAAGTTCCCCAGAAACAACGATTGTACAGCAAATACCTGTACCCCAGGCACAGTCTGCCCCCCAAGTGGCCCAAGCACCTGTAGCTCAGGAACCCGCAGCCGCTAAAACCGAATCAGCTCCAAAATCTGAGGAATCCAAGTATATTACCATAAAATCACCCATCATAGGAACGTTCTACAGAAAGCCTTCTCCAGATAAACCGCCCTTTGTTGAGGTGGGTTCCACTGTGAGCCAGGGCGATGTTCTTTGTGTGATCGAGGCTATGAAACTTTTCAATGATATTGAATCTGAAGTTTCTGGTAAAATCGTAAAAGTATTGGTGGAAGATTCTTCTCCCGTTGAATTTGACCAACCTTTGTTTTTGGTAGACCCATCATAGATAATTTTAAATGCTAAATTTTAAGTGACTAATTGCTAGTTGTTTAAAACCATTTAAAATTTAGAATCCAGACTTTAAAATTGTATTCTATGTTTAAAAAGATATTAATTGCAAATAGGGGTGAAATTGCGCTTCGTATAATTCGTACCTGCAAAGAAATGGGCATTAAAACCGTGGCCGTTTACTCCAAGGCGGATGAGGAAAGCCTTCACGTGCGTTTTGCGGATGAGGCCGTTTGTATTGGCCCGGCGCCGAGCCACGAATCCTATTTAAAGATACCCAACATCATCGCTGCGGCAGAGATTACCAATGCCGATGGTATTCACCCAGGCTATGGATTTCTTTCCGAGAATGCCAAGTTCTCCAAGATTTGTGCAGAGCACGACATTAAATTCATTGGTGCTTCCGGTGAGCAGATTGAAAAAATGGGGGATAAGGCAACCGCCAAGGAAACCATGAAGAAAGCAGGTGTCCCTACCGTTCCTGGTTCGGATGGTTTGTTGAAAGATGTGGATCACGCGAAGAAGGAGGCCAAAAAAATGGGATATCCCGTTATGATCAAGGCCACTGCTGGTGGTGGTGGAAAAGGAATGCGCGCCATTTGGTCTGAAGACGAAATGGAAAAGAACTTTGAAAGTGCGGTCAAAGAAGCAACCGCTGCTTTCGGGAATGGTGGAATGTACATGGAAAAACTTATTGAAGAGCCTAGACATATTGAAATCCAAGTAGTTGGAGACCAATATGGAAAGGCCTGCCACCTATCCGAAAGAGACTGCTCCGTACAGCGTAGACACCAGAAACTGACCGAGGAGACCCCATCACCGTTCATGACGGATTCCCTGAGGGAAGAAATGGGTAAAGCAGCTGTAAAAGCAGCAGAATATATCAAATATGAAGGCGCAGGAACCGTGGAATTTTTGGTGGACAAACACCGAAACTTCTATTTTATGGAGATGAACACCCGTATTCAGGTGGAACACCCCATTACTGAGCAGGTGGTGGATTACGACTTGATCCGTGAGCAAATTTTGGTGGCCGGCGGTGTACCAATTTCCGGAAAGAATTACTATCCAAAATTGCACTCCATTGAATGTCGTATCAATGCGGAAGATCCCTACAATGATTTTAGACCTTCTCCCGGAAAAATTACAACGCTTCACACTCCAGGAGGTCACGGGGTTCGTTTGGACACGCACGTGTACAGTGGATATATGATTCCACCAAACTATGATTCCATGATCGCCAAGTTGATTACCACGGCCCAAACCAGGGAAGAGGCCATCAACAAAATGAGAAGAGCGCTGGACGAGTTTGTGATTGAAGGCGTGAAAACCACCATTCCGTTCCACAGACAATTAATGGACCACCCTGATTATTTGGCGGGGAATTACACCACCAAGTTCATGGAGGGTTTTAAAATGGATCCTAAATATCAAGATTAATATGGGCCCCGATGAAAATCGGGGTTTTTTGTGCTATGGAATTAAGCTATTGGGAATACAAGACCTGGCTGTCCCAAGTGGACTTCACCGTAATCGGAAGTGGTTTGGTGGGTCTCAATTGTGCGCTTCGGCTCAAGGAAAAGTATCCTAAAAGCAAGATTTTGGTATTGGAAAAAGGAAGTCTACCCCAAGGGGCCAGTACTAAAAATGCAGGATTTGCCTGTTTTGGGAGCATTTCTGAACTTGTTTCTGACCTTAACTTCCATTCCGAAGAACAAGTAGTGCAACTGGTACAGAAAAGATATGCAGGCATTCAATTGCTGCGAGAGCTTTTGGGAGATACCTCCATCGGTTTTGAACAACACGGAGGGCATGAGCTTTTCTTAATGGATAATCCTGAATTATTCGAAACTTGTTTGAATCGGATGGATGATTTGAACAAATTATTACGTCCCGTTTTTGAGGATGCCCCTTTTGTAAAAACGAACAACGTCTTTGGATTTGGCAAGGTTCAGGAGCAATATATCACCCACCAATTTGAAGGGCAGTTGGACACCGGCAAGATGATGAAAACGTTGCTTCAAAAATGTTATGATGCCCAAATTCCTATCTTAAATGGAATAGAAGTCAGGGATATTCAGGAAGGGGGACAAAAAGCCCACATTGTTACCGAGGGTTTTGAATTTGATTCCAAACAGGTGTTCGTGGGCACCAATGGATTTGCCTCAAAATTACTGAAATCAGAAAGCGTAAAACCGGCCAGAGCACAAGTTTTAGTGACCCAACCCATCAAAAACCTGAACATAAAAGGCACTTTTCATTTTGATGAGGGGTTCTACTATTTCCGAAATATTGATAATCGTATCCTGTTTGGTGGAGGCCGTAACCTTGACCTTACAACCGAGGAAACCATGGAATTTGGAGAAACCAAAATCATCCAAAAGTCCCTTGAAAAACTGCTGAGCGAAGTGATTTTACCCCATCAAAAGATTGAAATCGACCAAAGGTGGAGTGGCATTATGGGCGTGGGCGCACAAAAATCACCCATCGTCAAACAAATTTCCAATTCCGTGTATTGTGGTGTTCGCCTCGGGGGTATGGGGGTTGCCTTGGGCAGTTTGGTAGGCAAGGACCTCGCCGACTTAGCGGACTAAATCATTCGTCCATCCAATAAGTTGATGATTCGTGAACCGTACTCTGCATTCTTTTCCGAATGTGTGACTTGGATGATGGTTACCCCTTCATCGTTTAATTCTTTGAACAACGCCATGATTTCTTCACCCTGTTTGGAATTCAAATTTCCGGTAGGCTCATCGGCCAAAATGAGTTTGGGATTGGATATCAAAGCGCGTGCAACACCCACCAATTGTTGTTGTCCACCACTCAATTGGGCTGGGAAAAGGTCTTTTTTGCCCACGATGTTGAATCGGTCCAGCATGTCAGCAACCATAGCCTTACGTTCGGTGCCCTTGAGTTTTTTGTAGAGCAAGGGCATTTCCAGATTTTCCTTTACCGTGAGCTCGTCCAACAAGTGATAGGATTGGAACACAAAACCAATATATTCTTTATAGAGGTTGGCCCGGTATTTCTCTTTAAGGGAATGTACAGGTTCATCCAGAAATTGATACTCGCCCTCATCAAACGTATCCAGCATGCCAATAATGTTGAGTAAGGTAGATTTTCCGGAACCCGAAGGACCCATTACAGAGATGAATTCACCTTCCTGTACTTCAAGATTGATGTCCTTCAAAAGAAAAACACGTTGGCCCCCAGAGTTGACCCATTTAAAAATGTTGTTGAGTTGTAGTAGCATACTATTTTCTATAATTAATTATTCTTCCTTTAAGGCATCAACCGGATTGGAAATCACCAGCCGTATGGTCTGTAGTCCTACCGCTATCCAAGCAAACACCAAAAGCATAAGCAATGGTAGCACAAATAAATACCATTTTAAGCTCAATCTATAGGCAAATTCTTGGAGCCAGTTGTTGCTAAAATAATATGAAATGGGCACTGCCAGCAAAAATCCCGCTAATACGGGCAAACTGAAACCTTTGTACAATTTCCAAATCAAAAGTGAGACATTGGCACCTAAAACTTTTCGGATGGACATTTCCTTTCTCCTCCTTTCGCACCAAAAGTTGGCATAGGCAATTAGTCCCAGAATACCAATGCATATGGAAACAAGGGTAAACGTATTGATGATGCTGGAGAGTTGCTCATCTTTTTTGTATTGTGCCCTAAAATTATCGTCAACAAAATAATGGGTGAAGGGAATATCAGGATAAAGAGCGGTCCATTTTGCATTCAAATCCTTCAGGGTTTTAGAAAACCCGGACTCCGTGATGTCAAATGTAATTTTCATGAATTGTTCGGGCCATATCCGAAGGGAAAGAAGCCCAATATCTTGATGGAGGGACAAATAGTTAAAATCCTTTACAACGCCGATTACCTCACCTTCACCTCCCCATTGTTGAAAATGTGCGCCCAAAATATCTTCTGGATCGGTGTACCCAAAAGCCTTTACAGCAGCCTCATTTAAAATAAGCGAGGTATTGAGGTCGGCCTCTCCCTTTCTAAAATTCCTTCCTGCCACAATCTGTAGTCCATATTCCTCAATAAAATCATGGTCTACTAGATTTAAGTTGATTTCTCCATTGCTATTCTTGCCATTTAAATCTCTAATTTGTGTGGAAACTCCGTTGGGAATCTGGCCGGGTACGTGGGAGCTGAAAGCCACGTTTTCCACACCTGGAATGGTTTCAAATAACCCCTTCAAAGACTCAAAAGAAGAACCAATTTCACTGTTTGCACCAAATTCCAAAACCAATTTTTGGGAGGTATCCATTCCCAAATCTTGATTTTTAAGATAGTTCAGTTGATAATAGATAATCAAGGAGCAGATGACCAAAATACTGGTTACGGAGAACTGAAAAACAAGCAATGTATTTCGCATGCTTAATGCACCTTGCTTCCCTCCAGATTTTGGAATATAAAGTGTGGGAATCTTGGCGAACTGAATGGCGGGATAAATACCCCCCATAAGGGATAACAGAATGGGAATCAAAGGGAGAAAGAGCAATGTTGAAGGTTGAACCATAAAAGAGATATCGTATGCCGATTCCATAAATCGTTCAAAAGACGAAAAGGATGATACAATAAGAATTGATGAAATTATAGCTGCAATGGAGGTCAACACAAGAGATTCGATGAAAAATTGCCTGAAAATTGCCCGTTTGGAAGCACCAAGGGTTTTCTGAATGGAAACCTCTTTACCCTGCTCCGAAACTTGCGCCGTGGTCAAATTGATGTAATTGGAAAGTGCCAAAAACAGGATCATGAGGCCAATGGCCGAAAGTAGATAAAGATTGGATAGTTTTACTTTGGATCCAATCTCCCCCAATTTAGTTGTGCTGAAATGAAGACCTTCAAGGGGTTCCGATGAAAGTACGTATTGGTCGTTGGTCTCACTTTTTTCTTGATATTTTGGAATCTCTCGAAGCGAGTTGTCCAAACCTGAGCTACTGGCATTACTGGCCAGGAGCAGATAGGTGTTCATGGGGAACCACTCCCAATTTTCATTTACGTTGGGTCTATCCACAAAGAAAGAATCCATTGAAATCAGAAAATCAAATTGAAGATGGGAATTAGTAGGTGGGTTATCCATAACACCTGAAACAGTGAAAGGTTTCCCATCATAGTACAAGATCTGGTTTAAAGCATCTGTATCCCCAAAATATTTTTGGGCTGCATGCTGGGTAAGAACCATCTTGTAGGGTCCCACAAGGGCCTCTTCTGTGCTGCCGCCAACAAGATTAAAGTCGAAAAATGTAAAAAAGCTTGGGTCTGCATGTAAAATATTCCCGGTTTCAGAAAAAAGCTTGTTCCCATACCTGATGGAGTGGTTGTCCCTGACCTCACTGATTCGCAAAAAATCTTGTATTTGTGTCGAATTGGATTTTAAAAAAGGCCCAACGGGAATGGCACTCAATCCAAGGGCCAAATCTCCGGTAGGGGATTCTATAGTGGTGTTCACCCTTACGATTTTGGATGCATTTTGATGGAAGGTATCATAGCTCAATTCCTTATGAACATATAGGACAATGTAGAACAGGCACACTGTTCCCAAAATTAAACTGAACAATTTGGTCAAGCTGGTTCCTTTTTTGTTCCATAATTTGCGAAGAGCCAGTTTTATCGTATTTAACCACATGACACTGTTTTTTGATGATGAATGTTTATGGGTGATCTAAATCAGTATAATTTTTAATTCACTATTCTGTTCTCAAGCTATTAACCGGATTGGCAGTTGCTGCTCTAAAACTTTGCCAACTTACCGTAAGGAAAGCAATCACCAAAGTAAGCGCACCGGCCAAAACAAAAATCCACCAGTTCATTTGGGTCTGGTAGGCAAAATTTTCCAACCATCGATGCATGGCATACCATGAGATGGGAACAGCAATGACAAAGCCGAGCCCCACCCACTTTAAAAAGTCTCTGTTCAACAGGGTCAATACCTGGGTATTAGTGGCTCCGTTCACTTTTCGGATGCCAATCTCCTTTTTACGCTGTTGCATATAAAAAGTGGCCATGGCCAAGATGCCCATAGAGGAAATGATAATGGCCAAAAGTGTAAAATAGCCGATGATTTTTCCGGTCCTTTCCTCCTTTTCGTACCATTGGTCAATGGTATCATCCACAAACTGCACATCAAACTCTACATCTCCAATAATATTGGAGTAAGTGGATTTTATTTGGTCCACCGTTTCCAAAAGCCCTTCTCCCTTTACTTTGACAAAAATGGTACTAGCAGGCCACTCTTCATTTTGTTGCCTGATCATAAGCGGACCAATTGTGTTTCGCAGTTGTTTAAAATTAAAGTCATTCACAATCCCTAAAACCGGCAACTCATCTTCATGGAACTTAAAGGAGTGCTTTGTATCGTCCAAGCCCAAGGTTTTGTACCCTCTTTCATTTAAAAACACCCCTTTGTCCGTGTAAGCCACATCAGTTTCCTTTATTTTTAGATTGAAAATCTTAAAAAAAGATGAGTCTACGGAGAATTCTTGAAAGCTCACAGACTTTCCATTATGGTCAAACGTTTGATTACTGCCCCCGGTCAATGGACTGTGCCATGTTAAGGAAACATCCTGTACACCGGCAATATTCTTTAGTTCATTTTTGATGGTCTTTTTTTGTTGGGTGCTTCCAAGATATTCCATGTAGACAATATTGTCCTTGGCAAAACCAAGATCCTTGTCCCGCAGGAAATGGGTTTGTTTTAGAATGATCCAACTGCAGGCCAATAGACCAATGGCCACGGTATATTGAAATGTTATGAATGCTTTGGCATACACACTTTTTGCTTTTGTACGTAGCTCACCTTTGACCACCTCAATCGGCTTAAAGCTTGCTATTTTTAACGCTGGGACAATACCGGATATAAACCCAACAAGAGCCAATGCAAGTAAAACCAATACAATGTTGGTAAGGTTCAGGGCTTTGTTAAGGTGGAGTTGGGTATCCAACAAAGAATTGAATACAGGTTCCAAAAGTTTAGCAAGCACAAAAGCCAACAAAATGGCCGTAAAACAAAGGGCGAAGGATTCCATGACCAGTTGGCGGGTCAACCGTTTTTTTGAGCCACCCAATAATTTTTTAACTGCCACTTCCTTGCCCCTGAAAGTGGCTTGGGCTATAGTGAGGTTAATATAATTCCCAACCGCAAGCAACAAAATGAGGACTACAATAACGGACAGTACTGTGATCAATGTCTTACTGGAGTTTTTTGTTCCATTGCCCACTTTGGTACTGAAATAAAGGTCTTTTAAAGGGGTAAATTCCACAGTTTTAGCCCACCCTTCTTGATAGAGCCAAAAATCTTTTTTGAAACTTTCCAGTATTTGTGGCGCTTTTGAGGGAAGGTCCGTATTGGGCTTGGCCAAGAAATAAATACTAAGGGAACACCAACCATATTCTTCCATAATACCTTCAAACCCCCATATTTTCTTAAATGCGGCGAGATTCACCAAAGCGTCCTGTTTGGTAAAGTGGGTGTTGTTGGGGAAATTGTCCATGACCCCTGTTATGGTGAATTTATTTTCCCCATCGATGTAAACAGATTTTCCGATGACATCGGTTGAGCTGAACAGCCTTAAAGCTGTAGCTTTTGAGAGTACAATACCATCCATGGTCTGAAGCACTTCATCCGCCCTTCCCTTGAGCAGGGGGAAAGAGAACATATTGAAAAAGGGAGCGTCCACACCCAAATAATCAAACTTTATTTTTTGCCCTTCCGCTTTGGAGATCCTACCAGAATTGCCCAGCACACGGGTAAAATCCTCAATTTCTGGATAATTGGCCTTTAAATCGGTAGCTATGGGTGGGGAAAAATCCAACGACTCATACTCCAATCGGTATACCCGCTCCTTGTTGGTATGGAACTCATCCACAGAAAGCTCATTCTTAATGTATACCCCTAAGAGCAACACAAAGGTCAGGGACAGAGCGAACCCAAAAATCGTCACAACTGTGTACATCTTATTGTTCAACAAGTGTCTTAAATATGACTTTAGGCCTAACATAATCGTTGTTTTTTAAAATTACTCGGTTCGTAAGCTATTAACCGGATTGGCAGTTGCTGCTCTAAAACTTTGCCAACTTACCGTAAGGAAAGCAATCACCAAAGTAAGCGCACCGGCCAAAACGAATATCCACCAACTTATATTGGTCTTATAGGCAAAATTGGTTAGCCATTGTTCCATGGCGTACCATGAGACGGGAACCGATATAATGAAACTAAGGCCCACCCATTTTAAAAAATCCTTGTTCAGAAGCGTTAAAACTTGTGTGATTGTCGCACCATTTACCTTTCGGATGCCAATTTCCTTTTTTCTTTTCTCGGCAACATAGGTTGCTAGGCCAAACAGGCCTAAGCATGACAATATTATTGCGATTATGGAAAAGTAGCTGAATATTTTTCCTTGCCGTTGCTCCAATTTATACGTTTGGTCAAACTCTTCATCGAAGAAGGAATATTGTAAGGGATAGTTTGGAGAGAACTTCTTGAAAACGTTCTCTATATAGGCAATGTTTGAGGTGGTATTTTCTTTTCCTATCCTTATGGAGATATAAGAAAAATTCTTTTCATTAAGATAAATGTACAAGGGAGCGATGGTAGAGTGCAGGGACTGAGAGTGGAAATTCTTAAAGACCCCAACAATTTTTCCTTTTGCACCATTCCAATGGTCTATTTCTTGACCAATGGGTTGATCCCATATTCCAGAATTGGCCAAGGTTTCATTTACAAGAAAGGCTCCGTTCTGGTCTGAAGGATACTCTTTTGAAAAATTCCGGCCCTCCACAATATCAATATCAAATAAATCCACAAAATCGTAATCCGCTTCATTATAGTAGACAGAACCACAGTCATCTGCAGAAAAGCAAAACCAGTCCGGCACCGTGGAACTATCAATATTATGTGGGAGGCTATAGGAAGTGGCAACGGATAAAATATTTGGGTTCTTTTCTAATTCAGACTTGATGGTTTCAATATTTCCTACAATGGGAGTATCAAATGATTTGAGGGTAACTATGTGCTCTTTTTCATATCCCATATCCTTTTTTTGGATAAAATCTAATTGGTTATAGATTATAATGGTCAAGATGATGAGAACAATGGAAATTGAAAACTGGAAGACAACGAGAACATTTCTAAAATCAAAGCCTCCCAATTTACTCTTAGAAAGCCCTATTTTATTTAGAATATCGATGGGACGTATATTCGTGATTATCCTAGAGGGTAAAACTCCAGATAACAATCCTATTGTTAGAATAAGAAGAACCAATCCGATAATGATCTGCGGATTGTGGACCAAATTAAGGTCTAAATCCGTTTTCATCAAAGTATTGAATATGGGTAATATCACGATTGCCAAACCAAATGAAAATAGGGTCGCAATGATTACCATAAGCATAGACTCACCTAAAAACTGATTTAAAAGCTGCCTGCGTTTGGCGCCCAAAACTTTTCGCATACCCACCTCCTTCATACGTTCTGCCGACTTTGCGGTGGTTAGGTTAATGTAGTTTATGGAGGCAATAAGAAGAATCAAAATACCGGATGATAGAAAAATAAGTACCCCGCTAAAATCATTGTTGGCCTCAATTTCTTGTCTTCGATGGGAGTATAGGTGTATTTCCGTAATAGGTTGAAGATAGAATGTCCTAGGGACCCCATTTTCAAAATACTGTGAAAAATGGTTGTTCTCAAAAGACGCCAGTTTTGATTCCATGGCATCTAGGGCTATGCCCTTGCTCAACAACACATAGGTATAGGCATAATTGCTGGTCCATTTGGTTTCATCGTTTCCTGTAAGTTGAAAATAATTCTTGATGGGGACAATGATATCCATGGTAAAATGTCCGTTTGAAGGGAAATTTTGAAAGACTCCGGAAACGGTATAGGCTTCCCCTTCTTGAAGTGTCAAAACCTTTCCAATGGGATTTTCCTCTCCAAAATATTTTTCTGAAACCTTTTCGGAGATAACAATATTAGAAGGGTCTTTTAGAGCCTCAATCTTACTTCCCTTAACAAATGGGATGGTGAAGATGTTGAAGATATCATTGTCCGCCCAAAAAATTTGATTTTCAACAAAATGTTTTTCTTCAAACGAAATCAAAAGATTTCGGCTTTTGATGATTCTGGCAGATTTAACTATTTCAGGGATTTCCTCACTTAGAGCAGTACCAATGGGTGGACTTGTAAGGGCATATCCGGTTTCGCTATCGTTGTTTTCGCCCCGTACCACTCTAAATATTCTATCGGAGTTTTCATGGTATTGGTCAAAGCTCAACTCGTGCTGGACATATAGCGCTATTACAATGAATACAGTAATACCAATTGTAAGCCCAAAAATATTTATGAATGAGTATCCCTTATGTTTTAAGATATTTCGCCAGGCGATTTTTAAATAGTTCTTGAGCATGATGGTTCTTTTTTGATGTTCTATTCCGTCCGCAAACTTTTAACGGGGTTGGACCTTGCCGCTTTTATGGCTTGAAAACTTACTGTAACCACAGTAATCAATAGGGCTCCGATCATGGCCAAGGCAAAAATCCACCATTTTAGAATTACCCGATACGGATATTCCTGTAACCAACCGTTCATCACATAATAGGCAATGGGAACAGCGATAAAACAGGAAATGATGATGAGTTTTAAAAAATCTTTTGACAACATGTTCCATACGTTGAACACCGTGGCACCGAGTACTTTTCGCACTCCAATTTCCTTGGTGCGCTGTTCGGCAACAAATGAGGTAAGGCCAAAAAGCCCCAAACAGCTGATCAAGATGGCCAAGGCGGTAAAAATGCCGGATAATTGTCCAATACGCTCTTCCGCAGCAAATTTTTCACCATACTCCTCATCCACAAAATCATACTGAAATGGAATATCGGGGAAATGCTCTTTGAACACCCGTTCAACAATGGCCAAATTTTGACTGGCACTTTGTTTTGGGTTTAGCCTAAGGTTATAGTAGTAAGGTTCCCCATATTTGTCAAAGGCGTAGATTCCTTGTTTCACTGGTTCATAGGGGGATTGCACAATCATATCCTCTACCACGCCGATAACGGTTAGGGGGTCACTTGGATTTTCCTTATCGGAATCTCTCAGGATCATTCCCACAGGGTTTTTGAGACCCAGATATTTTACCGCAGTCTCATTGAGCAAAATAGCACTGGAATCTGAAGGAAACTCTCTAGAAAAGTCCCTTCCAGCCACAATTTTTAGATTTAGTGATTTTGCATATTCCGGAGAGACCTCTGTCCAAGCAAAATCTTCCTGAAAACCTTCAGGCTTACCCTCCCAGGTCCAACCACTCCTGTTGGACCAAATACTTGTGGTAGGGCTGCTGGAGGAAGACATTTCCACAACGGCTCCAGAATTCAGGAATTCATTACGCATTAAATCATATTTACCATAAAACTCCGGGCTCATGGTAGGTACTTGAACCAAACCTTCTTTGTCATACCCTACAGGTCGGTTTTTAGCATGATTGATTTGTTGCATAACAATCACTGTGCCTATAATAAACGCTACTGATACGGTAAATTGGAGTACCACCAATATCTTTCTTGCCAAGCCTGAGTGTTTGCCAGCCTGAAAAGTGCCTTTAAGCACGTCGACAGGCCTAAATGATGAGAGGTACAATGCGGGATAGCTGCCGGCCAAGAGGGCTGTAATGAAGGTGAAGAGGATAGAAATGCCCCAAAAATCGAGTCTTCTCCAAGGGAAAACCATTTCCTTTCTGGCCAATTCATTAAAGCCGTTCAACGATACAACAACCATCAAAGTGGCAATAGCAAATGCAAAAAGAACCACCAAAAAAGATTCTCCTAAAAACTGGTTGATCAACTGTCCTCTCTGCGAACCAATTGATTTCCGAATCCCCACTTCTTTGGCTCTTTTCTCAGAGCGGGCGGTGCTAAGGTTCATAAAGTTGATACATGCCAAAAGCAATACAAAAATGCCTATTACCCCAAAAAGCCATACATATTTTATTCTTCCTCCAACTTGTTTTCCGTTTTCAAAACGGCTTCGCAAGTACCAATCTTTCATGGGCAACAAAAAGAGTTGTGGGTTGTATTCCGCACTATCCTCATTCAAATTCTTTTTTACATCCTTTATGGTTGACGTGACACTTTCCATGGTAGTATTGTCGGCAATTTGAACAAACATTTGAAAAGAGTTGTTGCCCCAATTATCCTCTGCCTCTTGTACCCATTCCGAATTGGAAACGTATTGCTCCCACGGCATAATGTACGTTACTTCGTTGAAGGAAGTGTTGAATGGAATGTCTTCATAGATAGCCGTTACCATCATATCAAACTCCCCGTTGATTTTTATGGCTTCTCCAATAGGATCTTTATCACCGAACAGTGCCTCTGCGGTTGACGAGGAGAGCATAATGGAGTTGATTTCGCGGAGACCATCTTTTTCACCTTTAATAATTTTTAAATCTAACATTTCAGGGGCCTCACGCTGCATATAGTTGCCTCTTCGGGAGATATTGATATCCTTATATTTTAAATAATGGGAGTTGGTCCAAGAAGACATCACCAAATGCTCAAAATCATCCATGTACCCATCACGAAATGCCTTTTCCAGGGGGCGGGGAAGTGCGGTGCCAGTTCCAGTTTCCCCATTAAAGGTCTGTGACTGGTATACTTGGGCAATTTTGTCCTTGTTTGTGAAATAATCATTATGGGATAATTCATCACTTATCCATAACCCAATAATCAAGGCCACGGCCATTCCCAAAGCCAATCCACCAACATTAATGACGGTATAGGCCTTGTTTTTGACAAGGTTCCTCCAAGCTATTTTTAAATAATTCTTTATCATAATGGTTCGTTTTTTTGTTTGTTTTATTCGGTTCTAAGACTTTTCACCGGATTTGTTACAGCCGATTTAACGGCTTGAAAACCGATGGTCAACAAGGTTACTAGCATGGCTAGGACGCTGGCCAACACAAAGGTCCACACCGGAAAATTGATGTGATAGGCAAATTTCCCGAGCCATCCATCCATAAAGTAATAGGCTAGAGGGGCAGCTACCAGCGCAGCCATCAGAATAAGCTTCAAAAAGTCGGTGGAAATCAACACTATAATGCTGTTGATGGTCGCGCCGAGCACCTTTCGAATGCCAATTTCCTTTTTCCGCTGCTTGGCCATGAATGTTGCCAAACCAAATAAGCCCAAACAGGATAATACAATTGAAATCAAGGCAAAATAATGGGCCAAGGTGCCTGTTAGGGTTTCCGTCCTATAGTTTGTGGCGTATTCTTCATCCAGAAAATCATAGTGTAGTGGTGCATCGGGAAGTACATTTTTGAATACGGTTTGCACGGAAGCCAATGCAGTTTCGGTTTGGTCGCCATCCAATTTCACAAAAAGTGCACCCGCATCGTTGGGGTCCAATAGGAATACAGTGGGTTGAATGGGTTGGTACAAAGAGCGGTTGTGGAAATCCTTGACCACTCCGATGATTTGCCGCTGGGCACCCCAAAGTTGAACTGTTTTGCCTACGGCATTGTCCTGAAAGCCCAATATAGAGGCGGCGGTTTGGTTGATGACCAGATTTAAGGTATCCTGCGAACCTTCGTTATAGTAATGCCCTTCTTGGATGGGAATGTCAAAAATCTCAGGAAAATTATGGGCTGTCCACAACAGTGCAAACTCCACATTTTCTTGGTCCTTTGTTTTTCCGGGCCAGCTCACCCCACTGCTTGAAGCCGGTGTCGCCAAAGGCGATGGACCTGCTAACGTAACGCCCTCTATGCCTTCAGCACTTAAAAGCTCGTTGCGCAGCACTTCATACTTCTCCGTCAATACTTGATCTTGGTGGATGGAAATAATATGGTCTTTGGCAATGCCCAAGTCTTTGTTGTTGATATAATCCACCTGCTCGCGAATGACCAAGGCTGATATAATCAGTAAAATGGCCAATGAAAATTGAACCACAACAAGCCCCTTTCGCAATGAAATGGTCTTTTTTCCTTCTTGTACAACCCCTTTTAGGGCGCTGACCGGTCTAAAGGAAGAAACGACCAAGGAAGGATAGGCTCCAGACAAGAGCGTAGTGAATACATACACTCCTAATACCGTCAGCAGCAAATACTGTTGCGTAAAGTCAATGACCAATTCTTTGCCCGTCAATGTGTTCACAAAAGGGAGCATTAGGAACGCCAAGAAAATTCCAACCAGAAAAGAAATACTGGTTACCATGGCAGTTTCTGTGAAAAACTGACTGATGAGCATTTTTCTTTTGGCCCCAACAACCTTTCTTACCCCAATTTCACTGGATCGGTTGGTGGCGTAGGCCGTGGAAAGATTGATGAAGTTGATGCAAGAAATGACCAATAGGAAAATAGCGGCCAGGGCAAATATCCGCACATATTCAATGCGGCCGCCGGATACTTGGGCCTTTTCATCAAATTGATTGTTAAGGTAGTTTTCCGAAAACTTTTGTAAAAGTACTCCCTCTTTCAGCTCTCCTTCGATGTTTTCCTGAAACATGGCACTGATTTTTTGCTCCACTTGGGCCACATCGGCATCTTTTTGCAACAAAAAAGCACCTTGCATTCCATTGTTGCCCCATTCCTGCATCCATTCATTCTGACTCAAATGGCGTTCAAACCCGTAGTAGAAATCATTTTGAATGGAGGATTGCGCGGGAAAATCTTTGTAAACTGCTGCAACGGCATAGTCCCCATTGTCATAGATATGGATGGGACTTCCAAGGGCTTTCTGGGTCCATGCATCGCCCCAAAGTTTTTTGGCCAAACTTTCAGAAATGGCCAAAGCTTCCGGTTTTTGATCCAAGTCTTCAATGTTTCCCACCAAGACAGGAAAGGAAAACGCCTTGAAAAATGCAGTATTGGCAAAAGTACCCGAGGCCCTGAAATCGGTATTGCCCATGCGAAGGTTATCCTCAAAAGTTTGCCCCAAGGTGATGTATTCCTCCACCTCAGGAAATTGTTCTTTGGCGTTTTTCAACAGTGGGTACGAAACACCAGCGTACACATCCAAAACACCTTGTTGCAAAGGAATGCTTCGTTTGACCAGAAAAAGCTGATCATCCTTTTCATGAAACTTGTCCACGCTGTATTCATCAAAAACCCAAAGTAACATGAGAAAGGATACTGCAATGGCGATGGACAGCCCAATGGTGTTGATGGAAAAATAGACCTTGTTCTTCATCAAGGTCCTCCAAGCTATTTTTAAATAATTCTTTATCATGATTTTCGTTTTGGCCGTAATTTATTCGGTTCTAAGGCTCTTTACGGGATTGACTACAGCAGCCTTTATACTTTGGTACCCCACCGTTAATATAGCAACGCCAACAGCCAAAATAGTAGCCAGTACAAAAACCCACCAGCCTATTTCAATGCGATATGAAAAATCTTCCAACCATTTGTTCATGGCAAACCAACCAATGGGCAATGAAATAAGAATGGCAATGCCCACCATCTTGAGGAAATCTGTTGTGAGCCTAAAGGTGATTTGACCTACTGTTGCCCCAAGAACCTTTCGAACTCCAATTTCTTTGGTACGCTTTTGGGCATTGAAAGCCGCAAGTCCGAACAGTCCCAAGCAGGCAATTAGAATGGAAAGGATGGTGAAGACCAAAAAGATTTTTCCCAAACGCTGCTCTGCTTCATAAGTGGTGTTGAAGGAGTCATCCATAAAACGATAGGTAAAGGGCTGACCTGGGGCAAACTTGTCCCAAATACCTTCTATACCAGCTAGGGTAGCTGAAAAATCCCCTGGATTTAGTTTGACTGCCAGCATTCCGGAAGTTCCACCGAAAAACAAGCCCAAGGAACCGATGTCTTCTCTCAAAGACTCATAATGAAAATTCTTGACCACCCCAATGATGGTGTTGAATTCGGGGTTTTCCAATTCCACATCCTGAGAGACCCGCATGCCCAAGGCCTCCTCAGGGCCTACACCTAGAACTTTAAGGGTTGCCTCATTAACAATAACAGCCAAAGAGTCTGTTGGAAAATCCATATTGAAGTTACGGCCGGCTATCAAATCCATGTTCATGGTAGAGATGTAGTCTTCATCAACATACCAAGTTTGCATTTGAAGGGCATCTTCCTGGTTTCTGGATCCTTCTGGAAAAAATGAACTATTAGAGCGGGATGACGGTGTAGGGAAGAAGTAGCTCAACGTAGCACTTTCCACTTGGCTCAAGTTCAAAATTTCATCCTTAAGGGCCTGTGTTTGGTCCCCTACTGCAAAAATATCGTCAACGAGCACCACTTGGTCTTTGGTAAACCCAAGATCCTTGTTTTGTATGAATTGCAGTTGTTGGTATACCACTATGGTGCCTACGATCAAGAAAACCGAAATGGCAAATTGGAATACCACCAGTGCATTTCTAATAGTGCCACCTCCCACATCACCTTGGGTATCTCCCTTCAGGGTTTTTACCGGCATAAATCGGGATAAAAAGAAAGCGGGATAACTGCCTGAAAAAAGTCCAAGCAATACAGTTCCCATAACTAATATTCCCCAAAAGATAGGACTTGAATAGGGCAAAGAAATGGATTTGCCAGCGAGCTCATTGAAAAGCGGAAGCACCAACAGGGTAATGATCAAAGCCACCACTAAAGAGATGAATGAAATCAACCCAGATTCAATTAGAAACTGCCGGATCAAATCTAATTTTTTAGATCCAAGGGTCTTTCTAACCCCAACTTCTTTTGCCCTTTTTAGGGATTGTGCGGTGGAGAGGTTCATAAAGTTAACACTAGCCAAGACCATCAAGAACAGACCGATAAACGATAGAATGTACACATTTTGGATGCTGCTATTGGCGCTCATTTCAGAATCTCGATGAGAATATAAATGAATATCCGTCAGAGGCTTCGTATAGAAGTTCACGTAGTTCCCGGATGCAATGAAGGATTCTTTGGTCATTCCCGGAAAATATTGCTGTGCCCACGGAAATATATAGTTGTCCACAATACCATTTAACGGTTCCTGAAATTCTGAGACGTTGGCAGAAGGAATCAACTTAATGAAGGTGTAGTAATTATTGCTGCCCCAATTTGGATCATGGGAATCAGCATAGCCGGACATTGCCATAAAAACTGAATGTTCCCGTAAAAATGAATTCTTCGGTAAATCGTCTATAACACCGGTGACGGTATAGGTATCCGTATTGTTCAACAGCATGCTTTGGCCCAAGGCGTTCTGCACGCCAAAATGTTTTTCAGCTGCGGTTTTGGTAAGGATCAGCGTATTGGGCTCGACGAGGGCGGTCCTTTTGTCGCCCACCAATAGGTTGATTCCAAAAAAATCGAAGAAAGTAGAGTCCACAAACGTAACCCGAGGTTCCTTAGTATTGGTTTCGGTCCCCGTTCTTCGAAGGAGTAGACTTCCCCTGTCCCTAAACCGGACCGTTGATTCCACCTGAGGGAAATCCCGTTGCATGGTAGCGGCCATGGGAGCGGCAGCTTCTGCAGATCTCATTTCGGCACCGCCAAATTTGATATCACTGTCGATTCTGTAGATGCGATCAACATCGGCAAACATTTTGTCATAGCTCAATTCATCGTAGATGAACAAAGCAATCAATATTCCCGCGGCCATACCTATGGCAAGGCCAAAGGTGTTGAGGAAGGTAAAAAAGGGCTGCTTCTTTAGGCTCCTCCAGGCAATTTTAATGTTGTTTTTGAACATGTTTTGAGCATTTATTTTCTGATTATTCAGTTCTAAGGCTTTTAATAGGGTTAACCACAGCAGCCTTTATACTTTGGTAACTTACAGAGAGTATAGAGATGAGAATTGCCAAAAGGGCAGCAAGTACAAAGACACTCCAGCCAATTTCAATTCGGTATGTGAAATCTTCCAACCATCGCTCCATGGCATACCACCCCAAGGGCAATGAAACCAATATGGCAATGCCCACAAGCTTTAGGAAGTCCAAAGTGAGGGCATAGGTAATTTGGGCCACCCCAGCCCCCAATACTTTTCTGATTCCAATTTCCTTGGTTTTCTTTTCAGCATTGAAAATGGCCAGACCAAATAGCCCCAAGCAGGCAATTAAGATGGAGAGAATGGTAAAAATGATGAAAATTCTTCCCAAGCGTTGTTCAGCCTGATACGTATCGTTGAAGGAATCCTCCATAAATGTATAGCTGAAGGGTTCACCCGGAACAATGTTGTTCCAAATACGTTCAATACTTGAGATGGCATTTGAAAAATTTCCCGCCTTGACCTTAACGGCCATGGAGCGCGCGTTGCCTTCCAAATGAAGACTTAGGGCCTCGATGTTCTCGCGCAGGGAATCAAAATGGAAATTCTTCACCACCCCGATGATGGTAAAGAATTCAGCATTTTCAAGCGCCATGTCGGGAGTATAACGTTTGCCAACGGCTTCCTCAGGGGAAAGCCCCATAAGCGAAATGGCTGTTTCATTAACAATAATACTTGTGGAATCCGCACCAAATTGAGGGTCAAAATTTCTTCCGGCCAACAGTTCAAAATCCATGGTGGGGATATAATCGTGGTCTACACCCCACTGCTGCATGCTAACTGCATTTTCTTGTTCGGTGGCGCCATCTTCTGGAGCGAAGGTGCTATCGCTGCGATCGGAAGGGGTTGGAAAGAAACTACTGAGACTGGCATTTTCAACAAAGGCCAGTTGTTTTACTTCTTGCTTGAATGCTTCTATTCTGTTACCCGCTGTGTACACATCGTCTATGAGAAGAACTTGATCTTTGGAGTAACCTAAATCCTTATGTTGTATATAATTGAGCTGTTGGTAGACCACTATGGTGCTTACGATAAGAAACACCGAAATAATAAATTGAAAAACAACCAATCCATTTCGGATTCTGCCACCACCTACGCTGGTTTCACCCGATCCTTTTAGGACTTTTATGGGCATGAACCTAGACATGAAAAAAGCTGGGTAACTTCCAGAAAGTAAGGCCAATGCTATTGTAGAGAGCAATGCAACCAACCAAAATTCCCAACGGAAATAAGGAATGGCAATATCCTTGTTGGCCAAGTCATTGAAGAATGGCATTGCCGCACTGGCAATAACCAAGGCGAAAATCAAAGATATTAATGATACTACACCAGACTCTATCATAAACTGTCGGATGAGTTCAGCTTTTTTAGACCCCAACGCTTTTCTCACCCCAACTTCTTTGGCTCTTTTTAGCGAATAGGCCGTGGAAAGATTCATAAAGTTGACGCTCGCCAAAACAATGAGGAACAGGGCAATGAAAGAAAGGATGTAAATACTTTGGATGTCATTGTTGGGACTCAACTCAGCAACTCGATGGGAATGCAGATGAATATCCGTCATGGGCATGGTGCTGTAAACAACGTAGTTGCCTGCAGCAATCAATTGTTCCTCCGTGATGCCAGGCAAAAATTGTTGTACACCAGGAATCATGTATTTCCCCAAAAACCCGCGTAACTGAGCCTGCATATCTTCCGCTCTTGCTGTTGGGATGAGTTTGATATAGGTTTGATAGTTGTTGCTGCCCCAATTGACTATCTCGGCATCACCATTGCCTGTCATTGAAAGGAATATGGAGTAATCCCTTAAAAATGAATTACGGGGAAAGTCGGGAATTACGCCAGCCACGGTGTAGTTTTCTGTATTGTTCAAGACAACCGTTTGTCCAACTGCATTGTCAATCCCAAAGTGTTTTTTTGCAGCGGCTTCCGTCAAAATCAAGGTGTTGGGCTGTGTAAGCGCAGTTTTTGAATCCCCGGCAAGAAGGGGGACATCAAACATGGCCAGAAAAGAAGGGTCTGCATAGGTCGACTCTTCTTCCTTAACATTGGCACGGGCATCTGTTTTTCGTATGAGCATACTGCCCCGGGTCCTAAACCGAGTGACCATTTCCACTTCATCAAAATCATTTTTAATAGTCTCTGCCATTGGAGCAGGTGTAACGGCAAAGCTCCGGGCCTCCCCTCCAAATTTTATATCCACATTGACTCGATGAATACGGTTGGCATCGGTGAACATCTTGTCGTAGCTCAATTCATCATAAATGTACAGGCAGATCAAAAGTGCCCCTGCCATCCCCACGGCTAGACCAAAAATGTTAAGAAAGGTAAAAAAGGGTTGCTTTTTTAAGCTCCTCCAAGCGATTTTGATGTTGTTTTTGAACATATTCGTGCTTTTATTCTCTGATTATTCGGTTCTAAGGCTTTTCACTGGATTGGCCATCGCAACCTTTAAGGTTTGGTAGCTAATAGTGATGAGTGTAATGATCATGATGGCAATTATGGCTAAAGCAAAGTGCCACCAATGTATTTGGGTTCTATAGGTATATCCCTGAAGCCACTGTTCCATAAAATACCAAGCTATAGGCGTGGCAACTAGCCCCGCGATCAATATCAGTCTAAAAAAGTCCATTGTAAAAAGGGCCAAGATGTTGGCAATATTGCTTCCCAACACTTTTCTAATCCCAATTTCCTTGGTACGCTGCCCCACAAAGAACAAAATCAAACCATACAGCCCAAGGCAACCAATTAGTATGGCCAAGGCAGAGAAAACTTTGGATAAGGAAAGGTAGCGCTGCTCGGTCTCGTACTGTTCGGCTACCCGGTCATCCAAAAAGCGTGGCTCGTAGAGGTACCCTTCAAAGGCTTTGGACCATCGTTCTCCAATCTGATCCAAAACATATCTAGTGTTTTGCCCATTGGTTTTAATGGCAATTTCATCAAACCATCGGGTTTGGTCGGCAATGAAAATTGGGCTGATTTCCTCGGTAAAGTCACTGTCGTGAAAATCTTCAATAACACCCACAATGGTGGCTTTAATATATCCACCGTTGGCCGTTATCTGTTTTCCCACCAATTCTTCTGGCGAGGCCACACCCAGTTTTTCGCCCAGTTTTTCATTGACCACTACTTCGGCAATGGAGTCTCCATGGCTCTCAAAAAAATTTCTACCAGCAATAAGGGGAATGTCAAAAGTGCTGAGGTAGTTGACGTCGGCTAGCTTGGCATTTATGCTAAATTCCTCGAATTCGGGCCGGTTGTGGTATTTAATGCTGGTTCCCCAGTTGTTGATACCCCCTCCCGGACTGGAAAGACAAGCCGAAACTTGGGTAACACCGGGAATCTGGGCAAATTGCTCTTTTAGGCTATTGAGTTGAACGGTTTCCAACTCCTGCGGGATGCCTACCATAACAATGGATTCTTTATCAAAACCCAAATCGGTGTTCACCGCATAATCAATCTGCTTGGAGATGATCAGGGTGACCACAATTAAAATGATGGAAATGGTAAATTGGGCAACAACGAGCACTTTTCGGGTTGTGCTTCCTCCGGTATCATTGTGGTTCAATTTTCCTTTCAAGGCCAAAACAGGAACAATACGCGACATTAGAATTCCCGGATAACTTCCCGATAAAAAGGAGACCAAAGCCAGCACCACAAATAGGAATATAAAAAAACGATAGTCCAACAAGCTTTTCATGGATAAATCCAGTTCAAAAAGGTTGTTGAAGGAGGGTAGGAACAATACGGCCAACAACACCCCAAGGCCAATGGCAAAAAGGCTGATCACAAAGGTTTCCGACAGAAATTGCCAAAACAAGTGTTGTTTAAAACTGCCAAGCACCTTTCTTATGCCAATTTCTTTGGACCGATAAAACGCTTGGGCAGTTGAGATGTTGATAAAGTTGATACAGGCTACGGCAATTAAAAAGAGTCCGATGACGCTAAAAATCCACAACAATGCCGGATTGATTCCGCCATAATTTGGATTGAAGTGAATGTCGGACAACGGTTGCAACTTGTAGACATGTTTGTTTTTGCTGTCGGGGCGGTGTTTTTTGGGAAGTTCAAGCAAAACATCCTCTATCTCTGCAATATTTTGATTTGGGTGCAGCAAGGCAAAGCATTGCAAATCGGAAGAAACCCCTGTCCATACCTCTGTCCCAGAAAAATCATTAAATTTTTTCAATGTGCTGAATGAGATAAAAATATCCTCTTCAATGATTGAAGTTTTTGGAGCATTTTTTAGTACACCAATGACCTCAATCGTCTCTTTATTGTCATACAAAAAAGTTTTCCCCAAGGGATTTTCGGAACCGTACATTTTATGGGCCATATTCTCGCTGATATAGGCCGTATTGGGCTCTTTAAGGGAGCGCGTGCCCAAAGCGTTAGACAACGGAAAAGACATGATGTCAAAAAAATCAGGTTCCGCAAAAACTGCATCTTCCTTAAATGACCTTCCGTTTGTGCCCTCACCCACATTCAGCTGGTAATTTTCCCATGAAACCACTTTGGCCACTTTTTCGGCATAGTTGTAATCTTCCCGAAAGACCTTCGCAAAAGCAGGGGGCACACTGGACTCATAATCAATATAATCCCGTTGCTCCTCGGTAACCACTCGATAAATGCGGTCGCCATTTTGGTGGAAATTGTCAAAGGAAAAGTGATATGTCAAAAACAAATAGATCAAAATACTACTGCCGAAGCCAATGGCCAGCCCCAGTATGTTTATGGCCGTGAACACCTTTCTTTTGGTAAGGTTTCGCCACGCGATTAAGATATAGTTTTTGAACATGATGATAGTTTTTTGATTGTAATTGATGAATAAACTCCTAGACCATGGCTCCCATAGGTTTGTTTTGGCTTTCGGTTACAATTTGACCATCAAATAGGTTGATGACCCTGTGTGCGTAATGGGAATCTCGGTCGGAGTGGGTTACCATAACAATGGTGGTGCCCTCTTGGTTGAGCTCCGTCAGCAAATTCATAACCTCAATCCCGTTTTTGGAATCCAAATTCCCCGTAGGCTCATCCGCAAGGATTAATTTTGGATTGGTCACTACGGCACGGGCAATGGCCACTCGTTGCTGTTGTCCACCGGAAAGTTGCTGGGGGAAGTGTTTTTCCCGATGAGCGATTTTCATACGCTCTAAAACGGCCTGTACTTTTTCCCTGCGCTCTGACTTGTTCATTTTTAAATAGATCAAGGGAAGTTCCACATTTTCAAAGACGGTAAGTTCGTCGATGAGGTTAAAGCTTTGGAAGACAAACCCCAGATTGCCTTTTCGCAATTGGGTCCGCTGGCTTTCCTTAAGGCCTTCTACCTTGTGGCCCGCAAACTGATAACTCCCTTCTGTGGGGTTGTCCAACATCCCAATAATATTGAGAAGGGTAGATTTTCCACATCCGGAGGGTCCCATGATGGCCACAAATTCACCATTGGCCACTTTAAGGTTAACACCGTTTAGGGCAAGGGTTTCCACTTCTTCTGTTCGGAAGCTTTTCTTTAGATTCTGTATCTGTATCATTTTTTAAATGGTTGTTTTAGTTGTTATTATATAGACTTGACTATTTCCTATACTGTTACGTTTCCAGACTATTTTAACACTATTCGCTCTGCTGTACCGAAGGTGTCATAGTTGCTGGTGATTACCTGCTCGCCAGGTTGAAGTCCCTCCAGGACCTCGTAATATCTTGAATTCTGTTTCCCCAATCGGACGTTTCGTCTTAAGGCTTCATTGCCATTGGGATCTACCACAAACACCCACTGTCCGCCAGTGCTTTGGAAAAAGCCACCTTTGGGTAACAACAAGGCATCGCTGGATTCACCCAACTGTAGGCGAATGCTGTAGCTCTGCCCTGCCCTGATGGTCTCTGGTTTTTCGTCCACAAAAACAAGGTCAACCTTAAAGCGACCGTTACGTACCTCTGGGTAGACTTTTCGCAACCGAAGGTTGTACTCTTTTTCATTCCGTTCCAAAACGGCAGAAAGGTCCCGTTTAACACGGTCAATGTAGTGTTCATCGATTTCGGCTTCAATTTTAAAATCGGTAAGCACATTGATTTGTCCAATACGTTCCCCTTGGGAAATGTTTTGTCCAATCTCAGCATCCAAAAACCCCAATTGCCCATCTGCGGGTGCCCTTACATTCAAATGGTCCAACCGCTCGTATACCATGGACAGGGTCTTTTGCATACGATCTAGGTCAGCGTCAAGCCCGGTCAATGAAGTTTTGCGTAATTCATCATCCTGTTCGGTCTGTAGTTTTACAATGTCATATTGTTTCTTGGCCAACTCATAGTTTTCTTTGGAAAGGAGATAGGTTTCTTTGGAAATCAATTCGTCCTTGTACAATTCCTGATTTTGCTCATAGTTCCGCTTTAATCGTTGCAGATCATATTCGGCAGTGGCCAAATTTCTTCTGCCTTCCACTTGTCTGGAGTCAAAAGTGAGTTTGGTGGATCGGAGGTCGTTTTGCTTTAAGGCCAAGTTGCTTTCACTGGCCAAAATCTGTTCGTAGAGCGCCATGTTTTCCAGTTTTAGGATGATATCCCCCTTCTTCACCATGGAGCCTTCCTCAATCAATTTTTCAGAAACTCGACCTCCTTCGTAGGCATCCATATAAATGGTGGCAATGGGCGCCACATTTCCATTTATGGTAATGTAGTCATCAAATTTCCCCGCACTTACTTCTGCAATGGAAAGCCGTTCTTTTTCGGTCCTATAGGTGGATACCGAACTGGCAAAAAGGAGTTTCCACCCCAAAAACAAGAGAAACACCCCCAAGGCGATGTAACCATAATGTTTTGGTTTTAGTCCTTTCTTTTTTTCTAATTGTATATCCATGGTGTTTTTTAGTTGATATTAAAAATGGGCAGGCCGCTGTAAAAATCTATGGTACTCTTGTTCACCCGCAGCCGCAGGCCTACTTGCAAATTCTCGTTTTGTGCTACGCCGTACAAATTCTTGGCCTGAAAAAGGTCCAAGGCATTGATAAGCCCTTTTTCGTAGCGTTTTTGGGCAATGGTAAAGGCCAATTCTTGGGCCTGAACCCTTTTATTACTTTGATCTAACTCCACAAGCAATGCTTGGTGGGTTTGCACCAATTGTTGTAGGAGTTGAAACAGTTCCTGCTCTTGGATTTCCAAATTGTTCTTGGCTTGGAGATAGGCAATTTTTTGTTGCTTTACCCGAGAGTGGTTGGACCACCCGTTGCTGATAGGAATACTCAATTGTGCTCCTACAAACTTTGAATTATTGTCTTTAAACTGTGTTTTAAAGGGAATTACGTTTCCATTTTCATCCACATTGGTCTCAAAATAACTGGTTCTATATCCAGCAAATAAAGATAAGGATGGGAACAACCCCCCTTTTGTGGCATGTAATTGCTTTTTGGCCGCATTAACCCGATATTCTTGTGATTTTACCAAGGGGACAAACCCCCGAGCAGTCTCGTATAGCGAATCTGCTGAGATACGTTCGACGCTTTCTTCGGGAAGCGTTTCCAATGTTTCTTGGAGAACAATGTCATTGACCTCGGTAAGATTCATTTCTTGCAGAAGCAAAAGTTTAGCGTTGGCAAGCAGGTTTTGGTTTTGTGTCACCAAAAGTTTGTCGCCCAAAAGATTGGACTCTGCTTCATATAAATCGGCCCCGGCCATTAGGCCAAGTTCTACCTGTTTGTTCACCAAATCGTAATTGGCTTGGGATATTTCCTGTTGTTCCAATGAATTGGCCACCAAACCGCCGTAAAATTTAATATCGTAATAGGCGCGCATTACCCGAAAGGCCAACAAAAATTTTTCCTGTAGGATATCCTCTTGTGTGGCTTTATAGATAAATTTGGAAGCTTTTATGGAATTCAGCTTTTGAAAACCACGGAATAAATCCAAATTGGCGTTGAGGGAATAGTTGTTGCTGAAGAACTCTGTGTTTATAAAATCGTTTGTATTTGGATCTTCTGCCCTACCATAACTAATGGAATAATCGGTTGACCCATTTACAGAGGGTAAAAGATTTCGAATGGACTGCCGATAACTTTCCTTGCTGGAATCTTTGTTGTAAGTGGTGTTCTTTACCTGAAGGTTGTGTTCTATGGCATAGGCCACACACTCATCCAATGTCCAAGTCTTCTGTGAAAATGCGAGGACAGAGATAAAAAATAGTGCGCTTGTAATGTATATTTTAGGGGTCATAGTATATTCCTGTGCCATAGTAGTGGCTATTCTTATGCCAAAAACATAAAATATTGACAATCAGAAATCTAATAATAATTTAATGGTAAACATATAGGAAGGGTGTAAAATTTTTGTACAAAAAATGTCCAACTATTTTACACTTTAGAGAATTGTATTTCCCCAATTCGTAGTTTTAGGATGAATATCAAATACAGCAAGATGATAGATGCCAAGATTCTGGTCATTGATGATAATAAAAGTGTATTGAGCGCTTTGGAGATTTTGTTGCAGTTTGAATACAAGAGTGTACAGAGTCTGTTCAATCCCAATCAGATTTCCTCTTTTCCCAATATGCAGGACATTGATATTGTGTTGTTGGACATGAACTTTTCGGCAGGGGTGAACACGGGTAATGAAGGCTTGTTTTGGCTCAATGAAATCAAAAAGAAATCGCCCCATACCTCGGTTATTATGATGACCGCCTACGGCGCAGTGGATTTGGCGGTCACTGCCCTAAAACAAGGCGCTACAGATTTTGTGCTGAAACCTTGGAACAACGAACGGTTAATGACCACGGTACGTTCGGCCTATGAACTACGAAAGTCCAGATTGGAAATCCATGACCTTAAAAAGAAAGAAAGCAACCTTAAGCAGGTCATCAATGAGGACAAGAACTATATCATTGGTCAATCCAAGGCGTTGACTTCTGTGCTGAACTTAGTGGCCAAAGTTGCAAAGACTGATGTCAATGTTTTGATCACGGGTGAAAATGGTACTGGAAAAGAACTCATTGCCCGAGAATTGCATCGCTTGTCTTCGCGCAAAAATGAAGTGTTCATTAATGTGGATATGGGCTCTATAGCCGAAAATCTATTTGAAAGTGAGCTTTTCGGTCATGTCAAGGGCTCTTTTACTGACGCTAAAGAAGACCGAGCGGGAAAATTTGAGGCGGCCCATCAAGGCACCTTGTTCTTGGATGAAATTGGAAACCTTTCCCTCCAAATGCAGGCCAAACTGCTTTCCTCCATTCAAAACCGGTCGGTGGTTCGCGTAGGATCTAACAAACCTGTCAATGTTGACATCCGATTGATTTGCGCCACGAACTGTAATTTAGAACAAATGGTGGTTGATGGACTTTTCCGTGAAGATCTTTTATATCGAATCAACACCATCAATATAGAAGTGCCGCCTCTGCGAGAACGTGATGATGACATTTTGGTGTTGGCTGACTTCTTCCTGAAGCGATTCGCCCACAAGTATGACAAACCAGGGTTGCGCATCAACAATGTGGCCCAAGAAAAGCTAATGGAATACGCTTGGCCGGGCAATGTGCGGGAGCTTCAACATACCATGGAACGGGCAGTGATCCTTTCCGATGGCAATGTGCTAAAACCTTCCGATTTTTTGCTCCATGCCAAGCCCATGCAATCTTTTGACCATGAGCCCATGACCTTGAACGAGATGGAACAGCAAATGATCTCCCGAGCATTGGATCAGCATGACGGGAATTACAGTGCTGCCGCCGACCAATTGGGAATCTCCCGTCAGACCCTTTACAATAAGTTGAAGAAAAAGAACGAATAATGGCCAGTCGACATTTCTATATTCAACTTCTGATTAGGGTACTTTTGATTACGCTGACCGCCACGTTATTGGGTTTTTCGGTGGCCTACCAATGGTATTTAAGCTTGTTCTTTTCACTGATTGCCTTGGTGGCCCAAACATATTCACTCATTGTGTTCATTAATAGGACAAATCGAAAAATCGCTTATTTTTTTGATGCCATCCGCAATGAGGATTTTACGCTTCGGTTTCCAGAGCGGGTCTCAATAAAATCCTTCAAAGAATTGAACCAAAGTCTAAATCGGGTAAATGGTCTCATCCAAGAAGTGCATCTGCAATTGCAAATTCGGGAGCAGTATTATCAGGAAATATTGAAACAGGCCAGTATTGGTATCATGACCTATAACGAAAAAGGCCATATCTTGTTTTCCAATCCCACCTTGGAAAAATTATTGGGTCACAGTCCATTGAACCACATCAAACAACTCAATCAGGTTGATGGAAATCTTTACAAGATTTTTGAGACGTTTGAACCTTTTGAACGAAAATTATTTCAATTGTCCAATGAGCGAGAACAAACCCAATTGGCCATAAAATCCACACCGTTGACGTTGGATGGAAAATCACTTTTGTTGGTCGTAGTGCAGGACATCCACAAAGAATTGGATGAAAAGGAAACAGAATCGTGGGTGCGATTGATTCGGGTTTTGACCCATGAGATTATGAACACCATAACGCCCATTGCTTCCATTTCAGATTCCATCATCAAGTATTATCGAAACAATGGAAAAATTGTTCCGATGGAAGAATTGGAGGAAAGCCAGATTAAAAATACGCTCAAAGGATTGGAAGTCATTAAGGAACAGGGTGGCGACCTTATGGATTTTGTACAATCCTACCGAAGTCTGTTGCATGTTCCAGAACCGAATAAAACGATAGTAAGCGCAATAGAACTTTTGAGTAAAATAGATGTTTTAATGTCGGCCCGCTTGCATGATACGCAAACGGAGTTTATCGTAGAATCCCATCCCGAAGATTTGGAATTGTTTATTGATGAAAAACTGATTTCCCAAGTACTGATCAATTTGGGCAAAAACGCACTGCAATCGGTCGGCTCGGTAGAAAAAGGAAAGGTTCTTATATTGGCCGGCATTGAAAACAACGGCAAAAAATATATCGAAATTAGAGATAACGGTCCTGGAATTCCACCTGATGTAATCGATGAGATTTTTGTGCCTTTTTTCACCACCAAAAGTGAGGGGACCGGAATTGGACTCAGTCTTTCCAAACGGGTCATGCAGTTGCACGGAGGAGGTATTCAAGTGCATTCCATACCCAATCAAGAAACTGTTTTTAGACTTAATTTCGTATAAGATTGTACCGCAATGGAAATGAAAAAGGAACTTTTACAGTTTTGTTGGGATTATGTGAACGAAAGAACAGAACGTTTGCAGGACAATGGAGCTTCACTTCAGGAATCCTTGGATTCCGAAACTAAAAGCAGCGCAGGGGACAAGCACGAAACGGGCAGGGCCATGGTGCAGTTGGAACAGGAAAAATTGGCACAACAACTTCAGGAATTAAATCGTACCAAAGCGATTCTTCAAAAAATCGATATTGAGAAAAAGTCAGATAAAATTCGGTTGGGGAGTTGGGTAAAGACAAGTTTGGCCCAGTATTTCATATCCATTTCGGCAGGGGTCTATAAACGGGAAGGAAATCTTATTTATTGCATTTCATCAGGGTCGCCCATTGCACAATTGTTGATGGGCAAAGAGGCAGGTGACACTTTTGATTTTAATGGCACCACACATACGGTTTTAGAAGTGGTATGATCTCACCCCATATCCGGCGGTTTGCGGTTCGCCTTCTTCTCGGCAGCTTTCTTTTTGGATTTCAGTCGCTTTTCAATGGAAGATTTGGTCGGTTTTGTGGGCCTTCGTTTTTTGGGAACAGTAAGGCCCTTTTTCAGTACCTCAAAAAACCGTTTTATTACCAAGTCCTTGTTTTTGTGCTGACTTCGGGCTTCATCACATTGCAAAATAAGAACACCGTCATTGGTGAGCCGGGTCTTTAGTTTTTGGAGGAGACGATCTTTTTCCGTATCGGACAATCCTTCAGAAGCAGGCACATCAAAAGTCAGTTCCACTTTAGAGGAAACCTTGTTCACGTGTTGTCCACCCGCTCCGCTACTTCGAACGGCCTTAAATTGTAATTCGCTATGGACTTGTTGTTTGTTCACGCTGAAGACGCCTATTGATGGTCTTCAAAGATACATTAAGGAAAATGGTATCGCCCAGCTTTTGTTTTTTAGTGGTATTGAAATACAACAAGGTCCCATCTTCAGCTCTCCCAAGATTGAGATAATGGCTTCCCTTAAAAAAGGAATGGGTCAGTTCCACTTTCATCCCTGAACTTTTCGAAACCTTGAACTCATGCGGATAGATCAACACCGACCTGTCAATTTGGGAGTAGGATTTCAACAATTTAATGGGAACCTGGCAGACCTCTCCAAACAAACTGGCGGTATATTGGTTGGGCGGATTGTTGTACAGCCTTTTAGTTTTTTGATGGGCGACGATTTTGCCCTTTTCCAAAATTAGGGCTCGTTGTGCGTAAGGAAGTACATCGCTAGGGTCATGACTGGCCGTGAGCACGGTAACCCCTTTCTCTTTTAGATGGAGAAACAGATTTTTTCGAAGGGAGTTCCTTTTAAAATTGTCGATATGCCCAAAAGGTTCATCCAACAAAAGCACCTCTGGCTCTTGGGCCAAGACCCGAGCGAGAGCTACCCGCTGTTGTTGCCCACCACTAAGGTTTTTTACTTTGGTTTTGGCAAAGTCTTCTAGTTCAATCAATGCCAATAGTTCGGCAATTCGTTCTTGATGGGTTTCCCGCTCAAAAACGGAGAGATGCTGCCCAATGTTTTCTTCAACTGTGGTAAAGGGCATTAAATCAAAATCTTGGGAGAGGTATTTCATGTACGATTCTCCCGGAACCAAATTAAAGTTAGGCCCCAATGCCTCTTTTTCACCCCAAAGAATGGAACCGTTTTCTACATGTAAAATCCCATAAATGATTTTTAAGAGCGTACTCTTTCCCGAACCACTTTCACCCATCAGGGCCACATGTTCGCCCGGGCCCACTTCAAAGGAAATATCCTCCAAAATGGGTCGGGATCTATACTGAAATGAAGGGATGTGAACTTTGAGCATATAAAAAAGCCTACTTAAATATAATCGATGTCGTCATTCTGAATTTATTTCAGAATCCCATGGAAATTTATTTTTTTGGTTAATCCTTAAATTCTTTGAGTACCGCCTGATTGGGCAATGCATTGTACCCCATGTTGTAGAAGGTAAACCCGAAAATATCGGCATATTGCTCTATGGTCTTGCTCACCGGGGTGCCTGCACCATGACCTGCATTGGTCTCAATCCGAATTAAAGTGGGGTTAGGTCCAGCCTGTTTTTCCTGAAGTTCCGCGG
This sequence comes from Allomuricauda sp., assembly GCA_050303195.1. GTDB lineage: Bacteria > Bacteroidota > Bacteroidia > Flavobacteriales > Flavobacteriaceae > Flagellimonas. The sequence continues at coordinate 68,018 of JBNLBG010000003.1, read as the reverse complement.
CAAACTTAAAACTGTGCGCGGGGACCACGCGGTCATCATGATCTCCGGTGGTCACCAAAGTGGCGGGGTACTCCGTACCCTCTTTAACATTGTGGACCGGTGAATATGCCTTCAGATAGTTGAACATTTCCTCGCTGTCCTCCGAGGTTCCATAGTCGTACGCCCAACCCGCACCAGCCGTAAAGGTATGGTAACGGAGCATGTCCAAAACACCAACGGCAGGTAGTGCTACTTGCATTAAATCGGGTCGTTGGGTCATGATGGCCCCCACCAAAAGTCCACCGTTGGACCCTCCGCGAATCGCCAAATATTGCTTGGAAGTGTATTTATTTTCAATCAAAAATTCAGCCGCAGCGATAAAATCATCAAAAACATTCTGCTTTTGGAGTTTGGTACCGGCCAAATGCCATTTTTTACCGTATTCACCACCCCCTCGTAGGTTGGGAACCGCGTAAATACCACCTTGTTCCATCCAAACGGCATTAACAATGCTGAATGACGGGGTTAAACTGATATTGAAACCACCATATCCGTATAAAATGGTTGGGTTTTTCCCATTGAGTTCCAATCCTTTTTTATAGGTAATGATCATGGGCACCTTGGTGCCATCTTTGGAGGAATAAAACACCTGTTTGGATTCGTAATCCTCGGGATTAAAATCGATTTGGGGTTTCCAGTATTGCGTATAATCTCCAGTTTCCACATTGTACTTATACAGTGAACTGGGTGTGTTGTAATTGGTAAAGGAGAAATAAAATTCCTTTTCCGCTTTCTTTCCACCAAAACCACCGGCACTTCCCACACCGGGTAATTCTATCTCTCGAATTAGGGTGCCTTTATAATCATATTGCAGCACTTTGGAAACGGCATCCACCATATATTCCGCAAAGAAATAGCCGCCACCGGCTCCAATCGTGAGGACATTCTCCGTTTCGGGAATGAGGTCTTTCCAGTTTTCTGGAGATGGGTTGGAAGCATCCACCACCACTATTTTTTTATTGGGGGCGTTCCGATTTGTGACCAAAAACAACGTGGATTCTTCGTTGTCAACAAAGGAAGTGTCAGATTCCGTATCATCCAAAATGGTGACCAACTCTGGATTATCCTCAGTCAAATCCATAAGAAACAACTTGTTACCTGAGGTGGACACAGATGCGGCAATGAACAGGTATTTTTCATCTTCGGAAACTGAGCCCCAAACATAGCGGTGCTTTTGTTCTGGTGTTCCTCCAAAAATGACGGTATCCTCGGATTGGGGTGTGCCCAATTTATGGTAATACAGCTTATGCTGGTCGGTTTTGGCCGATAGTTCGCTTCCTTCCGGCTTATCATAGCTGGAATAGAAAAAACCATCATTGCCTTTCCACGAAATGCCGCTGAACTTGATGTCCACCAAGGTATCTTCAACAATCGCTCTTGTCTCCGTATCCATAACAATGGCCTTGCGCCAATCACTACCCCCTTCGGAGATTAAATAGCCCGCTTTGGAACCGTCTTTAGTAAAACTGAGGCCCATTAAAGAAGTAGTACCATCTTCCGAAAAGGTGTTGGGATCCAAAAACACTTCTGCTTCGCCATCATCCTGCTTCCGGTACACCACATATTGATTCTGCAATCCATTGTTCTTATAAAAATAGGTGTAATCACCTTCCTTGAACGGCGAACCTACTTTTTCATAGTTCCACAATTTTTCAAGTCGATTTTTTAGGTCTTCGCGGAAAGGGATTTTATCCAAATACCCAAAAGTGGTCACATTCTGTTGCTTGACCCATGTCTCGGTTTCGGCGCTTCTATCATCTTCCAGCCAACAGTAGGGGTCAGGAACTTTCGTTCCAAAATACGTGTCAACGGTATCAACTTTTTGGGTAGTGGGGTAATTCACGGCGATGGATTCTCTTTTTGGGGTGGTTTGACATGCAGCGAACAAGACTACAACAGTCAATAGGCATGCGGTTCTCATTTTTATCGGATTGATTCCGATAAAAATACCATAAAAACCGACAATGCCTATAGCCGAAAATACCTTTAACGTATTTTATGAAATCGCTTCAGAGGTGTTGGCTACCAAATTGTTCTCCACCAAATACTCCGCAATCTGTACGGCGTTGGTAGCGGCACCTTTGCGAAGGTTGTCGGCCACAATCCACATGTTCAAAGTATTGGGGTTGGTCTCATCCCTTCGGATACGGCCTACAAAAACCTCATCCTTGTCATGGGCATAGATGGGCATGGGGTAGGTATTGGTTTCGGGATTATCCTGAACCACCACACCTGGAGTTTCACTAAGTAGTTTTCGCACATCGGCCAAATCAAAATCGTTGTGGAATTCCACATTCACCGACTCTGAGTGTCCGCCTGCGGTTGGAATACGAACTGCAGTAGCCGTTATTGAAAATGTGCGGTCGTCCAATATTTTTTGAGGCTCACGGGCCAATTTCATTTCTTCTTTGGTGTAGCCATTTTCCAAGAATACATCGCAGTGGGGCAATGCATTTCGGTTGATGGGATACGGATAGGCCATTTCACCATCTACCCCGGCAGCTTCATTCTCCATTTGTTGAACGGCTTTTACACCCGTCCCTGAAACAGACTGATAGGTAGAAACAATCACACGTCTCATTTTGTATTTTTTGTGCAATGGGTTTAACGCCATCACCAATTGAATGGTGGAGCAGTTGGGATTGGCAATAATTTTGTCCTCGGCGGTCAATTCGCTGGCATTGATTTCGGGTACCACCAATTTTTTGGTAGGATCCATCCGCCAAGCGGAGGAGTTGTCGATCACTGTTGTACCCACCTCGGCAAATTTGGGCGCCCACTCCAAAGAGGTGTCTCCCCCGGCAGAGAAGATGGCAATATCAGGTTGAGCCGCTACGGCATCTTCCAAACCAATTACAGTATGTTCTTCATTTTTATAGGTAAGTTTTTTGCCTACAGAACGCTCCGAGGCAACCAACAACAATTCGGTAATGGGGAAGTTGCGTTCTTCCAATACTTTTAACATCACCTCACCTACCATTCCGGTGGCACCAACAACTGCTACTTTCATCGTTTTCAAATTTCTTGGGACAAAGGTACGCTAGTCTTCAATTTAAACAAGCTTTTTCACATTCAATAATCAAAAAATAACAAAATGTTATAAATAAAACAACCATCAACCTGTTAACGAAACACATTGATGGTTTTTAAGGGTTATTGTGGTGTAGCGGGATGCTGAATTTATCAGCACCTACGATTTTATTTCTTTAGCAAATCCCGAATTTCGGCCAAAAGTTCTTCCTGCGTTGGTCCTTTTGGTGCTTCTGGAGCAGGTTCTTCTTTTTTCTTCATTCGGTTCACTGCTTTTACAATCATGAACATGACAAAGGCCACAATTAGGAAGTCAATGACATTGGTAAGAAATGCCCCGTAGAGCACGGCTATTTCCCCAACGGTTTCTCCTGCATCGTTCACGGTTCCTTCGGTTATTATATATTTCAAATCGTTGAAATCTGATTTGAACAACAGGCCAATCAACGGAGAAACGATTCCTCCGGTAAATGAGGACACCACTTTGTTGAAAGCGGCACCCATGACGAAACCTACGGCGATATCCACCAGGTTTCCTTTCATGGCAAAGTCCTTAAATTCCTTTATAAATCCCATTTTATAGTTAAGGTTTTTGGTTAATATGGAAACAAAATAGGCAAAAAAGGAATTCGTAGGAAGAAAAATGGAAAAAATCAACCTTCAATAATCTCTCTTTTAACCCGTTGTGAAATGGCCGTCAGGATTTCATACGAGATGGTCTTGGCCCCGGCAGCAAAACCCTCTGCCGATTTTTCCTTTCCAAATACAATGGCTTCATCCCCTTCTTGGCAATCAATATTGGTCACGTCAACCATGATCATATCCATACAGACATTCCCAATGATAGGAGCTTTTTTACCGTGGATAATCACGCTGGCTTTTCCATTGCCATATTGTCGGCCAATACCATCAGCATGACCCAAGGGCAGGGTGGCTGTTTTTCTGGGACTGTCAGATGTAAAAGCCCTATTGTACCCCACCGTTTCATTTGCATCAATATGATGGATTTGGGAAATGATGGTCTTTAGAGAAGCAACAGGTTTCAGCTGGGCATCGATACGAGCATCATTTCCGTACCCATATAGACCGATACCACTTCGTACCATTTCAAATTGTGCTTCGGGATAGTTGAGAATTCCTGAAGTGTTTAACATATGGCGCATGGGAGCATACCCCAATTTTTGGGCAAGACTTTCACTGATTTTTTTGAAGGCATTGATTTGATTCAGGCTAAAGGACCTCTCCTCCAAATCTTCAGAAGCCGCCAAATGAGAAAACACAGAGGCCACTTTTACTTCCTTTTTGTCCTTCAACTCCTCAACAATAAAGTCCGTATCAGTTTCATTAAAGCCCAAACGGTTGAGACCCGTATTGAATTTGATATGTATTGGATAGGCTTTCTGGTTTTTAGCTTTCGCAACTTCCAGAAACTCCTTGAGAATCTTCCGGGAATACAGACTGGGCTCCAAGCATCGGTCTATGATTTCATCAAAATTTGAAGGCAGGGGATGTAGTACCAAAATGGGGGTTTTAATTCCAGCATCCCTTAACAGAGCTCCTTCTTTGGCATAGGCTACCGCCAAATAGTCCGCCCCCAGCTGTTCCATTTTTTGGGCAATGGAAACCATGTCACTGCCATAGGCAAATGCCTTAACAACGGCCAAAAATTTGGTTTCTGGAGTTATTTTGGAGCGTAAATACCTGTAATTGTGCTCCAGAGCGGTCAAGTTTATTTGCAAAGTGGTTTCCCCAATCTTACCCATCGGCATTTTTCTTTTTAGTGTCCACTTCTTCGGCCTCCACATCCATTTGTCTCACTTTCTCCCTTAGCATGGCCTTATAAAAAGCCGCTCTGCTCAAAGGTTCATATTCCTCGGTCTCACCCAAAAGCACAAGCTTGTCATTGCTGGACTTTCTAAAACTATAATTGGCCAGATTTCCGGTTCGGGTACAAACGGCATGCACCTTGGTCACGTATTCTGCAGTGGCCATAAGCGCAGGCATGGGTCCAAAAGGATTGCCTTTAAAATCCATGTCCAGTCCGGCAACCACAACACGCACCCCACGGTTGGCCAAGTCGTTACAGACAGTAACGATTTCATCATCAAAAAATTGGGCTTCATCAATGCCAACCACATCGCAGCCATCGGCCAATAAACGAATGTTTGCGGCAGCGGGTACAGGGGTAGAACGAATTTCATTGGCATCGTGTGAGACCACCATATCCTCATGGTATCTGGTATCCACAATGGGTTTGAATATCTCCACTTTTTGCTTGGCAAATTGGGCTCGTTTCAGTCTTCGGATGAGCTCTTCGGTCTTTCCAGAAAACATGGAGCCGCAGATAACTTCTATCCATCCAAACTGCTCTTTAGGGTTGACCGTGTTTTCGAGGAACATACCGTATTTTTGAAAGAAATTGAGTGGTTTTTCGTTGTTTAGAAAACGAAACACAAAGCTACTAAAAAAATGCACCTACGGCATTTAGGGTAAAATTTAACCTTTTGTTCGCAAGGGAAAGCATAAAATGATTATATTTTTATAATAAAGAAGATTAGCTATGATACGGAAGTTACGGGAAGAATTGATAAAACTCTCCACTGAGATCATTACCACAAGGGAAGATCAAGATTTGGCGGAGTTGTACGATAAGGCACGGAAAATTTATGAAAAATTGGCGGTGCTCAAGTTCATTGATGAAAAATTGAGTGATGTTGAGGTGGATGTTTCCAAAAATGTAATCGCCTCACGCTTTGAGAAAGTGGCCAATGCCGTTTTGAGCGGCAATATTTCAGTACCGGAGAGCAATCCACACGAGGAGGACATCATGACCCCAGGTATGGAGACCATAAAAGATATGGTATCCGAAATGCCTGCGGAAACGGCACTGGAACAGGTTTTTGCAGAGTTTGTGGCCAAGCCGGACCTTATGAAAAACGATAAGGAAAATGTGGGAGTTGCCGAAAAGGTTGAAAACACGGAGCAGAAAAGCAAATCAAAATCCTTGAACGACACTTTTGTAAAGGATTTACAGATAGGGCTCAATGATAAGTTGGCCTTTGTAAAGCATCTGTTCAACGGCAGCATGGAGGATTATACGCGAGTATTGTCCCAATTGAATACCATTGAAACCGAGGAGCGTTCCATTGCTTTTATCACCAATATGGTGAAACCGGAGTACGACAATTGGGAAGGCAAGGAGGACTACGAAACCCGTTTGATTGCCTTGATTGAGCGTAGATTCGCTTAAAATCATCAAGATTTCAATCACTTTTAGAAGGAAGGTGTAACTTAGGTCCATGGGAAAACTATATTTGGTTCCGACCCCAATAGGAAACCTTGAGGACATCACCCTTCGGGCCATTAAGGTCTTAAAGGAGGTCGATTTGATACTGGCCGAAGATACCCGTACCAGTGGAAAGTTGCTCAAACATTTTGAAATCAACACCCCGCTTCAGAGCCATCACATGCACAATGAACATAAACAGTTGGATGCTTTGGTGAACAAATTGAAGGGGGAAACTACCATTGCCCTTATTTCGGATGCGGGGACACCAGCCATTTCCGACCCAGGTTTTTTGCTGACACGCGCTTGCGTGGAAAATGGGATTGCCGTGGAATGTCTTCCCGGAGCAACTGCTTTTGTACCTGCTTTGGTGAACAGTGGCCTGCCCAATGACCGTTTTGTGTTTGAAGGATTTCTGCCTCTGAAAAAAGGGCGTCAAACTCGATTGGAACAGCTGGCCGAAGAATCCCGCACTCTGGTTTTTTATGAATCTCCACACAAACTTTTGAAAACCCTAACCCAATTTGTGGAGTATTTTGGGGCGGACAGATCGGCTTCTGTATCACGTGAACTCACCAAGCTCTATGAAGAAACCGTAAGAGGGACACTATCCGAAGTAGTGGAACATTTTACCAACCATCCCCCTAAAGGAGAATTCGTAATTGTGGTAGGTGGGAAGAAATAAGTGTTAGCAAACACCTAGTTTCCCGACGCATTAGATATGGACCAACTACTCACCCAAATAAGAAACTGCTCGCATTGTACAAAACATCTGCCCTTGGGGCCAAGACCTATTGTGGCGGCACATCCAGAATCCAAAATTGCCATTATTGGGCAAGCTCCGGGCACTAAAGTGCACCAAACCGGAGTGCCTTGGGACGACCCTAGTGGGAAACAACTACGGAAATGGTTGGGGGTTACGGAAGCAGTTTTATGATGAGCGTCTGTTTGCTTTAATACCTATGGGGTTTTGTTATCCAGGGAAAGGGAAATCAGGGGATTTACCTCCTAGACCCGAATGCGCACCCTTATGGCACGAACCTTTGTTCCAAAATATGCCCAACCTAAAATTGACCATCCTTATTGGTCAGTATGCACAGCGCTATTATTTGGGGGAAACCATGAAAAAGAACCTTACTGAGACCGTTAGAAACCATAAAAGCTATTTGCCCAGTTATGTAGTGCTCCCCCATCCATCACCTAGAAATCGGTTTTGGCTAAGCAAGAACCCGTGGTTTGAAGAAGAGGTTTTGCCTAAATTACAGGAAAAAGTTTTGGGCTGTCTTACGACGTCTCAATTCTAATAGCTGGACCCATCATGCTTCCCTTTTTCCCAGCCGTGTTTTCCCAAATACTGTTCGGCACTTTCCACGGCCCCAGGTTCAATGGAGGTCCCCATGGAATCATTCCAACGGTTGAGATACCCAAATAAGGAAATCACCCCCAACATTTCCACAATTTCCCCTTCATTCCAATATTGATACAGCCGCTCCTTGATTTCAGCACTCACCGCGTTGGGCACCTGCGAAGCTGCCAGAGAAAAATCGAGTGCAGCGCGTTCCGCTTCTGAAAAAGCAGAATGGGTTCGGTACTCCCAAATATTGTCCAATTGTTCCTGTTCTGCGCCATATCGTTCCGCGGCCCTTATGGCATGGGCCTGACAATAGCGGCATCCCGTAGCATTGCTACTTACCCAGGCAATCATTCGCTTTAAGGCTGAGGTGACCCGCCCCTCATTGGCCATGACCGCTTTGTTGAGGTTAATAAATGCCTTGGAAATAGCAGGGCGGTGCTGCATGGTCAATACGGAATTGGGACAAAACCCAAGGGTCTCATTGAAAAATTCAGCCAACTGCTTGGTTTCGAGGTCATGGTTGGGGTCAAGGGGAGATACTAAGGCCATAAGTGCGATTTTAAATCGTATTTTTGATGTCCTACAAGAAACAAAAATTTGATTGTATGACAAATCACATTACCACTAAATGGTTGGGCGAAATGGCCTTTGAAAGCAATAATCCATCAGGACATACTTTAAGAATTGATGCAGGACCAGAAAGTGGAGGTTCAGGCGCCGGATTGCGCCCCAAAGCCTTAATGCTTTCCGCATTGGCCGGATGCACTGGATTGGATGTTGCCTCTTTGATCAAGAAAATGAAACTGGAGGTAGATGATTTTTCCATTGAGACCATTGCCAATCTTACTGAAGAACATCCCAAGCACTATGATTCTGTAACCGTGGAATACCATTTTACAGGTTCCAATCTAAAGGAGGACAAGCTTAAAAAAGCTGTAGATCTATCCGTAGAAAAATATTGTGGCGTTATGGAAATGTTCAGAAAGTTTGCTAAGTTGGACATCAAAATTCTATATCACCATAAATAACTAATAGGACAATAACCCCTTGTTCCTGTTTTTTGGTTAATCAACATTTTAAAATTACAATACTATGTGGTTTAAGAAGAACTGGTTGTACGGGCTATTGGCACTTTCAATTTTACTTGCAATCCTTGGGGTAACGACGTCCAATTTCATTTTTAAATCGGGAACCGCGGGAATGGGAATCTTGATTATTTTGATTCTCAATGTCCAAACGACTAAAATGCCTACGGATACTTGGGCCATCTTTGCTGCTTTTGTGTTTTCTATTATTGGCGATTGGTTTTTGTCCAACATGAATGGAGACACCCTATTGTTTGTAAAAGGAATCGCCTTATTTTTTCTGGCACATGTGGGGTATTTGGTATATGCGCTGTTAAATGGACGGATCAAGTGGAAGTTTACCGTTCTGCTACTGGTCGCCTATCTTACTTTTTTCTTTTTGATGTTGTATCCTGCTTTTACGGATATGACCCTTATGGTCGCTTCACTGATCTATCTGCTTATTTCGTGCTTTTCACTGGGAGCTTCCGTTGGTATGCGAGGGGATCGAATCATGAAGTGGGCCTACGTTTTTGGGATTGTTTTGATCCTATTTTCCGATACCATTATTTCATTTAAGGAATTCTTGAACTACAACCCCCTTAATTTTCTCATCACCCCAACCTATTATCTTGCCCATATTTGCATTACATATGCATTAATTAAAAAATATGCTTTGCCCGAACAACCAAAACCCGTACAATCTTAGCCATGCGTTGGACTCTAAAACCTAAACCTACACAAGAAGCCATAGATCAACTTTCAAGTGAATTGAATGTTAATCATTTGGTGGCACACCTGCTCTTGCAACGAGGTGTCCACAACTATGAGGAAGCCAAGCTTTTTTTTCGACCTGAATTGGACCACTTGCACGACCCTTTTGCAATGAAGGACATGCAAAAAGCCGTGGAACGGATAGAACGAGCCATGGAAAATCAAGAAAATATTTTGGTGTATGGCGATTATGATGTGGACGGAACCACCTCTGTGTCCTTGATGGCTTCATTTCTGCAAGAAAGCTATCCCAATGTGGCCACCTATATCCCAGATAGGTATGAAGAAGGATACGGTGTCTCTTTTCAAGGTATTGATTATGCCGCGGATAACGACATCTCTTTGATCATTGCTTTGGACTGCGGAATTAAGGCCATTGATAAAGTAGCATATGCATCAGAAAAGGGAATTGATTTTATCATTTGTGATCACCATAGGCCTGGAAAAGTAGTTCCGGATGCTGTGGCCATTCTCGACCCCAAACAAGGGGATTGCGAGTACCCCTATAAAGAACTCTGCGGATGTGGGGTCGGGTTCAAGTTGATTCAGGCGTTGGCCTCCAGGCAAGGGAAGACAATGGAAGACCTTGTTCCTTATTTGGATTTGGTGGCAACGGCCATCGCAGCAGACATTGTACCTATTACAGGTGAAAATAGGATACTGGCACATTTTGGACTACAGGTCATCAACGCTAGCCCAAGAATTGGGATACGGGCTCTTATTGATCCAATCAAAAAGAAGACTCTCACCATCACCGATGTAGTTTTTATCATTGCTCCCCGAATCAATGCAGCAGGTCGGATGAAACATGGCCAACATGCTGTGGCATTACTGACCGAAACGGACTTCGGTAAAGCACAAGAGTATGCCCAAGATATTGAGTCCTTCAATGCAGAGCGAAGAAACTTAGATCAAGAAACAACTGAAGCTGCGCTGCTACAAATTCAGGAGAATGCGGAGGAGAAGCGATTTACTTCCGTAGTGTACAATGAAAATTGGCACAAAGGGGTCATCGGGATTGTTGCCTCGCGCCTTACCGAAACCTATTACCGACCGACTCTGGTATTTACCAAAAGTGGGGATAAATTGTCCGCCTCAGCCCGTTCTGTAAAAGGATTTGATATTTACAATGCCCTGGAGGGGTGTTCAGATTGTATTGAGCAGTTTGGGGGACACATGTACGCCGCTGGACTTACCCTTTTGGAAGAACAATACGAAACCTTTAAACAACAGTTTGAAAAAGTGGTCTCAGAAACCATTGACCCTCATTTGTTGCAACCAGAAATATCCATTGATGCCCAATTGGACCTTAACCAGATTACGCCAAAATTAATGCGCATTCTAAAGCAGTTTGCTCCTTTTGGTCCTGGCAACATGACCCCTGTTTTTATGGCCGAAGGCGTACAGGATACCGGATACGCCAGAGGAGTGGGCGAGGATGAAAAGCACTTAAAGGCATCTCTTTCACAAAAAGGCTCAAAACCCATTGGAGCCATTGGGTTTCATTTGGGAAATAAATTAAATCTGATCAAGGATAAGAACCCTTTTGATGCTGTATTTTCGTTGGATGAAAATGAGTGGAACGGAACGGTGAGCCTTCAACTGAAACTAAGAGATATTCGCTAGACATTTATGGATCCCTACGCTGCGCTTCGTTTTAAGGAGTTCAACATTTTTTTAGTGGTGCGTTTTGCATTGGTTTTTGCTTGGTCCATGCAATTCATTGTTATTGAATGGCAGGTATATTCCTTGACGAAAGACCCGTTATCCTTGGGGATAATTGGGTTAATGGAAGTAATTCCGGCCGTGGGAATGGCCCTATTTGCTGGGCATGTGGTGGACCAACGGGAAAAACGAAATTTAATGGTCACCTGCATTTTGGGGTTCTCTGCGATAAGCCTTGGCTTGTTTCTGTTGAGCTGGCCAGGACTTGAGGATAATTGGACATCGAGTTCAATATTGATCGCTATTTATGTCTTGGTCTTTATGGGAGGGTTGGTACGTGCCTTCTTGGGTCCTACAACATTTTCCATGATTGCTTTATTGGTTCCCAAAAAAATCTATCCTAATGCAGCTACATGGAGTAGTTCCACTTGGCAATTGGCCTCTGTTTTAGGTCCAGCTTTAGCCGGATTTTCCATTAGTTGGATAGGCGTACATTGGTCTATGTGTGTCATTTTTGGCTTTTCCTTGATTGCACTGATTGCACTCTTACAAATACCAAAAAAACCCATTTTAAATCCCAAAATTGGCGAACCCGTTATGCAGAGCTTAAAGGATGGTCTGCGTTTTGTCTTTGGAAACAAAGCCATTTTTGGCGCATTGACCTTGGATATGGTGGCGGTACTCTTTGGTGGTGCCGTAGCGCTTTTACCCATTTATGCGCAGGACATATTGCATGTGGGATCTGAAGGATTTGGGATTTTACGGGCGGCCCCAGCAGTGGGAGCTTCCATCACCATGTTGGGCTCTACGCGATTCCCATTGCACAAAAAAGCAGGCAAGAAATTGTTGATGGCGGTGTTTGCCTTTGGAATTTGTATTATCGTGTTTGGACTATCAGAACTTTTTTGGTTGTCAGTGATTGCTTTGTTTTTGAGTGGTGCCGTAGATGGGGTGTCCATGATTATTCGGCAGACCATTTTGCAATTAAAAACACCAGACCATATGCGGGGACGGGTAGCTTCGGTAAACTCCATTTTTGTGGGATCATCCAATGAGCTGGGGGCTTTTGAAAGCGGACTTGCCGCTAAACTTTTGGGAACAGTTACCGCTGTGGTTTTCGGTGGATGCATGACCTTACTGACGGCCGGGACCACGGCAATTGTTTCGCCCAGCTTTAGGAAATTAGATCTTCAAAAGGATATTGACGAACACGAAAAAGACTAGTCTTCCAACTTTTCCAAACTGAATTTTTTCCCATCAAACACGGCATAGGTAAAATAAGAAATCCAGTCTCCTAGGTTAGTATAGGTTGATTTTTCATTAAGTTGTATTTCCATGGGAAGGTGTCGGTGACCAAAAACAAAGTGGTCGTAATGCTGTTGTTCCAGTTTTCGTTTGGCATACAATATGAGCCATTCCTTATCCTCTCCTAGAAATTTTGCATCGGCCTCCCCTGAAATAATTTTGTTGTTCACGGAAAGATGCTGTCCCAACCTGACCCCAAGATCTGGGTGCAACCATTTAAAGAACCACTTGGCCACTGGGTTGGTAAAGACTTTTTTCATGCGTTTAAAACCTTTGTCGTGTGGGCCCAATCCATCCCCATGACCAATAAAAAAAGAAGTGTCGTTGATTAAAAACTGCTGAGGCTTATGGTACACGGGAATGTTAAGCTCTTCTTCAAAATACCCATTCATCCAAAGATCATGGTTGCCCACAAAATAGGTGATTTGGATGCCCATATCCGAAAGTTCGGCCAATTTCCCCAAGGTCCGGGTAAAGCCTTTTGGCACCACTGTTTTGTACTCAAACCAAAAATCAAAAAGATCGCCCATCAAAAAAACGGCATGGGCATCGTGCTTAATGCTATCCAACCAAGCCACAAATTTTTTCTCACGCGGCAAACTGTCCTTTCGGGTCGGAGCCCCAAGGTGGTTATCGCTAGCGAAATAGACCTTTTTGTCTTTTGGAAGGGTAATGGCTTTCATGTACGTGTAAAGATAAGAATTACCAAATTTGGAAAATGGGGAACATTTTAATTGTCAGCAGCGAACCACTCGGCGAAAGAGGTCTCCGTTTCTTGGAGTTTGAGTGAATGCAAACCAATATTGCTGGGGAGCCTTGATTTTATTTTGGCGGCAAAATCGATAACCATATTTTCACAGGTAGGCTGATAATCGGCTAAAATGATGTTGTGATTCCTTTTTGCCAACTCATTGGCAAGCTCTATATGCGGGGTATTCTTGTTGAAAATGGTTGCGTGGTCAAACAGGTCTATTATTTCTTCATTGACAATTTTCTTAAGATCACCAAAATCAATGACCATGCCCAATTTTACATGGTCAACATCTTTTATTGGGGAGCCGATTATGGTTACTGATAGCTTGTAACTATGTCCATGTACGTTTTGACATTTACCATCATACCCATAAAGTGCATGCCCTGCCTCAAAGGTAAATTGCTTGGTTATCCTGATTTTTTCCATACTCATGTGCTAAAGGACAAAGATAATCAACAGGACAAGTAATACTGAAGTCAATACAGCTCATTGCAAAGGGGATGAACAACAGTCCCAAAGCAAGAAAAGCAGTACAAATAACCACATATTGTACATTTTAACTGCATTTATGCTATCGTTTGAACCGTCTATTATTTCGTATTCTATTGACCACGTAGACCACTATAACAAATACTACCAATGCGGGGAACACAAAATTTCTCATGATATAAACTTATTTTTTAAACTTTTCCAAGGCGGCTTTGGTTTCAGGAGAAAGTGCCAATCTTCCCGAAGCTTCGGCACGCTCCAATAATAAGTCGTCCCAATGATCCGTTCCTTCCCAAAGGACGCGTTTCATTTCCGCCAGAGCATTGGGGTTGTACGATGCCAATCGCTGCACATGGAATTCCAATTCTCTGTCCATTTCTGATATCGAATCATAAACTTTGGCAAACAATCCTTTTTCTTTGGCCCAATAGGCATTTTTCCATTCCGTTGGAGATAAGGAGAGCTCTGCCACTGCAGCTTTTCCCATTTTCCGTTCCAATGCAGGCGCAATCACAAACGGACCAATACCAATGGAAATCTCTGATAATTTGATGGCAGCATCCACGGTGGCATATACATAGTCACAGGCAGCGGCCAATCCCACTCCACCACCAACGGTCTTTCCTTGGATACGCCCAACAATTGGTTTTCGACATTTACGCATGGCATTGATGACATTGGCAAATCCACTGAAGAAAGCCCTTCCCTCTTCCAAATTTGAAATGGCCACCAATTCATCAAAAGAGGCACCAGCACAGAAAGCACGGTCTCCTTCGGATTTCAATACAATAAGGGAAACCGAATCATTATCCGAGAGTTTGATAAATTCGTTGGCCAATCGCTCCAAAAGTTCAGAAACAAAGGAATTACTGGCAGGATGACCAAATTCTACCGTTGCAACTCCGTTGTCGATTTTAGTATATAAACTTCCGTTGACTCTGTCTGTGGGCATTTAATTTTAGTTATCAGTTATCAGTTATCAGTTATCAGTTATCAGTTCTTGGTTCTTGGTTCTTGGTTCTTGGTTCTTGGTTCTTGGTTGTTGTGGAACACTAAATTAAGCGTTTTGTATCAAGGGCCTGAACTTTTGTCTAAATTTCCAGACCAAGGCAAAGCCACGAACCATCATCCAGACCACAAAGGCAATCCAAATGGCATAAAAGCCCCAACCCAAGAATTTTCCAAGATATAGGAAGGGTATAAAACCCAAGAACGTAGCCGAAAGCAATACATTTCGCAAATATTTCATTTCGCCAAGACCTTTAAAAAGTCCATCAAAAATAAAAGCAATGGTGTTCATGGGAAGTCCGAGAATCACAATATAAAAAACGCCATAAAAGGTTTGGAGTACAATTTCCTCATGGGAAAAAAGTCGTCCAATGGGTCTATAGAAAATGAATCCTGAAAGCATTAGGATCAAACTTACGACCATTCCGTATTTGAATATAGTTTTAGCCAGTTTCCATAGTCCATTATAATCTGCGGCTCCCAAAAGTTTTCCACCCATACTGTTGCCGGCCGCGGCATAACCATCAATAAAAAATGCGGCAAACAGCCATAGGTTTATGGCAATGGTGTGTGCTCCAATAAAACGATCCCCCAAAATGGTGGCTTCCCTAACGGCAAGCATTAAAGCAGCATTTAGAGCGGCGGTCCGCACAAACAGATTCAGACTCATTAAAACCAATCTTTTGATTTCATGGTTGAGTGGAAAAACCAGTTTCATGCTGATTTCAGTCTTTTTTAGAAGTAAAATCAATGCCAGAACAGCCATAATGCCCTGTGAGATAAGGCTAGCCCAAGCAGCACCTTCCAGATACATTGGGGAGATATACCCCTCTATCCCATAAACCAGAATAAAATCGAGCAGGGTGTTCAGACCTGCCCCCAACATGGCAATCACCATGGGATAAAAGGTATTCTGCAAGCCCCTAAAAATTCCAAAAATAGCAAAGGTGAACAACGTCAATGGAAACCCCCAAACCCGAATGGAATAATATGAAATGCAATAGTCCAATATTTTTCCAGAGGCTTCAAAAAGCTTGAAGATATCCTCCACAATAAAGATGGTAGAGACCAAAATGACAACACTCAAAAGAATATTGAAGAAGATGGCCTGCGCGGGTAGGTTTTTAACTTCATCCAGTTTTCCTGCCCCTAAATATTGGGAAATAATTGCGGAAATGGCACTTCGGGTCTGGCCCAAAACCCAGATGAGCATGGACAAAAAGGACCCCACAATACCGGCAGCGGCCAAAGATTCCAGCCCATTCACCGGAATATTGCCCACAATGGCAGTATCGGTAATGGAAAGAAGAGGTTCAGCAATCCCCGATATGGTAGCCGGAATGGCAAGCTGATTAATACTTTTAAAATTTACCTGTGTGCTCAAATCGGCGGCAAGTTACAGCACTAATTCATAACAATAAAAAGGATGTTCACTTTGTTTGGGAAAGAAGACGTCACCCAGTTTTGGTAGCCCCGTTGTTCATAAAAACGTTGGTTTCTATGGTTTTGAGAGAAGGTATCCAGCCGTACCGATACAAACCCATGTTTTTTGGAATGGTTTTCGGCATAATCCATGAGTTGCTGTGCCAATCCTTTGCCTTGATGCCCTGGATGCACACAAAGGCGATGGATGTAGGTACTATTCCCATTGGGAGTCAACCATTGTATGGGCACATATTCTTCATCCATATAGGTTGAGATGACAACAGCGCCCAAAACGGAACCATTTTCCTCAATGACATAGAGTTCATCCCGTTCCACATCCCGTACAAAAGTAGCCTCTGAGGGATAGTGTTCGTTCCATTGAAAAATTCCGTTTTCCTGCATTTTTAAGGCACATGCCTTGGTGATGTTCAGGATATCCGTTATTTCAGATATCTTTGCATGCCTGATCATGGTTTCATTTCAATTAAGTTGTAAATTTAGAGTTTAATCTCAATCACCAAGCAATGAACAATATACTCGTACCCATTGGAACTTCACCAAATTCTTCAAGTACATTACAATACGCCATCGACTTTGCATCGAATTTTGGCGCCAAAGTTTTTGTGATGGATGTGTTCTCGGTCACAACCGCGGTGGGAAGTTTGGCCAATGTTGAAGAGAAAGTGGCCAAAAGTAGTAAGGAGCACTTGAAAGAGGTGATTGATCAAGTGGACACCAAGGGGGTTGAAATTAAAATGGCCACCTACAACGGAGATATTGTTGATGGGCTTAAAGACATTAATAAAGAATTGGGGATAGATTTGATCATCATTGCCCCAAGAAGTAACGATATTCAAGAAGAGCTTTATTTGGGGAACACCTCGGGCCGTATCATTAAACAGACCAATATTCCCACTTTGATTGTCCCCAAAGGGACAGAATTTAAGCCCATAAAAAAGGTATTGACCGCTTTTGGTTCTGGAATTTTGAAACGAAGCAGTATTCTTAATCCATTGGTAAGCATAAAGAACAAATTCAGGTCAGAGGTGAGCTTGCTTTTGGTGAAGCGACCTGGATATTCTGAAGATGACCTTAAAGTGAACACTGCACTTATGGATTTGAGCAAACAACTGACCATTACGGAAAATGGCACCACCTATTTGGGGGTTATAGAGCATTTTCAGCAAGAACACCCCGATATGCTATGTGTTTTTAGAAGAAAAAGAGGTTTTTTCAAGAAGTTATGGGAGAAAAACACCATACCTAAGTCTGAATTTTTTGTGCCCATTCCCGTTTTGGTATTGAGCGTTAAAAAAGATTAAGCATGGGCGCAATTTTTGATAGTTTCAGAAAAAAGTATTTCCTTTGCGCTCTCTTACGGGGGATTAGCTCAGTTGGCTAGAGCGCTTGCATGGCATGCAAGAGGCCACCGGTTCGAATCCGGTATTCTCCACGATCAAGCGCAAGGTGTTGCGTTTAAAACAAATGAAGGCCGCCAAATTTATTTGAGCGGCTTTTGTGTTTTAAATGCCCATGGCCCAAGTCATGGACCTTGTATTTGCAGGACTGGATTATACGGAACAACGTGTTAATCCGGTATTCCCTACAAAAAATGAAAGCACCTCTTGGGGTGCTTTTTTATGCTGTTGTATAAAATATCTTCCTGAACTTCTCTGGAATGTCATCGGTTACACAGATGTGTTTATGGGTAAAGGGATGCTCAAATTCCAGAGAATAGGCATGTAGATACAACCCCTTCCCTTTTAAGATTAAGCCTTCCAGTGCGTACTCCTTATCCCCAAGGATAGGATGGCCCAAACTCAACAAATGTTTGCGCAATTGATGTCTCCTACCCGTTTTTGGATGTAATTTCACTAGGTTGAGGATGTTGAATCGTTCCGAGAGAACAGATTGTACGACTTTGTAATCCGATTGGGATGGTTTTCCGTCAATTTCGGTGGTTATTGTTCCTCTAGACTCCATTTTACCAATGGTAATGGCATAATAGGTTTTTGCGATGGTTTTGTCCTCGAACATTTTGTTCAAGGCCCGGATACTTCTGTTGGTTTTCCCTACCAAAACTAGTCCCGTGGTGGCATAATCCAATCGGTGGACAGGCTGGGGTATGGTAGCATCGGATAGTGTGCTGGGTCGGAGATTCTGGGCTAAGGCATTCGCTATGGTCTTAAATTTATTGCCACTGACTTCTATGCCGGCAGGTTTATGGATGGCAGCCAAGTGGTCATCCTCATACAATACCTCTAGCGGAAAAAGGAATTGCTTTTTTGGATTAGTTTCCTTTGGAATGGACAAGGTAATGTGTTCCCCGCCTGTAATTAAGGTAGCCGTTGAGGCAATGTCGCCATTTACTTGCACATACTTTTTCTTTATGGCTTTTTTAAGCGCTGATTTGGTGGAGGTGGACTTAAAAACACCGACCCCATATTCCTGTAACCTCTGGGGTTCGGGAATCTCAGGGACGATATGGATTTCGGTAGTTTCGATGTATAGGATGATTACATAAAAGTACCATTTTTATGTCAAGCCCACTTAAGAGGGCTATTGTGGTATCACTTCAAATTTTACCATCCTTTTAGGATGGATTTTTTGTATTTGCCCCGTGCTTTTTTGAACTTTACTTAAAACAAATCAACATGAAATTAGAAGGAAAAGTAGCATACATCACAGGAGGAACCAAGGGAATTGGTTATGGCATTGCTGAATGCCTCTTAAAAGAGGGAATGAAGGTGGCGATAAGCGGCAGAAACCAAGAAGGAGTGGACTGGGCCGTAAAAAACCTTGGGGATGGGGAACGTGTTTTGGGATTGGTCTCGGATGTAACCAAATTGGAGGACGAAAAGCAGGCCGTGGATAGGATTTTGGCCACTTGGGGTCAACTGGATATGGTCATGGCCAACGCAGGTGTAGGGATATTTGCCCCTATTGATGAAATGACCGAACATGATTGGAACAGCATGATCAACACCAATTTAAATGGCGTGTTCCACACCTTAAAAGCATCAGTGGAGGCCTTGAAAGAGTCCGAAGGCTATTATATGACTTTGGCCAGTTTAGCGGGAACTAACTTTTTCCCCACAGCGGCGGGCTACAATGCCACCAAGTTTGGGGTCGTTGGTTTTACGCAGGCCGCCATGTTGGATCTTCGGAAGTACAATATCAAGGTAACTACGATTATGCCCGGTTCCGTGGCCAGTCATTTTAACGATAATGAACCCTCCGAAAAGGACGCTTGGAAAATTCAACCGGAAGATATTGGAAAGTTGGTGGTGGATTTATTGACCATGCACCCGAGAACACTGCCCAGCAAGATTGAGGTTAGGCCCACCCGCCCAGACTTAAAATAATCAAATCGCTTTTTCAATAAGGGGCAAAGCAGGGTTACAGATTTCCAAGATTAGCTTCTTGAGATAGGTCTCAAAAGTGGCTAAAACTTCTGTATCGATGAGGGTGTTGTTCTTGTCTTGGGAGAAGGAAAACAATCCTTGTCCCAAATTTTTAAAGGAATAGATTCCGGCAAGAACAGGGTTGGCGTTGTGTTTTTTGGAATACAGCAGTGCGTAGCACAACAACTGAAAGGCCTTGCTTTTATCGTAATCGGTAATAAGCGCTTCCCAATCGGTTAGTTTTACGTTTTTCGGCTCCACCTTTCCCGTTTTGTAATCAATGATTCTGGTGATGCCATCAAACTCATCCACGCGGTCCAAGGTTCCCTTGAGTTTTATCGGGAAATCTAATTCTGGGATAGTGAGCTGTATCTCATATTTCTGTTCCAAGGCCACTAATTTGATGGTGTGCTGTTGGAGTTGCTTTATTTCGATAGCGATAAAATTCTCTAAATACTTACAAATGACCTTATAGACCAGCAAAAACTTTCCTTTGGAAATGTCCACACCTGAAAGGTTCTTTTGAAAATGACCTTTTACCACCGAAGGAATTTTCGGTTTCAGCGCTTCAACATTTTCTTTGGATAGCGGAACTCCAAGGAGTGGGGTGTAGAGTTCCTCCAAACTATCATGCACAATGGTACCAAAAGTGTTGGCGGCAATGTTTTCCTCAACCTCGTCCAAATCATTGATCTTAAGAATGTTTCTGGTGTAAAAATCTATGGGATTCCGCACATAATTGGTCAGAGAGGTCGGTGAAAATCCACTTTTGGCAAAGGCAACGATATCATCTATTAGCAAAGAACCTTTACGTATTTCTAGCGGTTGTGCCGGTGTAATATGGGCTTGTGGGGCGGCTATGGTATGTGTAACGAAGGGCACCATGTTTTCATCGGTCAACAATTGGGAAATTAATCTACTTTTTTCACCGCCTTCCAAAACATCGGGTTCTGTATTGTAGATGATGTATATGTTTTTGGCCCGTTGTATCAGTCTGTAGAAATGATAGACATAGATGGCATCTTTTTCTTTGTAGGTAGGCAGGCCATATTCCCGTTTTACATCGAATGGGATAAAGGAATTGGTCATTTTTCCGGATGGAAGGATGCCTTCATTGACCGATGTGATGATGACCGTTTCAAAATCCAAGTTCCTACTTTCCAACATTCCCATGATTTGGAGTCCCGTGAGCGGTTCCCCGATAAAATCCAAGGTTTCCATAGAGGCCAATTGTTTGAACAGGCTTTTGATGGATTTCAGTTCGCTGATGAAATCTATGTTGGCCAGATATTGCTTCAGTTGGTTGAACAGCGTGTAAAATCGATAGACCTGTTCCAATTCCATGGCGTTTTTCTCTTGTTGAAATATATTTTTCAATCGGTCAATAAGAAGGAGGCAATTGTCAATCCATTGCAAAACGGAAATACGATCTTTTGGAAAAATAATTTCCAGTATGTCGTTGGTTTCGGCATATTTGGTTAGAATGTCCGTATTGATGTACAGCCAATTCTGTTCTTTGATGTCCTTTGACAAAATTGGGGCAAAATCCTTCGTTCCAGATGCTGAAAGCGTTAAACAGTAGGGGTTTGCTATAAGTTCCAGCACATATGTATAAAACCATCCCCGTTCCGAACTATTGGCGTTGAGTTCCAGGAGAGCCATAAAAAAGGAGTACAAAACCGTTTTGTTCAGGGGCAATCCCATGGTAATGTTCACGGCATTGATGGATGGGGGCACGGCCTGCAACATTGGGGAGAGTAGAGACTCATCCGCGAGAACCACGGCAGTTTTTGAAAAATCGATGGCCGAGTTGGAATTTAGTTCTTGTAACAACTGCCCCACATATTTGGTCTGTGAAATGCTTTTAGGGACGCCCGTTATGGATATTTTTTTTGGAGATAAAAAATTATGCTGTGGCTGTAGAGATGCTTTGTTCTTGTAATAGGGCCAATTACGCTGATAGTCTCGAATAAACAGTCCGGCATCATGGATGGGGTCATCGAGAAAATACGAATCAATGTCCCAATAGACCTGTCCATTACCTTGTTCCAGAAAATGCTGGACAATTTTCGACTCAGCTGTGGTTAAAGCATTGAATCCAACAAAAACAATGGGCTTGGTTTTGTTGTTCTTGGAATAGTCATCCAAACGGGAGACAGCAACCTTTGCGATGAGACCTTGGTACCCTCTTTTTTGTTTTTTCAGGGTAGTGTTGAACGCATTGTAAATGGTCTCCAATTTGTTCCAAAGTTGAAGGTAGTTTTGGACGAGATCTGTTTTTTCTTTTTTTACAGACCAATGATTGATTTCCTTGATGGCGGAAAGATAATTGAGTAGGTCATGGGCTGGAATGAGATACCCGTCCATTTCATTAAAATCCTGTAGAAGCGTTTGCCCCCATTTCAAAAAAGAGGTAAAATCATCAGGCTCATTTATTTGTGAGTCTTTATAGACTTCATACAGGATGAGCAACAGATCTAGATTGGAGGTTTGCTCCATTCCGGAGATATCTGCAATAAAATCTTGAATGGAAAATATTTCTGGGCTGAAAATGTTTTGGGACAACGTGGTGGCCAAGTGCTTTTTGAGAAAAGTACCAGAACGCTTACTGGGAAGTATAAACGTACATTCGGAAAAATCCGTGCCCTTGCTTTGTAGGTCGTTCAGCACATATTGCAGAAAGTTTTGATGCATGTATTAAAAATAAAAAAGGCCCTGCAACTGCAGGGCCTTTTTAAAAGAAAACTTTATGTTTTCAATTATTTTATCAAGTTGATTTCAACTCGTCTGTTTTGAGCTCTACCAGCTCTTGTATTGTTAGTGGCGATAGGCTTGGCCTCACCATAACCAATAGCTGACAATCTATCTGCAGCGATTCCTTTATCAATCAAGAAATCTCTAACAGAATTAGCTCTAGACTCAGAAAGTTTTTGATTCAATGACTCGCTACCTACGCTGTCAGTGTGACCTTCTACGGTAAACTTAGCGTTAGGATACTCGTTCAAGATTTGGATGATGTCAACCATTACAGAAGTAGACTCTGCTTTGATAGAAGATTTACCAGTATCGAACAAGATGGTTCTAGCGTAGTCGTTCAATTGTTTTTGAACTTCCTCAGTTACTTCAGGGCAACCATTGTTAGCTACTGTACCAGCAACTTCTGGACATTGGTCGTCTTTGTCAAGAACACCGTCACCATCAGTATCAGGCCATGGGCATCCGTTGTTTTCAGCAGGACCAGCCTCATTTGGACAGTCATCATCTTTATCAGCAACGCCGTCACCATCAGCATCAGGACAACCAGCTAGAGCAGGAAGACCGGGAGTGCTAGGACAAGCGTCATCTTTATCAGCAACACCGTCACCATCAGAATCAGGACAACCGTTCATTTCTTTAGGACCAGCTTCGTTAGGACAAGCATCTTTAGAATCTTCGATGCCATCGCCATCAGAATCAGGACAACCGTTGAAAGCTTCTAAACCAGCAACTTCTGGACAAGCATCGTCTTTGTCGTAGATACCATCACCGTCGGTGTCAGTACCACCAAATTTGATGCTAAGACCAGCCAAGTGTTGGAAATGCCTAACCAAATAGTCTTCAAAAGCATGTTTGTATTGGGTCTGCAAAGTAAGACCGATGTTTTCAGAAAACCAGATGTTAATACCAACACCTCCGTTTACTGTACCTGCACCAATCTCATCAATCCAAGTATAACCACCACCAATCTCAGCAAAAGGGTCAATGGTTGTATTTTTTAGGAAGTTGTACTTAATGGTACCATCAACAGCATAGTGAGAAAGGTCATCTACACTTACATCACCAATTTTTTCAATTCTGTTCAAGGAACCACGTGCACCAATAGAAAAGCCGTCACCAATGTACTTGGAAACGCCTACATAGGAAACAGAAGGCAAGATGTTCCAGTGGTCAGTCACATTAAAGTACTCATCGAAAAGCGTAGTACTAGAAAATGCATTATTCTCGTCATTGGTTGGATATGCATCAATTGCATTCACCCCAAAACTAATCTGCCATGGATTATTCTCGTCTTGCGCTTGTATGCTGTTGATCCCTACAAATACAAGGGCAACAACCAATAATTTGCTAAGATGTTTCATGCTCAAAATTTTAAGTTTAAGTGTTTATCAGCAGCAAATGTAAGTTGTTAAGACTTATTAACAAAATCAAATATTCTTTTTTTTTGACTCATTTGCCTTAAGAAATGCTGCATTTCAACGATTTTAGACGATTTTCAACGATTTTCCTACCTTGATAAACGCATTTATTGCATGGTTTAGATGTTCTTTTTCGTGTGCTGCGGATAATTGAACTCGAATCCGTGCTTTTCCCTTTGGCACAACAGGATAGAAGAATCCAATGACATAAATCCCCTCCTCCAGCAACATGTCGGCCATTTTTTGGGAGAGTTTGGCATCATATAGCATCACGGGAACAATGGCAGAGTCACCGTCAATGATTTCAAACCCAGCTTCTTTCATTCCTTTTTTAAAGTATTCTGTATTGCTTTGGAGCTTATCTCTCAGGGAAGTGTCCTTATCCAGCATGTCAAACACCTTTATGGAAGCACCAACAATGGCGGGAGCCAAGGAATTGGAAAACAGATAAGGCCGTGATCGCTGCCGAAGCATCTCAATGATTTCCTTTTTGCCTGTGGTATAGCCCCCCATGGCACCGCCCAAGGCTTTGCCCAAGGTTCCGGTGATAATGTCTATGCGACCCATAACGCCTTTTTCTTCCAAGGTCCCACGACCTGTTTCGCCAATAAAACCAGCAGCATGGCATTCATCAATCATCACTAGGGCGTCATATTTATCCGCTAGATCACATATTTTGTCCAATGGAGCCAAAACCCCATCCATGGAAAAGACGCCATCGGTCACAATAATTTTGAACCGGGCACCATCTTTTACACTCTGTTTCAATTGCTCTTCCAAATCAGCCATATCGCTGTTGGCATAACGATACCGCTTTGCTTTGCACAAACGAACCCCATCAATAATGGAAGCATGGTTCAGTGAATCTGATATAATGGCATCCTCAGCGGTCAATAATGGCTCAAAAACACCCCCATTAGCATCAAAGGCAGCGGCATATAATATGGTATCCTCAGTTCCATAAAAATGGGCGATTTTCTGCTCCAATTCTTTATGAATGTCCTGGGTACCGCAAATAAATCGTACCGAAGACATTCCAAAACCATGGGTATCCATGACATCTTTGGCAGCTTGGATCACATCGGGATGCGAGGAAAGCCCCAAATAGTTGTTCGCACAAAAATTGATGACTTCCTCTCCTGTTGATATTTTGATGACCGCTCCCTGCGGGGACGTTATAATGCGTTCTTTTTTAAAAAGGCCTGCTTCTTTGATCTCTTCCAGCTCTTGGGCCAAGTGTTCTTTGATTTTTCCGTACATAGTTTTTTGTTTAGACGAAAACGGGTTTTATTTTTTGGTCAATATAGACAATAATGACATTTTTGATGGTGAAATCCATCTCTTTTAGCACATCAGCATATTGCGTGATTTGCTCCTTGTGCGATGGCGAGGGCTTTCCAGTTTTATAATCGATGATGGTTGCTTCTCTGCCCTTTAGGGCAATCCGGTCTGGACGAAGGGATATTCCTGTTGCAGTGAGGATTTCCCGCTCGTTGATGATTTCGTAATCTTCTGAAAAATAAGGAATTAAATCAGGGTGGGTGACCACATCCATCAGTTTTTGCTTGATTTCTCCCGAAGCATCTTTTTCAAAATAGCCGTCCAATTGAAGACGTTCTACCACCTGAGGCACCTCATTGGCATAATTGATTTTACTTAAGGCAAAATGAATCAGATTTCCAATCTCAATGGCTTCTTTTCGTTCATCATCCCATAACCGTCCGGAGGTGGTGGCAATGGTAAAGGCAGCATCATTTTTGGGTCGGGTAATGTATTTGATATGAGCATCAGATGAAGAAATTGATGGGAAATCATCGTCAACTTCAGGAAAAGTACCAAATGTATAGATCTCCTGTTCGTTTTTAAGAATGTTTTGTTGTTGCAGATAGGCTTGAAATAAATCCGAATACGAAGTGGCACCTTCCATGGAGGCCAAATCTTTACCTGTTTCAGTGACGACAAAAAGCCCTTTTATGGGCCGGGTCAAAGCCACGTACAGCACATTCATGGCATCCAAGACCGATTTTTGTTCTTCATCATTATAAATACGCGCAGTTGCATCATTGTATTCCAACATGTTTTTGTTGGTGTTGATGAGAAACTCCTGTAATCCCAAATCATTTTCCGCTTCGTTGGCGGGCACCCACGATTTCTTTTTTTTCCGCTTGTCATCCAATAGAGCATTGGCAAACGGAAAAATCACAAAGGAAAACTCCAGTCCCTTGGCTTTGTGGATGGTCATGATCCGTACAGCGTTGACATTATCCGGAGCGGCTATGGAAAGAGATGATTTTTTCTGTTCCCAATATTTCATGAAAGAAAATACACTGGGACCTTCCCTTTTTTCCACCAGCAACACTTCGTCCATTAAAAAGGTAAGGTATGCTGTGGAATCTACGGCGAGATCAAATTGAACAATGGCATTTTCCAATAGGGTAAAGACCGATAGCCCTTTCAGTTTTGCCATTTGAAATCCATAGATTTGGGAAAGAAAGGATTCAATTTGATTTATGTTTTTGGAAATAAAACTATGCTTGTCCATTTCTTCCTTGGCCAAAAACAGTAAAATCTGGTAGGCCGCCTCTCGGTCATTTGCGTTTTCAAATAGCTTTAAAAGAGCTATGAGAAATGTGATTTTGTCATTATTGTCGAGCAGCAATGCATCCGAAGAAATTATGGGGATGTTCTGCTGCGCCAAGAAATCGGCCAAAAGCATTCCCTTATTGTTATCACGTACCAAAATGCAGATATCGGAATAGGGATGTTTTTTTAAAGTGATTTCATTGATGGTTTCCAAAACCTGTTCGCAATAGGCCTCGTCTTTGTCCTCAACCTTGCTGTCCAAAAAGGAGAGTTGGATGAACCCTCCAGGTTTGTTGTTGGTTTTTTGGCGGGAATCATGAAGAAATAGATTTCGGTAGGCTTCATTTTGAAGAACGGAGGCCGTGGCCGTAAAAAAGGAATTGTTGAATTCTACAATTTGGTCAAAGCTCCTCCAGTTGGTGTCCAGCGAGTGCACTGTGGGCTCCACCACAAAGGGATTAGATTTTCCATTGATGAGATTCAAAAATTGTTCGGCCCTACCGCCACGCCACCGATAAATGGCCTGCTTTACGTCGCCCACCAAAAAGAGAGATCCTTTTTGATGGCGTTCGTCCTCACTTTCCAGGGCATTACCAATCAGAGGGACCAGATTTTCCCACTGCATTTGCGAAGTGTCCTGAAACTCATCAATAAAATAATGGCGGTACTTTTCGCCCATACGTTCATATATAAAAGGTACGGGTTGGTTCTTAATTTCCTTGGACAAGATGGCGTTCAAGGCCGAAATGGGAACAATATCCCTGTCCAATTCAATATTTCGGATTTCTTTGGCGATTTCGTTCAATACCGTCAATGGAACAATGTTGCCGTAAATGTTCTTCAGGTAGCTGCGTTCATATATGATTTGTTTGATGGACAAAAAGGCATTCAGAAGTGTCAGGGCCAATTCCGTAACATCCCTTTTATCGGTTGCTTTAAGAAGCTTGCCCTCGACCAAGTTGGGCTCGAGCGTCTTACTGGTGTATATTTTTTTAGGGTCGAATTCGCCTTCAGATATTTTTTTAAAATGATTGGGCAATGTTTGTCTGGGAAAATCTGCAACATCAAAACCTCGCTGCACAATTTCATCCAGCATCAATTTTGCAAAATCCTTGGCTTTATTCTCCAGGACGGTAATTTTTGAGACAATTTTTTTCTGGATATCCTTAAAATCATGAATTGATTTGGAACGAAGTGCATCAATATGAATCGCATGGTTCTCCTGAAAAAGCAGTTTTCCAATGTCCAAAAGGTCATAGGCTATGTTCCAACTTTTGTCATCATCAATTTTTTCCAAGGAGAAGTCAATAAGCACTTTGGTAAGCTCTTCGTCGGTTCCGGCCCGTTCCAAAAGTCGGGCTACAGCCTCTTCCAGAAGAAGGTCAGTGTCGAGTTCCACCTCAAAATTTTGGGAAAGATGAAGATCTCGGGCAAAGGTCTTAATAAGTTTGTGGTTGAATTTATCTATGGTGGAAATCTCAAAAAACGAGTAATTGTGCAATATTCGTTTAAGGACCACCTTGGACTTTTGTCGTAACTGATCTTCAGTCAATGAAAGCTCTTGGCAAAGCTCTTGGAATAATGGCTCCTGTTTTTTGGGGATAGAATCCTTTCCAAAGTTGAATAGGTTGTCCAAGATTCGGGTTTTCATTTCATCCACGGCCTTGTTGGTAAAAGTAATGGCCAAAATTTGCCTGAATTTGATGGGAGAATCGTTGGAAAGCAACAATTTTAGGTACGCCTTGGCCAAGGCATAGGTCTTGCCCGAACCGGCCGATGCACTGTATATTTTAAAGCTGGAGTCCCCCAAGAAAATGTTTATTGCAAAATAAGAATTATCGATCTGAACTTAACACGGTTTTAGGTGAATATGTTTGTTAAAACCCGTATTTTTACATGAATCAAGTAATAACGCAAAAACACAAAATTATGGCTTTTGAATTACCAAAACTACCGTATGCATACGATGCACTGGAACCACATATAGATGCAAGGACCATGGAGATTCACCATACCAAACACCATAATGGCTATACTACCAAATTAAATGCGGCCATTGAGGGAACTGATTTGGATGGAAAAGATATTGAAGACATTCTTTCCAATTTGGATATGACCAATATGGCAGTGCGAAATAATGGAGGAGGATTCTACAACCACTCCCTTTTCTGGGAAGTAATGTCACCCAATGGTGGAGGAGCTCCATCTGGGGAATTGGCTTCCGCCATTGATTCAGCCTTTGGCTCTTTTGAAGGTTTCAAGGATAAATTCACTGCAGCAGCAGGATCCCGATTTGGTTCTGGATGGGCTTGGTTGTGCGTACATAAGGGCGGAAAATTGGAAATTTGTTCCACGCCTAACCAAGATAACCCCATTATGCCCGGAGTAGAGTGCAACGGTCAACCCATTTTAGGTTTGGACGTATGGGAGCACGCCTACTATTTGCATTATCAAAACAGAAGACCGGATTATATTTCGGCATTCTTTAATGTGATCAATTGGGCAAAGGTTGCTGAGAATTACGAGGCAAGTAAGTAATCTCTATTGTTCTCAAGACATAAAGGCCGGACACTTAGTGTTCGGCTTTTTTTATGGATTCAATTTTCAGAATAGAAAAGGGCGAGGAAGCCCCCGCCCTTTTCGTCCCAAATCTTACCATAAACTTAACCTACTTATGCTATGGCGAGACTAAAATACTGGTATTGTGAGAAATAACAAAGGGTTTTAGATAAATTTTTGATTTTTCAATGAAAAAGAAAACGTGCGGTTCATCGATAAAATTGTTAAATCGTTGGTAGTCAAATATAAAGAAGGCGGAGTGTTCTCCGCCTTCTTTCCCCAAATCTTACCATGAACTTAACCTACTTATGCTATGGTTTTCCAAATGTACTGCATGGGGGTATTTTCCCAACAAGCTTTTAGATGAAAACCCCTTTATTTGGTTGAACTGCCAAACTTGTTGCTTGCATGCACTATAAATGAAGAAAAGGATTACGGGGGAGGGATAAATGGGATAGCTGGAAAATAAAAAAGGTGGAAAATTTTCCACCTTTTTTGCCCCAAATCTTACCATGAACTTAACCTACTTATGCTATGGCAATACTAAAGTAGGTTTGCCCATTGCCCTTTGTACAAAAACCCGTCAATCTACTTGTTTCATCGATGAAATGCACACAATTTGGTTGTATGTAAATACCAGATTAGTAAGCGCGCTGGTTCTTCCCTTCAAAAAAGTTGATGAATGCCCTGTTTACAACCCGGTTGCCACCTGGAGTGGGGTAATTCCCTGTAAAATACCAATCTCCCAAGTTTTTGGGACAGGCTTCGTGCAAACTCTCAATACTTTGGTAAATGATGTCCACTTCTGCTTTTATGCCCTCAGGACTTAGAATCTCGGCAATCTTCTTGGAAATCTGTTGCGCTGTAAAAGGAGCATAGAATTCTTTCACATAATTTACTACATCCTTATCCTTTGTCTCTGTTTGGGTAAGACATTTTTCGTAGATCTCTTTTATCTTATGCGTGGTCCCTGCTTCCTCATGCAAGACCTTAGCTGCTTTAAAGGCCACAAAATCCTCAAGCTTGGCCATATCAATCCCATAACAATCTGGATAACGTATTTGTGGAGCAGATGATACCACAATGATTTTCTTTGGCGATAGTCGGTCCAAAATTTTAAGGATACTTCGTTTTAAAGTGGTACCCCGCACAATACTGTCGTCAATTATCACCAAATTATCATTCTTCTTTACAGAGCCATACGAAACATCATACACGTGGGTCACCAGATCATCCCGGCTACTGTCTTGGGTAATAAAGGTTCGTAGTTTGGCATCTTTAATGGCCACTTTTTCAATTCGGGGTCGTACATCCAAAATCTTGTGCAGTTCTTCCCGGGTAATATTGGGGCCCAGTTCAAAAATCTGCTCTTCTTTTTTGTTGTTGAGGTAATTTTGAGCCTCTTTTACCATCCCAAAAAAGGACGTTTCGGCCGTATTGGGAATATAGGAAAAGACCGTATTTTCCAAATCGTTGTCTATGGACTTTAGGATTTGTGGAAACACCAATTTTCCCAACATTTTTCGCTCTTGATAGATTTCTTTATCGCTTCCGCGAGAAAAATAGATTCGCTCAAAAGAACACGCCTTTCGCTCGGTGGGTTCCTGAATCTGTTTTACGGCGAGGCTTCCATCTTTTTTGATGATGAACGCATGCCCTGGGTCCAACTCCTTGACATCTTCATATTTTACATTGAAAACGGTCTGTATGGCAGGTCGTTCTGAAGCTACTACGGCAATTTCATCATCATGGTAATAATAGGCCGGTCGTATTCCGGCAGGGTCACGTATCACAAAAGCATCGCCATGGCCCAACAAGCCGCCAATGGTATAGCCGCCGTCCCAGTTTTTGGAAGCTTTTCTAAGAATTTTTGCCACGTTCAGTCGCTCTGCGATCAAAGGCGAGGCGGCTCGTTTGCTGTATCCTTCTTTTTTTATTTGTTTGTAGAGCTTGGCCACGGCATCGTCCAAAAAGTGTCCAATTTTCTCCATCACGGTCACGGTGTCCGCCAATTCCTTGGGATGCTGTCCTAATTCCACCAAATTGCGAAAGAGCTCATCAACATTGGTCATGTTAAAGTTTCCGGCCACGATGAGGTTTCGGTGCATCCAGTTGTTCTGTCTAAGGAAAGGGTGAACACTTTCTATACTGTTTTTACCGAAGGTGCCGTAGCGCACGTGCCCCATCAACAATTCTCCAATATAGGGAATGTGGGATTTCTGCATTTCTACATCATCCTCATACTCGGGATGCTCGGCCAATACCGAATTGATTCGGGCATTGATCTGAGCAAAAATATCCTGAATAGGCTGCTGCTGCGCGGACCGTACCCGGCTCATGTAGCGCTCACCGGGGTGCATGTCTAATTTAATACTGGCAAAACCGGCTCCGTCCTGTCCCCGATTGTGCTGTTTTTCCATCATTAGGTACATTTTGTTGACTCCGTAAAAAGCCGTACCGTACTTTTCTTTGTAATACTCCAGGGGTTTAAGCAAACGGATCAATGATATTCCGCATTCGTGCTTAATCGCATCACTCATAACAAACCAATAATAAAAAAAGCCCCGAAATTTCAGGGCACGTATTTATGTTAATTCAATATTGAACTGGGTCAAATCCCTAAACTGCATCAGGCGGGCCTCCACCTCATGTTTCTGCAATTCCAACATCCGTTCTGTACCAAATCGCTCCACGCAGAACGAGGCCAGATTGGATCCATGAATAATCGCATTTTTCATGTTTTCAAAGGAAATATTACCGGTTTCGGCCAAATAGCCCGAAAAACCACCGGCAAAGGTGTCTCCAGCACCTGTAGGGTCAAAAACTTCTTCCAACGGAAGGGCAGGGGCAAAGAAAATGTCCTCCTTATGGAACAACAAGGCACCGTGCTCCCCTTTCTTGATGACCACATATCTAGGTCCCATTTCCTGAATTTTGGCAGCTGCCTTTAGCAAGGAATATTCTTCGGTCATTTGGCGGGCCTCCTCATCATTTATGGTAATGACATCTATTTTTTTGATCACTTCCATTAGCTCATCCCAAGTGTTATTCATCCAAAAGTTCATAGTATCCAAAACAATGAGCCTTGGTCGCTCTTCCATCTGATCAATTACACTCATCTGGGTGTTGGGGTGCAGATTTCCCAACATGACCACATCTGCATTTTTAAAACTATCAGGGACAACCGGGGTAAAGTCTCCAAGGGTATTGAGTTCGGTGACCAGGGTGTCCCGGGAATTTAAATCATTATGATATTTACCTTGCCAAAAGAAGGTTTTTCCGCCCTTTACCACTTCAATCCCTGAAATATCAATATTTCGGTCTGTCAACAAATCAAGGTACGCTTGGGGAAAATCATCCCCTACAACCGAAACTATGGCGGATTTTGCGTCGAATTGTGAAGCGGCCAACCCAATAAAAGGTGCCGCGCCTCCCAGAATTTTACCAGTCTTGCCAAACGGAGTTTCAATGGCATCAAAAGCCACACTTCCGACGATCAGCAATTTGCCCATTCAATGAATTTTGGTGCAAATATACGCTTTGATATTCCATATTGGAATCATTGGCAAAGGATTTAAGAAAAAGAGGTGATAAGTTCAAACTCAAGTTCAAGTTCAAAATCAAGTCCAAACACATTGGTCTTTTGTCTAACATCTTACATCACTTCTTTACAAAATCTTCATTTCCGGCCAAAATCTGCTGGGATTTCACCCCATGCTTTAGTCTCCCACTTTACAATTGGGGTGGTATATCGATTTTTTTTCAGCCAGTCCTCTGCGCGCTCAATAAGTTCAAAGAGCACTTCATTTTTTGGACCTTTTTTAAGTTTGGTGCCACATTTCCCCTTTCGTACCCAACCAATGGCAATTCTAGAGTCTGAATATAGAACACGGTCACTGTTCTGTTTTTTTAGGAAAGCCAACCCGTGCACCAAGGCTAAAAATTCCCCTATGTTACTAGTACCTTCTTTAAAGGGACCTTGCTTAAAGAGAACCTTTTTGGTCTTGGTATCCACCCCACGGTATTCCATTTTTCCTGGATTGCCACTGGAGGCCGCATCCACCGCAATGGAGTTGTAATTGGGATCACCAATTTTTAAAAGTTCTTCAGGGGATAGTTCTGATTTTCCTTTTGCCTTACCCTTGTATTCCAAATAATTACTGTTGAAGGCTTTTTTTGCCTCCGCAAAGGTGGCGAACGATTTGTACTGGGCACCCTTAAACCCTTCTATCTGCGCTTTGCAGTCATCCCATGATTCAAAGATACCGGGGTGCTTGCCCTTCCAGACCACATAAAACTTCTTTTTCTTTGCCATTATAAAAGGAGTTTCTCTATCACTTTAGGGAAATGCTCATATTCCAATCGGTGCACTTTTTCAGCGATACTATCAGCATCATCTGAGGGTTCCACAGCAGTTTTCGCTTGAAAAATGATGGCGCCTTCATCGTAATGCTCATTTACATAATGTATAGTGATGCCAGTTTCCTTCTCACCATTTTCTTTTACAGCTTGATGGACTTTTTCGCCGTACATGCCCTTTCCTCCATATTTGGGAAGCAAAGCAGGATGAATATTGATGATTTGATGGGGGAATGCACCTATAATATTAGAAGGAATTTTCCATAAAAACCCAGCTAATACAATAATATCAGGATGTAAACTCTTGAGCAGCTGAACTACCAGATCGGAATCCATAAAAGCTGTCCTATTGAAATAAAATGCAGGAACTTTTAATCTGTTGCAGCGCTCTAAAACCTTGGCTGTATTTTTATTAGTAAGTACGGCAGAGACCGCTACCTGTGGACTTTCTTTAAAATAGGTGATGATATTTTCGGCATTTGACCCACTTCCCGATGCCAAGATGACAATTTGTTTCATCTGTTAGGAATTGATATGATTTTGGACTAACTTCAGGCGACTAAAGTAAGATACTGAATCTTAAGATGTTTAATTTGGGGCACATTTTATCGACAAATAGTGTATTTAATCCAAAGTTTTATATTTTTGCCAACAATTAAATTTTTAAAACCACTATAATTATGTCAGACATTGCATCAAGAGTAAAGGCTATCATCGTTGATAAACTAGGTGTTGATGAGAATGAAGTTGTAGCTGAAGCTAGCTTTACCAACGATTTAGGGGCGGATTCCTTGGACACTGTTGAGCTTATCATGGAGTTTGAGAAAGAATTTGACATTCAAATCCCTGATGATCAGGCAGAAAACATTGCAACTGTTGGCCAGGCCATTAGCTACATCGAAGAAGCGAAGTAATTATATGATATATTACTAAAGAGTATAAATTATCCATGTGATGATCGACACATGGATAATTTTTTTTATAATTTAGGTTCAAAGGGTAAAAAATAGTTCAATGCAGTTAAAGCGAGTAGTGGTTACCGGAATGGGAGCATTGACCCCCATAGGTAACAATTTGGAAGCTTATTGGGAAGGACTACGGACCGGAAAGAGCGGTTCTGCGCCCATTACATATTTTGATACGGAGAAGTTCAAGACAAAATTTGCCTGTGAACTCAAAGGGTACAATCCAGAGGATTTCTTCGACAGAAAAGAGGCCAGAAAGCTCGATAGGTTTGCGCAATACGCACTTGTGTCTTCGGATGAAGCCATTGCTGATTCAGGGATTGACCTGAACAATGTGGATAAATTTCGGGTAGGTGTTGTATGGGGTGCCGGTATTGGTGGTCTGGAAACTTTTCAGAATGAAGTGATCGGGTATGCCCACGGAGATGGAACACCACGTTTCAATCCGTTCTTCATCCCAAAAATGATTGCGGACATCGCTCCGGGGAACATTTCCATCAAACATGGATTTATGGGCCCTAACTATACTACGGTTTCCGCATGTGCCTCCTCGGCCAATGCCATGATTGATGCACTCAACTATATTCGATTGGGCCATTGTGATGTGATTGTCACGGGGGGAAGTGAAGCCGCCGTAACCATTGCTGGTATGGGTGGGTTCAATGCCATGCATGCACTTTCCACACGAAATGAAAGCCCAGAAACAGCATCTAGACCATTTGATGCAACTCGGGATGGCTTCGTGCTTGGAGAAGGTGGTGGCGCCCTTATTTTGGAAGAATATGAGCATGCCAAGGCAAGAGGCGCAAAAATATATGCTGAGGTTTTGGGCGGAGGTTTGTCAAGTGATGCCTACCACATGACCGCTCCCCATCCTGAAGGGATTGGTGTGGTCAAGGTCATGGAAAACTGTTTGCAAAACGCCGGATTGAAACCTGAGGATGTGGATGCAATCAACACCCACGGAACTTCTACTCCTTTGGGAGATGTGGCCGAATTGAAGGCTATTTCCAAAGTGTTTGGTGACCATGCACCCAATATCAACATCAATTCTACAAAATCCATGACCGGACATTTGTTGGGAGCTGCTGGGGCTATTGAGGCCATTGCATCCATATTGGCCATGCAGTACAATATGGTACCCCCAACCATAAATCACAGTGTGGTGGATGAAGAAATTGACCCATCACTCAACTTGACCTTAAACAAGGCTCAGGAAAGAGATGTCAAAGTCGCCATGAGCAATACCTTTGGGTTTGGGGGACATAATGCCTGCGTTTTGTTCAAAAAAATAGAGTAGTTTTGTACACATGAAGCTCACCTCTAAAATATTTAATTCCCATCCGAAAACGGATGGGGATTTTTTTTTGGGGATTAAAAAAATCCTAGGTTTCAAACCCAAGGACATTGAAATTTACAAGAAGGCGTTTTTACATCGTTCTGTAAACAGAAAGGACTCCGAAGGGAATCCTATGAATTATGAACGTTTGGAATTTTTGGGCGATTCCATGTTGGGAACCATCATTTCCAAACATTTGTACAATGAGGTTCCCGAAGGTGATGAGGGGTATCTGACCAAAATGCGATCCAAAGTGGTAAGTAGAAAGCACCTGAACGAGTTGGGCAAGGACTTGAATCTTTTACGCTTTGTGGAAAGCAGGATTCCAAAATCCCATTTTGGGGAAAACATCCATGGAAATGTTTTTGAAGCCTTGGTTGGAGCCATTTACCTAGATCGTGGGTACCAATATTGCGAAAGGTTTATCAATGATAGAGTCATAGAGCCCTATGTGGACATTGAGCAGTTGGAGGGCAAGGTCATTAGCTATAAGAGCTTGGTGATAGAGTGGTGCCAAAAACAAAAAAAGCCTTTCAATTACAACGTGTATGAGGACACCGGAAATGATGAACTCAAACATTTTGCCGTTAAGCTTACCATTGGCGATCGCATCATGGCAAAGGCAAGAGCCACTTCCAAAAAGAAGGCAGAAGAAAAGGCCTCCAAAAGAGCGTATTTTGCGCTCCAGAACAAAATTGAAAATCAGTAACTTTAAAAAATAGTTAACTCAAACGTTTTCGGTGAGTTTATAAGTGTATTGTCTTGTTTCAACTAGGCAGTCAATAGGATTAAGAGTATATTTACAGTTCGTGTTAAGGGCATGTTGACGACACATAAGATATCGGCAGACATTTATGATGACAGTTTTAAGCTCATCGCCATACATAGTAATTTGGAAGATTATGCCATGACCTATGCCATAAATTCCAACTGCGGATTGCATTTGAAGAGGATGGCAAAAGACCTTCACCTTGATGAAAATCTATCATTTTCTGTGTTTGATTGGGACGATGAAATGAACGACATCTATTGGACGCTGATTTCCAACAAATGTGTTGTTGAGGAAATTATACCTTCGGGTGGATTATTTGGGGACAATATTTCCGTGAGAACCAACCATTTGGTAAAAGAACGGAAGGAAGTCGACTATTTTTTAAAGGTCGATGCCACTGAGGAGTCGGCTTTCTCACAAAAAGTAAAATCCATCAATAAGATATCCAAGGTCATCACAGCATATCCCATTGACACAGAAACCTTAAAATCAAAAAGAAATTTAATCTTTTAAAAATGCCAACAGGAAAGAAGACCAAAATTGTAGCAACGTTGGGCCCTGCCACCAGTAAGAAGGAAGTTCTCAGAGAAATGATCATGGCAGGAGTGGATGTTTTTCGAATAAACTTCTCACACGCCTCTTATGATGATGTTACAGAACGTATCAATATGATACGGGAGTTAAATGAAGAATTGGAGGTTAATACATCAATACTTGCAGATTTGCAAGGACCCAAGCTTAGAGTGGGGGTAATGGGAGGTGAGGCCGTTGTGGCCCCTGGTGATGAAATCACCTTTGCTACTGGAGAGCCTTTTGAAGGTACCGCTCAAAGGGTATATATGAACTACCAAAACTTCCCCATTGATGTTAAGCCGGGTGAACGTATTCTGTTGGATGATGGAAAACTCATTTTTGAGGTAAAATCCACCAATGGAAAAGATGAGGTAATAGCAACTGTAATTCAGGGAGGCCCCCTAAAATCCAAAAAAGGGGTGAACTTGCCCAATACGGCTATTTCATTGCCGGCACTGACCAAAAAAGATATCAAGGATGCCATTTATGCCATTGAGCACAAGGTGGACTGGATTGCACTTTCCTTTGTGCGTCACAGCCAAGACTTGATTGATCTCCAGGATTTGATCAATAAACATACCGACCACAAAATTCCTATTGTGGCCAAGATAGAAAAGCCTGAAGCCGTTGAGAATATTGACAAGATTGTGGCCTATTGTGATGGACTTATGGTAGCCCGAGGCGATTTGGGTGTTGAGGTTCCCGCACATGAGGTTCCCTTGATTCAGAAAAAATTGGTGCTCAGGGCCAAGAAAGCCAGGATTCCTGTAATTATCGCCACACAAATGATGGAGACCATGATTACCAGCCTAACACCAACCCGTGCCGAGGTGAATGACGTGGCCAATTCCGTCATGGATGGAGCCGATGCCGTGATGCTTTCTGGTGAGACCTCCGTTGGTAATTATCCAGTTCAGGTTATTGAAAAAATGACAAGTATTTTGACCAGTGTAGAAGGTTCCAGCTTGATCAAGGTTCCTCAGACACCTCCGCACATCAGGACAAAAAGGTACATTACCAAATCGGTTTGCTACCATGCGGCCTTAATGGCGAACGATATTCAGGCCAAGGCCATTTCTACGTTGACCAACAGTGGGTATACAGCTTTTCAGATCTCGGCTTGGCGACCCAGCGCCCACATTTTGGTGTTTACCTCCAACAAAAGGATATTGACACAATTAAATTTGCTATGGGGGGTAAAAGCCTTTTACTATGACAAATTTGTCTCCACGGACCAAACCATAGAAGACGTAAACCAGATTGCTTGTAAGAAAGGTTATTTGGATGTTGGTGACATGCTCATCAGCCTTGCGGCCATGCCTATAAAAGATAAAGGAATGGTGAATACCCTTCGGGTGACTGAGATAGAATCCTGTAATTTTTAAGAAAAAAGAACTAAGCAACTTCTTTTTCAAAGGCGATAAAGTTGACCAACTTTCCGTCTTTATTCCAAATAGGAGCTCCTTTAATTTTACATTGATAAGGGGCTCCATTTTTTTTGTAATTCACCAACACCACCTCAAAAGGTGTTCTATTTTTGATAGCCTTTGAAATCACTTGGGTGGTTTCTTGACAGGTTTCTTTACCCTGAAATATTTTGGGCTTTTCACCAATGACTTCCTCGGGTTTATAGCCGTTCATGAGATACATGTTCTGAGTAGCGTAAACAATATTTATATTTGTGTCTGTTACTACCACAGTGTAATTTTTATCCATGATTTCGTGACGAAAAGGGAAAGGCGTTTCCCATTTTCGATGTTTAGAAAGGGAACTTAAATTTTTTAGGTCTTTCATGTTTCGGCAGACACTGTCAAAGAAAGAGGCATAAAAATCGAGGGAAGAAATGGGCCAATTTCCAAATTTTATGTTGCCGTAAAATTGGGTCACGGCTTCTTCATACAAACGTGCTTTCATACCCAATACTATAAAATTGGTGAAATGTGCACAAGACATTAACAGTCTTGTTTAAGATTTTACTCAGCAATGAACGGTTTATCTGCTGTAAGTATGAACAAAAAAGGTGGACTAAATGTAGCGCAAAGGAACAATCAGTCTATGAAATACGAGTATAAAGATTCCAAATTAGGGGCCATTTTAGGCTTTACTGAAGACATCAAAAAAGACCAAGAACGATTTTCCATTACAGCAAAAACCATTAAATTTTTATGGAATAGAAACGATTGTCCATTGACCATTCAAATTGATGGAATGGACTTGGAGTTGGCACCCAATCAGATTGTAACGGTCACCTATCTGCAACATGTCTCCTATTCCGAAACGCAATTGCCGCTTTCAGCCATTCTTTTTAACCGAGAATTTTATTGTGTATTTGACCATGATAGCGAAGTTTCCTGCAATGGCATTTTGTTTTTTGGAACTCAGGATGTTCCCATTATCACCATTCCAAAAGATCAGTTGAAGAAGTTCAATCTGTTGCACGATATGTTCATTGAGGAGTTTTCAACCCCAGATAATATTCAGGGCGATATGCTACAGATGCTCTTAAAAAGATTGATTATCATGAGCACGCGTTTGGCAAAGGAGCAGCTTATCGTTAAAACGCTTGGAAATGAACAAATAGACACCATTAGAAGATTTAACTTTTTGGTGGACTTACATTACAAAACCAAACGTAAGGTGAGTGATTATGCTGAAATGTTGTACAAATCTCCCAAGACCCTCTCCAATCTATTTTCCATTTATAACCAAAAATCGCCGCAACAGATCATTCTGGACCGTATAGCATTGGAAGCCAAACGGCTCATCAATTACACTGATAAGCAAAATCAGGAAATTGCGTTTGAATTGGGTTTTAATGATCCAGCCCATTTTAGTCG
Organism: Allomuricauda sp.; assembly: GCA_050303195.1. Taxonomy (GTDB): domain Bacteria; phylum Bacteroidota; class Bacteroidia; order Flavobacteriales; family Flavobacteriaceae; genus Flagellimonas. The sequence goes on along the minus strand of JBNLBG010000003.1, from coordinate 28,259 downwards.
ATTCTTTAAAAAAATGACCCAGATGACTCCATCGGAGTACCGTGAAAAACTTCTAGTTTTGGCCTAAGGGAAAATTGGTCAAGCCATCGGGAAACCCTTCCTAACACCCACCCTTCTTTTCGAAGCATCTTTGCCCTGTAATTAAAACAGACAAAAGATGAAATCTTCGGAAAAATCCATTTTTAATCTCATTGAGATATTTAGAAAGCCACAAAAAGTCCAAGTAAAAAAGGTGAATGCCTTGGAGCATTGTGAACAAAAACACCATCACGATTTCTACTGTGATGCAGAGAAACCTTTTGTACAGACTTTTTAATCCATTTATGACAATTCATTTTAAAATTTAGAATTATGAGCACAATCAATGTTCTTAAAAGAGAAGAAGTAAGTTCGGCCAATCAGGCTATTTATGACAATCTGGAAAAAGCTTTGGGATTTGTACCCAACCTGTATGCTACCTATGCCCACTCAGAAAATGCATTGGGCAACTATTTAAACTTTGCCAACGCCAAAACTTCATTGAAGGCCAAGGAAAAAGAGGTGGTTAATTTGGCCGTTAGCCAAGTCAATAATTGTCTTTACTGTTTGTCTGCGCACACCGCCATTGGTAAAATGAACGGCTTCACTGATGAGCAGATCTTGGAACTAAGAGCAGGAAAAGCTTCTTTTGACCAAAAATTGGATGCCTTGGCACGGTTGGCCAAAAATATTACTGAAAACAGGGGAGCAACAGATGCTCAAGTATTGGATAATTTCTTTGCAGCTGGATGGACCAAGGAAAATCTAATCGACACCATTGTTTTAGTGGGAGATAAAACCATTTCCAACTATATCAACAACACTACAGAGATTCCTGTGGACTTTCCAGTGGCACAGCCTTTGCAAACCATTGAAGCTTAAGAGTACGTTTATGCTGTGAAAGAACAGCAAGTTTGGTGTAAATGTCATATCGGTCGGAGTCTAGATGTTTTGTCAATTGATGGCATAAAGCATTCTCGACTTCGCTCGAAATGACAATAAAGGCCATTTTTAACGCCCATTTGCCATACGGGTTGGGATGTGAAATCTCAATCCAAATACATTTTATCTTTCGTTTTGACACGAATTTCTCTAATTGACACGAATAAGTACTGATATAATTTTGGACAATCTTTTTAGTCTAATTCAGTGTCAGCAAAAAGAGCAGGAGCTATATTTTTGGCCATATAGATGGGCCAATCATTTTTAAAGAGGTGACTTTCCGTAATTGCACTTTCGTACAAAAGGTAAAGTCCCCCAGAAATTTTTTCAATCTCTGCTTTGGAAATATTGGGAAGGTTCTCTCCCACAACCTCACCTAAAAAAAGTAATAGATCCTTTTTCTGTTTTTGAATGACCTCGAGAATTTTTTTCTGCTTTGGGGAAAGTTCACCCAAGGTCTTTAGTCCCCAGCATCCTTGAAAATTTTCTTCACGGTACATATCCTGGAGCAAATCAAATAGGGCCAACAACTGACTTTTACCGTGTTTTCGTCGATTTACATAACCTTTAAAGGATTCCATAAAGGCATCATGGCGTTGTTCAAGATAGGCAATACAAATATCCTCCTTGGATTTAAAATGGCTGTAGAGCGTAGCCTTGGCAATGTCACACATTTCAATAATTTCATTGATACCCGTGGAATTGTAACCATTTGTATAGAAAAGATTGCCAGCCGTGGTTATGATATGTAGGTGCAGTTCAGGACGTTGCATAGCATAAATATGTCATAAAATTATAGGGGGCTGCACACACAAAGTAAGTAAGAAATTATCTTATGACAATGCATAAGGTACTTCAAAAATCAAATTTTGGTTGAATGACATGGGTTCTTTTTTGGATTTCCCCTTTTCGGGTTTATGCTTGACCCAGCAGACACTCAGTTATCTCCGGCTGATATAAAAGGGATTTGTAGACGTGCTTTTTGTCTCTTCATTGAAAACCCTAACTGTTTACAATAGTGTCTATTGTAAACTATTTCCTATATTGTAGAAATCAATTTTATCAATCAAATAAAACAATCCAAATGAAAAAATTACTTGCGGCCCTCTTTCTTGGGCTTTTATGCTCTCCCTTGGGTTATGGGCAGGGTTTTCAGTTTAAAGCTGATGATATTGACATCACCTACAAAAAATTCACTTTAAAAAATGGACTTACACTTTTGGTTCATGAAGACCATAAAGCACCTATCGTTGCAGTGAACGTATGGTATCATGTAGGGTCTAAAAATGAGAAACCGGGCAAAAGTGGTTTTGCCCATTTATTTGAGCATTTGATGTTCAACGGAAGCGAAAACTACAATACCGATTACTTTCAAGCCTTGGAAAGTATAGGGGGCACCGATCTTAATGGTACTACAAATTCTGATAGGACCAACTACTTTCAAAATGTTCCCGTTTCTGCATTGGACCAAGTACTGTTTTTGGAATCTGACCGAATGGGACATTTACTGGGGGCCATTGATCAAGAAAGATTGGATGAACAACGAGGGGTGGTACAGAATGAGAAGAGACAAGGGGAAAACCAGCCGTATGGCATGCAGTGGGACTATTTGACCAAAGCCATGTATCCAAAAGGACATCCTTATTCATGGACTGTTATTGGGGAAATGGAAGATTTGAACGCTGCGTCCTTGGAAGATGTACAGGATTGGTTCAAATCCTATTACGGGGCCGCCAATGCGGTGGTTGCCATAGCTGGGGATATTGATATGGAAGAAGTCCATCAAAAAGTAATCAAATACTTTGGCGACATCCCATCAGGCCCAACCGTGGAACGACAAGAAGTGAACATTCCCAATAAGGTGTATGATTCTTATCAAGTCTATGAGGATCGCGTGCCCGAAACAAGAGTACTTTTTGCATGGAACACTCCAGAAGGAGGCTCTAGGGAAGACCTTCATTTTGACTTGATTTCTGCCATTCTTAGCAGCGGAAAAAATTCAAGATTGTTTAAGAAATTTGTCTATGAAGACCAGTCGGCGAGCGCAGCTGTTTCGTTTCAGGCAACCAGCGAAATTGCTAGTCGGTTTGTAACATGGTTAAATGTAAAGCCAGGAAACGATGCCAAAAAACTGGAAAAAGAACTTTGGGAAGAAATTGATAGATTCATCAAAGAAGGTCCTACGGAAGAAGAGCTAAAAAGGGCAAAGTCCAGTTACTTTGCCAACTTTATAAAAGGCTTGGAACGAATAGGAGGCTTTGGTGGAATTTCAGATATCCTAGCTTCAAATCAAACCTATCATGGGGATGCATCGTATTACAAAACACGATTAAAATATGTTGAAGAAGCCACCACAGAAGATTTACGAAAGACGGCTTCCAAATGGCTTTCCAAAGGGAAACATGTTTTGGTGTGCAAACCATTTCCAGAATACAGTGTTGAGGAATCAACCGTAGACCGCAGCAAATTACCGGAGCTTGGCCCGCAAAAAAGCTCAAAATTCCCAGAATTGCAGCGAACCCAACTTTCCAATGGACTAAATGTGGTATTGGCGCAACGAAAAGGGGTACCCACCATTGTGATCAACTTGGTCACCGACGCAGGTTACAAAACAGACCACTTATCCAGTCCCGGTACCGCAAGATTGGCCATGAACTTGATGGATGAAGGTACTGCTGATAAAAGTGCCTTGGAAATCAATGAACAGTTACAACTCTTGGGGGCATCGTTGAACACTTTTTCGAGCCAGGATCAATCAAATGTGTATATGACCACCTTAAATCCAAGTCTGGACGCCAGCTTAAATCTCTTTATGGATGTTGTGCTCAATCCTATATTTCCAGAAAAAGAGTTTGAACGCCTACAGAATGAGCAGGTCAATGAGATAAAACAAGAAAAATCGCAACCAATTACCATGGCTTTGCGGGTAATGAACAAATATCTTTATGGTGAAGACCATCCCTACAGTAGCCCATATACGGGAACAGGATATGAGGATGCGGTTTCAAAATTGACCAGGGATGATATTGTGAAATTTTATGATACGTGGTTCAAGCCCAACAATTCTACCATAATTGTAACAGGAGATGTTGAGATGAACGAGTTGAAATCCAAATTGGAAAAAACATTGGGTAAATGGAAGAGGGGCGATGTGCCAAAAATTGTTTTTAACAAGCCAAAAACAGATTCCAAGAACACCCTTTATCTTATGAACAGGCCAGAATCCCAGCAATCTGTGATTATTGCAGGGCATTTGACCGAAAAGTATGGTGATGTTTCAGAAATAGCCTTGGAGCAAATGGTCAATATTCTTGGGGGTGATTTCACTTCTCGAATCAACATGAACCTACGGGAGGATAAACACTGGTCTTATGGTGCAGGAGGTTTTGTGATAGGTTCTAAAGAGGAGCGTCCGTTTATCGTCTATGCTCCGGTTCAAACCGATAAAACGGCAGAATCCGTGACCGAAATACGTAAAGAGATATCGGATTTTACTTCAACAAGACCTGCAACTGCAAAAGAACTTGAAAAAGTAAAAACCAATCAGATATTGAAACTGCCAGGTCAGTGGGAGACCAACAGCTCGGTCAATGGTTCAATCCGGAATCTGATTAGATATGATTTACCGGATGATTATTATCAACAATATGATCAGAATGTACGAAATCTTTCTGTGGACGATATTAAACAGGTAAGCAACCAAGTGGTAAAACCTGAAGATATCAACTGGTTTATGGTGGGGGATAGAGCAGAGATCATTACCAAACTGGATGAACTCGGGTTTGATAATATCATAGAAATTGATGCTGACGGTAATCCTATAAAGCCGGCAGTGGAACCCGTTGAAACAGACATTAAAAACTAAAAATGGAAAGCTGCCTAAAATTCCTTTTTTAGGCAGCCTTTTCTTTTAAAAATCAAATTTCAATTGAACGGAGACGGATTCTTTCTTGGTTTCTTCCTCTTTTTTTTCCGTATTGAGGTTGGCCAAAGAGATACCCAACAAGCGCACAGAGTTCTCTAAAGTAGACTGGTACAATAGTTCTTTGGCGGTTTCCAGAATGAGTTCTTTATTGGCAATATAATAGGGAAGTGTCTTGCTCCGGGTCTGGAGGGTAAAATCGCTGTATTTTATTTTTAAGGTGATGGTTTTCCCCGCAATTTTGGATTTTTGAAGCCTTCGTTCCAGCTCTTTGGCAATGCTTTCCAGTTTTTCCAACATAAAAATTTCACTGCTCAAATTTTCAAAAAAAGTACGTTCTGCTCCCACTGATTTAGGAGTACGATGCGGTTTTACGGCACTATTATGGATACCACGAACCACGTAATAATAGTATTTGCCACTTTTTCCAAAGTGTTCGTCCAAAAATTCAATGGATTTTTGCTTCAGATCCTTCCCGGTAAAAATGCCCAAACGGTACATCTTTTCGGCCGTGACCTTTCCAACACCATAAAATTTTCTAATATCCAGATCCTCTAAAAACTGGATTACCTCCTCAGGATTTACGGTTTTTTGTCCATTGGGTTTGTTGTAGTCACTGGCCACTTTGGCGATAAATTTGTTGATTGAAATCCCAGCTGAAGCGGTCAATCCCGTTTTTTCCAATATTTTTTGGCGGATTTCCTTGGCAATCAAAGTGGCGGAAGGATTTCCTTTTTTGTTTTCCGTGACATCCAAATACGCCTCATCCAAGGAGAGAGGTTCTACCAAATCGGTATACTCAAAAAAGATACTCCGAATCTGAAAAGAGACTTCCTTGTAACGGTCAAATCGGGGTTTTACAAAAATCAATTCCGGACAATTTCTTTGGGCAATATAGCCGGCCATGGCACTTTTCACCCCAAACTTTCGGGCTTCGTAGCTGGCCGCAGAGACCACACCGCGCTTGGAACCTCCACCCACGGCAATGGGTTTTCCCTTCAGCTCAGGGTTGTCGTGCTGTTCCACGGAAGCATAAAAGGAGTCCATGTCCACATGAATGATTTTTCTTAAGGGAAAATCCAAGTCCATACTCAAATTTAGGGTATATTTAGTTTGATGGAACACTTGGAAATAGAGCGAAAGTTTTTGGTGGTCTCTGATGCCTACAAACAGGAAGCCACATCGCAAGTACGAATAGCGCAAGGTTTTTTGAACACTGATCCGGAACGGACGGTTCGAGTCCGAATCATGGGAGATAAGGGATTTTTAACAGTGAAGGGACCCAGTAATTCCTCGGGGACAACCCGCTTTGAGTGGGAAACCGAAATCAGTTTACAAGAGGCCACCAATTTAATTGACCTATGCGAAGACGTAATCTTGGAAAAGGTACGGTTTGAGATTCCGTTGGGCAACAAGTTGTTCGAAGTGGATGAATTCTTGGGCGAGAATAAGGGACTCGTGGTGGCTGAAGTGGAACTCAACCATGAAGACGAAGTTTTTGAAAAACCCGGATGGCTGGGTGAAGAGGTAACAGGCAAACCAGAATATTACAATTCCCAACTTAGTAAAAAACCATATACAATGTGGTAGGAATTGAGAAAACATATCAATCAAGTTTTTTATCCAAGGCCAAAATGGTGTTCAACAGCACATTGGCCCCATTGGCCATGTCCTTTGCTGACGTAAACTCTTTTGGCGAATGACTTATACCTCCCTTACTGGGAACAAAAATCATCCCCGTAGGAGCAATGCGTGCCATATCCTGGGCATCATGTCCCGCCCCACTGGGCATATATTTATAAGTAAGCCCTAACTCCTTTGCGGAATTTTCAATCTCTTTGTAGACCAAAGGGTCGGTCAGTGCAGGATCAGCTGTGGTATCCAAGGGATGAAACTCGATGGTAACATCGGATGCTTCAGCAATTTTTTGGGCTCTGGCCTTGATGGCTTGGAATACTTTTTCAATAACTTCTGAGGAAAGATCGCGGATTTCCAAACTGGTCACCACCTTGCCCGGAATCACATTGGGTGCTCCGGGTTCAGCCTTAATTCGGCCAACGGTACCTACCTGAGCGCCGTCAAAACTGTTGGTGATCTCATTTACGGCCACGATAAATTTGGCCGCGGCCAAGAGGGCATCTTGTCTAGCGTTCATGGGCGTAGTTCCAGCATGGTTGGCGAAACCGGTAAAGACCACGTCCCACCATTTTAATCCCACAATACCTTCCACAACACCTAAGTTGAGATTTTCTTTTTCCAAAATACCGCCTTGCTCGATATGAAGTTCTACAAAGGCGGCCATTCTTCCTTTTTTTCGGACGGCATCGGTAATACGTGTGGTATCTCCCCCTATGCGCATAATGCCCTCGCCCATGGAATATCCTGTTGAATTAACTACGTTAAAAGCAGCTCTGGTCAAATTACCGGACATGGCCCTACTGCCCATGACCCCTCCTTCTTCATTAGGAAAAATGATGACCTCCAGCGGATGTTTTGTCTTTATCTTGTGGTCGTTCAAGGTTGCAATAACCTCTAAAGCGGCCATGGAACCTACACAACCATCATAATTTCCGCCGTTGGGCACGCGGTCAATATGGGAACCAAAAGAAATGGGTTTTTTGAAGGCGTCTGTTCCGTTTCGCTTTCCGATAATGTTTCCAGCTTCATCAATAGTAACTTCCATGCCGAAGTCTTTGAGCGTTTGCACCACCCAGTTTCGTGCTTCAATATCGGCATCACTGAAAGCTACCCGTTCTGTTTCCCCGTTTTCTTGCATTCCGAATTCGGCGAGATCAAAAATCCGTTTTTCCAATCGGTCTTGATCTACTTTGATTTCTTTTTTTTGTGCAATTAATGAAGTTGAAAGCAATACAACGATGAGTGAAACGAGTCGATAAAGCATGGGTTGCGGTTTAATGGATGTAGATGAAAGATAATCATTTGAAGTGAAAATCACCGAAATACCTATGCGTTCTCTGTGGTGGGTCTCTCCAATTTGGGACTCACAAACTTGAGGTGAGCCCATTTGGTGGTCAAGCCATTGAATAAGGGTAGAAGTAGCCCCACGGCCAAAAGCAGACCAGCAATCAAAAAGATGGTATAGGCCGAAGAAAAGAAAGTACCGCTATTGAGCACCCAGAGGATGAGCATGGTTGAAAGGGGAAAGGAAAGTGCCAATATGGCAATACCAAAATCATTATTGAAGGTTTTCTTTTTGGGCTTGTTTTCCAGTTCCATTCCATCTACCGCGGCAATATGGGCGTAAGGCCAAAAACTGCAGGCACTCAAACCGAAGGCCATAGTGAGCAGAATCTCATTTTGGGCTTGAATGCCTGAAATGGGCACAAAAATTCCTGAAATCAATAAAACCAGTCCTGCCCTTGCACATAAAAGGGAGAAAATCTGAAAAAACTGTTTTCTTTTGATTTTAACGGACAATCCAATAAATAACAAAACCAGCGGAGTCATAATGAGGCTCAATTTTTCCAAGGTTTCACTTAAAAAGAAGGGAAGTGAATCCATGGTAATTCCAAAGGAGAGCAGAAGCAATGCCACGCCGATAAAAATGTTTACCGGTTCAGAAATCATGGCTTTGAGCATAGGTTTTAATTGTGCTGAACCTTTTTTTCTTTGATAAGATTGCAAGGCATAATGCCAATTCATGGCAACGAGGTATAGGAAGATAAGTACGAAAACCTTATTACCTAAATCGGCCAAGGCAGCCTTGGCCAAATAATCTTCTCCTAAAAATTCAAGAACAAAGGGAAAGCAGGACAAGCCGGGTGCCAAAGAGGGAATCAGAAGCTTGGCCGTTCGATATTCAGAGGTGTTTTTACCGATGCCCATGAAGGGCAAAACCTGGGGCATGGTCAAAAACAAAAGCAGGTTGAGTCCAAGGGCGAGGAGGGGCAAAACAAGTAAATGCAGCTCCACTTTTATACCCAATAGCGCAATAAAAATAGTAGCTGGCAGCGCAAGGTTAAGGATGATTTTTTTGATGCCGGAAATTTCTTCCTTGGACTTAAACTTTACCTTAAGCAGAACTCCAATGAAGATAAAAAATAGAAATACTATGGTTTTTTGTAGGCTGATATCCATTGCATTATATCAATACCTTGTTGATAGCAGCCGTGAACAACTTCATTTCATCCATGGTTCCCATACTTACCCGGCACCATGTCTTGTCCATAAACTCGAAGGCACGGACACCCACTTTTAATTGGGTCATCTTGTCCAAAAATGCGTTGCCGTCCATTTCGATGGGGAAAATAAGGAAACTGGTGTGGGAAGGTACGTAGTCAAAGCCCATTTGATTTAGACTTTGGTACACATATTCCCTGCATTCTGCATTCAACGTTCGGGATTTGTCAATGAATTCAGTGTCATCCATTGCGGCCATTGCGGCATAGACCGATGGGTAGGAAATTCCCATGCCACCACGGGTTATATTTTCAAGCTTTGCCAAGGTGGAATCCTGTGCCACGATATAGCCTACTCGAAGGCCGGCCATACCGTGAATTTTGGAAAACGTACGGGCTATGATGACATCTTTTCCTTCATTGACTAAGGAAACCATACTCTTCTGGGCATCCTCGTCCAAAAACCAGAGATAGGCTTCATCAATAAAAACCGGTACTTTTTCGGATACCCTGGAACAGAAATCAACCAACTCTTCATGGTCTGTCATAGTTCCTGTTGGGTTGTTGGGATTACAGATGTATACCAATTTGGTATCGGAATCCACTGCAGCTTCCATGGCCTTAAGGTCGTGGGACCAATCCTCTTTTAAAGGTATGGGCTTCCATGTGGCACCCACAGATTCAGCAACACGAATCAAGGACATATAAGCGGGATCTGCTGAAACCACATTTCCACCATTCATGAAAAAGACCATGGCCGTTTTTTCCAATAGATCGGAAGATCCTGGCCCCATCATAATATTCTTGCTTTCCACACCTTCAAAGCCGGCAATCTTGTCAATTAGTTGAAACAATTCTTTCCAGGCATATCTATTTCCTCCGGGAGCCGCATTTTTAAAAGCTTCCAAAGCCATGGGAGATGGTCCATACGGATTTTCGTTGGCATTGAGTTTGGCAGCCAAATCTGGAAAAGTTGAATCGGGTTTGGGTAAAAACTCCTTAAAAAATGGGCTGTAGACCGCATTTCCATTCATGTCCAATTGCAATGGAGCTCTTGAGGTTTCAGCCAGACCTATATATGGCAAGGCCATAACCCCACCGGCAGTAAGCATACTTTTACGTATCCAATCCCTTCTGTTGATGTTGATTGTTTCCATGGTAGTTGATGTTTTTTAGCAGTGATTTAAAATTAAGCGATAGGGCTACTAAATGCAATGCTAAAAACATAAAAATCAGCACCTTAAAATATTGGATTCAAAAAATAGAAGTTTTTATTTTCTGAAATTGAAAGCACACAGGTGAAATGACTAAGAAAATCTATTTTTTGTGCCCTACTAGACGGTCGATATCAATAGTATGACTGTATGAGGTTGTCAAACGCAGAGGTCACATGGTTTTTCCGAATAAGAAAGGAAGAGAAAAGAGATTAAAGCGCACTTTTAAATTGCTCCAAAAAGCGAACATCATTCTCACTCAGCAAGCGAATATCCGAAATTTGATGAAGGAGTAGGGCAATACGGTCTATTCCCATGCCAAAGGCAAATCCGGAGTAAACATCAGGGTCTATTCCACAATTTTTCAGCACATTGGGGTCTACCATACCGCAGCCCATGATTTCCAACCAACCGGTTCCCTTGGTCATTCGGTAGTCGGTTTCAGTTTCCAATCCCCAATATACATCTACTTCTGCACTGGGTTCTGTAAATGGGAAATAGGAGGGACGCAATCTTATTTTTGACTTCCCAAACATTTCCGAAGTAAAATACTGCAGTGTCTGTTTCAAGTCGGCAAAAGAAACGTTTTTGTCTACATACAAACCTTCCACTTGATGGAAAAAGCAGTGCGAACGCGCCGAAATGGCCTCGTTTCTATACACTCTTCCAGGAGAAATGGTACGGATGGGAGGTTTGTGGCTTTCCATATAACGCACCTGCACCGATGAGGTGTGTGTCCGAAGTAAAATATCTGGATTCGTTTGAATAAAAAATGTATCCTGCATATCGCGGGCAGGATGGTATTCCGGCAGGTTCAGTGCCGTAAAGTTATGCCAATCGTCTTCAATCTCTGGTCCTTCTGAAACATTAAACCCGATTCTTGAGAAAATATCGATTATCTGATTTTTAACAATGGAAATGGGATGCCGTGCTCCCAAGGCAATGGGCTCACCGGGTCGGGTAAGATCACCGTATTTGCCTGTAGCTTCCACTTGATTTTCAAGTGCGGTTTTTAGTGTGTTTACTTTATCGGTGGCCGCATTTTTCAATTGATTGACCACCTGCCCAAACTCCTTCTTTTCCGCATTGGGAACATTTTTGAACTCAGCAAAAAAGCCGTTCAAAAGCCCTTTTTTTCCCAAATACTTGATTCGGAAAGCTTCAATTTCATCTTTTGAGGTTGAGGTGAATTTCTCCACGTCAGCCAAATGTTCCTTTATGGTCTCAATCATGTTTGATGGCTCTATTGGCGGACAAATTTAGCAAATTGTCCTTGAATATGTAGGCAATAAGAAAATGTACTGCAATTCCGCCAAAAAAATGCCATAACCAATGGGTGCCCATGGGAAAATAGGTTTGGCTAAGATCAATGCTCCTGAAGAAAAGCGCAATTCCAAAAATAGCAAAGGCCAAGATGACCAAAACTAGATTTTTCCCCTGGGTCCGTACCAAATACCAAACCAAGGGAAGCAATATGGTTGCCGCTGTGATCACATATCCCAAAGAAATTCGCCATGGACCTGGAATGGGGAGAATACGGAGAAGCACGGATGCTCCTAAAAGCAATATAATTAAAAAGATACGTTGCCACCAGACCCTCACCAATTTAAAAATGAAATAGACCACTAAAGACGCACATAAAAGCATGATGGGCATCCAGTCCAACCGAAGCCAAAATTCATGGCTTCGGGTAGCGTGATAGATGGTACCACCAACGTAGCTTATGCCGATCACTGGAAGAACCCACGTTAAGAAAAGATGCTGTTTAGGATTTTTATACACTTTGATTCCCCAATAAATAATCAAAGCCAAAAAAATTAGATTGCTGAAAGTGTTGTATGGCTCTATAGGAAGTCTTCCTTGAATGGTTTCCAAATAAATGGGTCCTGAATCGTTCGGAAATTTTAGGAAGGACATGGATAGAACGGTTTTGTTTGGCTATCAGTCGGTTTTGTTGTTATCCCCTATCCAGGCCATACAGGATTTAAAATTTTCAAAGATATGTTCTTCGGGAATCAAATCGGGGATGATATCAATACGCTCCATCATATATTTGGGTTGGTCCAAGATGTTGACCAGCAGCACAGTGACCCCTTTTCGCAATAGATCCTGTAGTACGTCCTCCATGGCGTACAGACCAGATTGATCCATATATTGCATTCTTCCCATTCGAATGACCACGGTAGAAGCGTTATGGGGAATCTGTGCTGCCAGCTGTTGGAACTCATTGGTTGAACCAAAAAATAAGGGCCCTTTGATATGTTTTATGAAAACTTCTTCCTTGATTTTTTGTGGAAGATTCTTTTCATCGGACCATGCTTCTTCACGCAAGGGTTTTACATCTGACCTTTGCGCTGTGAGGTCCCCAATTTTTTTCATGAACATCAAAGAAGCTATCACCAAGCCAATACCGACCGCATAAACAAGGTTCCACACCGAGGAAAGCACCATCACGACCAGCATGATGATTACCTCTGAGCTTAATTTTAATGGCCCCAATTTTATATCTTGTGGAAGGTGGGGAATCGCTTTTAATCCTCTGTAATCCATTACGCCTATGCCCACTGTAACCAAAATTCCCGCCAAGACGGCAGCCGGAATTTGGGAAGCGATGGGCCCAAGAGCCAATAGAATGATAAGGAGAAGAACACCGGCAATCATACCCGAAAGTTTGGTTTTCCCGCCTGAGTTAATGTTGACCACAGTTCTGATAGTGGCTCCAGCCCCCGGAATACCTCCAAAAATAGCAGCAATGCTGTTTCCAATGCCCTGCCCCACCAACTCTTTATTGGGTTTGTGCTTGGTCTGGGTCATATTGTCGGCTACAACCGAGGTAAGCAAAGAATCTATTGCCCCTAGTAGTGCCAAGGTAAGTGCTGTAAAAATGTAGGGGGTGATGGAACTCAGATTGAACCCAGTAAAGATTTCTAGATTGGGAATGGGCAATCCGCTTGGGATTTGTTCAATGGGGCGATACTCCAACCCAAATCCAAAGGCAGCTCCCGAAACAACAATAAGAGCCACCAAAGTACTGGGAACTGCGGTGGTAATGCGCTTAAAACCATAAATGATAAGAATAGTGGCCAAAGCCAGTCCCAACTCCAACCAGTTGATATTTCTTAAAGCACGGGGCAGCACCCTAAAGGTACCAATCACCCCGGAAGCGTCTTTGGCAGCCAAGGTGCTGGCTCCTTTATGCATATCATCCTCCGTGATTTTTTCCGCCCGTCTTATGGTCTCTTCAAAATCTTCAAGAACCAATATACCTTCGCCTGCCTCCTCCTTAAGTATATTTTCAAGAATTTCTTCTTCGGCATTAGCCATATATTGGCTTACGTATTCAGCATCTTCTTTTGGGTAATACCCCACAGCCGGCAAAATTTGTGTTACCAGTATAATAACTCCAATGGCCGTCATAAACCCAGAGACCACAGGGTAAGGAATATATTTAATGTATTTTCCCAAACCCATAAGCCCAAGGCCCACCTGCATAATTCCAGCCAAAAGAAAAACGGTGAGGATAGCTGGCAAGGCTTGGTTGATATCCCCATCATTTACAGCCACAATTCCAGCAATAACCACCATACTCACGGCTGTCATTGGGGCGGTAGGACCTGAAATTTGAGTGTTGGTTCCGCCAAAAAGAGCCGCAAAAAAACTGATAAATATGGCACCATATAATCCAGCACTGGGGCCAAGTCCAGAACTTACTCCAAATGCAAGTGCCAGTGGTAGGGCTACGATACCTGCAGTGATACCTCCAAATAAATCCCCTTTGAAATGTTTGAACATAGATGTGGTTAAGATTGTGCCGTTGGAAGATAGTAAATTTACAATATAAAAAGCCCGATGACCTTTAATCATAGGGCTTTTACAACATTATTCTTTTAGAATATTATAGAAATGTCACTTTACCGTCGGAGATATCATACATGGCACCTACAATGGCAATTTCTCCATTGTTTTCCATCTCTTTTAGAACATCACTTTGATTTCTAATGTTGTCCAAAGTCATTTCAACATTTTTTACAGCTACAGCATCTACAAAATCCAAATTTTTGGAGTTTCTCAAACCCTCATCCTTTGGTTCTGGAACAGCTGCAACGGCCGGTTCAATCTTGTTGATGAGTTTAGTAAGGTTTCCGAGACGGGCATGGTCGCAGGCGCCTTTTATGGCTCCACAACTGGTGTGGCCTAGAACAACAATAGCTTTGGTGCCGGCCAATTTACAACCAAATTCCATGCTTCCCAATATATCCTCGTTAACAAAATTGCCCGCAATCCTTACACTAAAAATGTCCCCAAGGCCTTGATCAAACACCAATTCTGCGGAGACCCTGGAATCAATACAACTTAGAATAGTGGCAAAAGGAAATTGCCCATCTTTGGTATCGTTTACCTGTTCCAAAAGATTTCTGTGGGCTTTTAAATTTTGTTGAAAACGCTCATTGCCTTCCTTTAAAAATTGGAGTGCTTTTTTGGGCGTCATGGTGGCTTGTGTTTCTTTGGTGTGTGCTTTCATAACTATATTTTATGCCGACTTTTTCGGTCTTAGATTAAAAAATTCAATATAACTTGGAGGATTTATAACTTCTCCTCTTTCAGAAATAAGCTTTATATCAATATTCCTGCTTTTGGCCTTGCCCGAAAAGTCTTCCAAGATTTCTACAATATCATTGTCCAAATATCGGGTCTTTCGAACATCCAATTCAAGGTAGGAATTTTCAGGGATGCGATCAAGCTCTTTTAGGATGGCACCTTTGTTGAAGAAGGTTACCTCTTCGGCGAGGGTCATCTTTATTTTATGTGCACCATTACTTCTATCCTCAATATGTAGAAAGTGCGAGTTCTGGTAACTTTTGATCAAGATGACCACGATACCAACACCCAATCCAAGTCCAATACCTACCAATAAATCAGTGAACACAATGCCCACTACGGTCACCACAAAGGGAACAAATTGTTTCCAACCTGCATTGTACATGGTCTTGAACAAACTTGGCTTTGCCAATTTATATCCCACAATAAATAGGATGGCCGCCAAAACCGATAATGGAATCATATTGAGTAGCGTTGGAATCAATAACACCGAAGCCAGTAAGAAAAAACCATGAATAATGGCAGAGGCTTTGGTTTTACCTCCAGATTGAATGTTGGCGGAACTACGCACAATAACCTGGGTCACGGGCAAACCACCAACCAAACCGGAGAAGGTGTTCCCAATACCTTGGGCCAATAACTCCCTATTGGTAGGAGTTACTCGTTTTTCTGGGTCTAATTTATCAGTGGCCTCAACGCACAATAAGGTTTCTAAACTGGCAACCAATGCAACGGTGAAGGCAGTGATCCAGATTTCGGGGTTGGTAATCACCGAAAAATTAGGAAAGCTAAATAGGCCGGCAAAAGATTCAAGACTGTCCGGAACAGGAACACTTACCAAATGCTCTTTTGAAATAGCCCAAGAAGGATTGTCCTGGGTGATGTTAAAATAAATGATTCCCAATACAACCGCGACTAAAGGACCTTGGATGAGTTGAAATATTTTTGACTTCTTACTCAGGACCCGGTCCCATAAAATAAGGATGGCCAGGGCAACCACAGCAATTAAAGTGGCTCCGAGGCTAATAAAATTAAGGGAATTAATGATTTCAGTAAAAGTGTTTTCACCATCTACTTGAAAAAAGGCAAAATCTCCTTCAGGGTCAGTGTCATATCCAAAAAAGTGAGGAATCTGTTTTAGAATGATTATAATCCCAATTCCAGTAAGCATTCCCTTGATCACCGATGAAGGAAAATAGTAGGCAATTACCCCAGCTTTCAGTAAACCGAAGATAATTTGGATGATTCCACCCAAAACCACGGCCACCAAGAAATTTTGATAACCGCCCAAGGTTCCTATAGCAGTCAATACAATCGCGGCAAGTCCTGCGGCGGGTCCGCTTACTCCAATGTGTGAACCACTGAGCGAACCTACAATGATACCCCCAATAATTCCGGCAATAAGCCCAGAAAAAAGAGGAGCACCGCTGGCTAGCGCAATACCCAAACATAGGGGCAGTGCCACGAAAAAAACCACTATACTGGCAGGCAAGTCGTTTTTAATATACTTGAACATAATAATATGATAGTTGTGTCTTCAAACTTTTGGATGGCTTGAAGACCGTTAGAAATTGATTTAAATGTGAGTGAGGGTATTAAATCAATCTTCGGGGAGGAGGGTCAAGTATCTCAACGGTAAACTCCAAGACGGGAAAAATATATCGCAAAGAGGTGAGGTTTTTTTCTTGTTGAAAAGATAAATCAACAGGGAAAAAGTTTCGAAGCAAAAAGTACTTGCTTTCAAAATTCTTGATGGCGGATGTTTCGTTGCCATTGTTTTCTTCCTCAGAAGAACCTATGATCAATGCGGTACAGTACTCCCTGCCCAAAAGGGGAATAAAGGGAGAGGCCATCAAAATTGTGACCAACATTACTGAAACAAAAGGAATAGCCAATAGCCTTAGCATAGCGCCATTTTGCGCAAAAATAAGCTGTGGCACGTAAAAATTTGTTAAAGAACTTTTAAAAGTCCTTCAACAACTTAATATTGTCGGTCAATAACCATCCTGTTTGGCCGTCTGCAATCCGAATTTTACTCCAGTCGTCCAGATGGTCCATAACGTTCACTTTGGTGCCCTCATGTAAGGTAAAGACATTTTCGCTGTTGTGGTTAGGCTCAGAGGAAATCTTAACTTCCTTACTAAAAACTATGGCAGGATTGTCCTTTTTATACCCTTGGTACTGCAAGTAGGCCATTAATACACATATAACCGCTAAAGCCAATGAAAAGATACTGGTTATAAAGGCCAACCGTTTTTGATTGGCATATCTAAGGAAAAAATACGCCAAATAGGCAATCACAAACAAAAAGATGAGTGCAACCGCCAGATAGGCCCACTGATCAAAAGAAAAAAGGTTCACTACCGTGTTGTAGATTTGGGAAATTTCGGTTTTCGGCATCTCCTCAATGGCATCCAATCGCATATTTTGGGCGTAGCCTAAATTGTTGATGATTTCACTATCGTTGGGATCCAACAACAAAGCTTTTTCATAATAATAGATACTGGGACCTATTGCATTTTGCTTGTAATAGCAGTTGCCAAGATTAAAGTAAAGCTGTGCCGAATGATTCCCATTTTCCAGGATTTGCTTGTAATTTTCTATGGCCTTGGAATATTCTCCTTTATTGTAATACTCCGTGGCTTGGTCAAATAGACTGTTGTTTTGGGAAAATCCCAAGGAAAATGAAAAGAGGCCCAATAAAACAATCAACTTTTTTAGATTCATAATTGCTTGTCCAAATTAGAGATTACCTCGCTGGCCTTGTCATAATCATTTTGCATTTGCACATCAGAAAATGGACTGTAGCGTGCCATTTCACAGTTTTTTAGTAATTCAATAAAGCCATCCACATCTGTATCATCCACTTTTTTATCCAATAAAATGGATGTGATTTTCTCCTTACTGAACTCTGAGGTTTCAATTTTTAGTTTGGCCTTCAAATAATTGTGCAGTCCTTTTTCCAAAGCCACATAAAAAGCTTCTTTATTGCCTAGTTCCTTTTTAGCTGTGGACAGGTACTTTTTGGCCAATTTATTGGCTTGTTTCGCCTTGTTGCCTTCCACATCGCGGGCAATGGCCTCTCTTTTCTTAAAAGAAAAAATGGCGATGGGAATCAGCAGTAAAGGAGCAAACATGAGCATATAAAAGGTATTGGAACCGAAAAAGTAACTTACACCAATAGGGCTAAGATTTGGGCTCAGCTTTATAAAGTGGAATTGTTTTCCGGTGGGCACCACCAATTGTTGGTTTGATGGCGTACTCGCAATAGTGTTGTTGGATGAGTTACTGGTAGGCCCTTCCAAAACCTCAATATTGATTTCCTCTGAATTGAGGGTAACATATTTTCCGGTATTGGGATTGAAGTAACTAAAAGGAATACTGGGAATGGGATATTTCCCCCTAAATGAAGGTACAACCGTATAGTTATTGCTCACCTTGCCTTCCATTCCAGAGGTATACGTTTGGATATTTTCTTCGTATTCGGGGTCATATACCTCAAGGGAACTGGGAAGTTCCGGCTCAGGAAGCTGGAAGAGTTTCAGGTTTCCTTTTCCTGAAACTTCCACCACCGCTTGAAGCGATTCCGAAGCATTCAATTCGGTCTTGCTGGCAGTAACTGAGAATTCAAAATCACCCACGGCCCCACCAAAATTGGCAGGCTTTCCACTTTCGGGTAGTTGTTTTACGTTAATGGTCCTTTTACCGGCTGAGACCGTTTTACTGGTCTGGGTATAGATTCGACCTCCAAAAAAGTCCCGACGATTGGTGGGCACATCCACAAAAATTTCCAAGGAAAGAGGCTCAATTTCCAATTGACCTGCCTTTTGCGGATAAAGAACCATTCTTTTCAACACGACATAGCGATATGGTTTACCTTCATAGGTGCCATTTTGGGCGGTATGCTTGGTCACGGGAATTTCTTGACTCCAAAAATTGTTGTACTTGGGATTGTCCAACGGGCGGTAATTGGTAACACTGATGCTGGGACTCACATAAAGCTTGTAAATAACGGTAACAGCTTCATTGAGATAGGGATTACCTTTGGAAACCTCGGCCACCAAATGTAGACTTTCATCCGCAACATCATCAACGGTTTTTTGATCATTTGGCTTGTCCACAGCAGCGGTAACTTCTACAGTTTTAGAGAGGGTTTTATAGGTTTCACCTGAAATTTCAATAGTAGCTTGTTTTATGGTGAAATTCCCTCTGGCCGTAGGCACTAAAATATAGGAGTAGGTTTTGGAGTAGGTACGTTTTCCATTGATCCATGACGAACTGATGGATTGGGACGGTCCCATGACCACCTTAAATCCTTCAAAGGGAGGAGGGGTAAAATTGTCTCCGTCTTTATTCATGGTAAACTCCACCCTAAGCCGCTCATTGATACCCAATTTTTCCTTGCTGAGGTTCATCTCAAAAGAAACCTCATCCTCTTGGGCGTGGGAAGAGTGGGCCACAAAAAGAATTGCAGCCATGAACAACACTATTCTGTTCCTCAACCTATACATTACCAGTCTTTTTCGTTTCTGATCTTTTTGCCCTTCACTTTCATGGCCTCCATTTTTTCCTGCACCTTTTTCTCTTCATTTTGCATAGCTTCTAGCAGGTTCTGAATCTGCTGTTTGGAAAGCTGATTGGGTCTTGGTTGTTGTTCCTGTTCTTCTGGTTGATCACCTTCATTGGGTTTTTTCTCCTGCTCTTTTTTCTCGTCTCCATCTCCCTTCTGATTCTCCTCAGGCTTATCTTTTCCATTTTCACCTTCATCACCCTTGTCCTTGTTCTCGTCCTCGTTTTGCTTGCCTTCATCCTGTTTGTCATTGTCCCCTTCGTTGTTCTGGTCCTGGTTTTGATCTTTGTCTTGATCTTGCTGGTCCTGATTGTCTTGGTTATCCTGATTCTGATCGTTCTTTTGATCATTCTGCTCCTTTTCCAGCATTTTTTTGGCAAGCGCTAGATTATATCGAGTCTCATCGTCATTGGGATTGCTTCGCAAGGCCTGTTTGTAGGCTTCAACGGCTTGTTGATATTCCTTGCGTTTCATGTACACATTCCCCATATTGTGGAAAGCCTTGTGCTTTGCAGGTTTTTCTTCTGTTGATTCACCGGCCTCTTTGTATCGCCCAAAAGCCTCGCCATAACTTTCTCGGTTGTAGTAAGCGTTCCCCAGATTAAACGGGGCGACTACATTTTCTTTGCTTTTGGAAATGGCTTTTCTATAATTGGCTTCGGCAACGGGAAAATCGTTGGAGGTAAGATCCTCATTGGCCTCATAAGTGAGGTTTGTGGAGGTTCTTAGTGCTTTTTCGGCCTCTTTGTCCACGATTTCGTCCTGTGCATGGGCAATTCCCACGCAACAGATTAGGGTGAACATTAATCTTATCTTATTCATCATCATGCTCATTAAAAAGATTCAGTTTTTTCAACCATTGTGTTTTTCGGTCCAAGAGGAAGATGTCCAAAAATAAAAATAAAAAGCCTGCGGCGAGAAACCATTGAAATTGGTCCTTGTACTCAGCAAATTGCTTGGCTTCAAATTCCGTTTTGTCCATTTGGTTCAACAATTCTTTGATGTATTCTACCGCCTGATCCGTATTGGAACCATTAATGTACTCTCCATTTCCTCTATCTGCAATCTCAGATAAAATGGCCTCATTCAATTTAGTGATGACCACCTCTCCTTGATTGTCCTTCTTCAAACTTTCCACAACACCATTTCTTTTGATGGGAATCGGGGCTCCTTTGGCCTTTCCTACACCAATAGTGAAAACGCGAATACCGTTTTGAATGGCATTTTCAACAGCTGTAACAGTATTGTTTTCTGAATGATCCTCTCCATCCGAAACAATGAACAATACCCGGTTGGTTTGCTCTGTATCATCATAATAGGTGCTGGCCAAGTCTATGGCAGCATCAATAGCGGTACCTTGCGAAGACAGCATATCTGTATTCATGCTCTGGAGGAACATTTTTGCCGCACCATAATCTGTGGTGATAGGCAATTGGGGATACGCCTGGCCGGCATAGGCAATGATACCAATTCGGTCACTTGCCAATTGGTTGATGATTTCCGAGACCAATCGTTTGGCTTTTTCCAATCGGTTGGGAGCGATGTCCTCGGCCAACATACTTTTTGAAACATCCACAGCAAAGACGATGTCCACCCCTTCACGTTTAACAGTTTCCAGTTTGGTACCGATTTTTGGGTTGACCAATCCCAAAATGAGAAAGGATAGCCCGGCCAAGAGAAAAATCAACTTTAAAGCGGATTTAAAACTTGATTTGTTTGGGGCCAACCGCTTCAACAAATTGGGATCAGCAAATTGACGTTGGGTTCTTTTTTTCCAGAGTTGAAGAAAAAAGAATGCCAAGACCATTACCGGAATAATGCCCAAGAGGTAGAAATATATTTTTTCGTCAAACTGAATCATTTCCTAAACAAAACTTTTGAATACAGAATTACGCAATCCCCATTCCAATAACAACAGCACCCCTGCCAAAAAAATGAGCGGCCTAAACTTTTCTTCGTATTTATAATATTTGAACTCTTCTATTTCTGTTTTTTCCAAACTGTTGATTTCCTCATAAATCTCCTTCAATTTTTCATTGTCCGTGGCCCTAAAATACTTACCTCCGGTCACTTGAGCGATTTCTTTGAGCAGATCCTCATCAATTTCCACTTGGCGCATGCCATATCTAAAGGAGCCGTCTCGGTTATAGGTCACTGGAGTAAGTGCATTTCCGTTGGTTCCTAAGCCAATGGTATAGGTTTTTATTCCAAACTCTACGGCGAGATCCGCAGCAGTCTTCGGCTCAATAAAACCCGAATTGTTCACCCCGTCCGTCAACAAAATTATGACTTTGCTAATGGCCTTGCTTTCCTTCAAACGGTTTACTGCTGTGGCCAACCCCATGCCAATGGCCGTACCATCCTCCAATTCGCCGTAAGTGATTTGCTGTAGCGCACTGAGCACAATGGCCTTATCGCTGGTTATGGGTGTTTTGGTGTAACTCTCTCCAGCATAGCCCACCAAACCAATTCGGTCATTGGGACGTTCCTTAATGAAATTGGCGGCTACTTCCTTCAGGGCAGTAAGTCGATTGGGTTTTAAATCCCGAGCCAACATACTGGAAGACACATCAATGGCCATCACAATATCTATACCTTTTGTGGTCTTGGTCCGCGTTGAAATATCTTCGGTCTGCGGACGGGCCAGGGCCGTAATAATCGCAGCCAGTGCCAAAAGGCGGAGCATAAAAAGAGCGGGTTTTATTTGTGCAGCCCAGTTACTTACCGAAAAACCTTTTATACTGGAAATTCGTAGTGAGGCCATTTCGTTTTTCCGTTTGAAAAAATACCAAAGCAAAGCCAGTGGAAGCAATAAGAGCAACCAGAAAAATTGTGGATTTGCAAATTCTATATTTTCAAACATCTACACCTGTGTTTTTACGTCCAAACTGTTCAAAATTCGGTCTACTATCTTTTCCGCATAGTCATCACCATCTTCCCAAGTAATGACCACCTGTTGCATAAACCCTTTTCCACCAAAGGAAAGGATGTTGTATTTGGCCCTTTTGGATTCACTGCTTCCAGGAACATCTAAAGTTCCCGTGCCATAGGTTTTAAGTCCTTTTACACCAGATTGCGTGACAAACTCCTCTTGTTTGGTAATGATATTTTTGAGCCCAAACTGTTCAAAACTGGACAAGGTGGACCCAACAGACGCATTAAAATCGGGGTCTTTTTCTTCTTTATAGGTCACCGAACTTGTGGACACAGAAAAGATGCCCACATAACTTCCGTAAGAAAAACTTTGGAGCTCTGCGATTAACACTTCGGTTTCCGGTGGGAGTTTTACCTCTTGTCGGATAAGCACATCAGGTGTTTCCAATTCCACGGGAGGAAAACCATAGGAACTAGAGACCCATTCACCTTCCAACAATTCCTTGGTGGGATAGCCAAAAACGGTATCCCGCACTTGTTTGAATCCAAAATAGGCTAAGGAGATACCTCCACCAATAACAACCAGTCCAGCAAAAATGGCAGCAGCCCAATAAATACGTTTGCGTTGTTTTTTCTTGGCGAGTTCTTCCAAATATTCTTCGTTCAGCAACAGTTCTTCCTCGGTGGGTTCTGGAAGGGCATCATGGGTTTTCACCACAATTTCCTCCACCAATTTTCGGTCCTGTTCTGCTATTGAGGTTGCCGGTTTTGACTTGGCAAACTTTACCAAATCCGCGGTTTCCAATATTTTTTGAAATTGGTCAATAGTATCATCATCAATTTTGAGTTCCCCAGCATCCCGTAACATTTCCAGTTTGGTAATCAACTGCCCGGTGGTGCTCTCCATTGCAGATACATGAACCTCGTCCTCTAAATACAAACGGACAATATCGGTAAGCTCGGAATAGTACCGTTTGTACTCATCCTGAATCAGGTATTTGGAGTTTTCTAATTTTTTAAGTTCCAAAAGCGCACGATCGTATGGAGGTAGGAGTGCTTCTTTTTCTTCTTCGGTGAGTGGTTTTTTTCTGAGGAAGAACCAATACACCAGTCCCCCCACGATAATCAACGCCAATAGAACCCAAAGCAATGTTTTCCAAAGCTCGGCATAACTCTTTTCAACTTTGATCAAGGGTTTGATGTCGTACATCTTCTGCTTGGTGGTATCAACAACCACATCGGCCACTTTTATGTTGAATGAATCCGTGAAATAGGGCTGCTCGTTTATGGCAATCCGTTGAGGAGGAATGGTATAGGCACCACTGTCAAATTGGGTGAGGGCATAAATGCGTTGGAGTGTGACTTTGTCATCGTTTTTTAGGGTGTCGCCCATGATAGCTTCCACCGTTTCCAACGGAGAGAAGGTCTGTCCTTCTGGAAAATGGACCACATCGGTAGAATCGGCCTTAACCGTGATTTTATAATGGATTTGCTCGCCAATTTTTATGGAAAGAGTGTCCAGCTCCACAGAAACCTTGGGGTTGTCCTGTGAAAACCCGGAAAGGGGGAATAGAAAAAGGCACAGCAGAGCACCCAACGCTATTCGCATTGTAGAACTTTGACCATTTATTTTTGACCTTTCAATTATCATTTATCCTCTTCGTTTAAAATAGCCCAACAATTTCCGCACATAGCTTTCATCCACTCTACAGTTGATCACACCACAGCCCGATTTGGTAAAGGAATCCATAAAGTAAGCCACTTTGTCCTTGTGGAATTGCCCATAGGCATTTCGAACCTTTTTGGATTGTGTATTGACGAGTTGGAGTGTCCCGGTTTCGGCATCCTGCATTTGCACCATACCTAGATTGGGGATGGATTCTTCGCGTTCATCATAGACCCGAATGCCCGTAACATCGTGTTTGTTGCCTACAATGCGAAGCGTATTGTTGTAATCGTCTGCAATGAAATCGGACAGCACAAAAACAATGGCCTTTTTCTTCATCACGTTGGTAAGGAACTTTAAGGCTTCGGCAATGTTGGTGCGACTGCTTTTTGGGCTGAATTCCAATAGCTCGCGAATAATACGGAGAACATGGCTTTTTCCTTTTTTGGGTGGAATAAAAAGTTCAACCTCATCCGAGAACAATATTACCCCCACTTTATCATTATTCTGCAAGGCCGAGAAGGCCAGCGTAGCTGAGATTTCGGTAATGATTCCTTTCTTGAACTGATTGGCGGTTCCGAAGAGCTCGGAGCCGCTAACATCTACCATCAACATCATGGTAAGCTCTCGTTCTTCCTCAAAAACTTTTACAAAAGGTTCGTTGTAGCGGGCGGTTACGTTCCAATCGATACTCCTTACGTCATCCCCAAATTGGTACTGCCGAACCTCACTGAAGGTCATACCCCTTCCCTTGAACGTAGAGTGGTACTCCCCACCAAAAATATGGTCGGAAAGACGCCGGGTCTTTATCTCAATTTTTCGTACCTTCTTAAGTAGTTCTTTTGTATCCATTGGGTTCAAGGAATAAGCTTTCTGGTTGGTTAAAGTATGTTTTTACTTTTACCGAGAAACATTGAACCGTTACGGTACCTCTACCTCGTTTACAATCTTGTTTATGATTTCTTCTGAAGTAATGTTTTCCGCCTCGGCTTCATAGGTTATTCCAATACGGTGGCGCAACACATCATGGACCACAGCCCTAACATCTTCAGGGACTACATATCCTCTTCTTTTGATGAAGGCATAGCATTTTGATGCATTGGCCAGGTTGATACTTCCCCTTGGGGAGGCACCAAAACTGATCAGGGGTTTAAGGTTTTCCAGGTTGTATTTTTCTGGGTATCGGGTAGCAAATACCAAATCCAGAATGTATTTTTCTATTTTTTCATCCATGTAGACGTCCCGAACCGCTTCTTGGGCACTCAAAATCTGTTTTAGGGTCACCACAGGCTTCACCGGTTCATGGGCACCTTTAAGATTTTGTCTGATGATGAGCTGCTCCTCATTGAGCTTGGGATAGTCAATAACGGTCTTTAGCATAAAACGGTCCACCTGTGCTTCGGGAAGCGGGTATGTACCTTCTTGTTCCACCGGGTTCTGGGTGGCCATCACCAAAAATGGCGCATCCAATTTAAAGGTTTCATCTCCAATGGTCACCTGCTTTTCCTGCATGGCTTCCAGCAAAGCCGATTGCACTTTAGCGGGAGCCCTGTTGATCTCATCCGCCAAAACAAAATTGGCGAAAATTGGTCCCTTTTTAATGGAAAAGTCGTTTTCCTTGATGTTGTAGATCAGGGTACCAATCACATCCGCAGGTAAAAGATCAGGGGTAAACTGAATACGGCTAAAACTTCCCTTTACCGCTTTGGCCAGCGTATTGATGGCCAAGGTCTTTGCGAGGCCGGGAACACCTTCCAAAAGAATGTGACCTTGGCCCAAAAGACCAATGAGCAATCGTTCCACCATATGTGTCTGCCCTACAATAGCCTTGTTCATTTCAACCTTAAGAAGGTCAATAAAAGCACTTTCCTGGGCAATTTTCTCATTCACAGCACTAATATCAATAGTAGTGTTTTCTTCCATATGAAGCTTTGTTGTTTGGTGTTAGAGTTGGCATTTTAGCTAAGGGGTGCAAAATGAAAATTTATTTAAAATTCACCTGTTAATTTATGGTTAAAAAAAATGGGAAAGCCCTAGTTTTATGAAGGATTTAAGGGTTTATTTTTATACTTTCACCCTATATGCAACAGACAGATACGTATTCCAGAATTATATCTGGAGCAATGACATGGGGAAGTTGGGGCAAAAAACTTTCTAAAAATGAAATGATCGATTTAATGCACCACTGCATTGCCTCTGGATTAACCACCTTTGATCATGCGGATATTTATGGAAGTTATTCCACTGAAGCGGATTTTGGAAATGCTTTTGCGGAAAGTGGAATAAAGAGAGCAGATATTCAGTTGATTTCCAAATGCGGTATCCAAATGACCAGAGGGCGGGACAATCGACTGAATCATTATCAATATGACAAGGATTATATCATTTGGTCGGCGGAGCAATCCTTGAAAAAGCTCCACACAGACTATTTGGATTTGCTGCTTTTGCACAGACCGAGTCCATTGATGGAGCCCTATGAAATTGCAGAAGCCGTCAATGCACTTCTGGAAAGTGGCAAGATCAAAACCTTTGGGGTATCCAATTTTACTCCTTCCCAAATTGCCATGTTGGAAAAAGCAATTCCGGTTTCTGGGAACCAAGTAGAATTTTCATTGACGCACGATGAACCCCTGTACGATGGTACTTTTGATGACTGCATTGCGAACAAACGAATGGCCATGGCGTGGAGTCCATTGGGAAGGATGTTTCGGAAAAAAACCGAACAGATCAAAAGAATACAAAAAACAATGGGGTCTTTGATGGAAAAATATGGTGCTGATGAAAGTCAGTTACTATTGGCGTGGATTTTGAAACATCCGGCCAAGGTATTTCCTGTCATTGGTACCACAAATAAAGAACGGATAAGCTTGGCTGCAAAGGCCATGAATTTGGATTTGGAACTTCAAGATTGGTTTGCCCTTTTAGTGGCAAGTCAAGGCCACGATGTTCCTTAAGACGAACAGTATGAAGGAGAAAATTGCACTGATTACGGGAGCCACTAGCGGAATTGGCAGGGCCACCGCAGAAATTTTTGCAAAGCAAGGATGTAATCTGATACTCTGCGGACGACGACAAGAGCGTTTGAACGAGCTCAAGGAAACCTTGGGGAAAACCGTAAAAGTCCATACCCTAAGTTTTGACGTGCGGGACAGGGATGCGGTTTTCGCAGCTATCCGGAGTTTACCGGAAGCCTTTACGCCCATCGATATCTTGATCAACAACGCTGGAAATGCGCATGGACTTGACCCCATCTACGATGGGAGTATGGATGATTGGGATGCCATGATGGACATTAATGTGAAGGGATTGCTGTATGTAACCAAGGCTGTTTTGCCCCAAATGGTGGAACGAAAGGCAGGACACATCATCAACATTGGATCTACAGCGGGAAAAGAGGTTTATCCCAACGGAAATGTGTATTGTGCCAGCAAACATGCCGTGGATGCCCTTAACCAAGGGATGCGCATAGACCTCAATGCGTATGGTATTAGGGTAGGTGCGGTAAACCCTGGTTTGGTGGAAACTGAATTCAGTGATGTTCGGTTCAAAGGCGATACGGAACGAGCATCAAAAGTGTATCAAGGTTTTCAACCCTTAAAGCCAGAAGATATTGCAGACATCATCCTTTTTGCGGTCACCCGGCCCTATCATGTGAATATCGCGGATTTGGTAGTGATGCCCACGGCCCAGGCTAGCAGCACAATTGTGAAGAAGGACTTATGATATGATCAACAAACGCCTACTGGTAAAGAATCTTTTAGCGCATAACGACGAGAACAGTTTTTACGACAAGAAGCGCTTTATATCCATAGGTGAAAAAGAGGGGAAGGCCAAATTTTTAAAGCATGTCTGTGCCTTGGCCAATAGCAATCCAAAGAACAATAGCTTTATTGTCATTGGGGTCGAAGATGCCGATAATGAAATTGTGGGGGTCGACTTTTTTGATGACAGCAAGATCCAGAATTTGGTGAATGCTTATCTGGATAATCCTCCGATAATTTCCTATGAAAATATTCCCTTCCCCCATTTGCCTGAAGGGAAGGTGGTCGGCTTGGTAACCATTCGATCTAATGGAAAGGTCTGCGCACTCCGAAAAAATATCTGGAAATATTACGGAGGAGCGGTTTTCTTTAGGGAAGGGAGCATTAGCCTTCCCAAGGCTTTCGACATTGAGTTGAAGGACATCAATTCTGAAGCTGTGGCCACCATAGAACAACATGCCCGAAACAATATAGAACTTACTTTGGATGCCGTAATCAACTTCATGAATACAAGGCATCCTGATCTTACCAGCGATTATAAAGTCTTTAAAGAG
>JBNLBG010000002.1:0-124827 GCA_050303195.1 Allomuricauda sp. | reverse complement strand
ATTTCAAGCCTTTTACTGGACGGATATCCAAAGGATATAGTCAAAAAACAAGAAGCCATTCAAGAATTGGCGCAATTGCCCGAATGGCGACAACGTTTTTCCGCTCTGGCAAAAGAAACCAAACCGAGAATTTCCCCAGATTTGGTCGCCGACTGGATGAAAAACCACAAATCGTTCACGCCAAAGTGGACAGGCGTCTTGACCTTCGTCTTTGTATTGCTTTCCATTTTGTTGATTTTTTTGACCGTTTCTGGTTCAGTGCCTGAAAGTTTGGTAGTACTCTGGTTCTTTTTGGGTATTGGGATTGTAGGTCGTTTTTCCAAAAGCATTGTCAAGTTCGCGGTTCAAGTATCCGAAGCACAAGAAACCATCCAGCAGCACCAACGATTGATTTCCGAATTGGAAGGGCGTAAGTTTACTTCGGAACTCTTGCAAGACCTTCAAAAGAAGCTGGAGGTGAAAGGAGAAAAGACCTCCAAAATATTGAAAAATTTTAGTCGGAGATTGGACAACTTCGAACAACAGAACAATCTTTTGGTGTTGTTGTTTGGTCAGGGATTCCTGCTTTGGAGTCTATACTTTGCGTATCGGGTGGAAGCTTGGATTGAACAATATGGCAATGAGGTCGAAGAATGGTTTGCTGCCATTGCACAGTTTGATGCCTATATTACTTTGGGCACCTACGCTTTTAATCATCCAGACCACACCTATCCGAATTTGGTGCAAGGCGACGTAGTATTGGGCGGAAAGGAAGTGGGTCATCCCTTGGTCGACCCCAAAAAGAACGTATTGAACAATTTTGAGATTGGGAAAGGGCGTTTTTGCATTGTTACCGGTGCCAATATGGCTGGAAAGAGTACCTTTTTGCGTGCCGTTGGTCTACAGATTGTGATGGCGAATATGGGATTGCCCGTAAAAGGAAAGGATGTGAACTATGCTCCCGTTCGCTTGTTGACGAGCATGCGTTCTTCAGATTCGTTGACAGATGAGACCTCCTATTTTTATGCCGAACTCAAGCGCCTAAAATACATTGTGGAGGAGCTGGAGAAGGGAGATGGTTTTGTGATTTTGGATGAGATCCTGAAAGGGACCAACAGTGTAGACAAGGCCGAAGGCTCTAAAAAATTTATAGAGCGTTTGGTGAAAAATGGGTCTACGGGATTGGTGGCCACCCACGATTTAAGCCTGTGCGTCCTTGCCGATGAACTTCCCGAAGTGGAAAACCACTATTTTGATGCCCAGATCATCAATGGGGAACTGTTCTTTGACTATAAGTTCAAAGAAGGGGTCTGCCAGAATATGAATGCTTCTTTTCTGTTAAAAAATATGGGAATTGTGGATTAAAGTCCCTTCATCTGTACCTTGTGGAAAGAATCGGCCTGTAATCGGAGCAACTCTTCTGCCTTTTCCTTTTTGTAGCGATAGAGTTCTTCCTCGCTCTTGATATCGGCATAGATTTGCTGATTGATTTCGCCATCGGTGGCCATCAACAATTTGCGCTGTGCTACTTTTTGGGTCACCCATGTGGCCACGACACTTTCCTGCTCTTCAAACTTGTAGTCGTACTCTCCCTTTGGAGCCAACAACTTGGCAATAATGGGAGCGGTTTCAATGGCCAAGAACAATAAAAAGATAAAAAATGACGGAAACCAGGGCAATTTCCCCAAGGCATTGATACGGGCCATGAGTCCGTCAAACCCATCAATAATGGGTTGTGAATTGGTAACTGCGGTGCTGTAATCCGTTTGCAAGGCAGCAATTTGGGCCTCAAGCCCTTCTATTTTGGTAGCGTTGGTTTCTTTAAGGGTATTCAGTTCAGCCAAGTAAGCGTCATGCTTTTCCCGCTTCTCTTTGTAAACAGGTCCTTTGCCCAATAAACCCGTTCCAGCGGTTCCTTCAGCTTCGGAAATATAGGTGTCGTAAAGGGCATTGGTTTCCGCCTCTTTGGTCGCTATTTCATTTTTTAGGGCGGAAATTTCTTGATTGAGGCTTTCAATTTTTGGATTGTATTGCAATGCCAATTGCTCCTTGTTGTTCAGGGTCATGGCATTTTTTTCTTCCAACAACACCTGATTGATTTCCTTTTCAAAAATCTTCATTTCCAATGGTTTGGAAATCACCACGGCAATAATAATGGCGAGTACAATTCGTGGCGCTGCCTGCAGCAATTCACCCTTAAAGTTATCCCTCTTTTTAATCGTGGAAACAATATATCGGTCCAAATTAAAAATCAGCAATCCCCAGATGAGTCCAAAGAAAATGGCAGTGTAGATGTTGTCAAAAACGGTATACAGTGCATAGCCACTGGCAATAAAAGCCATAACGGCCGTAAAGAAAACCGTAGCGCCAATACCGGCGTACTTGTTGCGTTCCCCGTTGGAACAAGTTTCAAGAATATGGGTGTCTGCCCCCGAACAGAAGATAAAAAAGCGTTGTAACATTATAGTGTTCTGATTTGATTGATAGAATATTAGAACGTGATTTTGGATATTTTGTTACATAATAGGTGCATGAATCATGGGTTTTACCACTTATTTGGGAGAATTTTAAGATGATGGTACGTATTGATGCTATGTGACTTAGGTTACTGTTTTTGATGCAGGGATGGGGTAATTTTATGGTAATAAATTCAAAGGCCATGACAACAACAGTAGTAATTGGTGGAAATTTCGCAGGAATGACCGCCGCTTTGGAAATCAAACGAAAAGGGAAAAAAGAACACAAGGTGATTGTCATTGACAAATCCCCTTTATTTCTATTTGTTCCCTCACTGATATGGGTACCCTTTGGTAGAAGGGAGATAAAAGATATTTCTTTCAGAAAAGATACCATTTTGGAAAAGAAAGGGGTCGATTTTATTCAAGCGGAAGCTTTACGTGTGGATCCCAATACTCAAGTGGTGTATACTACAAAAGGAGACTTTGCTTATGACCATTTGGTAGTGGCCACAGGTCCTAAGGTAAAATACGATGTAGCTCCTGGTGTTGCCGAATTTGCCCATTACATTGGTACGCCCAACGGTGCCATGAAAACTAGAAAAGCTTTGGAAGAGTTCAAGAAAAATCCTGGTCCCATTGTCATCGGTGCTACTCAAAATGCCGGTTGTATGGGTGCCGCTTATGAATTCCTCTTTAATGTGGAAAAATGGTTGCGGGAACAAAAGATAAGAAAGCAAGTGGATTTGCATTGGATCACTCCAGAAACCTTCTTGGGTCACTTTGGCATTGATGGCATCACCGGAGGTGAGACCATGCTCAAATCCTTTATGAAAATGTTCAACATCCACTACCACACCGAGGTTGCCGTGAAGGAGGTAACAAAGGACAAAGTCATATTGACTTCCGGTGAAGAACTGGCAAGCGATTTTACCATGTTGATGCCTCCATTTGTAGGTGTGGACTTTGTAGTGAACTCCCCTGATCTTATGGCAACCCCAGCTGGATATTTGCCTGTAGGAGATGATTATAGGCACTTGAAATACCCCAATATTTGGTCAGCAGGTATTGCTGTTGACGTAAAATTGCCCTTCAAGCCCGGTAAAGTGCCTTTTTCAGGTCCCAAAACAGGTTATCCATCTGATGAGACCGGGAAAATTGTTGCTGAAAACATTGTACGGGTCACCAATGGAAAAGATAAATTAAAAACAAAAGCATGGGGAAAAATTCCTGGTATCTGTGTGATGGATGCAGGGAAAAAAGAAGTGATCATTGTGAGTGATCACTTGTTCAAACCCAGAAATTTTGCAATTATGATTCCCAATGTGTTCTACGATTTTTCAAAAGTACTTTTTGAAAAATACTTCCTATGGAAGACCAGACGCGGGTATTCACAATTGCCATGAGGTTTGTTGTGGCTTCGATTAAATCCACTCATGCATGTGAGTGGATTTTTTCTTTCTAAACCCTTTATTAAGTTCAAGTATTGTTTGAAAAGTTCTAAGTTTGCATTGCTTTAAAAAAATGAAATGGGATTACTGGAAGATTTACAGGAACGAAGTGGTGCAGTATGTGAACTGTGTGGTGCAACTGAAGGATTGACCATCTATGAAGTGCCACCGGTTTCCACTGGAGGATTGGACGGAAGCATTTTGACTTGTGCGAATTGTAAAAATCAAATTGAAAATCCTGATGCTGTGGATGCCAATCATTGGCGTTGTTTAAATGACAGTATGTGGAATGAGCATGATGCCGTTAAAGTGGTGGCGTGGCGAATGTTGAACCGGTTAAAATCCGAAGGTTGGCCGCAAGACCTTTTGGACATGATGTATTTGGAGGAGGAAGCTTTGGCTTGGGCAAAAGCAACAGGAGAAGGTCAGGAAGCCAGTGAACAAATCATCCACAGGGATGTAAACGGTAATATCTTGGAAAATGGTGACAGCGTTGTGCTGGTAAAAGATTTAAAAGTGAAAGGCTCCAGCATGGTCGCAAAACAGGGAACCGCCGTGCGACGGATTTCCCTGGATCACGAAAATGCCGAATATATAGAAGGCAAGGTGGATGGTCAACAAATTGTGATCATCACCAAGTACGTTAAGAAGATTTAAGCCTTCATTTCCATATAATATTTATAGAAGTAAGGGATGGTCTCAATGCCCTTCAAAAAGTTCCAAACGCCGAAATGTTCATTAGGGGAATGGATGGCGTCACTGTCCAATCCAAATCCTAAAAGGATTGTTTTGCTGTCAAACACATTTTCAAAAAGGGCCACAATCGGAATACTTCCTCCGGTGCGCTGCGGCACGGGAACTTTTCCAAAAGTTTTTTCTATCGCTTTGGAAGCAGCTTGGTAGCCATCACTTTCAATAGGGGTCACATAAGCCTGACCACCGTGATGGGGGGTAACTTTTACCTTCACACTTTTTGGGGCAATGGAAGTGAAATGTTTGGTGAACAGGTCGGTGATTTCATGCCAATCCTGATCGGGAACCAGTCGCATTGAAATTTTAGCATAGGCCTTGCTGGCGATTACGGTTTTTGCACCTTCACCCATGTAACCGCCCCAAATACCGTTTACATCCAAGGTGGGTCGTATTCCAAAACGTTCTGTGGTTGAATAGCCTTTTTCACCATGGACATCATCAATATCCAATGCTTTTTTGTACGCTTCTAGATTAAAAGGGGCTTTTGCCATTTCGGCACGTTCCTCATCTGAAATGATCTGGACCTTATCATAAAATCCAGGAATAGTGATGTGGTTGTTTTCATCGTGCAGAGATGCAATCATTTTGGCAAGCACGTTGATGGGGTTGGGCGCCGCACCTCCGTAAATACCAGAGTGGAGATCACGGTTGGCACCGGTCACTTCCACCTGAACATAGCTGAGTCCACGGAGTCCTGTGGTAATGGATGGAGTATCATTCGCGATCATCCCCGTATCGGAAATAAGGATAATGTCGTTTTTGAGTTTCTCACTGTTTTCCTTAAGAAAATCCTCTAGACTATCACTTCCCACTTCTTCCTCACCCTCAATCATGAATTTCACATTGCAGGGTAATGAATTGTTTTTGATCATAAACTCCACAGCCTTTACGTGCATAAAAAATTGGCCTTTATCGTCGCAGGCACCTCGAGCAAAAATGGCTCCATCAGGGTGCAAATCGGTCTTTTTGATTACAGGTTCAAAAGGGGGAGAGTCCCAAAGATTCATAGGGTCTGGGGGTTGTACATCGTAATGGCCATAAACCAAAACGGTGGGTAAGTTTGGGTCTATGATTTTGTCCCCGTACACTACGGGATATCCTTTGGTTTTACAGATTTCGGTGTTATTGCAACCCGCATCAATCAGGGATTTCTCCACGGCCTTGGCCGTATCCAAAACATCTTTGGAATAGGCAGGGTCTGCACTGATAGAGGGGATTTTTAGAAGCTCGATAAGTTCGTTTATGAATCGATCTTTGTGGGTGTTGATGTAATCGTTTATTTGTTCCATGTATGATTTAAAAAGGACACTAAAAGTACAAAAAACAAGTTTTTAAGTAGGCTCGTTTGCAAGTCGAAAAATTGAATTATATTTGCCTGCCCGTTCGGAGGAACATTCTGCGGGCACTCCCTTTGCGGGTGTGGTGGAACTGGTAGACACGCTAGACTTAGGATCTAGTGCCGCAAGGCGTGGGGGTTCGACTCCCTTCACCCGCACCAAAAGCTCTCAAAAACTTGAGAGCTTTTTTTATTTTTGGATTCTTCATAAAAAATCTTGGGTACAACATTTGGGCTTTTTCGATTGGCAATATGAAATGCTATCATTTGATGCTATTCCAAAACTCAACAGGGTCTATTCTTATTTCAAATCGGAGAGGTCATTGTCCTCTTTAAAACTCTTAAGGTCGTGCCATTCTTTCAACGGTGTTCCATTGTGGAATTTTATTACTGACCCCAACCCTCCATTTTTGTATTTCAGGTAATATCCATTTTTGATTCCATTATGAAACTGGCACTTATGGTCAACCCTCTCTTTTTCATCATAAAAGATCCACCATTGTGACTTTTTTCCATTCGTGTAATGTCCTTCCTTGTCCAAACGCCCATATTGATTGTTGAAATACCAATATCCCGATTTTTTTCCGTTATGGAAATGCCCCATCTCCTTAGATTTCCCGTTGGGAAAATAAAACTTCCAATAGCCCTGTTTAAGACCATGCTCTTCCCAGCCCTGTGCTTTTAGTCTTCCGTTGGGATAATATTCTCGATGATATTCTCTTTCCCCAACTCCCATATTGACGAAAAGAAAGAACAAGCCGATGTATAAAAAACGAATCATTGGAATATATTGGTCACTTTTTGAAAAACTCCTTACACTTTATGCAAATGTCCATGATTTTCTATTTTTCAGATTGTCCGATTGGATTTGTCTGATTCAGTTTGAGACATAGTAGTTTAGAAGGAATTTCCCATAATGTATTAAAAATATTGCCCTATCCCGAAGACCACACCTCTAGAAGCATTTTTAGTGATACCATAGCCATAATCTATCCTGAAAATGGCATTAAAAATACGTTTGTGGATAAATCGTATGCCCACCCCTGGATAAATACGCAGATTTCCGCTATCACCAAAATCACTAAAATCACCTCCCGGATTGCGCCAAGTACCTCCATCCATAAACAAATTGCCCTGTAGCACAAACCAATCCTTGTCCACCAAAGTATGTCGATATTCCGTATTGTAGACAATAGCTGCGGTACCACGATCTATAGTATTTCCCACACCTCTGATATTGAGGTTGTTGTCCACTGTGAAAGGAGCGAAAGGAGTATCCAGATTACTGGAAACACCCAAGCGCAACCTATTGGCCCAATTACCGCGTCGACCAATTCTTTTGAAATAGACAAAATCATTGAAACCAATGATAAATTCCGGAAGGTGCTGTTCGTTGGCACTATGTACATATTGAAGGTTCAATGTACTCTTAAAACCGGATAAATATTGATAATGGTATCCAAGCGCATCAAAATTATAAATGACTTTATATAAATATTTGTCTACTTCAAGGGATTGCGGGACATTGGGATTGGTGCTGCCAAAAAGGTATTGGTAATCTTCAGTGAAAAAGTTGATTCCAACTTCCAATCGGTGCTTAAAATTGATTTGGTACAGTCCCAAAATCTCGAAGGATTTGTTATTGTACTTGTAATCTGCTGTGCCTTCCTTTAAAAAAACAGGTTCTTGGGTTGTCAAATCTTGGTAACTCATGGCCAGCCCTAAATTTTTGGTGAACAGGTAAGGAGCTCTCAAATGCAATCCAAATGAATCAAAAACATCTCTCTGATAGAATACCCCTAGAATAAAATTCCTGCCCAAGGTATTGAATTCCTGTAGCCCTACTCTAAATGCAAACTCATCATTATTGGTGGTGTATACATTGGCATAGGGAATAAGTGTGAAATTTTCCTCAACACCATAATGCACATTGTACTCGTTTTCATTCTCAGTCGGAAAGACCTGAAAATAGGCATGGGATATAGAAGGTAACCGTTTCAGTCGATAGATATCCTCTTCAATCAACGCTGAATCGAGTTCCATTCCCGGTTTCAACTTGCTGATTTTTTTAATAAGAGCGCTTTTGGTACGTTTGTTCCCTACCAGCTTTACATCGGCTACCTTGTTCTGAGATCGGCCAATGGTTGATATCAGCAGAACAGGCAAAATTAGAACCGCCCAAAATGGTTTGGCAAGTGGGTGGCTTTTCTTCATGCTGGTTTAAAAGGGTATTGAATCAAAACTTCTTGAACCCCTAAAATAACTTATTTTTTGGGATGATGGGACAAAGAACACTTCTTCGACCGCATCGCTTCTTTACGTTCACATTAAAAAATGGCCCGCAAACCAATGTTAAAGGTTTCGCCAAGTCCTGTATTATTGCCTCGAACAAAATTGGTATAGAGTGCCTCTACATTTAATACTCGGGTAAGCTGGTACTTTAGACCCCCTCCGAGTGCCGTGTAATCTTGTGCAAAATCATTTCCCAAATCCAATCGTTGTGAGTGTTGGGCCAAGGCCAAAATGGTAAACTTGGAACTTGGAAAGTAGCTGAGAAAAAGCCCTGGGGTTAGGTTGAGACTATTGTTTGCAAAGCTTTCCTGTTTGTCTCCAAAGCTCAATTCAGAATTTAGCTCGGTGAACAATTGCCACTTTCCTCCAGGAAAGGTATGGTCGTAAAAAAAGCGGTTTTGCCAAATAAATCCTTTTTGGTCCAGGAATACCCCATCTTCACTTTCATTATCTACCAAGGGAACAAAAAGGGAGCTCTGTATGGAAAAGTTTGATACTGTGGCAAAAGGAACAAACTTTATGGAAGGGGCAATGGATGTAAGTCCTGAACGTGCCGTTCCCGTTTGACCGTCAAATTTGAAAACATCGAGAGCATCACGTCCCGTGACCACATTGGACCGAAATTCAAAAATGGCACCGATGTTCCATCTTTTGTTATTTCCTACCCCTGTATATACCTCAAGGGTTGAGGTGAAAAACGTTTGCCGAGGTTCCTTTGCATTGGAAAAGGTGCTCTCTGTCTGGGTATACAAATTGTTGAACCATTTAAGGTCCCACTGTCCCTTTCCAATTAATTTTGATGGGGTGTACTGTTGAATATTGCTCTTGTCCTGTTGGCCATCGTCTTGGGAAAACCCGATCAACGAGCAGAAAAATATTCCTGCCATGCACAAATAGCTCTTAAGTTGTTTCATGATCATGCTCTTATTTATTTTCGTTTAGGGACCAATCATAAGGATAGTACCCTATCTTGGCATTGTCCGTTATTTTTTCTTTTCGGTATTGGTTCACAAATTCCAACAGGCTTTTTCCATTTTGGGTGAAGTCTTCCCGGTACCACTCAAAAATTTGCGAGAGATCTACACGCTTCCCTTTAATCCTTACAAATGTGGAATCGTTCAAGGCCAATATGGTCTGTTCCTGCAATTGGGCCTCCAGAGTTTCCGGTAAGTAGGCCCTATTAATAATCGGGGGGCATCCCAGTCCAGCACAGACCAGCACAAAATGGAACCGGGCCTCTTTGGGAAAATTGGCCCGTAACAGCTCGTTCTCCATAGTATTCAAGGTGATGTTTTTTCTACCTACTGCATAGGTTGCCTTATCAAAGAATCCGTTTACATCCAAAGGGGATTTTATGGGGTAATTGTCTATCACTCCTTTAATGACCGATAAGTTATAAGCATTGATCCAAAAGGCTTGATAGGTACTGGAATCTTTCTTGGATACTAAAATGGTTTGGGCCAAATCCAACAATGAATATAAATTGGACGGATTTGCCTTGATAGTACCATAGTCCACCCTCCCGTTTTTCACATGCGTCTTAAAAAAAATGTCCGCTTTTGAAAAGAATTCTGCCGTATCCTGACTAAAGCTTAAGTTTATTCCAACCAGGGCCAGTACAAGGATAATAGTTCTCTTTTTATTCATTTTTCAATCAATTAAATTTTGGAGCCATTAGTTGTTTGACTCTGGAGTTGGTTATAAAACCAATAAATCGCTGGACCAAAGGAAAATAAGAAGCCTCACAAAAAGATCACAAAACCATCACTTTACTTGTATTCGAGTTTGGTTCACTTTGATTTGACTCTTTTTGGGCAAATATACACTAGACTTAGGATCTAGTTCCGCAAGGTGTCCCTGTGCTTTTGCGATGAATTGTTCCAAGTTATTTTTAGCTTATGGATAAAGGCTGTCACCTTAATATAATTTGGGCCTTAGGGCAAATTCAAAAAAAGTTGGTTGTATATTGATGGGAAATTATGAAAAACCTGAATTTATATGAAAGTCTCAAAGTTTAGCTTCTTACCACTTCTGTGCCTTTTTGTCTTGCAAGGTGGCTT
This sequence comes from Allomuricauda sp., assembly GCA_050303195.1. Lineage (GTDB taxonomy): Bacteria > Bacteroidota > Bacteroidia > Flavobacteriales > Flavobacteriaceae > Flagellimonas. The sequence continues at coordinate 114,500 of JBNLBG010000002.1, read as the reverse complement.
CGGACAAGTTAAAAAAGCTCCTGAAAGGACAGAAGGTGAGGGGCCATGGTCCCAATTGATTATTCGTGGTGCCATCATGATCAACGGAAATTTGGCACCTCCCATTGGACCAGTGGATATTGTTGTGGAGAACAATCGTATTGTTGATGTTAAAACCGTGGGTTATCCTGGGGTTAAGATCAAGGAAGCCGGACGGCCTAAACTAAAACCGGGAGGTAAAGAACTGCAAGCAGAAGGAATGTATATCTTACCTGGATTTGTGGATACCCATGCCCATATTGGTGGCAAAGCCCAAGGTACAACCGCAGAATATGTCTTTAAACTGTGGATGGGCCATGGAATTACTACAATTGCCGATCCTGGAAGTGGAAACGGGTTGGATTGGACCTTAGATCAAAAGAAAAAGAGTGCCAACAATAAAATTACCGCTCCAAGAATAAAGGCATATACCTTTTTTGGATCTGGTTCGGAAACACCAATCTCCACACCGGAGCAAGCCAGGGAATGGGTGCGTGAAAATGCCAAGAGCGGTTCCGATGGCATCAAGTTTTTTGGTGCCCCTCCAAAAATTATGCAGGCAGCCCTTGAAGAAAACAAAAAATTGGGACTGCGTTCAAAAATGCACCATGCCCAAACCTATGTTGGGGAATGGAATGTGTTGAACAGTGCCAGGGCAGGACTTACGTCCATGGAGCACTGGTATGGACTTCCCGAAGCCTTGTTCTACGATAGAACGGTACAAGATTATTCCTTGGACTACAATTACCAAAACGAACAGGATCGTTTTGGTGAGGCCGGCCAGTTGTGGGCACAGTCCGCCCCTCCATTTTCAGATAAATGGAACAGTGTGATGAACGAATTGCTCGAACTTGATTTTACCCTCTCTCCAACCATGGTCATTTATGAGGCCAATAGGGACTTGACCCGGGCGCGGAGAGCGGAATGGCATGAAGAATACACACTGCCTACGCTTTGGGAATTTTATGCCCCCAGCAGAGAATCCCATGGATCGTACTGGCATACGTGGGGGACTGAAAAGGAAGTGACGTGGAAAAAGAACTATCAACTTTGGATGACATTTATCAACGAATACAAAAACCGGGGTGGACGGGTCACTGTTGGTACGGACGCAGGATTTATTTATGAACTCTACGGTTTTGCGTATCCCAGGGAAATGGAACTGTTGCGCGAAGCAGGGTTCCATCCACTGGAAGTAATCAAAGCAGCCACCTTGAACGGGGCGGAGGCTCTTGGGATGGATGATGAGATCGGAACCATAGAGCCCGGCAAACTGGCCGATTTTGTGATTGTGGAGGAAAATCCTGTGGCCAATTTGCAAAGTTTATACGGTACGGGGACCATAAAGCTTACCGATGACAACAAAGTGATTCGCGCCGGAGGTGTAAAATACACCATAAAGGATGGCATAATATACGATGCCAAAAAATTATTATCGGATGTGAAGGCTATGGTAGAAAAGGCTAAAGAAGAAAAAGGCTATGAGATCATTCAACCTGGTTTGAAAGGATTGGATTAATGGTACTCTCATAGGCTAAGCCAAACTAAAAATAAGAAGAGAAAAGGCCATCAATGCTTGGATATGATGGCCTTTTTAATGAACAATTACAAGTTGTTGTCCCGTTGTAAAATGAATTTTTTAACAAAATCAACAAAGGGAGTTAAAAAATCCAGAATGATCTAAAAGAAATTTTCATTCTAGGAATATTTCAAAAATCCTATGGTCCATGATCAATAATGGTATTTTGTATTTCACGAAATCGTTTTCATAAATCATTGAGTTATAGTAAAATCAGGCTTAAATTTAAAAAATCGTGAGTCATAATGTCTCTGGTGAACATACTTCAGAATATTCATATCCAATTAAATTGAGTAACCGGTTAAGTCAATATTAAGCCGTGTCCTTTTTAGGTGAATTTTATGAAATCAAAAATAATTGAATATATTAGAGTGGTTTTTTTGAAATAATCACGCTTATTTTTACGCATTCTTCAATGTAAATAACCCCGGTCAGTCAGTACAGATGTATTTTTAAGATCAATGAAGAATCAAACCGAAGATATCATAAGAGGAATATTTATAAAGCACTATCAGGAATGGTGTGTTTTTTCTTTCTCATTCCTCCATAGCATGCCAGAAGCAGAAGATGTGGTTCAAGATGTCATGGTCAAACTTTTGACCCGAAAAGATGTACACACTATTGAAAATCTTCCATCCTATATCCGGGTTTCCGTTAAGAATGCGAGTCTATTAAAAATAAAGTCTGGACGAAAGATTCGTCGATTGGATGAAACGATAAGCCTGTACGATACTTCTTACGAACAGGAGCTTATTGATAAAGAAGGTCAGGTTGAGGTGCAAAAAGCACTTAATATTTTGCCTGAACAAAGCAAAAGGGTTTTTGAGCTTTGCGTGATTGAGGGGCTTCAATATAAAAGTACTGCAGATGTTCTTGGAATTTCCACAAATACAGTGAAATACCACTTAAAAAAGGCCTTCAAAATTCTTCGCCATAATCTCAGTAGTTCGTATTTTTTTAGCTTTATTATTATGATTGTCACCTTTTTTGACTAAAAAAATTGACGTTTTAACAATTAAGTACTACCCGTTTTTCCAATTTTGTAATTCTATAGGCAAATGGTGGAATTACCACTTAGTCATTTAAGCCTATGGAAGTCGCTTCGCTGATCTATAAAAAACTTACTTCAAAACTCAATGAGTCTGAGAAAATAGAGCTCAGTGAGTGGCTGTTGGCCTCTGAAGAAAATCAGAACATCTATAAAAACATAGAAATTTTTTACAGGAAAGGAGGCGATATTTCCGGTTTGGCAACATTAGATGTTGACGCTGCATGGGAAAAAGTACTGGAAAAGCAATTGGCAAACAAGCGTCAATCACAAACCAAGCATATTATACATGCCAGTTATAAATACGCCGCAGTTTTACTTATTGCCTTTGTTACGGGATATGCCTATTGGAATTTCAACAACTCCCCTGAAGATATTGTAGATAAGAGCACTAAGGATGAAGGCATTGTGATTGTCTTTGATAATGGTGAGAAGATTAAACTTTCCTCTGAAAAGAATAAGGAAGAACTTTTAGATAAAGACGGAAATAGATTGGGTGAGAGAAACGGCAATCAATTGGATTATTCCGGAAAGGAAAATTTAACAGAGTTGGTTTACAATACATTGTCTGTGCCGAATGGCAGACGGTTTGATATTGTTCTGTCGGACAACTCACATGTATACCTAAATGCAGGGTCTTCCCTTCGGTACCCCGTAAACTTTATCTCAGGTAAGAAAAGACAAGTATATCTAGAAGGAGAAGCCTTTTTTGAAGTTTCCAAAGATAAAAAACACCCATTTGTAGTGACCAGCGGAAACATGGATGTTGAAGTCTTGGGAACAAAGTTCAACGTGAATGCATATCCTGAAGAAACCGATATCAACACCGTATTGGTAGAGGGGTCTGTTCGATTGAACACTAACGAAACTGAGGAGAACATTGATTCTTCGGTACTATTGGAGCCAGGTCATATTGCCCACTGGGACAAAGACTCCAAATCAGCAAAGATGGAAGAAGTTGATACCGATTTATATACCAGTTGGATACAAGGAAAACTTGTTCTTAGAGGGATGCGGTTCAAAGATATCATGAAAAAGCTGGAAAGGCACTACGGCGTGTCCATTCAAAACAAGAATAAAAAGCTGGAAGACCGAATATTTACCGCCACTTTTGATGTGGAGACCATTGAGGAGGTGCTCAACACCTTTGTGACTGAGACCGACTTTGATTACTTGATAGAAAAAGATCAAATAACCATTTTAGAATAAATAACCAAAAGCAAAATTATACGCCTATGAAATAAATGCACATAAAAAAATCGGGAGATGCTGCAACATCTACCCGATTGGGATTATTAACTCAAAAAATTAAGTTAACTAAAAACATTACAAAGGTATGAAAAATTACATCAAGAGCACTCTGCCTTGTTTAACTAACAACTTGTCGCTGACAGTGAAACTAACTGTGTTTTTTTTGATAGTTTCTTTTTTCTCGACACATGCAAATTCCTACTCCCAGAAGACCAAACTAAGTTTGGAAATGGAAAATGTAGAGATTGCGCAGGTGTTCGAACAGATTGAGTCTGTCTCAGAATTCAAGTTCTTTTATGACAACAAAAAAGTAAATGCTCAAAGAAAGGTCACTATTAATGTAGACCAAAAATTAATTACAGAAATACTGGACAAACTGTTCCAGGGAACAAACATTTCTTATCTTTTTAACAAACAGCAAATTGTTTTAAAAACCAATAACGCAATCGATGTCGCTCCGATGGAAGCAAGTCTTTCCCCGCTTTCTGAAGACGATTTGCAAGCCACAATTTCAGGAACGGTTACAGATTCTAATGGTGTGCCAATACCGGGAGCATCTGTGGTTGAAAAGGGGACTACCAATGGTGTTGCCGCTGATTTTGATGGGAATTACCAGATTACGGTACAGAGCCCCAATGCAGTTTTGGTGGTCAGTTCCATTGGATTTGCAAGAAGAGAAGTTCCTGTGGGTGGATCTACTTCCCTCGATATTGTATTGCAAGAAGATACCCAAAGCTTGAATGAAGTAGTGGTAACTGCCTTGGGGATTAAGCAAGAGACCAAGAAATTGGGATATTCCATTGCCCAGGTAGATTCCGATGAGGTCAATGTGAACAGATCATCCAACTTCATGAACACTCTTCAAGGTAAGGTAGCTGGTGTTAACATTTCTTCATTGAGCTCCGGTCCTGGTGGATCATCCAAAGTTAGGATTCGAGGTCAGTCTTCTATCTCGGGAACCAATAATCCACTTATTGTTGTAAACGGTGTGCCCATTGACAATACTTCTTTTGGTACCAGCCCAGGTAGTGCCAGTTCTGAAGTAGGTACTAACAGTGGTGGTGTGTATTCTGATGGTGGTGATGGTTTTTCCAGTATTAACCCAGATGATATCGAAAGCATGACCATCCTTAAAGGTGCCACAGGTGCTGCACTTTATGGATCTAGGGCAAAAGACGGGGTTATCATGATCACCACAAAATCCCGTGGACGCCAACAAGGATTGGGAGTTACCTATAACGTTAACATTACAGACCATACTCCTTTGGATTTTACAGACTACCAATATGAATACGGACAGGGGGAAAACGGGGTTAGGCCAACATCTGCCAACCCAACCTCTGGACAATGGTCTTTTGGAGAGCGTTTTCAACCTGGAATGACACAAGTTCTTTTTGACGGTGTGGAAGTTCCTTATGTTCCTGTACGTGACAGAATCAAGAAGTTTTATAGAAACGGTACAGATATTACCCATTCCGTTTCCATTTCAAATGGGTCTGAAAAAGGTGGTTTTAACCTTTCTCTTTCCAATCTGGGCAGTAAGGGTATTACCCCAAACAACGAGTTCAATAGGAAAACGGTAAACTTTGGGGCAAACTATGATTTATCGGACAAACTTTCTATTGAGTCCCATATCAACTATTCGTACGAGAAGAACATAAACCCACCCAACGTAGGACAACAGGATAACACAATCTCAGTTGCTCTCTATAACATGGCCAATTCCATGCCTCTGGATTTATTGAATGAGAAAAAGTTCAATGCCGAAGGAAACGAATTTGTGTACAGTAGGTTTAGAAACCGTACCAATCCTTATTTCACTCTTTCTCAACAGTTCAATGAAATTAGAAGGGATAGGATATTTGGTAACGTTTTAGCAAGATATGAAATCGCCCCTTGGCTTATAGGTCAGGTTCGGGTAGGACAAGATTACTGGTCACGTTCCCAACAGTACAATGGGTATCCAACCGGCCAAGCTTCCAGACCATCAGCTCCAGAACCTTTCTTTAACGGAACCTTCACTCAAACTGCAAGAAGGTATAGGGAAACCAATGTTGACTTCCTATTGTCGGGTAATGTTGATGTGAATGAAGATTTAGCAGTGGGGTACAATGTTGGTGGAAACCAAATGCGAAGAAGACAAGATCTAAATCGTGTTGATGTAACCGATTTTGTAATCCGTGATTTGTATACCGTGCAAAATGGTAGGGTGAAGAACCCAACCTATTCCTTGTCAGAAAGAGGAATCAACTCTTTGTATGGAGCTGTTGACTTATCGTATAAGGATACCTATTTCCTAAGTGGTACGGCCCGTAACGATTGGTTCTCCACGCTGTCCGAAGAAAATAGAAGTATCCTGTATCCTTCGGTTTCCGGTAGTGTTCTGTTCTCCAACTGGCTGGGTGACAACGCTGAATGGTTAACGCTTGGTAAGTTCAGGGCTGCATACGCTGAAGTGGGTAGTGATACAGATGTAAACCCTTATGCAGATGCGTTGTTCTATGATATCAACGCCAACTTTTTCCCGGGACCAGACGGTTCGCCCAATCCGGTGGCCGGGGCCAATACCTCCACACTTCCTAACCCAGATCTACGCCCAATGCGTGTAAAGGAAACAGAAATAGGTGTCGATCTAAGAATGTTCGATAACCGCGTAGGATTGGATTTGGCAGTGTATCGAAAAACCACTATTGATCAAATCATTCCAGCACAGATTTCCAACTCTTCAGGATTTATAAGCCAGTTGATCAACAGTGGTGAAAGTAGGAGTGATGGTATTGAAATGTTGTTGAACCTAACGCCCATCCGTAACGATGATTTAAGATGGGACTTCAATTTCAATGCATCGTACAACAAGACCAAGGTGATCAGTCTTCTTAGCGAAGAAGAAGGAGAGAGTATTTTGGTGGGGAACCACATATTCAATGGATTCCTATACCAAGTTGTTGGTGAGGAGATTGGACAATTGGCCGGTTTTGGCTATAAGTTCGATGAGCAAGGAAGGCAAGTATTTGCTGATGATGGTAGACCGCTAAGATCAGATGAGATCAAATTTTACGGCAGTGCGTTGCCCAAATGGGTAGGAGGTATTACCAATACCGTACGATACAAGGATTTTAATCTATCCTTTTTGATTGACTTCAAATTGGGGGGTAAGATGATCTCCGGTACCAACTTCAATGCCGTTAGACACGGTCTTCACAAGATAACCCTCCCTGGAAGAGAAACTGGAGTTATTGGTGATGGTGTAAACCAGGCAGGACAACCGAATACTGTTGCAACCGAGTCACAAACCTATTGGGAGGTTGTGCGTTCACAGCAGTTGATTGAACCCATTGTGTACAATTCTGGATACTGGAAATTGAGGCAAGTGACCTTAGGGTACGATTTTAGGAAGTTTATTCCAGAAGATTCTCCTGTACAAGGGGTGACCCTAAGTTTGATCGCAAACAATGTGGCGATGCTTAAAAAATGGGTTCCCAATATTGACCCTGATTCCTTTAGCTTCAGTTCCGATAACGTTTCTGGACTAGAATCCACAGGTGTACCTACAACAAGAAGTATCGGGTTTAACCTTAACGTCAAATTTTAAATAAGACATCATGAAAAATATAGGGAATAGAATCATAATTTTTGTAATCCTGGTAGGTCTATTGGGGTGCGAGAATAATTTTGATGAACTCAATACAAATACAGTAGATCCCACAAGTGAAAGTATAGATCCCGTGTTCTTGTTGAACAATGCAATAGTTGGGCTTTCCTTTCCAAGTGGTACCAATATCTATTATGATGAAGCAATTGTTCAACAAATAGTGACCCCCAACTCAGGATTTGTATCCGGGGCCAACTACAACCAGGACAATAGGAACAATACGGGTGACCAATGGGATGATTACTACCAAAATGTCATTAAACATACAAGTGATGTAATCTTTCAGCTTAGTGTCACAGAATCAGACCGTTCAAACCTGTTGCAAATGGCCCGTATTTTGGAAGCCTATGCTTTTATGGTCCTTACCGACGAATATGGAGAAATCCCATATTTCGAAGCAGGAAAAGGACTTTCCGAGCAAGTTGTGTTGCCAAAGTACGATCCACAAGAGCAGATCTATCCAGATTTGATCACAGAGTTGACTGAGGCTAGGGACGCTTTAAGTGCTTCCGCCCCGGCGGAGAATGGAGAAGCGCTTTATGCGGGTGACCTGGATCAGTGGAGAAAATTGGCCAACTCCCTTTTGGTGAGAATCGGTATGAGACTCTCCAATGTAGATGCCACCATGGCCCAGCAAGCAGTTCAAAGTGGATTTAATGGAGGGGTTATGGAATCCAATGACGATAATTTTGTCATAAGACACGATACCAATTTTACCAATCCATACAGTTTTACTTTCAACGGAACAGAGGCCAATAATTTTTATTTGACCGACGTATTTGTGGATTATTTAAGTTCCAACGATGACCCAAGATTGGGTTCACTGGCCATTAGATATGTTGGGGCCACCTCTGGACCAGATCAGGTTGTGGGAATCAGTTCAAAAGATCCTGACGATCAGGTTGGTATGCCCATGGGCTATGATAACAGTACCGTTGGGACTGTGGCAACTAATTTAGGGCTGGCAAGTTTTTATGACTTTTCCCAATTGGACAGGTTTACCTACGGAACACAAGCGGCTCCTATGTTTCTGTGCACTTATGCGCAAACACAACTTTTGTTGGCCGAAGCGGCCGTTAACGGTTGGGTGACTGGTGATGCAGCCGAGTTTTATGAGAATGGAATTCGTGGTCACATGGAGCAGGTAGCCGCCTACGGCGAAAGTGTAGCCATTGCTGATGCTGATATTGATGCCTACATAGCGGCCCACCCATTGAACTTGGCCAATGCTGCTGAAGAAATCAATACACAATATTGGGTGGCTTCTTTTTTGAATGGTCCAGAGTTGTTTGCTAACTTTAGAAGGTCAGGGTATCCTGATTTATCCCCCAACCCATATCCAGCTCAGGACATTACAGGTGATTTCATCAATAGGTTAACATATCCTACCGGCGAAATAGCTGTAAATCAGACCAACCTCCAAGAGGCGGTTTCCAGAATGGGCCCCGATAACTTGGATACAACGGTTTGGTGGGATGTAGATTAATAACTAACCGAGATTATAACATAGAATTAAAAGCATGAAATCAGTATTAAAGCAGATTATTGCTAGGAACAAGCAAGAAGAAAAAGACCTTAGGTTGGCAAGGCAGGCAGAGATTGAAAACCCAAAAACCGCCGATGACAGAAGAAACTTTCTAAAAAAAACGGCTTTGGGAGGGATTGCAATGACCGGTATGATGGGCCTTGGTATTGAAGATACCATTGCCCAGACAACTTCCAAGGTAAGCAGGATGTCTGCTCCGTCTGATCTTAAGATCACGGATATGAGATATGTGCTTACCAATGTTATGGGGGGTACGGCCATCATAAAAATTGAAACCAATCAAGGAATATATGGTCTTGGAGAAGTAAGGGATGCCGCCGATGTACGGTATGCCCTCTTCCTTAAGAGTAGAATTCTTGGCAAGAATCCTTGTAATGTTGAAAAAATATTTAAGAGTATTCGTCAATTTGGTGGTCCAGCCCGTCAAGCAGGTGGTGTCTGTGGTGTTGAAATGGCCCTTTGGGATATTTGTGGAAAGGCCTACAATGTGCCCGCTTGGCAGCTATTGGGAGGTAGATATAGAGATAAGGTAAGGATGTATGCAGATACTCCTGAAGCCAGTTCTCCAGAAGAACAGAAAAAACTGATTGATTATAGGGTCAATGATCAAGGGTATACGTGGTTAAAAATGGATGTTTCCATTGGGGAACTAAGAGGAAAGCCAGATACTGTTGTGAACGGCAAGTTTTGGGAAAGTGAAAGGGGATATTTGAACCAATGGGGAGATCGTAGGAATTATATGTCCTATGGGAACACCATGCACCCATTTACCCAAATCCAAATCACCGAAAAAGGATTGGAAGAACTTTGCCAAGTAGTGGAAAATGTCCGCAATATGGTAGGCTATGAAATTCCAATTTCAACCGATCACTACGGACACTTTGACCTTAACAATGGAATTCGTTTGGCCAAAGCTTTGGACAAGTACCGATTGGCTTGGTTCGAAGATATGGTGCCATGGCAATATCACGAGCAATGGAAAACCATTTCCGAGGCCATTGAGACTCCAACAACTACCGGTGAGGATATTTATTTGTTGAAAGACTTTAAACCTCTAATTGAAAATAGGGCCGTGGATATCATCCATCCAGATTTGGCTTCATCCGGTGGACTATTGGAGACGAAAAGAATCGGTGACTATGCAGAGGAATATGGAATAGCCATGGCCATGCACCAAGCAGGAACACCCGTATCGTTCATGTCAAACGTACATTGTGCGGCTGCTACCCAAAACTTCTTGGCATTGGAGCACCACTCGGTAGATTTGCCTTGGTGGGAAGATTTGGTGACTACCGTTGGAGGATTTAAAATGATTGATAAAGGATTTGCGACTGTTCCATTGACGGCCCCAGGGTTAGGTATTGAGTTGAATGAAGATGTGGTCAAAGAACATTTAGATCCAAGAGATAAGAGTTTCTTCAAGTCAACCGATGAATGGAACGAACTCAGATCGCACGATAGGACTTATAGTTAGTAGCTCGAAGGTTACTTAAGTTGTTTAGTTTTTTTAAAAGTCGGCCTGGGATTATTGCTTTGGAGGTCTTGGGCCGACATTAAAAATTTTGTAAACCAATCTAACAGCAGATATGAAATATATTCAAGTAAAGATGATGGCAGTGCTACTCTGTTTAATGGCAACAGTCCATAGCAATGCACAAAGGGTCGCTTCATCACCAGATTATATAAAGGCCCTTACCAGTGAGTGGGAAGGAGAACGCTTTGAGGACGGAAGACCCAAAGTGTCCGATGCCCTCCTACAAAGATTAAAAAAGATACGTATAGAAGAAGCTTGGGGCTATTTGCGCCAAAAAGGCTTCAATAACCAATATGAGGGAGGCTGGAAGATCATCCACCCAGAAGGCGTAATGACCGGTCGTGTGGTTACCGCACAATACGTTCCTTTACGTCCTGATTTAAAAGAATATGTAAAGCTGCAAGGTGCCAAAGAAAAACGGGATACCATTGGAGGCAGCAACTCATGGCCCATTGAAATTTTGGTAAATGGCGATGTGTACGTGGCCGATGGCTATGGCAGGATCATCGACGGAACATTGATTGGGTCCAACTTGGGCAATGCCATTTATGCCAACTCCAAAAACGGCGTAGTGTTCGATGGAGGGGTTCGCGATCTTGGCGGACTTTTGGAAATTGAAGGATTCAATGGTTGGTACAGGGATGAAGACCCTTCCTATTTGCAGGAGCAAATGCTCACTACCATCAACGCGCCCATTCGCATTGGTAGAGCTACGGTTTTACCGGGCGATGTGGTCCTCGCCAACCGACACGGAACCATTTTCATTCCATCGCATTTAGTGGCTCAATTGGTAATTTCTTCAGAAGTAGTGGCCCTTCGTGACGAATTCGGATTCCAAAGACTTCGTGAAAAAACATATACTGCGGGACAGATTGATACCCGCTGGACAGATGAAATCAAAGCAGATTTCTTGAATTGGCTCAAAAACTACCCAGATGCCAAACTGCCCATGACCCGAAAAGAATTGAACGATTATATTGAGAATAGCAGATACTACCAACCATGAAAAACATGAAAATTTTCCGAAATATCCTAACAGTACTGGTACTATGCCTTGTGGTATCATGCACTTCACAAGGGGAAGAAAGGACACTGGACAAAGAAACCGTTTTGGAAGCCCTTGGCAAATTGGACCAGGCCTTGATTGACCGCGATTCTGCCACCTTAACCTCGATTACGGCACCTGACCTAACCTATGGCCATTCCAGTGGAAATATTCAGGATAAGAAAGAGTTTATTGACGATGTACTGAGCGGACCCTTTAGGTTTGTTTCCATAACCAATGAGAATCAAAGTGTTGCCATATCGGGCAATGTAGGCATTGTTCGGCACATACTTTCGGCCGATGCGACAAATGCTGGTAATCCAGCAAAGGTTCGGATTGGCATCATTATGGTCTTCCAAATGAATGAAAACAACGAAGTGGTTTTGTTGGCCCGCCAAGCCTACAAGCTATAAAGGACACAGAAATGGATATATAAGAATCAAGAATTATAAACTGGATGATTAACTAACAAAATCTAAACTATGTTAAAAAGAGGAATCATTGTACTGCTGTTCCTTTTTGGTCTTGTTGGACAGGTTATTGGCCAACAGATCAGCAAGGAAGAACTGATTTTTTTGACCCCGGAATGGAAGGGGGAACGATTTGAAGATGGTAGGCCCAAAGTACCGGACGATATTTTGGAGCGAATGAAATCCGTGAGTGTTGAAGAAGCTTGGGCCGTGATGAAAAATGCAGGGTATAGGTATCAAATTGCCGAAGACTGGAAGCTCATCAACCCAGATAGTGTTTTGGTGGGCCGTGCACTGACCGCTACATTCATGCCCGGACGCCCAGCGGTATGGAAAGCTATTGATGATCGGGGAAAAGCCCAGGGAAAACGGGGTCAGAATACATGGCCAGTAGATCTTTTGGTAAAAGGCGATGTATATGTTGCAAATCAGTTTGGTGCTGATAAAGACGGTCCTACCATTGGAGATAATGTAGGGAATGCCATTTATGCCAATTCTGGCAATGGTATTGTATATGATGGTGCCTTACGAGATGTTGAAGGTCTCATGGAAATAGGAGATTTCACCTCTTTCTATACCAGCTATGATGCTTCACACCACAATCCTCCTGGAGATTTGAACACCATGATCATAGGCATCAACCAACCTACACTTATCAGAAAAGTAACCGTTATGCCAGGTGATGTAGTGTTGGGCAAATTGGGTGTGGTGGTCTTTATTCCCCCACATTTGGCGGAAAAAGTGGTGACCACCTCAGAGATTGTACGCTTGCGAGACATGTTCGGACATCAACGTATTAGAGAAGGAAAATACACTGCTGGCCAGATTGATACCCGATGGGCCGATGAGATTGAGAAGGATTTCAGCAAATGGCTCAACGATCATATAGACGAACTTCCCGTTCCCAAAGAACAAATTCAAGAAATATTAAAAAATAGAACCTGGTAACTAAAACTAAACAAAGTGAAAAATTCAAGAAGATCATTTATATCAAAATCAGTATTGGCTACGGCCGGTTTGGGAATGGTATCCAGCACCTATGGTAATGAGTATGTGCAGGCAATGGACAAAAACCCTAAGTTTTCTGCTCCCTCGGACTTAAAGATAACCGATGTCAAGTGCGGTTTCATTCGTAGAGGAAGTGGCTTGTTCGTCAAAATACATACCAACCAAGGAATTTATGGATGCGGGGAAGGTGTAGATGCCGTACCAGGCACATATCATTTGGTAAAACGAATGGGCTTTTTTTTAAGGAATCAAAGCCCGTTCAATGTTCATAAAATTTTTGAGGATATCCGTCGTGCCGGCCATTTTGGAGGTGCGCAATCAGGTGCTTATGTTGCAGTTCTTTCAGCCATTGAGACGGCATTGTGGGATTTGGCGGGCAAAGCGCTCGATTTGCCAGTGTATCAACTTTTAGGAGGTAAATTCCGTGATAAAGTGCGCGTTTACTGTGACACGGCCCTTTACCGGGTCCGCTTTCCCTCTCCAGGGGATTTTGCCAAAGCGGCTACCGATGCCATTGACAATTGGGGATTCAATGCCTTAAAGTTCGATTTGGATTACGCCAGCGATCCCGATAAATATGATCGATATAACTGGACTGCCAGTCCTGGTGAAATTTCGAGGATGTATAACCAACTTGCGGCTGTAAGGGAGGCTGTGGGTCCCAAAATAGACCTATGTGTCGACATGCACGGACGTTACGACCATGTAACGGCCCAGACGATAGCCAAAAAAGTGGAAGACCTTAACCTGACCTGGTTGGAGGAGCCTATACCAGCAGAGAACTTTGATGCTTTCAAGACCCTAGCTGAAGAAACAAGCACTCCCATTTCGGCAGGTGAAAATGTTTACCTTGGTCATGGTTTCAAGCAATTGTTGGACAATGGAGTTGATATTATCATGCCCGATTTACAAAAATGTGGTGGGCTTGGTGAAGGTCAGCGCATTGCCAACCTGGCCAACCTGTATTATGTGCCGTTTTCACCCCATATGGTAGCTTCCTTCTTGGGTGCAATGGCATGTGCACATGTTTGTGCCAGCGTACCAAACTTCCATTTAATGGAATGGCAGTCCTATTTCCATACAGATCCAATGTTCAAGGAAATAGTGACATATGACGAAACCGATTGGGTGAAAGACAGTTTTGTAACCGTGTCTAACAAACCAGGAATTGGGGTGGACATTAATGAAGAAGCAATGAAGAAATATGCTCCAGAAGGGATACCATTTTTCGAATAAAAAATAAAAAACCAGATTTGTGAAGTCTATATATAAGTTTTTTCTGGGGGCGGCAGCAATATTAGCCGTGGCCTCAGCCTATTTTTATTTTACCGGAGAGTATTCCATTTTTGGACCCTTGTTGACCTTCTTTTTCCTAGTTCTGTCATTCGGGTTTAGGGGGCATCATGCTACAAAAGGCTTTTCGTTTGCGTTGCTCATTTTTGCGGGCGTGACGTTGGCCATGAGCTATCCCAAATTATTTGTCAATTGGGGGAGTTTTGAACTAAAATCCCTTATTGTACCCCTATTACAGATTATCATGTTTGGCATGGGGACTACAATGAGCCTTAAGGATTTTGGAGAAGTGGTCAAAAGCCCGAGAGCAGTTTTTATTGGCTTGGCTTGTCAGTTTACCATTATGCCCTTGGTGGGGGCAACTTTGGTGTTCTTGTTCAAGTTTCCGCCTGAAATAGCGGCAGGTGTTATTTTAATCGGTTCCTCTCCTAGTGGATTGGCCTCCAATGTTATGGCATATATTGGAAAGGCCAATTTGGCCCTTTCGGTTACCTTGACCACAGTGGCCACGCTATTGGCACCTTTTGTGACACCTATTCTCATGAAAACTTTCGGCGGTCAATTGATTCCCATTGATCTATGGGGAATGATGTGGAGTATTATCAAAATCACTATAATACCTATTGCAGGCGGACTAATCTTCAACAAACTTTTTCACGGAAAAACGGAATGGCTGGATAAGGCCATGCCCTTGGTTTCCATGGGGGGAATTGCCTTGATCATCACCATTATTACGGCGGCAGGTCGTGACAACCTGCTAACGATGGGTGCAGTGCTCATTTTGGTGGGACTCATCCATAACATATCCGGATACTTTTTCGGGTATTGGGGATGCAGGCTCTTTAGGCTCGATGAACGTTCGTGCAGGACCATTGCTTTTGAAGTGGGCATGCAGAATGCTGGACTGGCCTCTGGGCTCGCCAATGAAATGGGCAAAGTGGCCACTGTGGGCTTGGCACCAGCAGTGTTTGGTCCAATGATGAACATCACAGGTTCCATTTTGGCGTCGCACTGGCACAAGAATTCCCCAAAGGATGAAAAGAAATCAACCTTGGAAACAGCACAAGATTAAAATAGTTGTTTGAGTTAGTTTAGTTATCCTGTGAAGAACGTGCTACATTTGAAGCACGTTCTTCTTTTTTTCCATAAAAGATGAACAATGATGTTTTTATTTTTATATAATGATTCAAAATGAATACAATATGAAAAAAGTAGTGACCTTTGGTGAGATCATGCTTCGCTTGGCACCTCCCGGATTTTTGAGGTTTTCACAAGCAAATAGTTTTGATGTGGTGTACGGGGGTGGGGAATCCAACGTTGCGGTATCCCTTGCCAATTATGGGATTCCGGTAGATTTTGTGACCCGTCTGCCAAAGAACGATATAGGTGAATGTGCCTTGATGGAGATGCGGAAGAGGAACGTTGGAACGGAACAGATCATATTTGGAGGTGATCGTCTTGGCATCTATTTTTTAGAAACCGGAGCGGTGAGCCGAGGGAGTAAGGTGGTCTACGATAGGGCACATTCGGCCATGGCCGAGATTGGTCCCGGAATGGTGGATTGGAAAAAAGTTTTTGAAGGGGCACAATGGTTCCATTGGACGGGGATTACTCCTGCCATCTCCCAAGGGGCAGCCGATGCCTGTATAGAGGCCGTTAAAATGGCCCGGAAAATGGGCGTGACCATTTCAACAGACCTAAATTATAGGGCCAAGCTCTGGAAATACTGCGATGACGCAAAACGGGAGGAGATTATGAGTGAGCTCACCGCACACTGCGACATTGTCCTAGGTAACGAGGAGGACGCTGAAAAGCATTTTGGTATCAAGCCAGAGGGGCTCGATATCACCACCCAGGGGGAACATGTAAAGGCCGAGGCCTTCCTCTCCGTTTGTAAACAGATGATGGAAAGGTTCCCGAACGCCAAGAAAGTGATCACCACCCTACGGGGATCGCTATCGGCCTCACACAATACCTGGGCCGGGGTGCTCTACGATGGTAAGGAACTTTACAAATCAAGGGAATACCAGATTACCCATATCGTTGACCGTGTGGGCGGCGGAGACTCCTTTATGGGAGGACTCATTTATGGGTTGATCAAGTACCCAGAAGACGACCAGAACGCACTGGACTTTGCGGTGGCGGCCTCCTGCCTGAAGCATACCATTAAAGGCGATGCCAATTTGGTGACGGTATCGGAAGTTGAGAAATTGATGGGAGGCGACGCCTCTGGAAGAGTATCACGATAAAAAAATATAAAATGGCAAGATATACACGTATAGAAGTAGTAAACGCAATGTTGGAGACCGGAATGGTCCCTTTATTTTATCACCCCGATGTTGCGGTGGGCAAAAAAGTATTAAAGGCTTGTTATGACGGTGGCGCTCGGCTGATGGAGTTCACCTCAAGGGGCGACTTTGCACACGAGGTGTTCGCAGAGTTGAACAAATATGCCTTGAAAGAACTCCCCGGGATGATGATGGGTGTTGGTTCGGTAACCGATGCGGCAGCGGCCTCGCTGTATATGCAGTTAGGGACAAACTTTGTAGTGACGGCCTCCTTGCGGGAGGATGTGGGCATTGTCTGCAACCGTAGGAAGGTAGCTTGGTCCCCGGGCTGTGGTTCCCTTACGGAGATTGCAAAGGCAGAGGAATTGGGCTGTGAGATCGTGAAGCTGTTCCCGGGTTCGGTCTACGGTCCTGGATTTGTAAAGGCAATAAAGGGTCCACAACCTTGGACAAGCGTCATGCCAACCGGAGGGGTTAGTACGGAAGAGGAAAACCTAAAGGGCTGGTTCGATGCAGGAGTAACCTGTGTAGGAATGGGCTCAAAGCTGATCAGCAAGGAAATCATCGAGAATGGGAATTTTGATGAATTGGAAAGGAATGTTAGGGAGACATTGGCCTTAATTGCCAAGATTAGGAAGGGTTAATTTAGGGTTTATTACCTGGCGTAAATTTTTACCATGTAGATATTGTCCATCCCATTGATTCCTTTGAAGGGTTTTCCGTTTGAAAAGAAAAAATGGCAGCTGTCTCGCAGTAATGAAAACACTGTCTTCGTAAAATGTAGAGTTAATAGAATTGGCCCGGTTGATATGACTGGGCCATTCACCGTTTACGTAGATATTGACGGGATGATTTAATTTTTTTGACATTATCAAAAGAACGGTTCACCTAATCTGCACTTTAAATGTACCAAGTGCCATTCCTATTGGATGAAAAATAGACATTCCCGTTGGAATTCATGGTCAAACAACAGTCTTGATACATGGAATTGATAGGACTTCCCAAAGGTTTGTGCTATCCCTCTCATTGATTTTAAATCTATTGGTGAAATTCCAATAACAACAACTCCACAATATAAAATAGGATATGTCTTCAAAAACAAGTAAGAAAAAAATTACCTCCCTATAAAAAAGCACGTTCTTACTTCACAATTACAATAAATATTGTCAAATAATAGTTCATTTAATTGACAAAAGTCAATTTTTTCGCTGATTTAATATATCTTTAAAAAAGCGAGTAGCTTAACCAAAACCAAAACCAAATCAACTAGACTATATGTACAAGGAAATTTATTTGGTCGATGACGAGGACCTTGTGAACACCGTGAATGCAATCCATTTCAGAAAAATGGGAATGGAGGACAAACTTAAAAGCTTTACCAACCCCGAATTGGCACTTGATGATTTAAGGTTTAGGGACGACCCAAACGTTAAAACATTGATTCTTCTTGATATAAACATGCCGGAAATGAGCGGATTTGAATTCTTGGAATTTATGATGCTTGAAAATTTTCCGGGGACCAACGAAGTTTTGCTCGTTACGTCCTCAGAATCGGATGAGGATAGGGAAGAAGCCAAAAAGTATGATAAATACGTAAAGGAATTTATTACAAAACCCTTACAGATTGAACATTTGGAAGAATATCTGCAAGGTTCATACTCCTAAGTTCATAAACGTTTTTTTTTATCCGTAAAAAATCTGAATCTTTATCCGTTTCAGTTGTTTTTTGGGTATTTTGAACTTTGCCCTGCTTTAAAGTTTTTATCTAATATATTTGTTGGAGCCAGTGGTTGTGTGCCGAAGGTTTTGGCAAGAAACTTTATGCGCAAAATCTGGCTAATGCGTTGTTCCCCCTTCACAATACGCTATAAATACATTTTTTAAGTTTAGGAAAGGTGAAAAAAAAACAGGTTCACATACAAGATGCAATTGAAATCTTTGAAGATGGCAATGATGTTGTCTGGACCATGGATAAAGAGTTTCAATTGACCTCCTTTAACCAACGGTTTGAAGAAAAATATACGGAAGAATTGGGCCATGAGCCACAAATAGGTCAAGATTTAAGAGCCGTTTATAAAAAAGGTGCTTTTTTTAGTGTATGTGAGAAAGGTTGCGAACGTGCCTTGAACCTATATGCTACAACGGCAAGGCAGACCTTGGTCAAGAAGGGCGCTTTCAGCGTACATGAATTTTCGTTTCAACCTTTTATGGATACCACTGGTAAGGTGATGGGGTGCTGTATCTGGCAAAAGGACATTACCAATGAAGTTGACAACATCCATAGGCTTGAGGACAGTGAAGCCAGATATAGTGAGGTTCAAGAAATAACCAATGTGGGCCATTGGAGCTGGGATATGGTAAGAAACAAGATTACCTGGTCCAATCAATTGTTCAATATTTTTGGGCAAGTTCCCGATGAATTCGAGGCCACGTATGAGGCGCTCTTGGAAATAATTCATCCAGAAGACAGGGATGCCTTTAATAAAGATGTTGAGCGGTGCATTCAAAAGAACGAGTTGCATGACATTGTCCACAGAATTGTTGTCAATGGCGGTGAGGTAAGGTACGTTCATCATAAAGGCAGAGCCTATTACGATGAAAACAACAAACCCTATCGGATGTCTGGTACCACTCAAGATGTGACCAAGGATGTAAAGAACAGCGAACAGATTGTACAACAAAACAATGAACTTCAAAATTTTGTGCGGATTATTTCCCATAATCTAAGGGGACCCATTTCAAACCTTCTCATGTTGTCTAAAATATACGAATGGGGCAAGGATGAGATGAATGATGATATTTTACGAAAAATGGAGCACACTACGGAGGCACTGGACCAAACCATAAAAGACCTCAATCTTTCTTTATCGATGAAGAACACGGATAAGGAAAGATTTCGGGAGGTCAGATTAACCGAGGTGATGAAAGACGTGGATGGATTGCTTTCCGAAGAATCAACCAAAACCAATGCGCTGATCAAAACGGATTTTTCACAAGCGGGTTCTATAGTGGGACTAAAAAGCTATTTTGTCAATATTTTATATAATCTTATTCTCAATGCGATCAATTATGGCAAAGAAGGTGTTGTTCCCTTGGTTGAGATTTCAACCCAGTTAACGGATAACTCCATATTGATTTATGTTAAGGACAATGGGATTGGAATGGAACTTACCCCGGAAAGAGAAAGGAAGATTTTTAGCATGTACGGAAGGCTGAGTGGAGATACCGAGGGGAAAGGACTGGGGCTATATCTTGTAAAGACCCAAGTGGAAGCCATGGATGGCAAAATTGAAGTGCAAAGTGAAAGGGAGGTGGGTACAACGTTTGTAATCACGCTTCCGAAGATTTCACAAATCTAGAAGGGCAAAGCACTCAAATCCACATTTCCACCAGAGATTATAATTCCGATCTTTTGGTTCGAGAATCTTTCTGCACGTTTTAAAACGGCCGCTAAGGCAACGGCACTGGAGGGTTCACAAACAATTTTAAGCCGTTCCCAGATCAATCGCATGGCAGAAACAATTTCTTCCTCTGTTACCCGAATTATTTCCTCCACATGTTTTTGGATGATGGGAAAATTTCTATCCCCCAATTGGGTTTTAAGGCCATCTGCTATGGTATTTGTTGTGGAATTGCGCTCTATTTTTCCACTTTGTAATGAGCGATAGGCATCGTCAACCTCAAAAGGTTCTCCTCCAATGGTCTTACATTGATTGCCAAAATAATGGGCCGCAAGAGCGGTTCCTGCAATCAATCCACCGCCACCAATGGGAGTCACAACACAATCTAAGTCAGGATGGGATTCCAACAGCTCCATAAAAGCTGTACCCTGACCTAGGATAACAGCATCATCATTGGAAGGATGAATAAAGGTGGCTCCGTATTTTTCCTGAATCTGTTTTGACTCACGTTCACGAGCTTCCAACGTGGGCTCACATTCAATGATTTGACCTCCATATCCTTTTACCGCATTTTTCTTTACCTGGGGCGCAGAATGGGGCATAACAATGTAAGCCTTCACTCCCAAACTTTGCGCCGCCAAAGACAGGGCCTGTGCAAAGTTCCCTGAGGAATGGGTCACCACCCCATTTTGTTTTTGTTTCTCGGAAAGTTGCATAATGGCATTGGCGGCCCCGCGCATCTTAAAAGCTCCCGTCCGTTGAAAGTTTTCACACTTAAAAAAGAGGGAGGCGCCCACCATTTCATCAATGAGGTGGGAGGTTAAAACAGGGGTGTTGTAGATAAATGGCTTTATCCGCCCATGGCATTCGATCAGCAATTGTTTGTTCATAAAAAGGCCTTATGCTTTATAGCATAAAGATAGGAACCTAAATGCTATTTATTACTATTGATAAGCCTGCTCCTCCACCGCTTCATCCGTATCCCTGGAAACTCCTTCCATGCCTAATTCGGGTATAACCAACAATGGTATTTGGGTGTGGAACGCTGCTCGTTTTACAATAGGTTCCCGTGTCATTTTTTCCATGTAGCTGTGCTGATAATTCAGCAAGGCCAAAAGATGTATGTCAAGCTCTTTGGAGAAGATTTCCAAAGTTTGGGACACTGAATTGATCTCAGAAACCGTGTGCACATAATGTTCAACGCCTTTTAGATACCTCCGCAACATGTTTAGGTTAAACTGTTGCAACTCGGAAAGCGCCTTTATCCCATATTGCACATGTACAATACGTATGGATGAATTGAACATTTTGGCCATTTCTATCAACGGCATTAATTCTGAAGTCGTATAAAATCTGGTAAAGTCGGTAGCAAAGGCAATTTCAGATGGTGTGGTGTAATCATAGTTGTGTGGAATGGCCAACACAGGACATTTTTTGGTGTTTTTTATGATGCGTACGGTATTGCTGCCCATAAAGACTTCATCTATTCCCGAAGCCCCCTTGGTACCGGTGACCACTAGATGGATTCCTGAAGTTTCTACAAGATCCTTGACTTCTTCAACCAATAGGTTAAATGAGGAAATCGTCTCAAAGCTATGGTTTGGGTTCCCATATTTGCTCTTGATTCGGTCCACCGTTTTCTTCAGCCCCCTTTCTGATGAGTCTCTTACCGCATCTACAATGCGTTCGCCATCAATCATTTTGGCCATAAATCTGCTACTGGGAATGACTGGGGTATACGTGTTGAGCAAATAAAACGTACAACGCTTGTTACGGAACAACTGCATGGTGTAGTCAATGGCATTCCAAGCATTTTCCGAAAAATCCGTAGGTATTAAAATCTTTTGCATCGGACTAGGATTAAGATGCAATAAAATTACCGCTATGCCTAAGGGGATTCTATGACAATTGTCAGCTTTTAAAATCAGATTTTAAAAACCTTCAACGAGTTCCATAAGTTTGCGCTCATCTTTGATGCCGATTTTTTTTCCTGAAGTATGGATAAATCCTTTTTTCTTGAACTCAGATATGATTCTGATGGCAGATTCCGTGGCCGTGCCCACCACATTGGAAATATCTTCGCGTGAGAGCGTTAGGACCAAAAAGCCTTCCTCATCTTCACCAAAGTTGTTTTTGAGGTAAAGAAAAGCCTCCGCAATGCGTTGTTTTACCGTTTTCTGTGAAATATTGACGATGACGTCATCGGCTTCTTTAAGGTCATGGGCCATGTGACGAAGTACTTCCAGGGTAAAGTTGGGATTGGATTGCAAGGTGTGGTTTATGCTTTCCTTGGGGATAAAGCAAACTTCCATGTCACTTACGGCAATGGCGGAAAGATTGGTACACTCGTCAGATATAACAGATCGTTGCCCCATTACTTCACCTTTGGTGGCCAGTTTTACAATCTGATCCTTACCATTGGCGCTCAGTTTGGAAAGTTTGGAAACACCATTTCGGACACAATAAACTCCATTGAGTTTATCGCCTTCCTCAAAAAGGGGCTGTCCTTTTTTAATGATCTTGGTGGTTTTGGAATCGGAGACCTTCTTCAACTCCTCTTTGCTCATGGCCCGTAGGGAATTGAATTGCCGAATGATACAATTTTCACATCTGCTTTCCATAACTGATTGGTTTACCTGATAGGACAAAATTAATGGACATCTGCCTGTAATTTACTGATAAATATCATATTTTTAAGAAGAAGAGTATTACAAATTTGCATCAGGTAAAGCAAATGTGAAATGACAGACCTAACCTGTTATCATTGTGGGGACGAATGTGGAAAAGGCAGCGTCCAGTTTGATGATAAAGATTTTTGTTGCAATGGTTGTAAGACCGTTTATGAGATTTTTACGTCAAACGGACTGTCCACTTTTTACGAAATTGAAGGCAAGGCCGGAACCACGCCTAACGAAATTCGTCAGAAATACGATTTTTTGGACAACCAGGACATCGTACAAAAACTTCTGGAATTTAATGAAGAGGGAGTGCAGGTTGTTAGTTTGAGCATTCCCACGATTCACTGTAGCTCCTGTATTTGGGTTTTGGAAAACCTGAACAAGCTGCATTCGGCCATTAAAGTTTCGCAAGTCGACTTTCCAAAGAAGACGATTCGAGTTACATACAAAACAGAAGAATTTTCCCTAAAAGCGTTGGTGCTTTTGTTGGGAAGCATTGGGTATGAACCCTATATTTCTTTGGAAGAATACGACAAAAAAGGGAAAAAAGTAGATCGTTCCTTGATCTATAAATTGGGCGTGGCCGGTTTTGCCTTTGGCAATGTGATGCTATTTTCGTTTCCCGAGTATTTTGAGGTCGAGGAATTTTGGTTGGACCAATACAAACACGTTTTCCGTGGGTTGATGTTTGCCTTCTCCTTACCAGTAGTGTTTTATGCAGCTCAGGATTATTTTATCTCGGCCTATAAAGGCATCCGTTCCAAATTATTGAATATTGATGTGCCCATTGCCTTGGGGATATTGACCCTCTTTTTAAGAAGCACCGTCGATATTGTCTTTGATTTGGGTTCAGGTTTTTTTGATAGCCTTACCGGCTTGGTCTTTTTCCTGTTATTGGGGAAATTCTTTCAACAGAAAACCTACGCCTACCTCTCATTTGAACGAGATTATAAATCCTATTTTCCGATAGCCGTTACCCGCCTGAAGAAAAACGGAGAGGAAGAAAATATCCAAATTTATGATATTGAAGTGGGGGATAGGGTGCTGATTCGTAGCCACGAAATTATCCCTGTGGATTGTGTCCTCATCAAGGGCACCGCGGAAATCGATTACAGTTTTGTGACAGGTGAGTCGAAGGCAGTTTTTAAAGAATCGGGTGAAAAACTGTTTGCGGGCGGAAAGCAACTTTCAGGAGTTTTGGAAGTTGAGGTGTTGAAATCCGTTTCCCAAAGTTATTTGACCCAGCTATGGGGCAATTCCGTATTTTCCAAAGACAAGGCAAGCCAGTTCCAGACCCTTACCGATAGTATTGGAAAGCGATTTACCATCGCTGTTTTGAGTATTGCCACCCTGGCTACCATTTTTTGGTTGATATTTGATCCACGCTTGGCACTCAACGTGTTCACTTCGGTATTGATTATCGCTTGCCCGTGTGCCATTGCATTGGCGGCCCCATTTACCTTGGGGAATATGCTCCGCATTTTTGGAAAGCATAAATTCTACCTAAAGAACACCAATGTGATAGAGCGGTTGTCGAAAATCGACACGGCCATTTTTGATAAAACAGGAACGCTTACCACCAATCAAAAAGATACTATTCACTACGAGGGGATGAAGCTTACCAAGGAAGAAACAGCCTTGTTGAAAACAACTTTGAGAGCATCCAACCATCCCTTGAGTCGTTCGCTCTACAATATTTTAAAGTCCAATGCCATAATGACCCTTGAAGAATTCCAGGAGCATACGGGAAAAGGCATCGAGGGAAAGTATAATGAACACTCCATAAAAGTGGGGTCGGCATCCTATGTTGGGGAAAGTAAGTCTAATGCCTTAACAAACACTTCGGTCTATGTAAGTGCCGATGAAGACGTAAAAGGGCGTTTTGTGTTCAAAAACACCTATCGGGATGGAATGAGTCAGATATTTGATGAACTGTCAAGTGATTTAGAACTCGGCATTCTTTCGGGCGATAATAATGGGGAAAAAGAACAGTTGCAACAAGTGCTCCCAGAAAAGACAACAATGCTATTTGACCAAAAGCCTGAAAATAAATTGGAATACATCAAAAAACTGCAGGAAAAACATAAAGTTTTGATGGTGGGCGATGGATTGAACGATGCTGGAGCCTTGGCCCAAAGCGATGTGGGATTGGCGGTTTCTGAGAACATCAACGTGTTTTCACCAGCTTGTGATGGCATTTTGGATGCCAGCAAGTTGCGAATGCTGCCAAAGTTTATAAGACTGTCCAAAAAATCTATTCGTATTATAAAACTGAGCTTTTTGTTATCGCTCTGCTACAATGTCGTGGGATTGTATTTTGCGGTTACAGGCCAGTTGCAGCCCGTTATTGCCGCTATTTTAATGCCGTTGAGTTCCATAAGTATCGTTGTGTTCACCACCTTGGCAACAAATTACCTCGGTAAAGAATTAAAAAATTTAGAAAGCTGATATATGTCATTTTTTCAAGCGTACCATCACAGTAGTTTTACCCCTAAATTCAGGCAGGTATGAGTGTTATTTATGTGTTGTTGGCCATCAGTATAACGGTGGCCGTGGTCTTTTTTATAGCCTTTGTTTTCTCGGTAAAAAGCGGACAATACGATGACACCTATACCCCATCAGTGAGGATGTTGTTTGAAGATGAGGTGGTCAAGGACAAGGATAAATCGAACCTAAATAAAAAGGAAATCAAACAAACTAAAAGTACAAACCAATAAATATGGAAATACAACAGTTCCGCTACGATAACAAAATCGTACAAAAGTTCTTATACGCCACCATTTTATGGGGCGTGGTGGGTATGTCAGTAGGCCTCTTGTTGGCCTTTATGTTTTTGTTCCCCAATGTTACAGAAGGTATATCTTGGTTAAGTTTTGGACGTTTACGTCCCTTACATACCAATGCCGTGATCTTTGCATTTGTGGGTAACGCCATCTTTGCAGGAGTGTATTACTCGCTGCAACGCTTGCTTAAGGCAAGAATGTTCAGTGATGCGTTGAGTAACATCAACTTTTGGGGTTGGCAATTGATCATTGTAGCCGCAGCCTTGACCTTGCCCTTGGGATACACGACATCCAAGGAATATGCCGAATTGGAATGGCCCATAGATTTGGCAATTGCGGCGGTATGGGTAGTTTTTGGTTGGAATATGATCGGTACTATCTTAAAAAGAAGGCAACGGCACCTGTATGTTGCCATTTGGTTCTATCTGGCCACATTTGTAACAGTGGCCGTGCTACACATCTTTAACAGCTTGGAACTACCGGTCACAGCACTTAAGAGTTACTCCGTGTATGCAGGGGTACAAGATGCACTGGTACAATGGTGGTACGGCCACAATGCCGTGGCATTCTTCCTGACCACGCCTTTCTTGGGGTTGATGTACTACTTTGTTCCTAAAGCGGCGAACAGGCCTATTTATTCCTATAGACTGTCCATTGTCCACTTCTGGTCGTTGATATTCATTTATATCTGGGCAGGTCCGCACCACTTGTTGTATTCTGCGTTACCCGATTGGGCACAGAACCTTGGCGTGGTCTTCTCTGTGATGTTGATTGCACCATCCTGGGGTGGTATGATCAATGGATTGTTGACCCTCCGTGGAGTATGGGACAAGGTCCGTACCGATGCTACCTTGAAATTTATGGTGGTAGCCATCACCGGCTATGGTATGGCCACATTTGAAGGACCAATGCTTTCCTTGAAAAACGTAAATGCGATTGCGCACTTTAGTGACTGGATCATTGCCCACGTTCACGTAGGGGCCTTGGCCTGGAATGGGTTCTTGACCTTTGGTATGATCTATTGGCTGGTGCCACGAATGTTCAAAACAAGTTTGTATTCCAAAGGATTGGCCAATTTCCACTTCTGGATAGGAACCTTGGGGATTGTGCTATATGCCCTCCCAATGTACGTTGCCGGATTTACCCAAGCCTTGATGTGGAAAGAATTCAACCCAGATGGTACCTTGGTGTACGGTAACTTCTTGGAAACCGTTACCCAAATCATCCCAATGTACTGGATGAGGGCCATTGGAGGCTCATTGTATATCTTGGGTATGTTTGTATTGCTCTATAATGTTGTAATGACCATCAGGTCTGGTAGCCAAGTAGAGGATGAACTCGCAGAAGCACCAGCCTTGGAAAGAGTGGCCAAAAGACGTGTGGCGGGCGAAACCTTCCACAACTGGTTGGAAAGAAAACCCGTTCAGTTGACCATCTTGGCTACGATTGCCATTTTAATCGGAGGTATTGTCCAAATTATACCAACCATATTGGTAAAATCAAACATCCCGACCATTACAAGTGTTAAACCGTATACACCTTTGGAATTGGAAGGGCGAGACCTTTATATTAGAGAAGGTTGTGTGAGCTGTCATTCACAAATGATCAGACCATTCCGAAGCGAGGTGGAACGTTATGGTGAGTATGCAAAGGCAGGGGAGTTTGTTTATGACCATCCATTCTTGTGGGGTAGTAAACGTACAGGTCCGGACTTGTTGCGTGTTGGCGGTAAATATTCCGACAACTGGCATTTGAACCATATGTACGATCCACAAAGTACTTCGGCAGGTTCCATAATGCCATCCTACGAATGGCTGGTTACCGATGAACACGACCGTAGCGATGTTCAGGCCAAAATGGAAACCATGGTCAGCCTTGGCGTACCTTATACCGAAGAGGATATAGCCAATGCGCCACAATCTATGGCAGATCAGGCGGCTCAAATAGAGAATAACCTTTACTCGGACCCTGAGTTTGAAAGAACCTATGAAGCGGATAAAAAGTATGCGGAAGAAAATGGTCTTGACTTTGTGGAAATGCGAGATCGCGAAATCGTAGCCTTGATTGCGTATCTACAGCGATTGGGCACCGATATCAAAATTGAAGGAACAGAAGAAACTATATCTCAAAACAAATAACCATGTTGAAATTTGTAAAAGAACATATGGAAACCATAGATGGGGTAGCCAACTATCCCATGGTTTCCCTGCTCATCTTCTTTGTGTTTTTTGTGCTATTGTTTTGGTGGGTGTTTACCGCTACCAAGGAGCACATAAAGGAGATGTCTGAACTGCCACTGGATAACGAAGATCAACCACACAAACTATAATATTATGAGCACAAAAACACCTTGGTGGATACGAGTCCCCGTATTATTCTTTTTGATCTTCGGATTGATGGAATTCTTTATAGACTCTGGCGATAAACCTGCAATAATTGAATATCCCATCACGCAGTTTTTTATGCTGTTGGTATTGATGATCCTTATTGCCATAGAACTGATTTTGGGATCCATAGAGAATATCATGTTCCAAACCCTGTCCGAAGAAGGTAAGGAACGTTATTTGGAAGCTAAAAGCAAGAAAATTGAATGGACATGGGCCAAAAAACTCATGAAAAGGCTTACCAAGAGCCGTTCCATTGAACGGGAAGGTGAAATTGTCCTGGACCATAATTACGATGGTATCCGTGAGTTGGACAACGTATTGCCGCCTTGGTGGGTATACCTGTTCTATGCCACTATTGTTTTTGCAGTTGTTTATTTGGTGCGTTTCCATATTATTGGTGATTATGACCAAGCCCAGGAATACGAACAAGAGGTAGCCGCGGCACAAGCGGCCATTGAGGAATACAAAAAAACAGCCAAGGATTTGGTGGATGCCAGTACGGTTGAATTTTTATCGGATCCGGCAGACCTGAGTGCAGGCGAGAAGATTTTTACAACCAATTGTGTGGTTTGTCACATGGCAGATGGAGGTGGAGGGATAGGCCCCAACCTAACCGACGAATATTGGATTTTGGGAGGAGGCATCAAAAATGTCTTCACCACAATTTCCGAAGGTGGTCGTGATGGAAAAGGGATGGTCGCCTGGAAGCAGAGTTTTAAACCTGCTGAAATTGCACAGGTGGCCAGCTACGTTATCTCATTGGGAGGTACTACACCGGCCAATCCAAAAGCACCTGAAGGAGAAATTTGGGTAGATCCAAACGCTCCGGCAAAAACCAATGGAACAGAATCCGATACGGATACTGCACCGAAAGAAACGGAGCAGGCCACGGATTCTACCGATGTTGCCATGAATTAGCCCTTTTAGGGACGTCTATGGTAGAATATGAATCGATAATTTATACATTCGATGGAAGAGAATTTTAGGGATTCCATAGGCACAATCACACAAGAAGGCAAAAGGAATTTTATTTTTCCGAAGAAACCCAGTGGACGGTACTATAATTACCGTAAGTACGTAAGTTATTTTCTGCTGATATTCTTGGTAGCTTCGCCTTTTGTTAAAATCAATGGGCACCAGTTCTTGTTGTTCAATGTGCTGGAGCGCCGCTTCAATATATTTGGACTTCCGTTTTGGCCGCAGGACTTTCACTTAGTGGTCGTATCCATGATCATTGGGGTGATTTTCGTTGCACTCTTTACGGTCGCTTACGGTCGTATTTTCTGCGGTTGGATGTGCCCCCAGACCATTTTTTTGGAAATGGTCTTCCGTAGGATCGAATATTGGATTGATGGGGACAGAGGAGCCCAAATGCGATTGGCAAAAGCATCCTGGACCGGAAAAAAGATCAGGAAAAGAGTATTGAAGTGGATTATCTTTTTCATTATTTCATTTCTAATAGCCAATGTCTTTTTAGCCTATTTGATTGGCAGTGATACGTTGATTCAATATATCACCGATGGCCCAATGGCGCATTTAGGCACTATGGTTCCCTTGCTGATTTTTACAGCAGTGTTCTATTTCATTTTCGCATGGTTCCGGGAACAGGTCTGTATCATTGCATGTCCTTATGGTAGATTGCAAGGGGTACTTTTGGATAATAAATCCATTGTGGTGGCCTACGACCACAAACGGGGGGAAGGAGAAAATGGCCGTAAAAAGTTTAGAAAAAATGAAGACAGGGATGCTCTGGGACATGGGGATTGTATTGATTGCTTTCAGTGTGTGAACGTATGCCCCACGGGAATAGATATCCGCAATGGAACCCAATTGGAGTGTGTAAACTGTACCGCTTGTATTGATGAGTGCGATCATATCATGGACAGCATCAACAGACCCAGGGGGTTGATTCGCTATGCAAGTGAGGACGAAATCACCAAGAAAACCAAGTTTAAGTTTACGCCACGAATGAAGGGTTATACGGCAGTTTTGGTTGTGTTGACCGGTATCCTTATTGGAATGTTGTTTTTGCGGAATGAAGTTGAGGCCAATATTTTGCGATTGCCCGGGCAGTTGTATGAGCGCAAGGAGAACAACATCATCAGTAATGTGTACACTTATAAATTGGTGAACAAGACCACTAAGGATATCGAAAATGTGTCTTTTGGACTAATGTCGCACAATGGGGAAATCAAAATGGTGTCACAGGATACGTTCACAGTTCCAGCAGAGGAATTGGCAGAAGGGACCTTGTTCATAGAAATAAATGCATCAGCATTGAACGGAGACAAGGACAAGTTAAAGATAGGAGTGTATAGTGGTGATAAACTCATTGAAACCACGGTGACCCAATTTTTGGCACCGAGGAGTTATAATTAGACATGAGATTTGAGCAGTGAGCAATGAGTAGTGAGATGCAGGCAGATGGTGAAGACAACAAGATTGCTTTATAATTGAGTTTAAAACGATAAAAAATGAAGATTAATTGGGGAACTGGAATTGTATTGGCGTTTATTGGTTTTATAACCTTCATTCTATACTTCGTCTTCAGGATGAGTACTGATGATAGGGCCAACCACGATTTGGTGACAGAGGAATATTATAAGAAAGAATTGTCCTATCAGCAGGAGATAGATGCATCAAAAACAGCATCAGAAATGAATGCCAACCTAACCATTGAAAAAACAGAAGAAGGTTTGGTGATTTACTTTCCGGAGCGTTTCGACCCCAAAAAGATAAGTGGAACAGTGTCCCTATATAGACCGTCTAACAAGCATTTGGATACTAACTTTCCTTTAAGTTTGTCCAAAACACATTTGCTCATACCTGACAATCGCTTGGTAGACGGTCGCTGGGACATTTCCATAAGCTGGGAATACGAAGGTAATTCCTTTTTGCATAAAGAAAAATTGGTGTACTGATCATGTTGACATCCGCATTGGTTTTGGGACTTTTGGGAAGCCTGCACTGCTTGGGCATGTGTGGGCCAATAGCCTTTATGTTGCCTTTGGATCAGACCAATGACATAAAAAAGACCGGGCAACTGTCCGTTTACCATTTCGGAAGACTATTGGCCTATGGCATTATTGGCGTGCTATTTGGACTTTTGGGCAAAGGATTGTCTTTGTTTGGAATCCAACAAAAACTGTCCATTGGCATAGGAGTGCTTATGATTGTTTTGGTACTGATTCCTGGAAAATACCTGAACGGACACAAACTATGGTCTCCTGTGTATTCCATAATTGGAAAGGTGAAGTCCAAACTAGGAGCCGAACTCAAAAAAAAGACCCCGGATACCTTTTTGACCATTGGCTTTTTAAATGGTTTTTTGCCCTGTGGACTGGTGTATATGGCCCTATTGGGTGCCATAGCCATGGGCAGTTCTATAGAGGGCGGTCTTTACATGATGATCTTTGGATTGGGAACCATACCTCTTATGAGCTTGGTAGTGTATTCCAAAGGAATGTTCAGTACCTCCATAAAAGCTAGAATACAGAAATTGATACCAGTATTTGTGGTCATCATCGGTATTTTGTTTATTGTCCGTGGACTTGGATTAGGAATACCTTACGTTTCCCCTAAACCAGCTCCCACAAATTCAATCACAGCGACCATTGAATGCCATCAACCCTAAAAAATTAAACCCATAATGAAAATAACATCAGCGGAAGAAGCGGTAGGCATTGTTAAATCAGGAGACCGAGTCTTCTTCCAAGGAGCGGCCATGACCCCAAACGAATTGATCGATGCACTCTGTGAGCGTCACGATGAATTGAGGGGTGTAGAAATAATTTCTATCCATACTGAAGGCGATGCAAAGTATACGAGAAAACCCTATTGCGAAGCTTTTACTTTGAATTCATGTTTTGTTGGGGGCAATGTGAGGCCGTTTGTAAATACGTATATGGGCGACTATATCCCTGTTTTTCTGAGTGAAATCCCTTGGCTGTTCGCCGATGAATACCTTCCATTGGATGTAGCCTTTGTTCAGGTCTCACCACCAGACAAGCATGGCTATTGTTCCCTTGGCGTTTCCGTTGATGTTGCATTGCCCGCGGTACGGACGGCCAAAAAAATAGTTGCTCAGATAAACCCACAGGTGCCCCGTACCCATGGTACAGGAATCGTCCATGTGGATGAGATTGTTTTTGCCACTGAGGTGGATAGGCCTATCCATGAGCATAATCCGACCGAAATATCGGAAGTAGAACATGAAATCGGGAGGCATGTGGCATCTTTGATAGAGGACGGCGCCACTTTGCAAATGGGGATAGGAAACATACCCAATGCGGTGCTATCCAATTTGGGAAACCATAAAAATCTTGGCATTCATACCGAGATGTTTTCTGATGGCGTATTGCCTTTGTTGGAGAGCGGTGTCATCAACGGAAAAGAAAAAGCGGTAAAACGCGGCAAAATTGTAAGCTGTTTTGCGGTAGGCTCCCGAAAATTGTATGATTTCATAGATGATAACCCGATATGCGATTTTAGGGACTCTGGTTATACCAACGATACGGCCAGAATCCGAAGGAACCCAAAAGCAACCGCTATTAATAGTGCGATAGAAATAGACCTTACCGGCCAAGTTTGTGCCGATACCATTGGAGGGTACCAGTTCTCTGGGGTGGGTGGCCAAATGGATTTTATGAGGGGTGCTTCACTTTCACCAGGAGGCAAGCCCATCATAGCCATGTCATCTACCACAAAAAAAGGAGTGTCTAAAATAACACCCTTTTTAAAACAGGGAGCTGGAGTGACGACCACACGAGCCCACGTGCATTATGTGGCCACTGAATATGGTGTGGTGAATCTTTTTGGGAAAAATCTGCAACAGCGGGCAAAAGCCTTGATATCCATAGCACATCCAGACCATCGGGAAAATTTGGAAAAAGAGGCTTATAATCGATTTCACGGATAGACTATTTGTTTGGATAAAGAACTAAAAAAGGGAGCCAGTTTAAACGGACTCCCCTTTTTTTGAATTGCATGAAACCAATCAAAAAATGCAACCCACTAAATTTTAAAGGTCATTACGGGGATATTGGAATGATTGGCAATATCCTCACCAATACTGCCCATGAAGAAATGGGACAATCCCCTTCTACCGTGGGTGGGTATACCAATGATATCGGCCATCACTTTATCGCAATAATTGAGGACTCCTTTTTCAACAGTGTAGTCGTTGTAGATTTCCACTGCCAGACCAAGCTTGGACGTATCCAAAAATTTGGAGATTTTTTCATAGGCATCATCGGTGCTCAAAAATTCATCTCCCGGGGTATTCACATATACCAGCTGTAATTTAACCTTAAGGAGTTCTGCCATTTCAATGGCCTTTTTTAGGGCTGAAATATTTTCTTCCGAAAAATCGCAGGCAAAGACAAAGTTTTTGGCCTTAAATCCGTTCATTGCTCCTTTAATGACCAATACAGGGACATCAGAAGTACGGACAACACGCTCGGTATTGGATCCTATAAAGATTTCTTGGAGTCCGTCGGTGCCGTGCGAGCCCATCACAATAAGATCTGCATTGTGCTTTTCGGCAATTTCGTTCACCTCACTGAAAACCTTGTAATGTTTGATGATGGGAACAATGTTGACATCCTTTAAATAAGGCTTGTCCAAAAAGTCTGCAAATCGTTTTTCGCCAATTTTGATCAAGTGGACCACTTGCTCTTGGGACACATAGCCCGATTCGCTCATAATGGCCGGTGAAAGTTCCAACATGTGCAGTACCAACAACTCGGCATTGTTTTCTTTAGCCAGTGATGCTGCCACTTTTAGCGCGTTTTCAGATTGTTCTGAAAAATCTACTGGTACAACTATACTTTTCATTTGTTTCTTTTTTTAGGTTAAACGGTCATGGAAAATATTCGGGTTTCTGGTTTCTTTCGATGTAATTTTAAATCAAAAGCCATACTGATGTTCCTCACAAAAGGCCTACCTTTCTCGGTCACTGAAATCTTATTTTCCCCAATCTCCACCAAGCCATCAGTTCTCATTTCCGAAAGGTTTTCCATAATGCTTTGAAAATCAACTACTTTAGCTTCTTCCATCCTCCACGAAGTTTCAAATCGGCACATGAGGTTAAGAATGTGCTTTCTTATGATTTCATCTTCCTGGTTAAGGATGTGTCCCCTAAAAATAGGAATAACTCCGTGCGAAACCAAATGTTCATATTCTTCCAAACTTTTCACGTTTTGGGCAAATCCATACCAACTATCACTGATACTCGATACTCCCAGACCAATCATCAATTTGGTCTTGGAGGGGGTATAGCCCATAAAATTTCGGTGTAAGGTTCCATGGGTCAATGCCGTGTACAGATCATCGGATGGAAGGGCAAAATGGTCCATGCCCACATCCTTATATCCAAAATCCGTCAACATTCTTTTACCCATTTCATACTGTGCTTTTTTCACTTCGGAAGAGGGAAGATCACTTTCCTTGTAACCCCGTTGTCCGTTGCCTTTTAACCATGGCACGTGGGCATAGCTGTAAAATGCTATGCGGTCTGGGCGAAGGGCATAGGTTTTTTTAATGGTCTCCTCCACATGGGTACAATCTTGAAATGGCAGCCCATAGATAATATCATGGCCCACAGAGGTATATCCTATTTCCCTGGCCCATTCGGTCACGTTTTTTACATTTTCAAAGGGCTGGATTCTGTTGATGGCCCTTTGAACGGTCATATTGTAGTCTTGCACACCGTAACAGACCCTTCTGAACCCTACATCAAAAAGGGCCTGAAGATGGGCTTTGGTTGTATTGTTGGGATGTCCTTCAAAACTGAATTGGGCATCTTCTGCCTTTTTGCCAAGTGTAAGAATTCCATCTATCAATATTTTTAAGTTTTCAGGAGAAAAAAAAGTTGGCGTTCCACCACCTAAATGAAGTTCTTTAATGATGGGTTTGGTGTCCAGAAGGTCTACATAGAGTTTCCATTCCTTTAAAACACTGTTAATGTAGGGAAGTTCCAACTCATGTCTTTTGGTGATGCGCTTGTGGCAGCCACAAAACGTACACATGCTCTCACAAAAAGGAAGATGTATATACAGGCTTATCCCTTCTTTAGGATTTTCCTGAAAGGCTTTCAATACGGTCGATTTCCAGTTTTTACCTGAAAAATTGTCCAAATCCCAATACGGAACCGTTGGGTAACTGGTGTACCTGGGACCCGGAACATTGTATTTCTGTACTAATCCGCACATAGCTCATACCGTTTTATTACAAAACCAAAATTAATGGCAGAGCTCAGTATAAAACATGATAAATGTCAGTCCAATACAAATCAATACATGATAACAGTCATTTTTTTGCCCTTTGTCCCTTCGTAGCTTTAACATTGATAAAAAGTTCAATTTCCTTAGCAATGGGAGAGCATATTACCGAGAGCAAGTTTGATGAGGAGGAACGCAAAGCGTTCGTTCAGCATTTAATCAAAGACATAAGGGCCCTGGAATTGATGATGATGGGTGGCTTGATCGAGGATGATATACAGCGAATAGGTGCCGAACAAGAAATGTGCCTTATCAACCGCGAATATAGGCCAGCTCCCCTGTCGTTGGATATTATTAAGGATATTGACGATTCTCATTTTACAACTGAATTGGCAAATTACAATCTAGAGGCAAATCTAGACCCTGTCACACTTGAAGGTAATTGCTTTGCAATCGTTGAGAAGCAGTTGAATGGATTATTGGGTAAGGCCAAGACCCATGCGGCCAAACACGGGGCCAAGGTGTTGTTGACCGGAATTCTGCCTACCATTTCCAAAAATGAGCTTGGTATGGATTTTATGACCCCCATTCCCCGCTATTATAGAATAAATGAGGTTTTAAAAGCATGGCGGGGCGATGATTTTACGCTCAGGATCAAAGGAGTGGATGAATTATCATTGCATCATGACTCTGTACTTTTTGAAGCTTGCAATACCAGCTTTCAACTTCACTTGCAGGTCAAACCTGATGATTTTATAAAGAGTTATAATTGGGCGCAGGCCATAGCAGGACCGGTTTTGGGGGTTTCTTGCAACTCTCCTCTATTGTTGGGCAAAGAACTTTGGAAGGAAACCCGTATTGCCCTTTTTCAACAAAGTTTGGACACCCGTAAATGGACCAATGCGGTAAAAGAGCAGGTGGCCCGGGTTTTTTTTGGAGAACGATGGCAAGAAGAATCGGTGGTTCAAATTTTTAAGGGAGATATTTCCACCCATCGTATTGTTTTGACCAAACCCATTGAGAAAAGTTCCCTTCAGCTTTTGGAGGAAGGAAGCATTCCAAAACTCCAAGCACTGCACCTTTTCAACAGCACGGTGTACCGCTGGAACAGGCCTTGTTATGGGGTGGGCAATGGAAAGCCACACCTGCGTATTGAGAACCGGTACATTCCTTCTGGTCCTTCAATAGCCGATCAGATGGCCAATTTTGCTTTTTGGGTGGGTTTGATGATAGGACGTCCCAAAAAGTATGACAATATGCCCGCTATTATGGACTTTAGGGAGGCAAAACTCAATTTCATAAAATCCGCCATGAACGGAAGACAAACCGTTTTTACCTGGTTGGGTATGCCCATAACGCTTAAAAAGTTGGTGCTGGGAGAACTGCTTCCTATTGCTTATGAAGGGTTGAAAAAGGTGAACATTGACGATGAGGACATTCAAAATCTATTAGGCATAGTAGAGGCCAGGGTGCGATTGGGCACAGGAGCGGAATGGCAAATCAGAAATTACAGGGAACTCAGGAAACAGATGAAACAAGACAGCGCATTGGTGCAGCTGACCAAGGCAATGTATGCCAACCAGAAAACCAATAAACCTGTACATGAATGGCCTTCCATCAAAGAAATTGCAAAGAAAAAAGAATCCTTTAAATGGGTCGGTCAAATTATGTCCACGAGGCTTATGAAACTGTATGAGGATGATTTTGCCAACTTGGCCATATCCATCATGCAGTGGAACAACATCCATCATCTGCCCGTTGAGAACACCAAAGGTGAGTTAGCGGGATTGTTGACTTGGAGCCATATAGAGAAATTGGGGGAAATCGACACAAATGAGGCAAGAGTGTCTGATATTATGATAAAAAATGTAATAACAGTACAACCCAAAACCGAAATCTCCGTGGCCAAAAAAATAATGAAAGAACACCAAATAGGCTGCTTGCCGGTCTGCGTGGACTCCAATGTGGTGGGAATCATCAGTAAAGTTGACCTGTGAATATGCCAGAAGTACAAAATATTGACCGGACAGAGACAATAAAAGTTCAGAGAATAATTGATCATTTGAAAGGAAGCACCAATGGGCCAACCGTGGTTTTCTTTGCAGGAATTCATGGTAACGAGCCTGCAGGAGTGGTTGCTTTAAAAGAGGTCTTTAAAAAGCTCAAATCAAAGAAGATTGTTCTTAAGGGCGAAATATTTGCAGTGGCCGGTAATCTGGGTGCGCTAAAGAAACATGTGAGGTTTCAGGCTGTGGATTTAAACCGAATCTGGTTTCCGGAGCGGATAAAAAACATATTGGCCCAAAAGCATACGAGTATTGAGGAGGAGGAAGAGTTGAAATTGCTTTATGGTGTTCTTCATGAAATATTGGACAAGGGAACCCCACCCTTTTATTTTATTGATCTTCATACCACATCTGCTGATACCGAACCTTTTGTGGTGCTCAATGATAGTATGTTGAACCGAAAATATGCATCAAACTACCCATTGCCCATTATTTTGGGGATTGAAGAATACCTCGAGGGTGCTTTATTGAGTTACATCAATGAATTGGGTTATGTTTCCTTGGGGTTTGAAAGTGGTCAACATGATGACAGAAATGCCGTGGAAAATTGTATCGATTTTATTGAGTTGACCCTACAACTGACCGAAGTGGTGCCTCCTTCAAAAAAAAATGAAAATGAATTGAACAATTTTGAGAATACAAGCCATAAGTTCTACGAAATCTACCATCAGCATACCATTGGGACAAAGGACAAATTTAAAATGTTTCCCGGGTTCATAAACTTTCAAAGAATACCGAGGGGAACAGAAATTGCAATGAGCAATGGTGAGGTGATAAAAACCAAAAAAAGAAGACAGATTTTTATGCCCTTGTACCAAGATCAAGGGGGGGAGGGATTTTATTTTATCAAACCTGTCCCTAAGTTTTTATTATGGCTGTCAAAAGAGTTGAGACGTTTCAAGGTTGACCATTTGTTGGTAAGGTTGCCCGGTGTTCAATGGAAGTCAGACAAAAAGGATGCGCTGATTGTGGACCAAAAGGTTATCAGGTTTATGGCAAAATCAATCTTCCACTTGTTGGGGTATAGAGCCAGACAGTTTGATGAGACCCATTTGGTGGTGAAGAGTAGGGAAAGCACTTCCAAAACCAAAGAATATCTGGACACAGATTGGTTTTGAATCTAAAAAAAACCCAAGAATTAACTTGGGCCTTTGTTCTTTATTGTAATACAAAGTTGATAGGGATGCTGTATTTTACACTTACGGGCCTTCCGCGTTGTTGCCCCGGTATTATCTTGGGCAATGAAGAAATGATTCGTTCTGCTTCTTTTTCCAATAATTTGTTTGGCCCCCTTTTCTGGATATTGCCCACTCTACCTTGTGCATCTATTACAAATTGTAAGTAGACCCTGCCTGTTATACCCATTTCAACGGCATCGGGAGGATATTTGAAGTTTTTTTTCACGTGCTCCTGTATCATCTCGCTAAAACAGTTCTTTCGCTCTTCTTGGGTTTTATAGTTTTCACAACCAGGAAATATGGGAGCCTCCTCGATTACGGCAAAGGGCACTACCACATCTTCTTCCACTTCTTCCACTTCTACATCCTCAACCTTTACAACAGCAT
The DNA here is from genome assembly GCA_050303195.1 of Allomuricauda sp. Lineage (GTDB taxonomy): Bacteria > Bacteroidota > Bacteroidia > Flavobacteriales > Flavobacteriaceae > Flagellimonas. The sequence continues at coordinate 75,668 of JBNLBG010000002.1, read as the reverse complement.
CTTCAATATAGGTCTCTTGGCTACTTTCCGTACTTTCAATAACGGTTTCTTCCACATCTTCCACGTCTTCCACAATTTCTATGACATCGGGTGCGGATGGCGGCGGTGGGGGTGGCGCAGTCCTAATCACTTCGGTTATGGGCACTTCTTCCTTAAGGTCGTCCATTACTTGGACCACATCCGAAACCTTGGCCTCTTTTTCGTAGAACTTCACCTCCATGGATTGCCATGTAAGGAACAAAATTGAAGCAAGGCCTATCATAAAATAAAGAACACTGTTGCGTTCTATTCTGGCTTTTGGATTCTTTTTTGGTTTCATGACATTTATCATTTAATAGTATTAAATATAGCTGAGCCGGACATCATATAAAATGATACAGGTCAGGATATAATAGGAGAAATCTTTTTTGTACGGTGCCAAACTCTTGACAAAGTCAACTATCTATCCATAGTGAAACCGGACTTGACGGTTGTATAGGGCAGACAGAGTGGTCAAGAGTGGGGAAATAGCCTCCAGAAACAGCGAGTATGAAAGCACCAAATGGTTCTAGAAAAAAAGGAGGCTCAAAATTCATTGAGCCCCCCTTCTGGTTATTTTGGTTTTAAAATTACTGTACTACAAAGTTTATGGGAATACTGTACTTGACGCTTACAGCTTTTCCACGCTGTTCTCCAGGTTTTACATTTGGCAGTGAGGCAATAATTCTAACGGCCTCCTCTTCCAATAAACGGTCAGGACCTCTCTTTTGAATGTTGCTTACATTGCCTTTGGAGTCTATCACAAACTGCAAATAAACCCTTCCAGTTATTTGCATTTCCAATGCGGCTGGGGGATATCTGAAGTTTTTCCTAATATGCTCTTGTACTTTTTCGTTAAAGCAGGCTTTGCGTTCCGCTTGGGTTTCGTAAACCTCACATCCAGGAAAAACAGGAACATATTCAATAATTGCAAAAGGTACGGCAATGTCTTCTTCAACCTCTTCTACTTCCACATCCTCTACACTTACAATGGCATCTTCAATATAGGTTTCTTGGCTACTCTCTGTACTTTCTATAACAGTTTCTTCAACCTCTTCAACATCTTCCACAATTTCTATCACATCCGGTGCAGATGGCGGAGGGGGTGGTGGAGTAGTACGCAACATTTCTGTAACTGGCACATCTTCCTTAAGGTCATCCATTACTTCAACAACATCTGAAACCTTGGAGTCCTTCTCATAAAATTTCACTTCCAATGATTGCCATGTTAGGAACAAGACCGATGTAAGGCCTATCATAAAATAAAGACTGCTATTGCGTCCTATTTCAGCGTTTGGGTTCTTTTTTGGTTTCATGACTTTTACTATTTAACTGCTATAAAGATAGATAGGTCATTTACCAAAAAACATGATAATAGTCAGGTAGGGATTGGTAACATAAATTTATGGTTCTTAATCAGATAACAGGGCAAAATCCTTTTTGGTAAGGTCTATATTGAACGAAATCCCAACCTGAATCATATCTTCTCGAGACGCTGCAAACAGTCGGTTTAAATAACCAATGTCTATGCACAATGATGGAGTGAGCTTTTGCCCCATACCTATAAAGAGTCGGTTTTGGTTGAAAGTTTCTTCTTCTAAATTTAAAATGATTTCATCGTAACATTTAAGATAGACTTTTTTGTGGATAGGTCTTACATATTGCAGCCGATATCGGATTCTGTTTTTTACCTTGGCATTTTCAGAATGTATGCGTCTACAATTCTCCAAACGCCACCTTTGGGCTATGGAACCCTTTCTAAGTTCTGATTTTAGACCATACTCCGCATAAATCCAAAATTGACTGCTGTTTTTTGGCGATGAGGTTGTGTCATAGCTGTTCAGGTTTAAAAAAGCCACTCCACCAGTAAACGTTGATGACGTATTTAATTTGAAAGAGGCTCCGGTCCTGATCAGGGAGAACCCATAGTTTTCCCAGAGGTTATTGTTCTTGATTATGGCCACGGTGGGAATGCTCCATTGCTCATGTATTTTTGTTTTGCCGGAGAGCACAAACCATGAGCCAGGTTGATGTTCACTCAAATCTTGGCTATAAAGGCTGTTTTGGGAAGCAATTAGGAATACAACTGAACAAAGTACACTGAAATAACACTTTGTAAACCCCATACGTTATGGCTTTCAAGGTTGGAGTACAAAGGTTTGTTTTAAAGTTTTTTTAAAAGTATGATAGTTGTCAGCGGCCAGATTAAATTTATATTATGCATTAAGGTCAACCTTATTTTTTTGATTTTCCCATATCAGAGCGGCAGCACCACAAATAGCAGCGGTTTTGCCCTCCATTTTAGAATACATCAGTTTTACCTTGCCCTTGTATACTTCCAGAAGGTTTGCATTGAAATATTTTTCCAAGGGTTCCATAATCCACTTTCCGCTATTGGTGAGTCCACCCATTAAAATAAAAGCTTCAGGTTGGGTAAATGCAGTAAAGTTGGCCAGTGCCAATCCCATAATTCTAGCCGTATAGTCAAATGCTTTTAGGGCAATTTCGTCCCCTTCCTCTGCAGCCTTGGTGATGTCCTCTCCGTGCAGGTCATTATAGGCTACACTTCTAAACCTACTATCCACCATATATTTACTCAACATATACATTATGGTACGTTTTAGGCCAGTGGCGGATACATAGGCCTCCAATCCACCCCGAACCCCAAGTCCGGTCAATCGGCCATCGCCCAAGGTCATGTCCACATGGCCCAATTCCCCGGCAAAACCATCGTATCCGTCTATCAACTGACCGTTGGCCACTATGCCCGCCCCAAAACCGGTGCCCAAGGTGATTACAATAAAATCCTTCATATCCTTGGCACCGCCAAAGAGCATTTCCCCCAATGCGGCAGCACTCGCATCGTTCATAATGCGCATGGGCATGGGCATTCGTTCCTGTAACTTTTCAAGGATGGGAACACTATCTTTCCATACCAAATTACTGGCATTTTCTATGGTCCCATTTTTGCTTGATGCATTTGGGGCCCCTATGCCACATCCCAAAACATTGACTTCTTTTCCCATTTTTTGGATGAGTTCGTCCGATTTGCTCTTGATCTGGTCCAAATAATCGTTCAGGTTTGGAAAGTCTCTTGTCCTAAAAAAGGTTTTTTCCAGACATACCCCATTTTGGTCAACCAACCCTATCTTGGTTTTGGTACCGCCAATGTCCACACCTATTACAACATCCATAGTTAAACTAGTATTCTTTTTGTTTTTAAATATAACTATTATGATTTCCAAAATTAACGCTGAAGGCTTTTAAATAGGGAGATTTTTTGTTAATATGAATTAAAAGTCAGAAACCTGACTTCTGTCATATTATAGGTCGTAGGACGACTCTACTTTTGAACTGAAAGTTTTGAATAATTTAAAATTTGAGGTATGAGCAATATTAAAAAAATAGTAGTCCCCTTCGATTTTTCAGAGGCATCTCTGAATGCAATGGAGTACGTTGCCAATTTTGTAGGTCCGGATAGACCGATTACCATTTTGGCCCTATATGTTGGTGTGATGCCAACCAGCAAAGTAGAAGAAGGTGAACTAAAGAAAGATTTTGCAAAAGTGTTGGAATCCTTCAAGGTGAAATTGAAAGTTGAACCTGATTTTCAAACAACTACCGGAGATTTGGTCAGTACCATCTTAAAAGTAGAAGAGGAAAGCAATGCAGATTTAATCATGATGGGTACTATGGGGGATAAAATCACGGATGAGGCCATTACCAATACCTCCAGATTGGTGCTCGATGCCAATTGCCCGGTAATATCAATCCCTTATGGATGTAGTATAAAAGAGCCCAAGGACATAGCCTTGGTCATGGGAGGTGAAAAAATTGAGGATAAAGAGGTGCTTGCCACCCTCTTGGATATTGCCCGAACCTTTGACTCCAAAGTCCATGTCTTGACCATTTATAAAGAATCCGTTTATGCCGAGGAATCTGTTGTGGACAGCACTGAGAATCTCTTGGAATATTATTTGGAGCATTTTTATGTAGAACACACATTCAACAAAAATGAAGATGTGGAAGAAGGTATTTTGGACTACATCAATGAGAAGAACATTGATATGTTGGCCATTTTGCCTAGAAACCATACCGAAAAGAGCACGCCGTCCGAAGGACGTTTAACAAAGCTGTTAACGTTGCATTCCGAGATTCCCGTCTTAGCATTGGATTAATAACTCTTTTAAATACTAAAGCATGCTCCCACTTTTGGTAATACTGGGTATTACAATTATTTTGTTTGTTTGGGGAAAGTTCCCTCCTGATGTAGTGGCCCTTATGGCCATGCTCTCACTGTACTTGACCGGAATTTTGGATATTGGCGAGACCTTGTCGGGTTTTAGCAATTCCACGGTCATCATGATCGCAGCATTGTTTATCATTGGAGAGGGACTTTCCAGGACCGGGTGGACCGCAATGGCCGGTCAATTTTTTGTGAAATGGGCAAAAAAGAATGCTCCCAAGCTTTTGGTCATCGTAACTTTAGGTTCCGGACTGCTTTCAGGCTTTGTGAGCAATACGGGCACTGTGGCAACTTTATTGCCTGTTACCATAACTGCGGCTTGGAATGCTGGGACCCTTCCCTCAAAACTATTGATACCTGTGGCCTTTGGGTCCAATACGGGTGGATTGCTCACCTTGACGGGGACGCCACCCAATATCATTGTTAGCAATGCGTTGGCGGAAAATGGGTTTACCGGATTTTCGTTCTTTGAATTTAGCCTGATCGGAGTACCTTTATTGGTAATATCCATCCTTTATTTCAGGTATTTGGGATATAAATTACTCCCCAATCACAGAACGGACAATAAACCCATGGCCATTGATCAGGAAATGCACAAGTGGATTGAGAACTATAGTATTGGGGACAATATGTACCGATTGCGCATTCGGTCAATGTCCCAATTGATTGACACCAAAATTGGTGATTGGGATTTTGAGAAGACCCATAAAGTTTCCATAATGAGGTTAAAGCGAAGACACCCAAATAAGTTGCAACGGATACATCAATTTGTGGAAATGCCTGGCACTGATACTGAAATGCGATACCATGATATCATCACGGTAAAAGGAGAATCAGAGGATGTGGATAAATTGATATTGAAATTTCATTTGGGAGTCATTCCATGGAAACCTGAAAAAGACACCCTTAAAAGAGAGTTGATCAATCAAGAGGTAGGTATGGCCGAAATGATCATTACACCTAACTCGGTCTTTGTTGGAAAAACAATTCCCTTGGGGCACTACCTGAAACAGGCCGGTGTGCAGCTTTTGGCTGCTTCTCGTAAAAATAATCCATTAGGGGGCAGAATAAAGATGGAAGCTGGGGATGCCTTTATCATTCGTGGACAGTGGGAGAATATTGAAAACTTGACGTCCATGTACGAGAATCTGGTAATTTCGGGAAGTCCCGAGGCATTGGCTAAAAATGTAGATGTACTTAACACCAAAAGCTATATAGCCATTTCAACCCTTGTCTTGATGATCTTGCTCTTGGTGTTCAATGTGTTCCCAGGATCCATAGCGGCACTCATTTGTGCGGGAATCATGATGTTGACAGGCTGCGTTCCCATCTCCAAGGCCTATAAGGGCATTAGTTGGACCAGCGTTGTCATGATTGCGGCAATGATTCCCATGGGGCTTGCACTGCAAAAAACAGGGACGGCCCAGATGGCCGCCAATAGTTTGGTGAATACTTTAGGGAGTATCCATCCCTCAGTGCTTTTGGCGGGCATATTTTTATTGACGGCAACATTTAGTCAAGCCATCAATAATTCCGCCACGGCAGTTCTAATGGCACCCATAGCCATAACGGCATCAATGACATTGGGAGTTTCCCCAAAACCATTTATGATGGCCGTTGCGGTGAGTGCCTCAACAGCTTTTTTAACCCCTGTGGGAACCACAACCAACGCTATGGTGATGGCTGCTGGAGGATATAAATTTTTGGATTATGTAAAAGTAGGAGGCCCATTGCTTCTCCTATTCTTTATAGCGACATTACTTTTAATTCCATGGATATGGAGCTTCTAACCTTTAAAAATTACTGATATGAGCACAATCACAACCAATGACCTAAGTACATACGGATTGAAGGATGTCCTGGCGCACTGGAACCTCGATGCCGAAACCCTGCAAGAAATGACATTGGAAAAAGGCATGGGTGTTGAGACTGAAAATGGAACCCTATGTGTAAAAACGGGGAAATTTACAGGTCGTTCCCCTAAAGATCGTTTTTTGGTGAAGGACGATTATACACAGGACAAAGTATGGTGGGGCCGGATAAACAAGCCCATCTCACCGGAGAATTTTGACAAGCTTCACGCCGAAGTGGTAGATTATCTCAGCGGTAAAGAGGTGTTTGTTCGCGATGCCTATGTGTGTGCAGACCCAAAATATAGGATGAACGTAAGGACCATTACCGAATACCCTTGGTCCAACTATTTCATAAAAAATATGTTCTTACGCCTGGAGGAAAGCGAACTCGAAGATTTTGAAGAAGAATGGTTGGTGCTTTGTGCTCCCGGGTATGAAGCTCCAAATCCCACTGATGTTGGAATCCTCAGTGGCAATTTCTCCATATTGAATTTCACCAAAAAAATAGCCTTGGTAGGAGGGTCCGCCTATACCGGTGAGATGAAAAAAGGTATCTTTTCGGCCCTTAATCTCATTCTTCCCATAGAAAAAGATGTATTGCCCATGCACTGCTCGGCCAATGTGGGTGAATCAGGGGACACCGCTATTTTCTTTGGTCTCTCTGGAACGGGAAAGACCACCCTATCAGCAGACCCAGAGCGCAAATTGATCGGCGATGATGAACACGGCTGGACCAAGGAGGATACCATTTTTAATTTTGAAGGGGGGTGTTATGCCAAGGTAATTGACCTTACCGAAGAAAAAGAACCCGATATATATAGGGCCATTCGTCCTGGGGCGCTTTTAGAGAATATTGTTTTTAAGGAAGGCACCAAAGAGGTGGACTATTCTGATAGCAGCATCACGCAAAATACTCGGGTGAGCTATCCCATTGATCATATTGACAATATTCAAGTCCCTTCATATGCATCAAACCCCAAAAATATCTTTTTCCTCACTTGCGATGCTTTTGGAGTTTTGCCTCCGGTATCCAAGTTGACTCCAGGTCAGGCGGCATACCATTTTATTTCTGGTTATACGGCTAAAGTTGCCGGAACGGAAGCAGGCATCAATGAACCTGTACCTTCTTTCTCTGCTTGTTTTGGAGAACCTTTTATGCCATTGCACCCAACTGTTTATGCAGAAATGTTGAGCAAAAAGATGACAGATGCTGGGGTCAATGTCTGGTTGATCAACACGGGTTGGAGCGGGGGCCCTTATGGTGTGGGATCCCGAATAAAGTTAAAATATACCCGTGGAATGATTTCAGCCATTTTGGAAGGAAAATTAAATGAGGTGGATTACGAGGTTCACCCTATCTTTGGACTGTACATGCCCAAATACTGCCCAGGAGTGCCATCGGAGTTGTTGGATCCCATGAACACTTGGTTGCAAAAAGGAGCTTATGTGAGTAAGGCCATTCAATTGGCACACTCGTTCCATCTGAATTTTGATAAGTTTGCGAGTCAGGCTTCAGAAGAAATCCTAAATGGAGGACCATTGATTGACTCGCATCACAGCTTGACGGAACATTTTTAAGGATACATCGAAGTGGATAGCAAAAACCAATTTCAAATAGAAAATTTAGGATTACCTAAATACAAATCACCCTTGCAATTGAGCAAGGTACGAGGGGATAAGATTTTTAATTTTATAAGTGATACCGACAGGTTCGTTTTTGATTTGTCCTTGGAAGGATACAATCAGTGTCTTCAAAAAGGGGAGGAGCCGCTTTGTCTTGAAAAGGCAGGCCCCAGACAAAATCTATTTTTTGAACCTGGAAAGGCCTCGGCGGCCATTGTTACCTGTGGCGGGTTATGTCCGGGAATCAACAATGTGATTCGCGGCGTGGTGATGGCCTTGCATTATTTCTATGGTGTAAAACGAATTATTGGCATACCCTACGGGTATGAAGGGCTTAATCCGGATAAAGGTCATGAATTTGTGGAACTCACTCCAGATAAGGTAAAGGACATCCATCAATTTGGGGGAACCTTTCTGGGGTCTTCCCGTGGTGCACAAGATATTTCGTTGATGGTGGATACCTTGGAAAACAACAACATTGACATGCTGTTTGCCATTGGAGGGGATGGAACACTGAAGGGGGTGAATGCCATCGGTGAGGAAATAAAAAGGAGAAATGCCAAAATCAGCGTGGTTGGGATTCCAAAGACCATTGACAATGACATTGACCTGATTGATGAATCCTTTGGATATGAAACTGCGTTTGATGTGGCCAGCCCCATCCTCCGGGATGCCCATAATGAAGCCACGGGTGCCTATAACGGCATTTCCATTGTTAAATTGATGGGAAGGGACAGCGGATTTATCGCTGCTTCTGCTGCCTTGGCCATGCCCGTGGTCAACTTTGTGCTTATTCCAGAAATGGATTTTACCTTAGATGGGGATGAAGGGTTCCTAAAGGTTTTGGAACGACGTCTGGAGAAGAAAAAACATGCCGTAATTGTTGTGGCAGAAGGCGCGGGCCAGCAGTTGTTTAAGGAGAAGCGTGGAATTAAAGATGCCTCGGGTAACATTAAGCATGAGGATATCGGTCTCTTTCTCAAAGAGAAAATAGCGGAATATTTTAAAGACGCTTCGGTAACCATAAAATACATAGATCCCAGCTACATTGTTCGAAGTGCGCCAGCCAACTCCAGTGATAGTGTGTATTGTGGTCGCTTGGCGTATCATGCCGTACATGGGGCCATGGCAGGAAAGACAAAATTCGTGGCCAGTAAGGTGAACAATAAATATGTATATGTGCCCATCGCTGAAGTGACCAAGAAACGGAAAAAAATAAATCTGGAGGGCGAATTTTGGTTTTCGGTTCTGCAGAGTACCGGCCAACCGTTTTCGCTGGGACAATAATGCAAATCCAAGCTGATATTTGTCATTTAATTTGCTGATTTCCTATCATAGCTTTGAAGTAAATCAAAACAATTATCATGGAAGTACATGTTCAATATCAAAAAATGAAAACCAGTGAGTCATTAACTCAACTTTTAATGAAAAAACTGGAAGGTTTGGAAAATAAATACAGTTGGTTGATCAAGGCCAATGTGCTTTTTAAGCAAGAAAATGATAGAACGGGAGAAGGAAAGGTATGCGAGATTGAACTGAGCGCTCCCGGCCCTCGAATTTTTGCAAAATCCAATACCGATGATTTTGAAAAGTCCATGGCTGCAACCATTGATGATTTAAGAAGACAGTTGGAAAAAAGGCAGGAAACACTCTCAACGTATTAAAATATATCTTTGCTGCGCATGAAGTTTTAAATCCATTCCAATGAAATCAAAAATATGGGTCATCGGTATTTTGCTCCTTATGGCTTGCTCCACTACAAAGCTTGTGAGTACCTGGAAAAATCCAGATATCGTGATTTTTAATGCCCATAAGGTACTTGTGGTGGGCTTGGCGCAGGATGAGAATGTGCGTATGGAATTTGAGACCAGATTGGTTGATAAATTGGAAAAAGAACAGGTTGAAGCCATGCGCAGCATAGATTTGTTTGATGTTGAGTTTACATCATCCCAACGGTCGGAAGAAGAACTTGCCCAAGTGGAACAACAATTGGTAGAAAAGGATTTTGATGCCATTTTGTTCACCAAGGTGGTGGCCACTGAAAGTCAAAGGACCCTAAAGGAAAAAATACATAACATTGATAGAATGTTCATGCGCTTCAGCACGGACTATTTGGAGCATCAAGATATTTATTACGACCCCGAGTCCTACGACTCATACAATATATACCATGTGGAGACTTCCTTATACTGCATTTGTGATGGTAAGGAAATGGAACTGATCTGGAGGGGTGACCTTGATGTTACCGAAACGGTAAAGGTTGATAAGACGATTGATACCTATATAAAATTGATTACGGACAAAATGGGGGAACAGGAAATCATTTTTTATTAAGAAGACAGCCCAATCGCTTCCAGTACGCCAAGAAAATCCAATAAAATACAAACGGGTATCGCGATTAAAATAACAATCAAGATAAAGACCATTATCCGTAAAAATCCAACCATAAGTTTATTCCCAAAAGAAATTTCATCAGCCATAATAGTGTAATTTACACCAATGTACGGAATTATTCAATTATTGTCCTTAAGACCCAACGGGTTATTCGATTAAAGGTTGCATTTTTAGGGCAGGGGCAGAATTAGTTGGATTTCCCTTTTTTACGGCTCAGCATTTTGCCCAATTCCTCCAAACTCACTCCCTTGGTCTCGGGCATCATAAAAATCACCCAGAGCAACTGGAGAACCATCATAAAGGCAAAAAAGATAAAAATGGGCCAAGGATTATCCTTGAAAATACCTATTTCCGAATCCAAAAAAGTGGGAGTCAATAATGTGATCAATGCGGCAAACACCCAGTGGGTTCCCGTACCCCAAGATTGGCCATACGAACGAACCTTGTTTGGAAATATTTCTGAGATAAAGACCCAAATCACAGCACCTTGTCCAATGGCATGTGACGCGATAAAAACCAGAATGAAGATGAGCAACAGTACAGAACTTGCCCCCGAGTAAAAGCACCACCCTACCATGGCCAGGCTAATGATATATCCAATAGAACCGATATACATCAATTGTTTTCGCCCGAATTTGTCTATCAGTGAAATACCCACAAAAGTGAAGATCAAATTTATGATACCAATGGAAATGGAGCTAAAAAGCGATTCGCCAGCGGCCAATCCGGCACGCTCCAATATTTCGGGGGCATAGTAGAGCACAAAATTGATTCCCGAAAGTTGATTGAAAAAGGCAATTAAAAAGGCCAATACCAATGCTTTGTTGTATTTGCCCGAAAACAGATTTTCCTTATGCTTCTGGGTGGTGTCCTGCAAGGCCACCTTTATTTTGGTGAGGTGTATCGTAGCTTGTTCAGTGTCTATGCCCAGCAAGGTCAACGACTGAATGACCATGGAATCTTCCCGGTCCTTCATTAAAAGCCATCTGGGGCTATGCGGAATTTTAAAGACCATTAAAGTATAGATCAGTGCAGGTAATCCTTCAATGCCCAGCATCCAGCGCCAAGCTACGCTTTCATCAAAAATGACCCCTATCAAATAGTTGGATATAAACGCAATCAAGATTCCAAAAACAATATTGAACTGGTACAGGGCGGTCAACTTTCCCCTGTTTTGGGCAGTTGAAATTTCCGAAATGTATACCGGAGCGGCCACCGAGGAAGCCCCCACACCAACACCTCCAATAAACCTAAAAAACGAAAAGCTGTACGCTTCGGGAGCTAAGGCCGATCCCACTGCCGATACAAAATAGAGCACCCCAATCCAAAAAAGGGTCTTTTTTCTGCCCAAGCGATCCGTGGGAATCCCTCCCAATAGCGAACCTAAAACGGTGCCCCAAAGTGCCATGGACATGATAAAAATTCCATGGAAAGTAAAAATGGAATCGCCCAAAAACCAGTTGGTGCCCCATATCTCTTTAATGGGTTGGTTGGCCCCAGAGATGACCACAGTGTCAAAACCAAACAAAAAACCCGCTAAAGCAGCGGTCAATGAAATTCTAAAAATACGTTTGTCCATATTGCCAATTTTGCTAAAGCTAACTAAAATTTATAGAATGTCTTTGATGTGATCCATAACTAAGGCAGTAGCTCCCAAATTGTTGTTGATATAGTTTGAGTTGATCTCGCCTGTTTTCACTACATATGTAGGATTGTCCAAGAAATTGTCTATCAAATCATTGAAGTTTTCTTGGTTGTGGATAGGCAGAATGCCTTTTTGTGCTACTAGGTCTTCGGCTTCTTTAAATCCCTTAAAATTTGGTCCAACAATTACAGGGACGCCAAATACGGCAGGTTCCAAAGTGTTATGTAATCCCGTGGCAAACCCTCCGCCTACATAAGCGGCATTGGCATAACTGTAGATTTTGGTCAACAATCCAATGGTATCAATAATGAGGACGTCGTATTCAGACAAATCTTCATCGCCCAATTGGGAAAAGCGGATAGACTTTTTGGTAAGGGCATGGGCAATGCCATCAATATGCGCTTGTTTTATTTGATGTGGTGCTATTACAAATTTGATGTCATGTTGGGTGTTATTGATGAAATTAATCAGGATTTCCTCGTCTTCCGGCCAGGTGCTGCCAGCTACCAAGCAGAAGTTTTCACTTTTAAATGTATTCATGAAATCCAATTGGTTGTCCTGTTTCAAGATTTCAGAAACCCGATCAAAACGGGTATCTCCACTGATGGTTATGTTATTGAACCCGATGGATTCCAACAATGTTTTAGAGCCTTTATCCTGGACAAAGAAATGCGAAATCGCCTTTAAACTGTTTCGCATGAAGCCACCAAACGGTTTAAAGTAAATCTGTCGCTCTGAGAACCGGCCGGATACCAAAAACGTGGGAACGCTTCTTTGTTGTAATCGATATAAAAAATTGGGCCATATTTCGTATTTGATGAAAATGGCAAGTTCAGGATTGATCTTGTCCAAGAATCTGGAAGCATTTGAAAGGGTATCCATGGGAAGATAGACCACAACATCGGCAACGGAGGTGTTTTTTTTCACTTCATATCCGGATGGGGAGAAAAAAGTCACCACAATTTTATGATGGGGATAGGTGCGTTGCAGCCGTTCCAAAATGGGAAGGCCTTGTTCAAATTCACCCAATGAGGCCACGTGCATCCAAATGGACTTGCTGTCGCCTGAAAGCTTTGCTTCCAGTTCAGCAAAGGTTTTCTTTCGTCCCGAAACAAACAATTTTAGCTTCGGATTGAAAAGCGAAATCAAACGTAAGCCGTACCAGGACAGCTTTATCAAAATGGTATAGACAAAACGCAACAGCATCATATTTCGCTAAAATACATTCTTTCCGCAATAGGGCATTATGGCATCTTTATTTCTTAATTTTGCGGGCATAATTTATTCGGATGAAAAAAATACAGATGGTTGACCTTAAAGGTCAATATGAGGGCATAAAAAATGAGGTCAATGATTCCATCGCCGAGATTTTGGATTCTTCGGCATTTATCAACGGACCTCATGTGCATGCTTTTCAAAGTGAGCTTGAGGAATATCTGGGTGTAAAACATGTAATTCCCTGTGCCAATGGTACCGATGCCCTTCAAATTTGTATGATGGGTCTTGGTTTACAGCCCGGTGATGAGGTCATCACCGCTGATTTTACCTTTGCAGCAACCGTTGAGGTCATCGCCCTGCTAAATTTAACCCCGGTTTTGGTGGATGTGGAACCAGATACCTTCAACATAGATATAAAAGCAGTTGAAAAGGCCATTACCCCAAAGACCAAAGCTATTGTTCCCGTGCACTTGTTTGGGCAATGTGCCAATATGGATGCCATAATGGAGCTAGCCGAAAAACATAACCTTTATGTGATAGAAGACAATGCGCAGGCCATAGGGGCCACCTACACTTCTACCAATGGAAAACAACAAAAAGCGGGGACCATAGGTCATGTGGCCTCAACATCGTTTTTTCCATCCAAGAATTTAGGTTGCTATGGAGATGGTGGTGCCATTTTTACCAATGACGATGACTTGGCCCACATTATTCGGGGGATGGTGAACCATGGGATGTACAAAAGATACTATCATGACGTGGTAGGGGTAAACTCCCGTTTGGATTCCATTCAAGCAGCGGTTTTAAGGGCGAAGCTTCCCAAATTGGATAGCTACAATAAGAAACGATGGGAAGCTGCAACTAAATATAGCCAAGCATTTGAGGGACAAGCCAACATTGTGGTGCCAAAGATTACTTGTGTATGTGAAGACGGGAATACCACCTGTGATTGCCATGTCTTTCACCAGTATACCATTAAAATATTGAATGGAAAAAGGGATGGGTTAGCGCAACATTTACAAGATAACAAAGTTCCTTGTGGGGTGTATTATCCAGTTCCATTGCACAAGCAAAAGGCGTATACGGATGACCGTTACAATGAAGAGGATTTTCCAGTGACCAATCAATTGGTACAAGAAGTGATTTCACTCCCCATGCATACTGAGTTGGATGATGAACAGATTCAATATATTACCAATTTGGTCATTAACTATATAAATAATTGAGATGAAAATACTTGTCACGGGAGGATTGGGTTTTATTGGTTCCCATACTGTTGTTGAATTGCAAAATGAAGGGTTTGAAGTGGTCATTATCGACAACCTTTCCAATTCATCCATCGATGTCTTGGAGGGTATTGAGGCCATAACTGGGAAACGCCCAATTTTTGAAAAATTGGATCTTCGGGAAAAATCCAAGGTCCAAGCATTTTTTGCAAAATATGCTGATGTTGAGAGCGTAATTCACTTTTCAGCATCAAAAGCGGTAAGTGAGAGTGTGGAAAAGCCTTTATTGTATTATGAGAACAATTTAGGGGTGCTGGTGTACTTGCTTCAAGAACTGACAAAGAAGGGCAAGTCCAATTTTATATTCAGTTCATCTTGTACCGTATATGGGCAAGCCGATGAACTCCCCATTACGGAAAGCGCTCCCGTAAAACCTGCCGAGTCACCTTATGGCAATACGAAACAAGTGGGTGAGGAAATTATCCGTGATACGTGCAAAGTGACCCCTGATCTAAAGGCCATTGCGCTTCGATATTTCAATCCCATTGGGGCACATCCCAGTGCTCAAATAGGAGAACTTCCATTGGGCGTACCACAGAATTTAGTGCCCTTTATCACCCAAACCGGAGTTGGATTGCGAGAACAGCTATCCGTTTTTGGTGATGACTATCCCACTCCAGATGGCACTTGTATCCGGGATTACATCCATGTGGTGGATTTGGCAAAAGCCCACGTCAAGGCACTTCAACGCTTGCTGAATAATAAGAATGAGGATAATTATGAGGTTTTTAACCTCGGAACCGGGACCGGTAGCTCGGTATTGGAGGTGATCCATAGTTTTGAACGTGTATCAGGGAAAAAATTAAACTATAAGATTGTGAATAGGAGGTCTGGAGATATTGTCCAGGCCTACGCAGATACCACCAAAGCCAATAAAATCCTTGGGTGGAAAGCAGAATCTACCTTGGATGATGCCATGAAATCGGCATGGGAATGGGAGTGCAAGGTTAGAAGTTGATTCTAGCGTACTTTCTTTTTTAACAATAAAGGGCGGATAAGTGAAATGTTTTCCAATCTTTTGATACGGGTTTGCTCGTAAATACAATATGATATCCAACTTTACCAACAGCTTGGAATTACTCGAAGTGGTCCAAAAAGAGCAACTTTATAAAAAATTGTTGCTCCAGCTCAAGAAGGATTTTGAACTGGCCAATGTTCCACTAAAATTTTCCATGGACATTTCCCCCGCAGATCTAAAGACCCTTCTCCACGAAAAAATTTATGTTCTAATCGTTGAAACGTTTGAGCGATACCTCAATCTTTTATATGTGGTGGACATTTCAGAAAGTGAGGTACGCAACATTGCGGCATCAGATGCTGTTGACATTTCTGCTGAAGTTTCCTTTTTATTGCTAAAACGGGAGTGGCAAAAAGTATGGTTTAAGAACAAATACAGTTCCTAGAGATTCCTATACTTTAACGTAAATACCTCTTTTGTCCATAAAGTAGCCTACCACCCAGCAGGTAAAAACAATCCAAAGCGCAAATAAAAGGGAGCCCATATAGCCGCCAGCTACCGCAATGAAAATGTTATCCGCAATCCATCGGTACAATGAACCTCCATCAACGGGTATTGAGAACAAGCTGATGACAAACAATTCAGACAGCAAGTAGATAAACAGCGTATTCTTTCCAAAGACCTCAAAAAAGTAAGACCAGCCTTTGGCCTTTTTCATATCCAAAATATACACTAGGACAGCTATTGCAAAGAGGTCGATGCCACTGGTAAGCAACACAAAAGAGCTTGTCCATAGCTTTTTGTTGATAGGCAACAAGAGATCCCAAGCCAACCCGGCAACCACAAGCGCAAAGCCCATCATCATCAATTTGGCTACCGTTTCAAAATTTTGCCCATTCTTTTGGATGAACTTCCCAGTAAGATATCCTGCCACCACATTTACAATGGCGGGTAAGGTGCTGAGCAATCCTTCAGGGTCAAAAGCAATACCTTCTCCATGGTACATGTGTTTGGGGCCCATCAGCCAAGTGTCCAATTGAAGCACCGCATTTCCCGTGAGGGTAAGGTCGCCAAAAGCAATCAATATAATATGATAAAGCACCAAGGCCGCAATGCTGAAAATAATGGCCGTTTTCGCCTTCACATAATGTAAAAGGATAGAAGCAAACAGATAGCAAAGGGCAATACGTTGCAATACCCCAAAAATCCGGGTTTCAGACAAGGGTTTCAGTTGACCGTTTTCAAAAAAAGGATACCAATACATCAAAAATCCAAGTAAGAAGATAATGGCAAAACGTTTCAAGACCTTCTTAAAAAAGGCAGAGTTTCCCATTTGCTCGTACTTTTTCATGCTAAAACTCATGGAATTTCCCACTACAAACAAAAAGGTGGGGAACACCAAATCGGTCAGGGTAAACCCGTTCCATTCGGCATGAAGCAGTGGTGAAAAGGTGGTTTTCCCATTTCCTGGGGAGTTTACAATGATCATTAGGGCAACGTCTAGTCCCCTAAAGACGTCCAAAGAAAGGTATCGGTTTTTTAACGTGGACATGGTTGGTTATTTTGGCTAGGAAACCAAGGTATGCTTTTTTTAGAAAATTGACATATAATTCCATTATTGTTGTTTTAAGATGGATTCAATCCCTTAGTTGTGAAATCGTCTTTTTTTAGAACAATAATTTGGTTAAAACGCTCTTATATAAATGGCAAAACCCGTATTTTTGACAAAATTTTCCATAAAGTTTTGGAAAAACAGGAATAATGGACAAATATTCATTTTTAAATGCTGCGCACACCTCTTTTTTTGCGGAGCTGTATAATAAATATCTAACGAACCCTGATAGTGTTGAGCCCAGTTGGAGGGCTTTTTTTCAAGGGTTCGATTTCGGTTTGGAGGGTTCTTTGGAGGACTTGGGGATAGAATCTGGGAAAAGTGGATTGGCGGTGCTTTCCAATGGAAAGAAAGTGGAAATGCCCGAGACCTTGCAAAAGGAGTTTCAGGTCATCCGTCTGATTGATGGGTACCGTTCTCGCGGTCATTTGTTTACCAAAACCAACCCCGTACGTGATCGAAGAAAATACGAGCCTACTTTGGACATTGTCAATTTTGGACTGTCCCAAGAAGATATGGATACCGTATTTGATGCCGGCAAAATTCTCGGCATTGGATCAACTAGCCTTAAGGAAATCATCGCCCACCTTGAGCGAATTTATTGCGATTCCATTGGGGTGGAATATATGTATATCCGTACACCAGAGCGTATCCAATGGATTCAGGATTGGCTGAACGTCAATGACAACCATCCCAATTTTACTCCGGACGAGAAAAAGAACATCCTTCGAAAATTAAACGAAGCGGTTTCCTTTGAAAGCTTTTTGCACACCAAATATGTGGGGCAAAAACGGTTTTCCCTTGAAGGAGGAGAGTCGTTGATTCCCGCTTTGGATGTGATCATTGAAAAAGCTGCGGATAAGGGGGTAAAACAGTTTGTGATGGGAATGGCCCACCGTGGACGATTGAATGTGCTCACCAATATTTTTGGGAAATCTCCCAAGGATATTTTTAGTGAGTTCGATGGAAAAGATTACGAAGAAACCATCTTTGATGGGGATGTGAAATATCATTTGGGCTGGACGTCAAAACGTGAGACGGATTCCGGAAAAATGGTAAACATGAACATTGCGCCCAACCCATCGCACTTGGAAACCGTTAACTCTATTGTTGAGGGGATTTCCCGAGCCAAGCAAGATCGCGATCATGGAGATGAGATATCCGAAGTACTGCCGATATTGATTCATGGAGATGCCGCCTTTGCAGGACAGGGTGTCGTATACGAAGTGATTCAGATGGCTCGCTTGGAAGGCTATACCACTGGCGGTACCATCCATATTGTGGTGAACAACCAGATTGGATTTACCACCAATTATTTGGATGCAAGGTCGTCGACCTATTGTACCGACGTCGGCAAGGTGACCCTTTCACCCGTATTGCACGTAAATGCCGATGACGCCGAGGCGGTGGTTCATGCCACAACCTTTGCATTGGAATACAGGATGCGCTACAAGCGGGATATTTTCTTGGATTTGTTGGGCTACAGAAAATATGGACACAATGAGGGGGATGAGCCCAAGTTTACCCAGCCACTCTTGTACAAATCCATCTCCAAGCATAAAAACCCGAGGGACATTTACGCAGAGAAATTGATTGCCGAAGGGGTGATTGATGAGAACTACGTAAAAGAACTCGAAGAAAAATATAAGAACGATCTCGAAGAGAATCTTTTGGATTCCCGTAAAATTGAGAAGACCAGAATAACCCCTTTCATGCAAGATGAATGGGAAGGATTTGAGCAAGTCACCGAAGAGGCCATGCTAAAACCCATGGACACAACCTACGAACTCAAGAAACTGGACGAGGTTGCCCAAAGCATTACCAAACTTCCCGAGGACAAAAAATTCCTTAGGAAATTGGTGCGATTGGTGGAAGGTCGACATAAAATGTATTTCGAGGATAACAAGCTCGATTGGGCCATGGGCGAACTGTTGGCCTATGGATCGTTGATTGAGGAAGGTTATGATGTTAGGATGACAGGCCAAGATGTGGAGCGGGGAACCTTCTCGCACCGCCACGCTGTCATCAAAACAGAAATGCACGAAGAAGAAGTGGTGTTGTTGAATGAGATGGGAGACAACCAAAATGGGAAATTCCATATCTACAACTCACTGCTATCAGAATATGCCGTTATGGGATTTGATTATGGCTACGCCATGGCAAGTCCAAAAACGTTGACCATTTGGGAGGCACAGTTTGGTGACTTCAGTAACGGAGCCCAGATTATTATAGATCAATACCTCTCCTCAGCAGAGGACAAATGGAAACTGCAGAACGGATTGGTACTCTTGTTGCCCCACGGCTATGAGGGTCAGGGTGCAGAGCACTCTTCCGCCAGAATGGAACGGTACCTGCAACTTTGTGCCAAGGACAATATGTTCGTGGCCGATGTCACTACCCCTGCCAACCTGTTCCACTTGTTCCGTAGGCAGATGAAGGCCAAATTCCGTAAACCATTGGTGGTGTTTACGCCTAAAAGTTTGTTGAGGCACCCCAAAGTAGTGTCCACCAAAGAAGAAATGGCCAACGGAAGTTTCCAAATGGTGATAGATGATGCCGATGTCAAAGCTGTGAAGGTAAAAACCGTGGTGTTCTGTACAGGTAAATTCTACTATGATCTTTTGGATAAACGAGAAGAACTTGAAAGAGATGATGTAGCTTTGGTGCGCGTGGAGCAATTGTTCCCTTTGCCAGCGAAGGAAATGAGGAGCATCATCAAAAAATACAAGAACGCTGACGATATTGTTTGGGCGCAGGAAGAACCAAGGAACATGGGGGCATGGAGCCACATGTTGATGCACTTGGACGAAGCCAAGCAGTTTCGAGTGGCTTCCCGTAGATTCTATGGAGCGCCCGCGGCTGGTAGTGCGGTGCGTTCAAAAAGACGTCATGCCCAAGTGTTGGACTACGTTTTTGATAAGAGTAAGGACAATATGTTATTAAGATAATACAAGTATAAACTATAATAGAATGGTTTTAGAAATGAAAGTCCCCTCACCCGGGGAATCCATTACAGAGGTTGAAATAGCCGAGTGGTTGGTTGAAGATGGCGATTATGTGGAGAAGGATCAGGCCATAGCCGAGGTGGACTCGGACAAGGCAACATTGGAACTTCCGGCCGAGGAAAGTGGTATCATAACCCTTAAAGCAGAAGTTGGGGATGCCGTAGCCGTTGGTGAAGTGGTATGCCTCATTGATACGAGCGCAGAAAAACCAGAAGGGGGAGCACCCAAAGCTGAAAAGAAAGAAGAGCCCAAAAAAGAAGCACCCAAGAAAGCCGAGCCTAAAAAGGAAAGCTATGCTTCGGGAACGCCTTCTCCGGCGGCCAAAAAAATATTGGATGAAAAAGGAATTGAACCTTCATCCGTTTCTGGATCTGGAAGAGATGGTCGCATTACCAAGGATGATGCTGTAAAAGCCGTTCCATCCATGGGAACACCAACTGGGGGAAATCGAGGAGAGACCCGTTCCAAATTGTCCATGCTCCGTAGGAAAGTGGCAGAACGTTTAGTGGCTGCAAAGAATGAAACCGCCATGTTGACCACCTTCAACGAAGTGGATATGTCTGCCATCTTTGAGTTGCGTAGTCAATATAAAGAAGAGTTTAAGGAGAAGCATGGGGTGAGTCTAGGATTTATGTCCTTCTTTACCAAAGCGGTGATTCGGGCATTACAAATGTATCCGGCTGTAAACTCCATGATAGATGGTAAGGAAATGATCACCTATGATTTCTGCGATATCAGTATTGCGGTTTCCGGACCCAAAGGATTAATGGTTCCTGTCATCAGAAATGCAGAAAATCTTACGTTCAGAGGCATTGAATCTGAAGTAAAACGTTTAGCCATTCGTGCCAGGGAAGGTGAAATCACTGTGGATGAAATGACAGGGGGTACCTTTACCATTACCAATGGTGGGGTATTCGGTTCCATGTTGTCCACACCCATTATTAACCCACCACAAAGTGGAATTTTGGGAATGCACAACATTGTAGAACGACCTATTGTTCGAGATGGTGCCATTGTCATCGCTCCTATCATGTATGTTGCCCTTTCGTATGACCACAGAATTATCGACGGAAAAGAATCCGTTGGGTTCTTGGTAGCTGTGAAGGAAGCATTGGAAAGTCCAGAAGAATTGTTGATGGACAGTGATGTGAAAAAAGCATTGGAATTATAACCAGAATTTTTAAACACCCCTAAAGTCCCCTCAAGGGGACAGTTCCAATTAGAAATGAAGGGTAATTCCCCTGTAAATGGGGTAAGGGATGTGAAAACTTACAGATAAAGGCCTTTACTTTTTTAAGTAGAGGCTTTTTTTATTGTAATCAATCACCGCTTTCCCTTTTTTGAGGATGTCAGCACCAATAATCCCGTCTACTGGAAGGGCATTGTGTGAAGTAAGGGCGCTGTTCACATGGGAGAGGTCAAAAAGCACAATTTTCTGCCGACTCTTTTTCCAATCCCCAATCTGGATTTTGTTTTTGGTGGAGACCAAGGTTTCCATTTCGGTGGCACCTGCCCCCGCTGCTTTTATTTCCGAGGTTTCGGATAGCATTTTGAAAAAATCGATTTTGTCCATGCCCACGCAGGTGTTGGAGGCACCCGTATCCAAAATAAATCGACCAGAGACTCCATTGATTTTGGCAACGATTTCAAAATGGCTGGTCTCGGTGAACACCAAAGGAATCTTCGTATAACTTTTGGATTTGAGGAATTTTTTGAGTGATGCCATAATTGTTGTTTGGGCTTTGTCATCCTGAGCCTTTCGACTGCGTTCAAGATAAACTCTGTCGAAGAATAGGGGTGTATAATCAGAAACAAAGTTTTGGGACATCTAAGATAAGCCTATTTTTGCGATATGATTATAACCGATACCCATACCCATCTTTATAGTGAAGCCTTTGATCAGGACCGGGCGGCAATGATGCAACGGGCTCTGGAAGCGGGCGTGGAACGCTTTTTTATTCCCGCTATTGATTCCACTTACACCCAGGCCATGTTGGATTTGGAGTCCAACTATCCAAATAATGTCTTTTTGATGATGGGATTGCATCCCACCCATGTGAAGGAAAATTATGAAGAGGAGTTGACTCAAGTGGAAGCATGGCTCGCTAAGCGAAAATTTTATGCGGTTGGCGAAATAGGTATCGACCTGTATTGGGACCAGACTTTTTTAAATCAGCAGCAAGAGGCTTTTGCATATCAGATTCGGTTGGCCAAAAAACACCAATTGCCCATTGTGATTCATTGTCGAGATGCATTTGATGAAATCTTCGAGATTTTGGAACAGGAAAAAGGGGATGATCTCTTTGGGGTTTTTCATTGCTT
Organism: Allomuricauda sp.; assembly: GCA_050303195.1. GTDB lineage: Bacteria > Bacteroidota > Bacteroidia > Flavobacteriales > Flavobacteriaceae > Flagellimonas. The sequence goes on along the minus strand of JBNLBG010000002.1, from coordinate 53,488 downwards.
CACCGGAACTTTGGAACAGGCCCATAAAGCCCTGTCCTACAACATGAGGTTGGGCATTGGGGGCGTGGTCACTTTTAAAAATGGCAAGATTGACCAATTTTTGGGTCAAATTGACCTAAAACACATTGTGCTGGAGACTGATTCTCCGTATTTGGCGCCAACACCCTATCGCGGAAAACGTAATGAAAGTGCATACATTAGCAATGTTTTGGAAAAGCTTTCTACCATATATAATTTATCTGAGAAAACTATAGCGGAGATAACCACAAAAAATTCCAAGGAAGTATTCGGGATCTGACCATGAAAAAGAAAACCAACATACTGTTGATCTATACCGGAGGTACCATTGGTATGGTCAAAGATTATAAGACAGGGGCGCTTAAAGCTTTTAATTTTGATGAGTTGGTCAAGAACATCCCGGAATTGAAACAATTGGATTGTGTGTTGAAGGGAGTATCTTTCACGGAACCGATTGATTCCTCCAAAATGAATCCAGACTATTGGGCTTTGATTGCTTCCTTTATTGAGGAAAACTATGAAGCCTTTGACGGTTTTGTGGTGCTGCACGGTAGCGATACCATGAGTTATTCCGCTTCGGCACTTAGTTTTATGCTGGAGAATTTGGCCAAGCCCGTCATCTTTACGGGGTCTCAATTGCCCATTGGAGATTTGCGGACGGATGCCAAGGAAAATTTGATTACTTCCATAGAGATTGCATCACTTCAGGAAAAGGGGAAACCCGTGGTTCAAGAAGTGGGTTTGTATTTTGAATACAAACTTTATCGAGGTAACCGGACCACCAAAATCAATGCAGAGCACTTTGAAGCTTTCGCCTCGCTCAACCACCCACCTTTGGTGGAATCGGGGGTGCATTTAAACGTGCATCATCCAAACTTGTTGAAACGGCCATTACGAAACAAAAAGCTTCAAGTACATAAAGAGATGGACAATCATGTGGCCATTTTAAAATTATTTCCCGGTTTAAATCAAGAGGTATTGCAATCTGTCTTGAACATTCCTGGATTAAAGGCGTTGGTTCTGGAAACGTATGGAGCAGGGAACGCCCCTATGGACGATTGGTTCTTGAAAGCGTTAAAAAATGCTATTCAAAGAAAATTACACATTATAAACGTTACCCAATGCTCTGGCGGGAGTGTTTCCATGGGACATTATGAGACCAGCGAAAAGTTGAGGGAAATGCAACTTATTAACGGAAAGGATATTACAACCGAGGCAGCCATAACAAAAGCGATGTACCTATTGGGGACTGGGGTTCCCGATAAATTGTTCAAGACAATTTTCGAGACATCGCTCCGGGGTGAAATGGTGTAAAATTAACGCGTCAAATTTCTATAACTGATTATTTTTTTGTTTATTGGTCGGCCTAACTATAGGAATTTAGAGAGGTGGCCGAGTGGTCGAAGGCGCACGCCTGGAAAGTGTGTATACACCAAAAGTGTATCGAGGGTTCGAATCCCTTCCTCTCTGCTAGGTATTTTAATCTTACAGTAACAAAAATTTTATATCTTTAACATTATTAACTAACTAAATTTAAGTTTAAGAAAAATGAAAAAAGTAACCTTTACTCTGGCTGCTGCCGGAATGTTTGTTTTGGGAACTACCACTGCATCTGCAGCAATGTTGCAAGAAGAAGCAGCCAGTCCAAGTTTCACCCAAGTGTTGAAAGAACAGTTTATCCAGGGAGGCCCAGCCTTTATGGGAATTGTGCTTCTATGTTTGATCTTGGGATTGGCAGTTGCCATAGAAAGAATAATCTATTTGAATTTGGCAACCACCAATACCACCAAACTCAAGCAACAAGTTGAAGATGCCTTGGCTTCCGGTGGTGTTGAAGCTGCCAAAGAAGTTTGTAGAAATACCAAAGGACCCGTTGCTTCCATCTACTATCAAGGTTTGGATAGAGCAGGAGAAGGATTGGAGTCCGCTGAAAAAGCTGTTGTTGCCTACGGAGGTGTACAAATGGGACAGTTGGAGAAAAATGTTTCCTGGTTGTCGTTGTTTATCGCCATTGCGCCCATGCTTGGGTTCATGGGTACGGTAATCGGTATGATTGCGGCCTTCCAGAAAATTGCTGCGGTAGGTAACTTGAGTGCCTCTTTGATCGCTGGTGATATTCAGGTGGCGTTGTTGACAACGGTATTTGGTTTGATTACAGCAATTATCCTTCAGATTTTCTATAACTATATCATTGCTAAAATCGATAGTATCGTAAACGATATGGAAGATTCTTCCATTGCCTTGATTGATATGTTGGCAGCTCACAAGAAGTAATTACGAATTAAAAACTATCGAGAATCATGAATAAGATAATTAAAATAATACTCATAGTCATCGGGTTGATAGCAGCCGTTCTTTGGTTCTCTTTGCCATCACAAGATGATCCAGATGCCATCAGCAGTGGTGCCATGAACTTTATGTTTGTGATCATGTACATTTTGTTGGCCATTGCGGTTGTAGCTGCATTGTTTTTTGGATTTGCAAAACTGTTCACCACACCCGGAAGTGTAAAAAAGGCCCTTTTTGCCCTTGGTGGACTGGCCATTATAGTTGCTATATCCTATGGACTTTCCTCTACAGAAGAGGCAGAGGCTGTTGTTAAAGTTTTTGAGGACAAAACCTCCTCGGATCTTAAAACAACTGTAGGTACTGTGAAAAACATAGGAATGGGATTGAACGTTTTCTTCATCCTTACAGTTATTGCTGTTCTTCTTATGGTTTTACCAGGTTTGAAGAAAATGTTTGTTAAGTAAAAAAACTTGAATTATGCCTAGAAGAAAAGGAGCTCCGGAAGTAAATGCCGGTTCCATGGCGGATATAGCGTTCTTACTGCTTATCTTTTTCTTGGTGACCACCACCATTGAAACTGATGCAGGATTGGACCGTATGCTACCACCCATTGAACCGCCAGAAGAAGACGTAATCATCAAGCAGAAGAACATTTTTACCGTCAACATCAATAAAAATGGACAATTGCTTGTTGAGGATAACCTGATGAAATTGGAAAACTTAAGAGAAGCGGCAGTAGCCTTTCTTGAGAACAATGCCGATGGGTCTTGTACATATTGTAAAGGAAGAAAAGATCAAGGGTCTTCAGATAACCCTTCAAAGGCCATTATTTCTTTGAAGAACGATAGGGAGACGAAGTATAGTACCTATATCACCGTTCAGAACGAATTGGTGGGTGCATATAATGACCTTCGTAACCGTGAAGCACAAAGACTTTATGGTCGAGACTTTACAAAAATGGAGGCAGAGTATCTTAACCCAGAAACTCCCTCATCCGTACGGGATGACCTAAAGGATAAAGTAAAGCGTGTTCAAGATATGTTTCCTCAAAAGCTTTCAGAAGCTGAAACATCAACCAATTAAAACTAGAGATTAGTATGGCTAAGTTTACAAAAAAGAAGGATGGTGATTTACCTGCGGTATCTACGGCTTCGCTGCCAGATATTGTATTTATGTTATTGTTCTTTTTTATGACAGTGACCACTATGAAAGATAGTTCGTTGTTGGTTGAAAATACACTTCCCAATGCAAGTGAAATAAAGAAATTGGAGAAGAAAGATCGTGTAATCTATATCTACGTTGGAAAACCGACCCAAGAATACCAAAAAGTGTTTGGAACGGAACCAAGGATTCAGTTGAACGATAAGTTTGCCAGAGTAGACGAAGTAGGTTCCTATATTTTGGCTGAGCGTGCAAAAAAACCTCAAGAACTTCAAAACGTATTGACTACTGCTCTTAAGGTTGATAAGAATGCCAATATGGGTCTTATCACTGATATTAAACAAGAATTGCGAAAGGTGAATGCCCTCAAGGTCAACTATACGACCTATGAAGGAAATGCTTTTAACAATCTACAGTAGGCAATAGCTTAGATTTAGTGGGAAACGCTCCAAATAATACTATTTGGGGCGTTTTTTGTTTTATCAATCCCTGTCCTGTTCAAGAATGTTTTTGGAATAGTTGTTGTATCTACCTCATTAACCTCGAGGTAAATAGTAGTATTAATTCCAACAAAACATTAAATTATGGACAGAAACAGAAAAATCCCAGAAGTCAATGCTGGGTCAATGGCTGATATAGCCTTCTTGTTATTGATTTTTTTCTTGGTCGCTACATCAATAGAAACCGATGTTGGCCTTGATAGAAAATTACCTCCCGATAATGCAACGCCTCCTCCTCCCATAACTGAGCGTAATATTTTTAGAGTGTCCCTTAATAAGAACAATGAGCTTCTGGTTGAGGATGGAATTATGCAGCTCAAAGATTTGCAGGCAGCGGCAATTTCATTTTTGGACAATGGAGCTGGTTTGCCTGGTAGTGATGGATTTTGTGATTATTGTCAAGGGGGACGAAATGCAGAATCTTCCGAAAATCCCGATAAGGCCATAATATCCTTTAACAGTGACCGGGAAGCTTCCTATGGTATGTATGTTAGTGTGCAAAACGAACTTACTTCGGCATACAACACACTTAGAAATAGAGAGGCTAATAGGCTTTTTAACCAAGATTATGTAAGCATGGAGGAAGCATATTATGCCCCAGAGACAGCAGTTGAAGTGAAGGTTTCTTTAAAGAAGAATATTGAACAGATACGGGAAATGTTTCCCATGAAACTAATAGAAGCTGAAACAAATAAAAAAAGTTAAAACGATTTTGATATGAGAAATACTAGAGAATCCAAGAAGGAGATGCCAGCTATTTCAACAGCATCTTTACCTGATATTGTTTTCATGATACTGTTCTTTTTTATGACCGTAACCACAATTAAAACCAATCCGCTTTTGGTCGACAATAATTTGCCCAAAGCGGATGAGGTCAAGAAGTTGGAGAAAAAGGATAGGGTCATTGAAATTTTTGTGGGAAAACCTTCCTCCGAACTGGCTAAAACGTTTGGTAGTGAGCCAAAAATCCAACTGGACAATAGGTTGGCAAATGTAAATGAAGTTGGTCCTTATGTGTTGGCTGAATTGGCCAAAAAACCAGATGCCATTAGAAATTTGGTCACGGTTTCCTTAAAAGTGGACAAAGATGTAAACGTAGGCATCGTTTCAGACATTAAGCAAGAGCTCCAAAAAATCAATGCTCTCAAAGTCAATTATACCACCTATCAAGGCAATTCTTTGGAAAACTAAGAAAATAAGTGGCTTACATTAAATTTGAGACAATCCAAATGTGTAATTTGGATTGTTTCTTATTTTTGGTGCTAGTTCAATGAGGCAAATTTTTATTTTTTTTATTTTCTGTGCATTCACTTTGTCACAGTTGTTTTCTCAAGAAGTAGAGGAAACAATACCTGTGGATTCAAAATATCTCGAAGACCAATTTTACATTGGTTTTGGGTACAATGTGTTACTGAACAAACCATCCGATGCCGTGCAGCGGAATTTGTCCTATAATCTACAGGCAGGTTTTATCAAGGATATTCCCTTGAATGCGAGAAGAAATTTTGGTATTGGCCTTGGCTTGGGCTATGCGGTGAATTCCTATTACAGCAGTATTGTTGCATCCAAGGCCGGCAATGCTATTGCATACGAAGTAAGGAACACATCAGAGTTCAATAGAAGTAAGTTGGAAACCCATTCCCTTGAAGTCCCCTTTGAGTTTAGATGGAGGACCTCTACGGCTGAGGAATTCAGGTTTTGGCGAATTTATGCTGGAGCAAAATTGGGCTATGTCTTTTCAGGGAAATCCCGCACGGTCACTGATAATGGAACCATGGCGTTCTCAAATTCCGATATCCAAGAATTTCAGTACGGGCTTATGCTTAGTTTTGGTTATAATACATGGAACGTCCATGCCTATTATAGCTTAAATCCTTTATTGAAGGAAGGTGTAAGTCTACAGACCGGAGAATCCTTGGATTTGAATGTTTTGCGTATTGGGATCATTTTCTATATTCTATAACCAGTACTTCAAAATAATCAATTGGGAACAACAGCCAACAAGAAACCCAATCAGTAGTTCAGCCCTGTTGTGGGCCTTAAGGTACAATCTCGACGTCGTTACCAATCCCGTAAAAAGCACAAAGAGGCTAATAGCGAGCGTAATGTTGACTTCAAAATGAATACTAAGCCCAATCATAAACATTAAAATACTGCCCATGCCCAAAAGATGCATGCTGGTCTTAAATTTTAAGAAAAGAAGAATAAGTGCAGTGGTAGTGGCCGTTAAAAGTCCCGTAAAAAAGTAAAAGAGCTCGTGTACGTAGTTATTTGGGATGACTTTATAGAGTATCATCAAAAATAAAATGCAGCTGATGTAAAGCGGATATTTACGTTCTTCTAGGGTAGGTAAAAAAATAGAGTGTATTACCCCAAGGTTCTTCAAGATTAAAAAAAAGATGATGGGAATGATCACGGTCAAGATAAAAATGGGAAGGATGTTGCCACTTTGCATCTCAAGTGTGCTATATGGGGCAATTATAAAATAGAGGATGGTACCACCAATAGGAATGAACAAAGGGTGAAAAAGATAGGATACAATGTTGAAGAGATGTCGCATTAGATTTCCTTTCTTAGCCTGGCCACGGGAATTCCCAACTGTTCCCTGTATTTGGCCACGGTCCTTCGGGCTATGGGGTAGCCGCGCTCTTTGAGGATTTTTGCCAGCTTATCGTCTGTCAATGGTTTCCGCTTCTCTTCATTTTTAATTACGGTTTCCAATATTTTCTTGATCTCTTTTGTGGACACATCTTCACCTTGTTCATTTTTCATGGCCTCAGAAAAGTAGTCCTTTATAAGTTTTGTGCCATAAGGGGTATCTACATATTTGCTGTTGGCTACCCGAGATACCGTGGAGACATCCATATCAATTTCGTCCGCTATGTCCTTTAAGATCATGGGGCGCAATTTTCGTTCATCCCCGGTCATAAAGTACTCTTTTTGATAGTTCATGATGGCACTCATGGTTACGAAAAGGGTCTGTTGACGTTGTTTGATGGCATCAATAAACCATTTGGCCGCATCCAATTTTTGTTTGATGAAGAGCACAGTGTCCTTTTGTGACTTGGACTTTTCCTTGGCATTTTTGTACCCCTGCAACATGTTGTTATATTCTTTGGAAACGTGCAATTCCGGAGCGTTTCTTCCATTAAGGGTGAGGTCAAGTTCCCCATCCACGATTTTAATGGAAAAATCAGGAACAATATGTTCTATCATTCGGGTGTTGCCCGAATAGGAGCCACCCGGTTTTGGGTTCAGTTTTTCAATTTCCGAAATGGCCTCTTTAAGCTCTTCTTCGCTGATATGGTGTTTTTGGATGAGCTTGGCATAATGCTTTTTGGTGAATTGATCAAAGGACTTCTCCAAAATGTTTGTGGCCAACTCCACAGAAGGTTTCTGTTCCTTTCGTTTTAGTTGTATGATCAAGCATTCATCCAATGATCTTGCGCCCACACCAGGGGGATCCAGCTCTTGAACCACCTTCAGGACGGATTCAATCTTTTCTTCTTCAACATAAATGTTTTGGGTAAAGGCCAGATCATCCATGATATCTGCAATGGGTCTTCGGATGTAACCGCTCTCATCCACACTACCTACCAAAAATTCGGCAATGGTCCATTCCTCATCATCCAAATACACGGTATTGAGTTGGTTGATCAAATATTGGTTAAATGATGTTCCTGCGGCGTAGGGAATGCTCTTTTCATCATCATCAGGACTATAATTATTGGTCTGGGTCCTATAATCGGGGACCTCGTCATCACTTAGATAATCATCTATGTTGATGTCTTCGGTAGAAATGGTCTCATTATCTGCAGAATCATCATAGGTGTCCTCATACCCATCATCCAAAGTCTCGCTCTCCGCCTTTCCACTTTCCAGCGCAGGGTTATCTTCCAGTTCCTGTTTCAGTCGCTGCTCAAAAGCCTGTGTGGGCAATTGAATAAGCTTCATGAGCTGAATCTGCTGTGGAGACAGCTTTTGGGAAAGCTTAAACTGTAGATGTTGTTTCAGCATACAGATTGATTTACAATCGTCCTTCTTATAAATTTAAGAAATCCAATTAAAACTCCGCATTCTGCGGTGTTCTAGGGTAGGGGATTACGTCTCTGATATTGCCCATACCAGTGGCAAACTGCACCATACGTTCAAAGCCAAGTCCAAATCCACTGTGAACGGCCGTACCGAAGCGTCTAAGATCCAAATACCACCAGAGTTCTTCTTTATCGATGCCTAAATCCTCAATTTTTTGTTCGAGGACATCCAAGCGCTCCTCACGTTGGGAACCTCCAACAATCTCCCCAATACCTGGGAAAAGGACATCCATGGCGCGAACGGTTTTTCCGTCCTCGTTTAATCGCATGTAAAATGCCTTGATGTTGGCCGGGTAGTCAAAAAGGATAACCGGACATTTGAAGTGTTTTTCCACCAAAAAACGCTCGTGCTCACTCTGCAGGTCGGCACCCCACTCATCTATGGAATACTGGAATTTTTTCTTTTTGTTGGGTTTGCTGTTTCGTAAAATATCGATGGCCTCGGTATAGGAAACACGTTTAAAGTTGTTCTCCACCACAAATTTCAGTTTCTCCGTCAAGCTCATTTCTGAGCGCTCATTTTGAGGTTTGGTCTTTTCCTCATCCAACAAACGTTTTTCCAAAAATTCAAGATCATCAGCACAGTTATCCAATACATATTGAATGATCCATTTAATGAAATCCTCGGCCAAATCCATATTGGCGTCCAGGTCGTAAAAGGCCATTTCCGGTTCGATCATCCAAAATTCTGCCAAGTGGCGGGAGGTATTTGAGTTCTCTGCCCTGAAAGTAGGGCCAAAGGTGTATACTTTGCCCAAGCCCATGGCATAGGTCTCGGCTTCCAATTGACCGGAAACCGTAAGGTTGGTTTCCTTTCCAAAGAAATCCTCGGAATAATCCACGTTGCCCTGTTCATCAAGGGGAGGATTTTTTTCGTCCAATGTGGTCACCCGGAACATTTCTCCAGCACCTTCAGCATCAGATCCCGTAACAATAGGGGCGTGCATATAGTAAAACCCATTTTGCTGAAAGTAGCTGTGAATGGCAAAAGACAAAGCGGAACGTACCCGCATTACTGCTGAAAAGGTATTGGTGCGAACCCGCAAATGTGCTTTCTCGCGTAAAAACTCCAGGGAATGCTTTTTGGGCTGAATGGGATAGGTTTCCGGATCGGCAGTCCCATGTACAAAGATATCCGTAGTCTGAATCTCCACGCTTTGTCCTCTTCCTTGACTTTCTTCCAGCGTACCTGATATTTTTAAGGCGGCACCTGTGGTGATTTGTTTGAGTACGGTGTCATCCAAATTTTCAAAATCCACAACGCACTGAATATTATGAAGGGTAGAACCGTCGTTCAAGGCTATAAATCGGTTGCTTCTAAATGTTTTTACCCATCCATTCACTTCAACAGGTTCTCCTACGGGCTGTTTCTCCAGCAATTCTTTTATGGAATAAGATTTCATTGTCAAGCTATCGTAATTTAGGCGGTAAAGATAGGTTTTTGATAAAAAACGAGGGCAATGGAATCGCCATATTTATAGCTGTTCCACGGATTATTTATCCTTGATATTGTCCTCTTCTTGGGGCAAAATATCGATTTGCGGTTTTTTGAGGACCTGTTTGTTGGCAATACTTCTTTCCAAGGAAAGGAGTAGGGAAGGTAACAGAATCAAATTGGAGAGCATGGCAAAAAGCAAAGTAGCCGATACCAATCCCCCCAGTGCCTTGGTGCCCCCAAAACTGGAGATGATAAAGACCGAAAATCCAAAGAAAAGCACAATGGACGTATAGAACATACTTACTCCAGTTTCACGCAACGCCGCATACACAGATCGTTTAATGTGCCATTTATGTGCGGCGAGTTCTTGCCGGTATTTTGCCAAAAAGTGAATGGTGTCGTCCACCGAAATACCAAAGGCAATACTAAAAACCAAAATGGTGGACGGTTTTATGGGTACGCCCAAATACCCCATGACTCCCGCCGTAATCACCAATGGGAGCAAATTGGGAACCAGTGAAATGATCACCATACGGAATGAACGGAACAAATAGGCCATAAAAAGAGAAATCAATCCAATGGCCAACGCCAGGGAGAGCAGTAAATTTTTAACCAAATACTTGGTGCCCTTTAAAAACAGCAGGGCCTTTCCGGTCATAAAAACCTTGAACCGTTCTGAAGGAAAAAATTTGGTGATGGCCTGTTGTACATCTTTTTCAATTTCTTCCATGCGGTCTATTTTTACATCGCGCATATAGGTGGTCAATCGTGCCGTTTGCCCCGTACTGTCCACAAAACTTTTTAGAAGGTCACCTTCACTGGACGATTTTCGAGCGACATCCATGATAAAGGTGTTTTCCTGCGAAGTGGGGAGTTGGTAGTATTTTGGGATGCCATTGTAAAAAGCCTGTTTGGAATATTTGATCAAATCCACAACCGATAAAGGTCTGGAAAGCTCTGGGATTTCATCGATAACTGTTCCCAACTGGTCCATGCGCTTCAGCGTAGCGGGTTTAATGACTCCGTTTTTTCGTTCGGTATCCACCACAATTTCCATGGGCATGATACCGTCAAACTCCTGCTCAAAAAAGCGGATATCCTTAAAAAAATGGGTGTTTTTGGGGAGGTCTTCAATCCGACTCCCTGTAATTTTTATTTGGTAAATACCAATTATGCTCAATACCAGAATACCTACGGTAACCAGATAGACAGCTATCCTGTGGTTTCGAACAATGCTTTCCATTCGATTTACAAAAAAGTCGATCCACTTTTTGTTAAGATGCTTCAAGTGTTTGGTTTTGGGAAGCGGCATGAAACTATAGATGATGGGTATGATCAACAGGGAAAGGATAAAAATCCCTACAATATTGATGGAGGCCACAATACCGAATTCCTTGAGCAGGTCACTATCCAAAATAATAAAGGTGGCAAACCCGGAAGCTGTTGTAATATTGGTCATTAATGTGGCATTGCCGATCTTGGAAATGACCCGTTGCAGGGAAAGTGCCTGATTCCCATGTTTATTGACTTCTTGCTGGTACTTATTAATGAGAAAGATACAATTGGGAATCCCAATAACAATGATCAACGGAGGTATAAGGGCCGTTAGAATGGTGATTTCGTATTGCAACAATCCCAAGAAACCAAAGGCCCACATTACCCCAATAATCACTACACACATGGAAATTAACGTTGCCCTAAAACTTCTAAAGAAAAAGAAGAAAATCAATGAGGTGACCAATAGGGCGGCGACAATAAAGACTCCTATTTCATCCACAATGGATTTGGTGTTCCATGTTCGGATATAAGGCATTCCAGAGACATGGACATCCAACTGGGTTTCTTCCTCAAAACCTACCACCAAATCGCCAAGATCATTTAGGATGAACTGATTCCGGACTTCTGTGTTCATGATGTCCTTGTCCAAATAGGCAATGGTCTGTATGGTGCCACTTTTTGGGTTATAGACCAAGTTGTCGTAAAAAGGAAGCTCGTTGAACAGATGGTTTTTAAGTGAATCTACCTCTTTTTTGGTCTTTGGAGCACTTTTAACGAAGGGTTCCATGACAAAAGCTTGTGCTTCATTGTCTTTGACCAAAACCCTGAGGTTGTCTGTGGATACCACAAAATCAATTTCGGGAAAAGCTTCCAATTGCTTGCTCAGCTTGTTCCAACGGTTGAAATTGGCAGGTGTGAACAGTGCCGTGTCGCGAACGGCCAATACAACGGCATTGCCTTCTTCACCAAATACTTTTGTAAAGGCATTGTATTCAACGGTAGCAGGATGGTCATCAGGAAGAATGTTGGCCTCGGTATTGGAAAACCGCATGTTTTTCCATTGAAGGCCCATAAAAACGGTGAACCCAGCAATGGCAATAAGAATTAAAATCCTATTGCGAAGAATAACACGTGCGACCTTTGGCCAAAATCCTTTAGTGAGCTTTGCTACCATTTGGGTTTTGTTGGGCGCAAAGGTAGAAAATGATCGGCTGTGTTCCTAGGAAACACAACAATCAATATGGGTTTTATACCTTCATGATTTCCGCTTCCTTATTGGTGAGGATGGAATCTATTTTGTTGCTGTATGAATTGGTGAGTTCCTGTACATCCACTTCGGCATTTCTCAACAAATCCTCGGATATATCCAAAGCCTTAAGTTCTTTGTTGGCATCCTGTCTTGCGCTTCGAACACTTACCTTGGCATCTTCCGCCTCTCCCTTGGCCTGTTTTACCAACTGTACCCGGCGTTCCTCGGTTAAGGGCGGTACGTTGATGATGATCATTTCACCATTGTTCATTGGATTGAAGCCTAAATTGGCATTCATAATGGCAGTTTCAATTTCTCCCAATAGATTTTTTTCCCAGGGTTGTACAGAGATGGTCCTGGCATCTGGGGTATTGATATTGGAAACTTGGGAAAGGGGTGTCTGGGAACCATAATATTCCACCATTACTGTGGAGAGCATCATTGGATTTGCTTTACCGGCACGAATTTTTACCAAGGCTTTTTCCAGGTGGGAAATGCTTGCATCCATACTTTCTTTGGTAGTGTCCAGAATAAATTTAACCTCTTCGTCCATAATGTTTAAATTTTAGTATCCAAAATCAATGTGTGTACCTATCTAAATATTGACCACGGTTCCAATATTTTCACCGGAAACTATTTTCATAAGATTACCCCTGGTGTTCATATCAAAAACAACAATGGGCAGCTCATTTTCCTGACTAAGGGTAAAGGCCGTGGTGTCCATAACCTTGAGTCCTTTGGAAAGCACCTCTTTAAAGGAGAGGGAATCAAATTTGGTTGCGTTTTTGTCCTTCTCAGGGTCGGAGGTATAGATGCCATCAACGCGTGTTCCTTTTAGGATAACATCAGCATTGATTTCAATGGCCCGTAATACCGCAGCTGAATCTGTGGTAAAATAAGGGTTGCCAGTACCACCTCCAAAAATTACGACCCGTCCTTTTTCCAAGTGACGGACAGCTCTTCTTCTGATAAAAGGTTCGGCCACTTCGTTGATTTTGATGGCAGACTGCAACCGGGTCTCCACGCCTTGGTACTCCAAAGCGCTTTGAAGCGCCAAACCATTGATTACGGTGGCCAACATGCCCATGTGATCTCCCTGTACACGGTCCATTCCATGGTTGGTTCCCGAAAGACCTCTAAAAATATTGCCTCCACCAATAACAATGGCTACCTCAATACCTTTGTCCACTACGGCTTTAATGTCTTCGGCATATTCCGCCAAACGTTTGGCGTCAATGCCGTATTGCTGATCGCCCATGAGCGCTTCGCCACTAAGTTTTAACAGAATTCTTTTGTATTGCATTGAGGGTATCTTGAAGTTCCGACAAAAATAATCAAAATTATTTATGGGAAATGAAGAACATGTAGGTTGATTGCTTTTGAACAGCGCACAAAAAAACCGCTCCTTTTTAGGAGCGGTTTTTTAATTCAATATTATGGGACAATTATCCCAAAGCTACTCTTGAAAAACCGGTAACGGTCAAATCAGCATTTACTGATTTTACGTATTGGGCAACGCTTTGTTTGCTGTCCTTGATAAAATCTTGGTTCACCAAAGTATTGTCTTTGAAGAAACGCTTCAATTTACCTTTGGCGATGTTGTCCAACATTTCCTCTGGCTTTCCTTCTTGACGCAATTGGTCTTTGGCAATTTCAATCTCTTTGTCAATCACAGATTGATCAACACCTGCTTCGTTCAAGGCAACAGGATTCATGGCAGCTGCTTGCATGGCAACATCCTTTGCGGCTTCAGCAGCACCGTCCACATTGGCGGACAATCCAACCAAAGTGGCAATCTTGTTTCCTGCATGGATGTATGATCCAACAAAGGGTGCGCTCAATTTCTCAAAGCTACCAATCTCAATTTTTTCACCAATAACACCGGTTTGCTCAGTCAATTTATCCGATACGCTCATGCCGTTGAAAGGAGCAGCAAGAAAATCATCCTTACTGTCAAAGCCAAGGGCTAAATCTGCCAAATCGGTGGCTAATTTTACAAAGCTTTCGTTCTTGGCCACAAAGTCGGTCTCGCAGTTCAATGAAATGATGACCCCAGTTGTACTATCTGAATTTACTTTTGCAATAGCAGCACCTTCAGAGGAATCTCTATCAGCTCTGTTGGCTGCAACTTTCTGACCTTTTTTTCTTAGGATCTCTATTGCTTTGTCAAAATCACCTTCAGCCTCAACCAAAGCCTTTTTACAATCCATCATTCCAGCTCCGGTGGTCTGTCTCAATTTATTTACTTCTGCGGCGGTAATCTTTACCATTTTTTATGCTTTTTAATATTTATGTAAAGTAAAACACTAAAAAAGTGTTTTGTTTTAGGACAATGTTAAATCAATCTTAGGCTTCAACCCCACCTTTGGCGTTGTCTTGCCATTCTTTCAATTCATCCCACTTGCCATCAGCAGCCATTTTTGCTTGTTTTGGCCAAGAGGTTGGATCTAAATGAGCCAAATTGGAACTGGCCTCGGTCAAGATTTCCTTGATTTTCTCAGGATCCGCTTTTGCCAATTCGGCATAAGTGCTAATGCCACTATTCACTATAGCCTCAGCGGCTTTAGGTCCAATACCTTCAACTTTGGTCAGGTCATCTGCTTTAGGAGCTTCCTCTTTTTTTGTAGGTTCAGCAGGTTTTTCTGCCTTTTCCTCTTTCTTTTCTACGGTCTTTTCTTCTTTTTTGGCAGCAGGTTTTTCCTCTTTCTTAGGAGCGGGCTTTTCTTTCTTTGGTGCTTTTTTCTCAGCTACCTCGTCGTCATCGTCGTTGGCAACAACAGCTTTTGCAACTACTTCGTCCTCTTCGTCCTCCTTATCGTTCTGTTTGTCATTTTTACGCTCGGCCAATCCTTCGGCAACGGCTTTGGTCACTTCTTCCAAGATAGCTTCAATGGATTTACCGGCATCATCATTGGCGGGAATCACAAAATCAATAGGTCTTGGGTCTGAGTTGGTATCGACCATGGCAAAAATTGGAATGTTCAATTTTTGGGCCTCTTTTACGGCAATGTGTTCACGCATGGTGTCCACGATAAAGATAGCGCCGGGCAAACGGGTCATATCTGCGATAGAGCCCAAGTTTTTGTCCAATTTTGCACGTAGACGATCTACTTGCAATCTCTCTTTTTTGGAAAGGGTGTTGAATGTACCGTCTTTTTTCATACGGTCAATAGCGGCCATTTTCTTAACTGCTTTACGGATAGTGACAAAGTTGGTCAACATTCCACCGGGCCATCTTTCAGTGATGTACGGCATGTTTACCTTGGATACTTTGTCGGCAACAATATCCTTAGCTTGTTTTTTTGTGGCTACAAAAAGGATTTTACGTCCCGAAGCAGCAATTTTTTTAAGGGCCTCGTTGGCTTCCTCAAGTTTTGCTACCGTTTTGTAAAGGTTGATAACGTGGATACCATTACGCTCCATGTAGATATAAGGAGCCATGTTGGGGTTCCACTTTCGTGTTAGGTGTCCAAAATGTACACCTGCTTCCAGTAAGTCTTTTACTTCAATGTTACTTGCCATTTTTTGTACTTAGTTTACGTTCCGTTGTAGTAGCAATGGGTTGGTGGTCGCTAGTGGCTCGCCCAGCCCATTTAGATGCTAAACTAAATTCCAAAAAGTCGAATTGTTTTTCCTTTTTGGAACAACGACAACTTGGTTAAAAATTTAACCCTGAAAAAATGTTTCAGGGTTTTCAATGAACTTATATAGTGGCGCCAAAGGCACCGAAATATTAACGTTTGGAGAACTGGAATTTCTTTCGGGCCTTCTTCTGACCGAATTTCTTTCTTTCCACCATTCTTGGATCCCTGGTCAAAAGACCTTCTGGTTTAAGAACAGCTCTGTTCTCAGCATCGATTTCGCACATTGCCCTGGACAATGCCAATCGAATTGCTTCTGCCTGACCTGTGATACCACCTCCGTAAACATTTACTTTTACGTCGTAGGCGTCTTCAGTTTCAGTCAAGGTAAAGGCTTGTTTTACCTTATATTGTAGTGTGCCTGTGGTAAAGTACTCGTTCAAGTCTCTCTTGTTGATGGTGATGTTTCCTTTTCCTTCAGAAACATAAACTCGTGCCACAGCTGTTTTTCTTCTACCTATCTTATGAACCACTTCCATTATTTGTAGTCGTTTAAGTTGATTGCTTTTGGTTTTTGTGCTTCTTGACCGTGTTCAGCACCAGCGTATACCTTTAGGTTTCTAAAAAGATCGGCACCCAACTTGTTCTTGGGCAACATCCCTTTTATAGAATTTTCAATGATACGCTCTGGGTGTTTGGCCAAAACCTCCTTGGCGGTAGCAGAACGCTGACCACCTGGATAACCTGTATAGCGAATGTATTCCTTGTCATCCCACTTATTGCCGGATAGATTTATTTTCTCGGCATTAATGACTACCACATTATCACCACAATCTACATGGGGAGTAAAATTGGTCTTGTATTTTCCCCTAAGCAACTTGGCTACTTTTGACGCCAATCGTCCCAAGGTCTCTCCTTCAGCATCAACCAATAACCATTGCTTGTCAACGGTAGATTTATTGGCGGAAATAGTCTTATAACTTAATGTGTCCACTTCTTTAAAAATATTGATTTAATAATCTATTCCGATAAACGGGCTGCAAATGTACAATTATTAGATTGAATTACAAACGGTTGATTGGGAATATTTTTTCTCTTTTTTCATTTGCGGTTGGAAGGGTTAAAAGTATAGCTCCAAACCTTGAATGTCTTGTTAAAAAAAGCTTAAAAAGCAAAACAACTGTAACTGACCCTTTTTTTGCGAGTCCTTAAGGTATTCAGTCCAATCAAAAAGCAAAATCAGTGAAATACCTATTTCTTCTATTTTCCTTGTTTTCATTTTCAATTCACCTTGAAGCCCAAGACTCCACTGATGTAGTTCCCAAGAAGATTTATGTTACAAAAGATCTGGGACAAGAAACTCCTCCAATAATAAACGGTCTTTTAAATGAACCTGTTTGGAACCTTGTGGACTGGGGGAGTGATTATATTGAGTGGCAGCCTGATGAAAATACGCCACCCTCGCATCAAACCAAATTTAAAATCATTTATGATAAAAAGAACCTATATATTGGTGTACGGTGTATAGACTCAGAGCCAGATAAAATTGTAAGGAGGTTATCAAGAAGGGATGGTTTTGAAGGCGATTGGATTGAGTTCAATTTCGATAGCTATTTTGACAAACGAACTGCTTTTTCCTTTACCATAACGGCAGCAGGTGTAAAAGGGGATGAGTTTGTCTCCAATAATGGCAGCAATTGGGATCCTAGTTGGAATCCTATTTGGTACGCAAAGACCAATGTGGATGATGAAGGCTGGACCGCCGAAATACGTATACCTCTGAGTCAATTGAAATTTGGGAGGGCTGAAAGTCAGGTATGGGGGTTGCAGTCCACCAGGCGTTTTTTTCGGAACGAGGAGCGCTCGGTTTGGCAGAGAAAACCCGTGGATCAGACCGGTTGGGTAAGTGAATTTGGCGAGTTGCACGGCCTCAAGAATATTGAACCCCAAAAGCAATTGGAAATCCAACCCTATACGGTCGCCAAAACAGAAACCTTTGAAGCTGAGGAAGGAAACCCTTTTGAAGATGGAAGTGAAAGTGATCTCACCGTAGGATTGGATGCCAAAATTGGAATAACCAATGATTTGACCCTTGATTTGACTGTTAATCCTGATTTTGGGCAGGTGGATGCCGATCCGTCCGCTATTGCTTTGGATGGATTCCAGATTTTCTTTCAGGAGCGTCGACCATTTTTTGTGGAGAACAAGAACATTTTCGATTTTAATATATCACGGTCCGAGGCAGGAAATACCTTTGGCTCGGATAATATCTTTTATTCGCGTCGAATTGGAAGGAGTCCGCAGGGATACCCCGATACTGACGATGGCGAGTTTGTGGATCAACCGGACAATACCCCTATCATTGGTGCGGCTAAGTTTAGCGGAAAGACCAAAAACGGCTGGGCCATTGGTGTGCTGGAAAGTGTTACCGCACAGCGAACCGCTACTATCCTCTCTGATAATGGAGGCCAGCGAAAGGAAATAGTGGAACCCTTGACCAATTATTTTGTGGGTCGGTTGCAAAAAGATTTCAATGAACGAAATTCCTATGTAGGTGGAATTTTCACCGCCACCAATAGAGAACAACTGCCTCAAGAATTGAATTTTCTCCACAAGTCGGCTTTTACGGGCGGGATTGATTTTAAACATCAATGGAACAACAGGGACTGGTATTTTGGGGGAAATGTCACCTTCAGTCATATAACGGGAGGTGTGGAGGCCATTCAAAATACTCAAGAGTCCATTACCCACTTGTTCCAGCGCGTAGATGCTGACTATTTGGAAGTGGATCCCAATAGAACCTCGTTGACGGGTACCGCAGGTAACCTACAAATAGGGAAATTAGGCAACGGTCATTGGAAATTTGAATCAGGTGCCACCTGGCGGTCCCCAGAACTGGAACTTAATGACATTGGTTTTCAACGACAATCGGATGATATTCGGCATTACACCTGGATAGGCTATCAGACCCTAAAGCCCGATAACACTTTCAGGCGCGTGGGCATTAATTACAACCACTGGACGGCATGGGATTTTGGGGGCAACCACAATTATATGCAGTTCAATACCAACAGTTGGCAAAACTGGAAAGGTAATTGGAGAACCAACATTGGTTTCAATTATGCCCCCATTGAGTATTCCAACTTTGCGCTGCGGGGTGGTCCCAGATTGCGAATGTCTCCTTGGGTAAGCTTTTGGAACAATATCAATACAGATAATAGAAAGAAAGTCCGTTTTTCTTTCTTCCATAATGGGAGAAAGGCCTTGGACAGTTCCTATAAGTCCTATTATATGGAGGGGGGCATAACCTATCGGCCCATAAACGCCTTGAGAGTTTCGGTATTTCCTTCATTGCGCATCAATAATGATAAACTTCAGTTCATTGATAATTTTGATGATGTCAATGGCTCCCCACGTTATCTTAATGGAGAGATTGACCAACGCACCTTGAGCATGTCGGTTCGCCTGAACTATACCATAAACCCCAATTTAACCATCCAATATTGGGGCCAACCTTTTATTTCCAGAGGGCGATATTCCAATTTTAAGCACATTACAAATCCTATCGCAAAACAATTTGAGGATAGATACATGGCCTACGGGGCGGACCAAATTTCACTGGCCGATGATGTATATGCCGTGGATGAGGATATGAATGGCGTTGAAGACTTTAGTTTTGATGATCCGGATTTCTCTTTTGTGCAATTTCGCTCCAATTTGGTGATTCGATGGGAATATATTCCGGGTTCAGAGATATTTCTGGTATGGTCACAAGATGTATCCAGGGATGGCGACCCAACCAACGGACTTTTGCCCAGTTTAGGCGACAATATTTTCGGGCAAAAACCACAGAACATTTTTCTTTTAAAGGCAACGTATCGATTTGTACTTTAAGAGAAGTGTCATTCCTTATGGATGCTGAGCACCCGCCTGGCGGATAGGCTGGAAGTCGAAGCAAAATACGAAATCTATGTGAGGTACGGGTCAACCTGAACTTGTTTCAGGTTCTCATATGCTTTTTACCATTAGGGATGGGATGCTGAAAATAATTCAGTATGACGCTTTTGTCATTGAGATGTCTTAAAAAGAGAGATGTCTATAATATGTTTGCCAATATTTTCTTAAGCGCATTCACCAAAGCCGCATTCGCCTCAGCATCACCTATGGTGATGCGCACCTTTCCAGGAGCACCAAATTGAGAAACAGGACGCACCATAATCCCTTCATCCATTAGTTTATCCGTGAATTCCATTTCGGGCAAAGGTGGGTCAATGATAAAAAAGTTGGCCTGACTTGGCCAATAGGGAATCCCCAATTCGTCAAATGCCTTGGCGAGGTATTCCCTGCCTTTCAAAACTGTTTTTACGGTTTCGGCAATAAAATCAGTGTCGTTCAGGGCACCAATGGCGGCTTCCATGGATGTCAAGGGCAATAAAAAGGGTTTTTGAATCAAGCGGATGTAATTGGCAATCGTCTCCGTGGTGTAGCAATACCCAATGCGTTGTCCGGCCAAACCATAGGTTTTAGAAAAACTGTTCAGTCCAATTACGTTATGTCCCTCCAACACGTAGGGTAGGGCGGAGATATAATCATCGGCATCCGCAAAATGGCGATAGACCTCATCAAACACGATAACAATGTTTTTAGGAACACGATTCAAAAAATCATCCAAGACCGGTTTTGGGATGTAGGTGCCCGTGGGATTGTTGGGGCTGGTGAGAAAGATAATCTTGGTCCGTTCCGAAATGGCGTTCAAGATGCCTTCAACATCCAGTGAATAATCTGGTTCTTTTAATTTGATGTCGATTTGTTCGGCACCGTACCAACGCGAAAAAACAGAGTAGGGCAGAAAACATGGATTGGAATAGATGACCTCATCCCCTTCATTAATAAAAGCCCGTAAGATCATATCAATGACTTCGGAGCCACTGTTTCCCGTGATGAACTGGTTGGGGGTCAATTTTCCGCCAAAATCTTGTACCAAAGCTTC
The DNA here is from genome assembly GCA_050303195.1 of Allomuricauda sp. GTDB lineage: Bacteria > Bacteroidota > Bacteroidia > Flavobacteriales > Flavobacteriaceae > Flagellimonas. The sequence goes on along the minus strand of JBNLBG010000002.1, from coordinate 32,890 downwards.
CCGTAGACGCATATCCGTTTGATCAGGATAGAGGTCAATGTGGTCAGCAGCCACTTTTATGGCTGCTTTGGCCTTGGGTGAGGCACCCAAGGGATTTTCATTGGAAGAGAGCTTATAGATTTTTTTATCCGAAGGCGGGATGTTCTTGCCGCCTTTATAGACCTCTTTGGGGACCAAATGGGGTTTAAAAATCGATTGGATATCTTTTTTCATCGGTTATTTGAACTTCTATAAACTCTCCCCAAACAACAAAAGCGCCATCGCCTTTACAGTATCACCCTCCTCCAATAGTTGTTGGGCCAGAGTATGCAATTCGGTCTTGGAAGCATTTTGTATACCTTCCTTTTTAATAATCTCTTTTATTTCTTTTATGGAGGGAACGCTTTCCAAATTTCCCAATCGGCCTAAATTATTGCCGGTAAGTATTTCGCTTTCTCGAATCCCCTTGGGCAAGGCATCCACCCCAATCCCATGGGTTCGGAGCGGTTTTGGTACTTCAAACAGAGCATCTTTAATGGCTCGGATGTACCAATTGCCCCCCATACGTCCCACCAAGTCCAATTTTTCGGTGTCGAGAACGCCATTGGTAAAATATTTATCGTTCACATGGACCAATTCCACCTTCACAATAATCAAATTCCCAGCTCCCGGGGTTTGGGCCAATTCAATCACCTCCATCACGGAGCACTCAAACGAAACCGGAGCTTCACCTACGCGGGGCGGTTTCACCTTTTCACTGGGGACTTGGGTAAATCCTGCTTTTACAAATTCGTTCACGCCTTTGTTATACGCCGTACTGGAAAGGGACATCTGTTCCACCATGTCATGGTTGACGATATTAATGGTCACTTCAGGTACTTCCACGATATTTTCATGGGTATGTTTTAAGGAATTATCCCGACCACTTCGGGATGGTGAAAAAATCATCACGGGTGGATTGGAACTGAACACATTAAAAAAACTGAACGGGCTCAGGTTCACGTTTCCTTCTTTGTCCACCGTACTGGCAAAACAGATGGGCCGTGGTGCCACAGCCGTCAGTAGAATACTGTGAAGTTCGGGTTGGGATACTTGGCTTGGGTCTATGGTTTTGATCATAATTTCCGTTATGTCATTCCCGCGAAAGCGGAAATCTGTTTGAATTATTTCGCAGGCAACACTTTTGTGCTCACTTCTCCAAATCCAACCCGAATATCGCCATTTTTAGCGTAACCCCGAAGCGTAACCGTATCCCCATCATGAATAAATTTCCGTTCGGAACCATCCTTCATTTTAATGGGTTTAGTACCCATCCAAGCCAACTCTAACATAGAGCCGTAACTGTTTTCGTCCTTTCCTGAAATTGTCCCTGAAGCCATCAGATCACCCACATTTATGTTGCAGCCATTGACCGTATGGTGGGCCAATTGTTGGGCCATATTCCAGTACATATGTTTGAAATTACTATGGCAAACGGTGGTTTCTTCACTTTGGTCTGGGGTGATGGACACTTCTAAATCAATATCATAATTTTTCTCCCCTGGATATTCCAAATAGGGGAGCACTTTGGGTTCTTGCTTGGGGCCGGCCACTCGGAAAGGTTCCAAAGCCTCCAAGGTCACAATCCACGGAGAGATTGAAGAAGCAAAGTTTTTTGCCAAGAACGGACCTAACGGCACATATTCCCATTTTTGAATATCCCGTGCCGACCAGTCATTGAACAATACCAATCCAAAAATATAATCCTCTGCTTCCGCGGTGGAAACAGATTCCCCCAAGTTGGTGTCTTTTCCACAAACAAATCCCATTTCCAATTCAAAGTCCAAACGCTGGGTTGGACCAAAAACAGGAATGTCGGCATCTTTGGGCAAGGTTTGCCCTTTTGGTCGATGTATGGGTTGTCCGCTCACAATGATGGAACTTGCCCTACCGTGATACCCTACCGGAATGTGCTTCCAGTTGGGCAAAAGGGCATTCTCTGGATCGCGAAACATTTTACCCACGTTGGTGGCGTGTTCTATGCTCGAATAAAAATCGGTATAATCCCCAATTTGGAGGGGCATGTGCATCCGGGCATCGGATTGTTTTACAAAAAGTTCTGGTTTCCCGGCTAAAACGGAACTGTTATCCTTCAACCAATATTGAATCTTTTTCCGTACTCGTGATGTGATTTCTTTCCCCATAGAAATGAAATCATTGAGGGTGTCTTTCTCCAAAACGGCTGTGTTGAAATCGAATACATCAAGCTCTGCAACGGCGGCCAAATCCAAAATATGGTTTCCAATGGCTACCCCAACGCGCGGACTTCTATCTCTTGTTGAAAAAACCCCAAAGGGAATATTGTGTATTGAAAAGTCTGAATTTTCGGGTATGTCTATGATCATGTTTTATGTAGATGTTAGATGTGGGTAGTTAGATGTTGGATAGTTGAAATTAATCAGTTCTCATATCTCAAATCCAGTATCTCACTACTAAATTACTCCAACCAAGATTTGTAATACTTGCCATCATCAATTTTTAGGGCATTTTCGGTAATTTTCAAGGGCTTGAAGGTGTCTATCATCACCGCCAATTCTTCTGTTCCTTTTTTGCCGATGCTGGCCTCATACGTTCCGGGGTGTGGTCCATGCGGAATTCCGGCTGGGTGCAACGAAATGTACCCTGGGCCAATTCCAGTCCGGCTCATAAAATCCCCATCTACGTAATACAATACTTCATCAGAATCAATATTGGAGTGGTTATAGGGCGCTGGAATGGCCTTGGGATGATAGTCGTACAATCTTGGACAGAACGAACAGACCACAAAAGCACCTGTCTCAAAAGTTTGGTGAACGGGAGGCGGTTGGTGTACACGTCCCGTTATTGGTTCAAAGTTGTGGATGGAAAATCCGTAGGGAAAATTGTAGCCGTCCCAGCCCACTACGTCAAAAGGATGCGTGGCGTAAACGAGTTGATGCAACATGCCCTGCTTTTTGATTTTTATCAAAAACTCACCTTTTTCATCATGGGCTTCCAAATCCTGGGGTAGTTTATAGTCACGCTCACAGAAAGGGGAGTGCTCCAACAACTGTCCAAACCAGTTTCGATATCGTTTTGGGGTATAAATGGGATGAAAAGACTCGGCATACAAGATGCGATTGTCTTCCGTATCAAACTCAATCTGATAAATCATGCCCCGAGGAATGATGAGGTAATCCCCATATTCAAACGGAATGTTGCCCAAAAAGGTTTTTAACGTTCCCGAACCTTTGTGGATAAAGAGCATTTCATCGGCATCGGCATTTTTATAAAAATAGTTCGTGATGGATTTTCTTGGTGCGGCCAAACCAATATGAACATCATTGTTCACCAGCAGCGGTTCACGAGCCTCCAAGAAATCATCTTTCGGTTGAACATCAAAACCAATCAATTTTCTGCTGGTGATGTTCTTCTCCACCGCAATTTTGGGGCTTACATCCAAGGCCTTTCCAATCTCCTTCACCTGGGTAGGGCGATGGATATGGTAGAGCAGGGAGGACATGCCATCAAAACCAATGGTTCCAAAAAGTTGCTCATAATAAAGGCCGCCGTTGGGCTTTTCAAATTGGGTGTGCCGTTTTTGCGGAATTTTCCCGAGTTTATGGTAAATAGGCATTTTCTTTCAGTTTAGAGTTAGGAGTTCAGAGTTCAAAAAGATTCATAAGTCAACACTCATCACTCATAACTATGATTAGTGTAAAGTGCCTCGAAGCTCTTGCTCGCGCTCAATGGCTTCGAACAGTGCCTTAAAGTTACCTTTTCCAAATGATTGTGCACCCTTTCTTTGGATGATTTCGAAGAACATGGTAGGTCTGGGCTCCACAGGTCTGGTGAAAATCTGTAGCAGATATCCTTCATCATCACGATCAACCAAGATACCCAACTCTTTAAGGGGAGCAATATCCTCATCAATTTCACCCACACGGTCGGTCACAGCATCGTAGTACGTTTCAGGTACACGCAGGAATTCCACCCCTCGACTTCTGAGGTCTCGAACGGTTTTGATGATGTCATCCGTGCCCACCGCAATATGTTGAACGCCTTCACCTTCATAAAAATCCAAATATTCCTCTACTTGGGATTTTTTCTTGCCTTCGGCAGGTTCGTTGATCGGGAATTTGATACGTCCGTTCCCGTTGCTCATCACTTTGCTCATCAAAGCCGTGTAATCGGTGGAAATATCCTTATCATCAAACGAAAGGATATTTTTGAAACCCAAGACATCTTCATAAAAATTTACCCAGTGGTTCATTTTGTTCCAGCCCACATTTCCCACCATGTGGTCCACATACTTAAGTCCTGTTGAGGAGGGATTGTAATCTGGGGTTTCCCATTTTTTGAAGCCGGGAAGAAATGTGCCATTGTAGTCTTTTCGTTCCACAAAAACATGAACGGTTTCGCCGTAAGTGTAGATTCCGGAACGGACCACTTTTCCAGTTGCATCCTTTTCTACAGTAGGTTCCATATAGGATTTGGCCCCTCTTTCCATAGCGGCATTATAGGCATAAGTGGCATCATCCACCCAGAGGGCCACTACTTTTACACCGTCGCCATGGGTATCAATATGCTTGCCGATTTCAGTGCCACTTTTAAGGGGAGAGGTGAGCACCAAACGAATTTTATCTTGAGCCACTACATAACTTTCACGGTCTTTTAACCCGGTTTCCAACCCGGCATAGGCCAAAGACTGAAACCCAAATGCGGTTTTGTAGAAATGAGCAGCTTGTTTAGAATTGCCTACATACAATTCTACATAATCTGTACCATTGATGGGCATAAAGTCTTGCGCTTTATCAGATGATTTTGGAAGTGTTGCTGGTTCCATGTTTGCGAAATTTTTATGTACGATGTTTATATTGTTGCTAATGCAACAAAAATAACTTTTGTTTGATCATTTCAATGCGTTCTGAACCAAATTTTAGGTTAAAATTGGCATTGTTGACTGGTAACCCATGGAATGTCATCCAAAATGAATCCCTATTTTTGTGGGAACTGTTTATAGATGCTCAATCATATAGATGAAATACAGGGGATAGGCTTGCACCTGGACTTGGTGCTCCGAAAAATCCAATTCGCCTATTTACGTGCTTTTGAAGAATTAAATGTGGAGATGACCATTGAACAATGGGTAATCTTGCATCGGATTTATGAATTGGGGGATGAAGCCAGTCAACGGGATATTGTGCAGAGCAATTTTCGAAATCGGGCCACCACATCGCGGGTAATTGGTGGGTTGGAACGTAAGGGTTGGGTGAGCAAGACCCGTTTTGAAGGAGATCAAAAGCGGTTCAAGCTGGAATTGACGCCCCAAGGACAAGAGATAATCGATTTGGTGATGCCCAAAGCACTTCAATTGCGAAAATTAGCCGTGAAAAATATGGAGGGCGAAGAGTTTGTGACCTTTTTGCGGGTTCTAGATCAGATCGGAGAAAATTATGAGGCGAGTTGACCCCAGTGTTTTACGGCAAGCTGAACAATAGTGGCCAATCCAATAAGCAATACAAAAATCAAGCTCAATTTCCGGAACCGTTCTTGCGGAATGTAGTTCAAGATTCTTTTTCCCAAATATGTACCTATTAAACCAATGGCAAACAGAAATGGAAGATAGGTGAGTTCTTGTTTACCGATATATCCATTTTCATAATAGACGAAGGTTCGGGAAAAATCAATCAAAAAATCAATAAAGGCCGATGTGGCAATAAAGGCACTCTTCTCCAGATTGAAGGCAGCCATGGTCAGTCCTCGAATAGCGCCGCCCGTACCCAATAGCCCTGCAGAAAAACCAGAAAGTGTACCCCCAATGATGGCATTCTTTTTACTGGGCAGTACTACAACCTCGCTTTTGATCAAGAAAAACAGACTAAAGACCACCAAAAATATACCCAAAACTATAGTGAGCATAAGACTATCAACAATCTTTGACAGGAACCCGCCAAGAATGACAAATAATACGGAAGGCGCGCCAATGTAAAGCAGCAATTTTTTATCCAACCCTTTTTTAAAGAGAAAAATCTTGCTCACGTTACTGGACAAATGAAATATGGCCGTCATGCCGAGCACGGAGTAAAAATCAAAGTAAAAATTGCCCAGTGGCACAAAAAAGACCGAAGACCCAAAACCGCCAATGGTACCAATGATTTCCGCAAAGAGGGCGAGCAGTAAAAAAAAATAGTTGATTTTCATGCCGTTAAACAGATGGAGGATAAAGGTAATTAACCATTTTTGTAAAATTTTAACCTAAAATAAACTTAAAAACAACATTTAGGACAATACAGCATAGAAACTGGTGAATTTTATAGACGTACAGGCAGAAAATCAGCCGCAACTTTGCATTGTATAATTAAATATACAGTGTTATGGAAAAAAAGAGAATTTATCCGAATAAGTGGCAGACTGTACCTTTCTCATTTGATTTATTGAATCAAATGGAGAACAGAGAGAAACCTGTCAAAGAATTGATTTTGAAAAACGAAGCCGCAACAGAACTTCATGTTTCCAATATGATGTTGAACATCACTAAGTTTTCTGCGTTTGATGCAGAAGGCAATGAACATATGGTTACAGATTTTCCGGGCCAAAGTACAGTGACCCTCAAGGGGATTTCATCCGGACAGTTCTTGCGCTCCAAGAATGTGGTTTCACTTCCTAAAGGAACGTATACCACCCTTCGCTTTTATTTGGCGAAGGAAGGCAACCAGTTTAGATATTGGGATGGTGCACAAGAGTTAGCCGACCACTTTGGCAGTCTGGATTTTACCATTGAAAATGGACTTCAAATTGAAGGCAATGAAGCACCAGAAGTAAAATTGTGGTTTGATTTTGTCCCTTACAAATGGAGCAGACACTTTAAACCCTTTTTAGACCTATTCAAAGGAAACAAAAACCCAAGACCCCGATTGGCGAACAGTTTAGGGAATTAATTTAGCTATGAAATAGAATGGAAAAGGCACCTCAAAAGGTGCCTTTTTTTGATTTTAATTTTACATTCCAATAGGTAATATAAAGTGTCCCCACTAAAGTAGGAGCAATCCAAACCACGACTGAACCCAAATCGATGGCCGTAACTAAAAATGCCGTTATTGAAGCAATCAGAGCACCGGTCATTCGCCCCAAATGACTTATGAGCCATGCATTTTTGTTCAGGTGGAATATTTTGAACATTCTAAAATCGCCCAAACTCAAAAACGCACCGAAACCTCCAAAAAACACATACAAAATAGAGTTGGGAAGGTTTTGAATGTACCCAATAACACCAAAGATGATCATTATTACGGCGGAGAATAACATCACCCCAGAAACGGACTTGTCCAACACATTTGCCTTTTTCTTGGACCTACTTTTAAAGGTGAGCGCCCTGTTCCCAGCCAGTACTAGATAAATAGTGAACAGAGCAATTAAAAACAGGAACAGATTTTCATGATTGGGCATGCGACTCACCACGAGGGCAATGGACGAACTGGTGAGCATGGCATAGGAGAAAATGCGGCCCATTCTCTTATGTATTAGACCTCCTTTCCTGACAATGATGCTTCCAATACCTGTGAGTAATCCTATTCCGCCGCAAAAAGCATGGAAGTAAATTAAGATAGTGATGGCCTGTTCCATAGTAGTTTGGTTGTAGTTTCTGGACCAAAACTAGGACGACTTGATTATTTCAACCAACTCGAATGGCCGAACTGTTGTTTTAGGTGGATGGATTGTTCAAACAACGTTTGATTTGCGGGTCTAGCCCCCGTTGTTAGCGTCGTAAAAGTTGGTTAGGATAGACTCCAGTTTCTCTTTTCCTCCAACAATACGCTCAACTAGGTTCCATAACTCCGGAGGAAGTAAAGGTCGTAGGGGCTGTTGCAATTGGGTGATATTCCCAAACACCTTTTCAATTTTTTTGTCCCAGACCTTGTAGTATTTCAACAGGTCGTTGGGATAAACAATTTTTCGGCGGGTACCCTCATCGGCCGCCCGAAAGGGCAGGGGAATGTTGAGGTAACCGTAATCATCTGTGAGTTGTTCTCCGGGTTGGATATCGCGAATGGCAATCTCAAAATCGTAGGCGGTGGTAAGGCAATTGGAGTTGAAACTATGATTAACATACCGGCCATTGTCCCAACAAAGGATGTAATTGCCCTTGTTGTTGCGGAAGGTGTAGGTATCCAGAATGGATTGGTATGTAGGGTCCATTTGTTGCAGTTCCAAGGGAGTGAACTCACGGTCCAACTGGTCCAGTACCCAGGTTATGGTACCTGCAGGAATAAATTTGGTGGCCACCACACCATAGCCAATTTCATTGCTGATAAAGCGTAATTCTGTATCGGGATGAATCATAATATACCTATTGAATTTTTAATTGAAGGTATAAAATTGTTCAATCCGTTGATGGAAATTTTAGTGGTATGAAATGCTTTTTGGGAAGCGATGAAAGTTATTGTATGTCAGTGCATTGACAATATAAAAACCTGGTTCAACTGTCAAGCAACCTCCTGTGATAATTTACTTGCCCAAGATGGTAATTTAGGTGGGCCAGTAAATGAATCAATGTATATGCCATGTTGGTTGGTTTGCCCCAAATTGCAATGGGAAAATCATCGTTCAATTGTTCCTCTTTTAGATTGTTTAGCCCAGTTTCAACCGTTAAAATCGTCTCTTCCAGTTGTTTTATAAGTGTTTCTCTGGGAACATTTGTTGCGGAAAACTCCAAATCGCGTTGACGTATATAGGATGTTTTTGCTAGTCCTGCCCCAATAAAGGCATTGAGATTCCCTATGATATGCAAACATAAATTTCCAGCTGAATTGGAAATGGACTTGTCAACCAGCCAAAGATTTTCCTCTAACGTATAAAGTTCCATTTCATTTTTAAGTGTTTCCAAATCTCTTTTAAAGAGCGATTGTAATGCGGCAATTGTCATATCACTGGTTTTTTGGTTTATACTCCACTCAGTCGTTTAAGTTTGCCCAAAATTTCATGCACTGAAAAACTTTGGGAAAGGTGGCATATTTCCTTGTGACTTGTCTTTAACGGGGTTCGGCATGACGTTGGTTGGTTTTGGTCATTTCGAAATGACATTTTACGTGTTCTTGTTTAGATGGGATGCCCAACAAGCCTGCCTATACCATTCGGGCAGGTTCGGCATGACTGCGTGGCACTGTCCCCTTGAGGGGACCTTAGGGGTGTATATGGTTTGACACGCCTGCCTGCCCCAGACAGGAATTCCACCAATTTTTGACCTTTTCTCCGTTGGGAGAGTAAAAGCCATAGACTGTCCGGTAAATTCTCATATACGGCTTCCAGCAACTTTGATTTGAGCACCTTACAAACCCACAGGGTTTACCCGTAAAATAGAAGAGGTCTATCGTAAACGATTGAATTACAGCTTGCTGTATGCATTAATAATCTGAATACTCGGTTGGGTAGAGGAACCACATATCAATATGCGAAACATTGTTTTCATATTTGGACATAGCGATGAGTTCTTTCCATTCGGGGGCGTCCACAAAGGCTTTCCAGTTTTTCTCCCTCTCGGTCATGTTGGCGTGGGAGGTCATGTACATTAAATTGGGCATGTTGGCTCCCGAAAGTACTTCGCCATAAAACACGGCATTGAAGCCCAATCGGTCAAAAAGTGGAACTTCGCCACCTGCGTTGAACATATCTACTTTGTTGTGGTAGTATTTTTCCGTGGCAGACTCGTAGCTACGCAATTCGTACACCCGTTCCATCCTTGGGCTGTCAAACTCGGGAATTTCCATTTGTGGCATATCAGGGAAGGCCTGTAAAAGGATGGATTGGATACGGTGATAGGGCGGGTTGTCGTAGTTCGCATTGATATATGAACTGCCCGCTGCTATATACGTTTCGTCTTCCAAAAGTGCATTGTCCAGCTCTTGGAACTGCTCTAAACTTTCAAATGGGAGTAAAACGAAGGTTTTTTGAACTGTATCGGTTTCGGTAGGGCGGGATTTGAATACCCCGACCTTGCCAATGCCATGTTTTTTAACGGCGGGCATAAAGGCATTTTTTAGGTAATCGTCGGTGGTGGCCTCCTGTTCTTCGGAACTAAAGGAGTAAATTTTAAGCTGATAGAATTCCCGTTCACTTTTAGCCGTTTCGGGAGCTTCAGTGGTATTCTTGGTTTCGGGCTTGGGGTTTCCACAATTTGCCAGGGTCAATACAACCAACAGCAAAAGAGGTTTGATGATTTTCATTTTTATCTAGTTTAGTTTGATGAGATAGAGGTGATTAAAGTTGATTCAAAAACGACGTTTCAAGATAGGGATTTATTTGGTGATAGCATGATTGATCATGTCGTCTGTGGTGTATTGTTTTTTGAGGCCAATGCCATTAAACCTAAAATAGGGCCAAAGGCTAAAATCATGTACACCGCATTGGAACTTGTCCAGATTCGCATCTCATTGAGTAATTGAATGCTGACGATGGTAATGGCAAAACCGACACAGTTGACAATTGTCAGGGCCGTCCCTTTGAGCTCCGGTACCGCATTTTGGGCCACCAAAGTGGAAAATAAGGGCGAGTCGGCAATGACCACCATCCCCCAAAAAAGCAGAAAGGCTACAAATACAGCTTCTGAGGTTTGGGCAAATAACAATGGCGAAACCAAGCAGCATATTCCGGAAAGGAGCAGCGCCATAAAGGCAACACGTTTGGTTCCCAGTGCCTGAGCCAAATATCCTCCCAACACGCACGCCAGTCCACCGATGGCAATGATTAAAAAAGACAGCAGTGGAATGTTGAAAGTTGCGGCAGGATGTACAAGAGTATACGTTTTCAACAAAACAGGCACAAATGCCCAGAAGGCATACAATTCCCACATGTGTCCAAAATAGCCGAAGGCTGCCGAACGAAATTTACCATTTTGGAACACTTTAAAAAAAGCGGATAAATGCAGCCTCTGACTCGGTTTACGATAGGGACCATCCGGGACCAGGCTTACCATTAACACTCCGCCCAACACAGCCAAGAACGAGGTGCCCATGACAACCGATTTCCAAGGAAAGGTATGTGTCATCTCTTTTAACAAATGGGGAAAAGCTGTTCCGACGACCAATGCGCCCACCAAAAAACCAAGGGATTTGCCAAGGCCTTTTTCAAAATAGTCGGCAGCAATTTTCATCCCTACGGGATAGATGCCAGCCAGAAAAAAGCCGGTGCAAAACCGAAATAGGAGAATGCTAGCCAACGCATTTCCCTCCCAAATAACCCCTAAATTGAAGAGGGCTCCCAATAGCGCACAACATAAAAATACTTTGGAGGGCGAAAATCGGTCCGCCACGGATAAAATGGCAAACAGGAGCGTACCTATGATAAACCCAAATTGTACCGCTGAGGTCACATGGCCCAAAGCGCTTTCGCTAAGCCCAAAGGTGGTGACTAAATCATGAATGACCCCATTGCCTGCAAACCAAAGCGAGGTGCAGCAAAATTGCGACACTACGATGATGGGTAGAATGATTTTGGAGGGTTTCATTTGGATTTTCTAGTATACCACATCCAAGGTAATGGATTAAAGATAATCTTTTGTGGGATTCATGTTTTTTGGGGTGGGTTTAAAGGCCACTATTCTTTTCATAAAGTTGGTTCACCTTCGGTTGAATGATCCAAATTCCGATAAAATAGAACCACAAAAGAAAAAATTCACCTATAAAATCCCTGAAAACCACCTTTCTTTTTAATTCTACGGTTTTAAGGGTTTTTGCTGCAAAATAAAAGGTATGTAAAATACAGAACATGGAGAACAAGTGTAACGGTACAATAACAGCGACAATAATTCCTAAATTCAAGAAAAATGAATTCCCATCCATAGCAAATAACCTCGGTATGGAGGATATCATAAACAGAAAGTACGCCAAAGGAATAAAGAAGAATACCTTGAACCGCGCGGTTTTCATTTTTATCTCGACAGGCAACCATTTCTGCAATCCAATGGCCAATGCCCATAACCAACCAAAAAATAGCAGTCCAAAACATAGCATCACCAAAGCGAACCAGTCAAACTGAATGAATTTTTCTTGCAATACTTGCGAAAAGCCATTGGTTTCCATTTCAGCTGTTGGGGTGGATTCAATTTTCCAGATTCTGGAATACATATAGATTTGAGAAAGCAATGGAATCCCAATCATGAGCAAGAATAACTGCCAATGTTTTGCTTTTAGGAAAATGTTTGTCATTTTCTAGATGATTTGGTTGTAAAACTGAAGGGTTAGTGCGCCTCCAACCAATTCTCACCAACACCCACTTCCACGTCCAAGGGAACCGAAAGTTTGTAGGCGTTTTCCATTTCGGATTTAATGAGTTGTTTCATTTCCTCCAACTCGGGTTTGTAGCAATCGAACACCAATTCATCGTGTACCTGCAACAACATTTTGGTCTTGTACTTTCCTTCGGAAAGCTTTTTGTGGATGTTGATCATCGCAATCTTTATGATGTCCGCTGCACTCCCTTGAATGGGAGCGTTCACGGCATTGCGTTCTGCTGCCCCCCGAACCACTTGGTTCCCCGCATTGATGTCCTTTAAATATCTTCTTCTTCCCAAAACTGTCTGTACATAGCCATGCTCGCGGGCAAAATCTATCTGCTCACTAATATAATTGCGCAGTTTCGGGTAGGTTTTATAATAGGTATCGATGAGTTCCTTGGCCTCGGTACGACTTAAATCCGTCTGGTTGCTCAATCCATAGGCCGACACTCCGTAAATGATTCCAAAATTCACTGTTTTGGCATTGCTACGCTGTTCGCGCGTCACTTCCTCAATCGGTACATTAAATACCTTGGATGCCGTGGAGGCGTGGATGTCTTCCCCATGCTTAAAGGCAGAAATCATGGTGTCCTCCTCACTCAGGGCAGCAATAATGCGCAATTCTATCTGGGAGTAATCCGCAGCAAGCAAAACGTAGTTTTCATCCCGTGGGATAAACGCCTTCCGTACCTGCCGACCCCGCTCCGTTCGGATGGGGATGTTCTGCAAGTTGGGATTGTTGCTGCTCAGTCGGCCTGTGGCGGCCACTGTTTGCATATAGTCTGTATGCACTCGTCCCGTTTTTTCCTGTACTTCATTGGGCAGGGCATCTACATAGGTGCTTTTCAGTTTGGCAAGTCCGCGGTAATCCAATACATTTTTAATGATTTCGTGGTCTTTGGCTAAGTAGGATAGCACATCTTCCGAAGTGGAATATTGCCCTGTTTTGGTCTTTTTGGGTTTGTCCACCAGATTTAATTTTCCAAAAAGGATGTCACCCAACTGTTTGGGAGAGGCAATGTTGAACTCCTCGCCGGCATCTTTGTAAATTTTTTGCTCCAGTTCTTTGATGTCTTTGTCAAGCGCCGTGGAAAGGTCGTTCAAATAGCTCTTGTCCAAATTGATGCCCTCCCGTTCCATATCGGCAAGGACAAGGAGCAGGGGTACCTCTATTTCTTCAAAAAGCTTGTCGGTTTTTGCTTCCTTCAACTCCGGTCTGAACTTTTGAGCCAACTGAAAGGTGACATCGGCATCCTCTACAGCGTATTCCGTTTGTTTCTCCAGAGGAACTTGACGCATGTTCAATTGGTTCTTTCCTTTTTTACCGATGAGTTCCGTGATGGAAACCGGGGTGTAGTTAAGGTACGTTTCGGAAAGCACGTCCATATTGTGGCGCATGTCTGGATTGATGAGGTAGTGTGCCAACATGGTATCAAACAGCTTGCCTTTGACCTCCACTCCGTAGTTCAGCATCACTTTGATATCGTACTTGAGGTTTTGACCAATCTTTTCGATGTCCTCCGCTTCAAAGAAAGGGTGCAGCTTTTCAATCAAGGGCATGGCATCGTTTTTCCCTTCGGGAAAGGGAACATAAAAGCCCTTGCCTGCTTCCCAACTGAAGGCAATGCCTACCAGTTCGGCCTCCAAGGGATTGATGGACGTGGTTTCGGTATCAAAACAGACGGAGGTCTGATTCATTAAATTTTTCAAAAACAATTCCATGGCCAACCCTGGCTGAACCATTTGGTAAAAATGTTCAACATCGGTGATGGTCTTTCGGCCGCTTACGTCTTTTATGGTCGCTGCGGCTTCAGTGGGGTCACCTCCAAACAGGGTAAATTGCCCACTTCCGGCCACTTTGGCCTCTTGTTTGGCGGTTTCGGTGCTGGTCACTTGGGTGGTGGGTTCCACCTCTCCAGAAAATAGTTTTACGAATTGTTCACGCAATCTTCGAAACTCCAGTTCTTCAAAGATTTTTTGCACTTCCTCAGCGTCAGGGGGACACATTTCGTAGTCTTCGGCATGGAATTTTACGTCGCAATCCGTCTTTATTTCCGCCAACTGGCGGGAGAGTCGACCCAACTCGGCATTTTCTTCCACTTTTCCCTTCATTTTTCCCTTCAATTGGTCCGTATTGCTCAACAAACCTTCTAAGGAATCAAATTGTTCCAAGAACTTTTTGGCAGTTTTGTCGCCCACACCAGGCAATCCGGGAATATTGTCACTGGCATCGCCCATCATCCCCAAATAGTCTATCACCTGCTCTGGACGTTTCACACCAAATCGCTTTTGCACTTCGGGAATGCCCCAAATTTCAATACCGTTGCCCATACGAGCAGGGCGATACATAAAGATATTTTCACTGACCAACTGCCCAAAATCCTTATCGGGCGTCACCATAAAAACCTTGTAATTTTCCTTTTCAGCCTGTTTGGCGATGGTCCCAATGAGGTCATCGGCCTCATAGCCTTCCAGTTCCACTATGGGAATCTTCATGGCTTTAAGGATGTCTTGGATATAGGGGACGGCAATTTTGATGGCATCCGGGGTTTCGTCCCTATTGGCCTTGTAGGCCTCAAATAGTTCGGTGCGTTCTACACTGCCTCCTTTGTCGAAAGCCACGGCCAAATGGTCGGGTTGTTCCCGTTTGATCACATCAAAAAGGGAATTTACAAACCCCATAATGGCCGAGGTGTCCATTCCTTTGGAATTGATTCTTGGATTTTTGATGAGGGCATAATATCCACGGAAAATAAGGGCGTAGGCATCAAGGAGAAAAAGTCGTTTTTGTTCGGACATGTTGTTCGGTTAGCAATTAACAATTATCAATTAACAGTTTTCAATGGGCAGGTTTTAAAAGTACGAATTGCTATTGAAAAGATGCAAGATTTCAAAAGACAGGAATCAAGAATAGAGAGGAAAGACTCCAGACCCCAGACCCAAGATGTCTTTATTTTTGACTCTAGTAGCGTAGCGCTCTATACTCTCAACTGTAAAAGCTCTTTACTTCTCGGTTTTCATGGCCTTTTTCACTGTATTCGCGATAGGTAAACCCCGGATGTACACAATACCCTCCGGTTTCCCCATTTTTATTGATGGCCAAAAAACCAATCTGAAAATCTTTTCGGCCTTTGTTTCTCTTCATGATGCGTTTTACCCCTTCTTCGCAAGCTTCCTGAGGACTTTTGCCTTGTCGCATGAGTTCAACGATTAAAAAACTGCCCACCGTACGAATGACTTCTTCGCCCACACCGGTGGCCGTGGCGCCTCCAACTTCATTATCCACAAACAATCCAGCACCAATAATGGGAGAATCTCCAACACGTCCAGCCACTTTGTAGGCCATACCGCTGGTGGTGCAGGCCCCAGAAATATCTCCATCTGCATCAATGGCCAGCATACCAATGGTATCGTGGTTTTCTATGTTGATGGTTGTCTCGTATTTTGAGGTTTTCAACCATTTTTGGTATTGCTTTCGGGTGCTTTCGGTCAACAGATCCTCTTTTTTAAAGCCTTGTTCGTAGGCAAATTTTTCTGCGCCTCTTCCGGCCAAGATAATATGTGGGGTCTCTTCCATCACTTTTCGCGCTACTGAAACCGGGTGTACTATGTTCTGAAGGTATACCACGGAACCACAATTCCCGTCCTTGTCCATGATGCAGGCGTCCAAAGTTACATTGCCATCTCGATCCGGCCGACCTCCCTTGCCCACAGTTTCATTGGTTACATCGGCTTCCTCCACCATAACGCCCTGTTCCACGGCATCTAGTGCATTTCCGCCCTTGCTCAATACTTCCCAAGCTTTGCTGGTGGCATTGTGGAAATTCCAGGTGCAGACCACAATGGGTTTAATGGGATCTGTGGCTGAAGCTGTCATAGCGGTTTCTTCAGTTTTGTTTTCTGTCTTGCAAGAGGTTAGGACAGAGGCTGATACGATTCCAGCCGTGGTTAGGCCAGAATTTTTAAGGAATTTACGTCGGTTCATGGAACGGGATGTTTATTTTTAAGGGTGATAAATATAGCAATATGCTTGTAGAAGTTTGTGCCAATTCTTTGGAATCAGCATTAAATGCCCAAAGGGCTGGTGCCAATCGGATTGAACTTTGTTCAGAATTAGGGGTAGGGGGAATTACACCTTCATTCGGGCTGATTCAATTGGTGAAAAAGCACTTAAATATTCCGGTGCATGTGCTCATCCGTCCACGTAGTGGACATTTTTGCTATTCCCGTACAGAATTTGAGGTGATGAAAGCCGATATTACAGCCTGCAAACAATTGCAGGTAGAAGGCATTGTTTCGGGAGTGCTCCACGAGGATTTTTCGGTGGATTCGGAGCGCACAAAAGAGCTTGTAGATATGGCCAAGCCTTTACATTTTACCTTTCACCGAGCGTTTGATTGGGTGGCTGAGTCAATCGAAGGAATACAAGAACTGGAAAGCATGGGAGTGAATACCATTTTGACTTCTGGTGGGTGTCCCTCTGCGGAAAAAGGAATTGAAAAGCTGAAAGAATGGCAAAACCAGACTTCCATGACCATTATGGCAGGTGGTGGAGTTTCACCTGAAAACGCTTTGGAATTTAAAAAAATAGGTTTGAGGGCTATCCATTGTTCGGGAAGTACCTTTGGGAATCCTTTACATTTGGATGGAAAAATCAGTATGAATTCAGCAAAACATTTGGTGGAGCATCAAGTAGCGTATTCAGATTTGGCTGTCTTGACCTCTGTTGTTGAAGCCGTTAAATAATACTAAAAAGTCCTGCATAATAGCATATTAGCACTAATTTTGTAAAAAAATTATATGTCCCGATTTATCTTTTTGGCAATTCTGTATGTGGTGTTGGCCGTTTATGGCTTCCAAGCATTCCGTACATTGTTCAAAAGTCCATGGATGCACTGGACCTACATAGCACTGTTTTTGGGCGCCTTGATTTTTTTGACCATAAAGGTCATCACCTATGCCCCAGGAGATGGATTTAAAGGCACCGCAGCCATTGCTGGAAGTATTTTTGCCGCATTCTTTTTATTGGCCTTAGTGTTGGGGTTCTTCCTTCTCTTGGAAGATATTGTACGATTGATAGGCTTTGGCTATAACAAAGTGGTTGGGGTTTCCGATCCCGATGCAGGGTATTTTCCTTCCCGAAGAACGTTTGTAAGTGGTATTGCCCTGGGCTTGGCGGCGTTGCCTTTTGGGGCTTTGCTGTATGGCATGTACCGCGGAAAATACAATTATCAGGTGTTGAAATATGAGTTGGAGTTTGATGATCTACCCGATGCTTTCCACAACTATCAAATTACGCAGATTTCCGATGTGCACAGCGGTAGCTTTGATGATTATAAAAAAGTTGAATACGGTGTTAATTTGATCAATGAGCAAAAGAGTGATGTAATTTTCTTCACTGGGGATTTGGTCAATAACAGATCTGACGAAATGCAGCCTTGGAAGGATGTTTTTTCCCGTTTGGAGGCCAAGGATGGGGTGTTCAGTATCTTAGGAAATCATGATTATGGGGATTATGCTGTGTGGGAAACCGAAGAGGCCAAGGCCCAAAACTTGGAAGACCTCAAGACTTTACAGCAAGAGATGGGCTTTGATTTGATGTTGAACACCAATCGCTATTTGGAAAAAGATGGACAGCGAATAGCTTTACTCGGAGTGGAAAACTGGGGTCGAGGCGGCTTTAAAAAGGCAGGTGACCTTGAAAAGGCGAAGGAAGGTATTCACAAAGATGACTTTAAGATATTGTTGAGCCACGATCCCTCGCATTGGGAAGATGTTGTGCTGCAGGATGATTATCATTTTCATCTGACCTTGAGCGGACATACCCATGGCATGCAGTTTGGGGTTGAGATTCCCGGATGGGTGAAATGGAGCCCTGCCAAATGGCGCTATAAATACTGGGCTGGTATCTACAAAGAACTGGACCAGTTCATCAATGTGAACCGTGGTTTTGGATTTATCGGTTACCCGGGCCGCTTTGGAATTTGGCCAGAGGTTTCTGTGATCACCCTTAAAAAGAAAGGAATGTCGGCCTAAGTTCATTCCCTTGTTTGCCCAGATAATCTATAACTCTTTCCAGTGTTGGGCTTTCATTCCCATAGTAGCCTTTAGAATATCCTTTTGAGATATTTGACCTACAAGTTTTCCATCCTGTACAATAGGAAAACGGCGTCTTTTAACTGTGAGGAATTTTTTGGCAGCATCAAAAATGTTCATGTTCCCGTCAATGGTCTCCACATTTTTGATCATGCGAAGTCCAACTTTGCTATGTTCCATGGGCATGTTGTAGTAACGACTATCGCTAATATGCTTAATACAGTCTCCTTCTGAAATAATACCTACCAGTTCGTTATCTTCATTAACAACAGGACCCCCTGAAATCCTATGTTTTATTAAAGTTTCGATGACCTCCTCTATAGATTGCTCAGGACTAAATGTGATCAAGTTTCTAGTCATATAATCACTTACCTTGAGTGAAATTTCTTTTGGAATCTCCTTAACTCTTTTTCCTGTGTAACTCTTAATTGCCATGACGATTTATTTTATGTTCCCTATTAAATATACTGAAATTCAGTGACTTAAATTCTTAAAAAATTGTGATTTAACAGCGAAAATTTTGACCGAGTTATTGTTTCGCCATGGTCGAAGGTATTGTCTATTCATCTGTATAAATTCTTTGAACCATAAAAAAGGCACTGGTTTTAATCAGTGCCTTTTCCATTTGGCTAGGTTAGTGCTCAGTTGCTGAGCTTCCATGAAGCACCAATGGCAAACATGGAAGTAGTCATGTCATACGAAACCTCACTGCCGGGAATAGCTCCATAAGGTGGGGCGTTTTGTATGAACATTGGATTCAGAACAGGACCAGAAGTAGCATCACCACTTGTTCCATGGTGGTACAATGCGTCAAATTGAAAGCGTTCGCTTACCTCATAGCTGAGACCCAATTGAAAGGCATTTTTAATGATGGCCGTAGCAGGGATGTTAAAGAAGGCCACATCGTTATTTATTGGATTGGAACTATAGGTATATCCAAGACGAATAGGGAGTTTCTTAATTCCCTTGTATTGGATTCCTGTGGAAATAATATTGATGTTTTCCCATCCAAATCCGGCCACTGAAGCTGTTTGTGTCCAACCTACTGAAGAGAATCCATCAGTATTTTCATAATCTACCATTCGGTAATCCAGAGCGAAATCAATATTGCCCAAGGAGTAGCCGACACCAAAGGAAAGAATGGCCGGATAGTCCATGTTGAATTTATTTGTACTCTGTGAACCATCCAAATAGGTATTGTCTAGTTCAAAATCACCAAAATATTGAGTGGTTTTATAAGAAACACCTGCTTTAAAGCCCACGTTAGAACTGTAGAACAACCCTACCTGAGCGCCAAATCCAAGGGCAGATGCTTTATTGGTAGACGGATACCCAGCTTGGTTGGGATTGGCTGTTGGGTTGGGCATCAATTCCAAAGCAGCATAGTTAAAGGTGGGTTGCAAACCAAAAGAAAACTCATCGGTTATTTCGTAGGCCCAAGCAAAGCCAGCTTGTAGTAACATGTAATCCGATTCTATCCTACCGAAGCCCCCGTTTGCTTGAGGCATGTTTATCGGGTTTGACATATTTTCGGGAAAGGTTACCCCAAAGCCACTAATACCAAAGGCCGAAGCACCAAAGGTATGTTTGCTTTCAGGTTTGCTCCAAACCACCGCCAATGCCGGCATAGGAGAAACACCTCGGTCATCTTCAGTGGTTCCACTATAAAAAACGCCTGTAGGTTGTCCTTCTTCATCAAACTCTGGTACGGTTGAGCTTAATTCTGGTGAGGAAAAGAATAATCCAATATCCAATTTAATGATGTCCTCGTCAAAGGCAGAAATAGTGGCAGGGTTCCAATGTAAGGCCCCAGAAATATCCAATGGCTGGGCCGTGGCAGCACCACCCATCGACATGTTTACGGAACCTGCACCTTGTATAATGTGTCCGGCTTGTGAAAATGTGACTGTGGTGATAAAAAGAGCGCAAAGCGTAAAAGTAAAATTTTTCATTAGTTAAGGTTTTACACTAGAAATGGCTGATTTATAGCTATTTGGTCAGTCAAAAACTGTGATGTTATTTCAGGTGTAAACCTAGGGGTAAAGTAGTCAAAAATGAATGATAAATGTCATAGTGTGAAGATGTTAGATGTTTAAGTGCTTTTGCGTTTCCAATTGACTTCAAACCAAGGCGTATCCGGTTTGTTTTAGGGCCTTCTTTTTAATTTAAAATCCTTACGGTTGAGGTTAAAGGAAAGGTTTAACGTGAATTTAACGAGCGTCAATATCGTAAAGCCTTGACTTGATGTAAAACTTTAACAATTTTTCTTACTTTTGGCTGTAAACCATTGAATACATGTCAAAGTTTGGCGAACTCATAGATTTAAAAGTCCCAGTATTGTTGGACTTTTATGCAGAGTGGAACGAACAATCCACCTCCATGCACCCTGTTTTGCGCGATGTAGCGGCAGCTCTTGGCGATAAGGGAAAAGTAATAAAAATAGATGTGGACAAGAACAAGGAGCTTTCACAGGCGCTCCGCATTAAGGGATTGCCCACATTGATGATTTATAAAAAAGGAGAGATGGTCTGGCGGCAGAGTGGCGAACAGGATGCCAACACGCTGATCGGTATCTTGAACGAATATATTTAAAGCGAGGTGAAAACCTCGCTTTTTTATGGTTCTATCTGGGCTTCATCTTGTACCGCTCCAATGGTGTCCATCGGAATGGAATCTTCAAGGTCTGGATTGGGTTCAAGGATGGGTTCTTCCATAACTTCTTCTTCCTCACCCACAAATTGGGAGAACTTATCAATATACTCATTGAAGATGATGGTCTCGGACTCCGCCAAATCCCTGTCTTGGTTTTCAATAAGAATGTCAAGGTTTCTGCGATAGGCCTGCATATCGGCCAAAATATCATCTATTTTTTCGTATTGTTCATCCAAAGGGGCACTGGCATAATATTCCAGATGCTCTTGGTACACCTTTTTGAGTTTTTCAAAAAGTGCACGGGCCTTTTCGGTTTCGCCAACTTTGTAATAACCATCAACAAAAGGTTCCACAAAAGCATAGAATCCATAGGAATCCACGGGCATATTGGTCATGGCAATGTTGATGACATCCTTGGCCTTGTCAATTTTGTTTTCATTGATCAGTTGTTCCATCAAGCGGGCCAAATTACTTCTGAAGGACAAACCTTGTGAACGGGTTTGTGGATCGTGGTAGATGTCCTCACTTCCGGAATTGCCCCAATCCCAATCTGTGACAATATCATACATTAAATCACTGTCAATACGGCCCATTTCAAAGGAGTTTCTATTTTCTGTCTTAATGGGAACCAATTTATAGGCCAGACCATCCAGTTGAAGATAATCTTTCATCCAAATGTATTCGGCGCTGTCAAAACTTCCTCCGGAAAAATAAATGGGACGTTTCCAATCATTATTGGCAATAAGGTCCAACATTAATATTCTGTTTTTTGGCAAGACGCTCTGCGGAAGGTCAATATCGATATAGTCTACGATTAAAGCGGAATCTTTTTCCTTTACGAGTCCACTTTCCAGCACATTCTTTTTATTGACCGGTATTCGGATTTTATTGGTGGGATAATAAATGATATCCAAGGTGCTTTGGGGATACTCGCTGATATCGGCCCCTTGACTTTCCAGAATATGGCCAAACTTGGTTTGGGGTTTATCGCTACCCACCCAATTTATAAAATCCTGAATGCTCCATCGGTTTTCCGTAATGCCTCGGTAATAAATGGCATCGCGTGTACCGTATCGGTATTTGTCATGGGTAAGTTGAGATGGAATCGGCTCGCTATCGTAAGCCTGCCGCTTCATTTGGTCAATGTACCAGTCCGTTGCAAAAAGACTGGTATTCACAATTCTGACATCTGTTCTGTACTGCTCAATTTCCTGGGCATACCATAAAGGGAAGGTGTCGTTGTCCCCGATGGTGAACAGAATGGCACCTGCATCTTCTTGGCAAGAATCCAAATAGGCCTTTGCGGTTGCCGGTGCTGTATATCTACCTGATCGATCATGATCGTCCCAGTTTTGGAAACCCATCAGCAGTGGTACGGCCAAAAGGCAGATTGTTGCAATTACCGGTGCCGCGATCTTGGGAGCAATAAACTTTCTGAATTCATCGAAAAGTCCGTAGACCCCAATACCGATCCAAATACAGAAAATATAAAAGGATCCCACGAGCGAATAATCCCTTTCCCTGGGTTGGAAGATGTAGGGGTTGGTATAAAATTGAATGGCGAGTCCGGTGAACATAAAAAAGACAAACAGGACCCAAAACTGCTTGGGATTTCTGGAAATCTGGAAGACAATGCCAATGATTCCCAGGAGTAGCGGCAGGAAGAAATAGGTGTTCCTTCCTTTATTGTTCTCCCAATCGCTTGGAAGGTTTTTTTGGCTGCCCAATCTAAGGCTGTCCATAAAACCGATACCGCTGAGCCAATGCCCGTTTTCGTCGTATCGTCCTTGTACATCATTCTGCCGACCTACAAAATTCCACATAAAATACCGCATGTACATATATCCAAATTGGAATTCAAAAAGGTATTTTATGTTTTGCCAAACCGTTGGAGGTTCTACTTCAATGTATTCCCCAAATTCACGTAAAAATCTAATGTACTGTTCGGTGTTCAATTCACCTTGGGAATAAGCGGTCTTAAATTGGCTGACGGCATCCCTCAGCTCGTTGTTTGAAATGTATTCCGATTTTATTCGGAAATCCAGAGGGCCAAAATATCGCATGTAGTTTTCGGCATGTTGCTCGCTCCACATTCGGGGAAGCAAACCTACATGCTTTTTATTGGGGCCTTGCAATGCACCCTTGTAATGGTTTACAATGACATATTTTCCCAGCTTTAAGTCTTTTTCATATTTGGGACTTTCATCCATGTCTTCTCCTGCTGGTGCAAATGTATTGGAATAATAAGCGCCATAGACTGGACTTTCCACCCCGGGATATTGCTCCCTATTGTAGTAGGCCAAAAGGGCCCTGGCATCGGCTGGATTGTTTTCATTGACCACGGTTTTGGCATTGGCGCGTATGGGCAGCATCAACCAAGATGAGAAACCAAGAAAGACAAACATCATGCAGAGCACAATGGTATTGGCCGAATAATAATTGTGTTTTCGGGTGTATCGCAATCCAAAGTAAAAAGCCACAATAAAAAGTAGTGCCATTATAATGGTACCCGAATTGAAGGGCAGTCCAATTTCATTGATAAAAAAGACTTCGCTCCAGCCAAAAAGTTCCAAAACATAAGTGAGTGAGAACTTGTAGACCAATATGAGAAAGGCCACTACAACTATATTGGCCAAAAGGAAATTCTTAGCGGTTGTGTTCTTATATTTTTTGAAGTAGTACAACAGCCCTATGGATGGAATGGCCAAAAAGCCCATAAATTGGATTCCAAAAGTAAGACCTACCAAAAAGCATATAAGCAAAAGCCACCGATGTCCCCTGGGGTCATCCAGGTTATCGGTCCATTTTAGGCCCAACCAAAGCAATAGGGCCATGATAAGGCTTGCTGAGGCATAAACCTCGGTTTCCAGGGCGTTGAACCAAAAACTGTCTGAAAAGGTAAAGGCCAACGCGCCGACCAATCCACTGCCCAAAATGGCAATAGCTTTGCTATTGGTGATGGTTTTATCCTTCAAAATCATTTTTTGCACCAAATTGGTGATGGTCCAAAACGTGAACAGGACGGCAAAGGCACTGGAAACCACAGATACGGCATTGACCATGAGTGCTATCTTTGAAGGGTCCCCAAAGGCGAACATGGCAAAAAAGGCGCCTATCATCTGCAAAAGTGGGGCTCCAGGCGGGTGACCAACTTGCAATTTAGCCGAAGTTGAAATGTATTCCCCGGCATCCCAAAAACTTCCGGTGGGTTCAACGGTAATGGCGTATACGATAAAAGCTATGGCGAAGGATATCCAGCCGAGGATGGTATCCCATTTTTTGAAGTCTTTTGCAAACATAGAGATGGTCGTTAACCAAGGTTGGGGCGAATTTAGTAAATATCATAGAGAAGGTTACACCTTTTTGAAAAAGCTTTAACAGTAAAGGATGGAAAATTACGGTGTAATCTTGCTAAAATATTTGCCGAAACCAAAGTTTGTTATAAATTTGCACGCTCAAATGTGGTACTGGCCTATGGTGTAATTGGTAACACAGCTGATTTTGGTTCAGTCGTTCAAGGTTCGAGTCCTTGTAGGCCAACAGAAAAACCCCTTAAGTTGTCGACTTAAGGGGTTTGTTTTTTTAAATCTTTGGTTTTAATCGTTCAAGGGTTAAGCCAAGACTAAGACTGCCCTAACTGCTTCGGAAAGAGGTGTGGTGGGACGGCCAATCAGATTGGATAGCGTATTACCTTTATAATACAAATCACCTTTGGAAGCACTGACATCCCAGCTGGCCAAACCTTCTGCAAAGACATCCGGTATTCCAAGTCCTTTCAACATTTTGCTATACTCTTCTTCTGGTAAATTTTGATAGGGAATCGCTTTGCCGGTTTGGGTGCTGATTTCCTTTGCCAACTCTTCCAAAGTGTAGGCTGTATCACCAGCAAGTTCATATACTTTGTCTTTATGATTATCTTCCGTTAGTACCACAGCGGCAGCCTCAGCATAATCCCTTCTGGTAGCGGAAGCGATTTTTCCATTTCCAGCACTACCCACAAATACGCCAGCTTGCACAGCACCGGGGATTGAGCTTGTGTAATTTTCTGTGTACCATCCATTTCTTAAAATGGTAAATGCAATGCCTGATTCTTTCAACAGTTTTTCGGTAAAGAGATGTTCTCCTGCTAGACTAATGGTTGAGGTATCTGCTTTTAGTAAACTGGTATAAACAATCCGTTGAACATTGGCTTCTCTTGCAGCTTTGATCACATTTTCATGTTGAATGACCCTTTTTCCAATTTCATTGCCCGAAATCAATAAAAGGGTGTCAATACCTTGTAACGCTTCTGCCAAATTCTCTGCTTTTTCGTAGTCAAAGGCTCTTGCTTCAACGTCTTTCACTTTTTCGGGAGAGCGTACCAAGGCTACAACATGGGCTGCATCTGTTCTTTTCTTTAATTGTTCAAGTACCAAAGTACCCAATTGTCCGGTTGCACCGGTAATTCCTATTTTCATAATACTTAAATTTAATTGTAACAAAATATGTTACATTTTGAGTTAAAAAAAATCTAGTGAAACTCCGCTACAAAACTTTCCAATGTTTTCCCTTTTAATTCCTCAAGCACAGACTGGTCAATTTTTGTGAACAAACCGTCCAGTTTTTGATTAATATCCTTGCCAATAGGGCACTTCGGATTTGTTTTGTTGTTTCGTTTACCAAGGACATCAGAATTTTTAACAGCTAAATAAATTGTATCTAGCGTAATATCAGCACTGTTTTTAGCAAGCGTTGTGCCTCCTGTTTTACCTTTTCTGCTTATTACAAGCCCGATCTCGTTCAATACGCTGAGTTCCTTTCGAACAACTGCGGGGTTAATGTTAATGCTCCCGGCAATCCACTCAGAACTCAGCCATTCTCCCTTGCTATCGGCAAGAAGGGTTAAAATGTGCAGTGCTGTTGCAAATCTTGTATTGTTCATAATCGATGCTAAACTAATGCAATTTTTAATTGTAACAAAATGTGTTACAATTTTAATACAAAGAAGGCCTCGTCAAATTTGGATAAAATTCAATAATGCGGTGGTGACTTTGGTGCTATATCGCGGGGTTTCTCCATGGCTTCCTCAGAGGTTAAATTTTCACAGGTGGATTTGGAAACCTGTGGGTGTGAGGTATAGCTATTTTCTGTTCCATTGGCATAGCGGTTTAAATTTTCATTATTCGTATGCTGAATTGGATTGTGCCTATAAAAAAGCATTTTGCACATAAAACTTCATCCAATCAGTATATAGGAAAATAACTTTTGTGAAATGGGAGAATGTGAGCGTTTGGTTCCTCTATTTATAGTGTTTTCTACGGAGTAGATTATTGCAAAGTCTTTGTCAACAGGTCTCGAAGACATCCTTTAAGGCTTAAATCAAGCGATTTTTCGTTAAAATGCTGACTCAAAATATGTTTTGTTGCACTTGGGTTGCACATCCTGTATATATTATTGTATATTTGCACCACTGAACGGATATAAAAAGTATTCATGAGGGGACTTAGGTCCCCTCTTTTATTACTGAATTCTTATGTTTAAGGAGAAAGTGAAGTCGCTGTTGGACAAGGCTTTGGAGGAGCATCCGTCTTTGTTTCTGATAGATTTTACAGTGGGCGGGGATAACAACATCAGGGTGATATTGGATGGTGATGCGGGTGTCAATCTTCAGGATTGTATGGACATTAGTAGGGCCATTGAGCACAATTTGGACCGTGAGGAAGCCGATTTTTCGTTGGAAGTTACCTCGGCCGGAGCTACGTCGCCCTTGCAATTGCCGCGTCAGTACAACAAGAATATTGGAAGGAAATTAAAGGTTAGGACAGGAGCCGAAGAGTTGGAAGGCACCCTGACCCAGACCTCGGAAAATAGTATTACCTTGGAGTGGAAGGCCCGCGAGCCCAAACCGGTGGGTAAAGGAAAAGTTACCGTACAGAAGAAGCAGGAAATTGCATTTTCTGACATACAAGAAGCAAAAGTGATATTAAAATTTTAATTGTAGATCAAAAATGGAAAACCTAGCGCTCATCGAATCCTTTTCGGAGTTTAAGGACGATAAGTTTATTGACAGGGTGACCCTTATGGCCATTTTGGAAGATGTGTTCCGAAATGCACTCAAGAAAAAATTTGGTTCCGATGATAACTTTGATATCATCATCAACCCGGATAAAGGGGATTTGGAGATTTGGAGAAACCGGGTCGTGGTTGAAGATGGCGAAGTGGAAGATCCCAACGAGGAGATCTCCCTTACCGAAGCTAGAAAGATTGAACCCGATTTTGAGGTAGGAGAGGATGTTTCCGAAGAGGTGAAATTGATAGATTTGGGAAGAAGGGCCATTTTGGCGTTGCGCCAAAACCTGATTTCCAAGATTCATGAACACGACAATACCACCATCTATAAGCAATTTAAAGACTTGGAAGGTGAGATTTACACTGCTGAGGTACACCACATTCGCCACAAGGCCATTATCTTGTTGGATGATGAAGGGAATGAGATCATTCTTCCCAAGGAAAAGCAGATTCCATCGGACGGTTTCCGAAAAGGTGACAACGTAAGGGGAATCATTGAAAGCGTAGAACTTAAAGGAAATAAGCCTGCAATCATTATGTCCCGGACTTCACCAGTTTTCTTGGAGCAATTGTTCTTCCAGGAAATTCCAGAGGTGTTCGATGGCTTGATTACCATCAAAAAAGCTGTTCGTATCCCTGGCGAAAAAGCGAAAGTAGCGGTTGATTCCTATGATGACAGGATTGATCCCGTGGGCGCTTGTGTGGGAATGAAAGGATCACGAATTCACGGAATTGTGCGTGAATTGGGGAATGAAAATATTGATGTGATCAACTGGACCAATAACCCGCAGTTGATGGTGACACGTGCATTGAGCCCAGCGAGGGTTTCGTCCGTTAAGCTGAATGATGAGAAAAAAACAGCTCAAGTCTACCTGAAACCGGAGGAAGTTTCCAAGGCCATTGGTAGAGGAGGGCATAATATTCGATTAGCAGGTCAATTAACTGGTTATGAGATAGATGTGTTCCGTGAAGGTGTTGAGGAAGATGTGGAATTGACCGAGTTTTCCGATGAAATAGAAAGCTGGGTGATAGACGAATTCAAGAAAATTGGATTGGATACCGCGCGCAGCGTTTTGGAACAAGATGTATCTGACTTGGTGAAGCGAACCGATTTGGAAGAGGAAACTGTTCAAGAAGTCGTTCGCATCCTTAAGGAAGAGTTTGAAGATTAAACTATATATTAGCAGCGAAATTTAGGGCAAGTAAGACAATTTATGGCAGGAAACCCAACAATACGACTTAATAAAGTTCTCAGGGAATTGAACATTTCACTGGATCGGGCGGTGGATTATCTCACGTCAGTAGGACATGAGGTGGAGGCTCGCCCTACCACAAAGATCACAGATGAGGTATATCAAGTCCTGTTGGATGAGTTTCAAACGGATAAGAGTAAAAAAGTAGCTTCCAAAGAAGTTGGCGAGGAAAAGCGCAAGGAAAAGGAAGCCATCAGAATCCAGATGGAACAGGAGCAGGAAGAACGCAGGTTGGCACGGGAGAAAAAGAATGCCGAACAGCAAGTGATCAAGGCTAAAGCAGAGCTTTCAGGTCCAAAAACTGTGGGTAAAATCGATTTGGATAAAAAAGTGGAAGCCCCCAAAACCGAGGAACCTAAAGAGCCAAAAGCTGAAGATTCCAAAGCTGAAGATTCCAAAGTTGAGGAGCTTGAAAAGCCAAAAGCCGAGGTCAAACCCAAAAAGGTAGAAGAGCCCAAAGCTCCAAAAGCTGAAGAACAACCTGAAAAAAAGGAAGAGTCTGAAGAATCCGGTACCATAAAGACCCAGTATAAAAAGCTGAGCGGACCCAAGATTACCGGAGATAAAATTGATCTTTCGCAGTTTAATAAGCCAAAGAAAAAGAAAGAAGAGCCACAAAAGCCCAAGGCTTCATCTTCCGATAGCAGTTCTGATAGAAAAAAACGCCGGAAGCGTATCGTAAAAAACGGCTCCCAACCCGGAAATGGGCGTTCCAACAGAGGTGGGATCGGCCAAGGAAGAAGAGGGCAGCGAAGTACAGCTCCCAAGGTAGAGCCTACTGAAGAAGAAGTACAAAAGCAAGTACGGGAAACCTTGGAAAAACTCCAGGGGAAATCCAGTAAGGGCAAAGGGGCCAAGTACAGAAGAGAAAAAAGAGACCAACACCGTCAACAGACCGAGAAAGATCTTGAGCAGCAAGAGTTGGATAGCAAAATCCTAAAGGTTACGGAGTTTGTTACCGTAAACGAATTGGCTACCCTAATGGACGTGTCCACCACTCAAATTATTTCAGCATGTATGTCCTTGGGAATCATGGTTACCATGAACCAGCGATTGGATGCAGAAACACTCTCCATTGTTGCGGATGAGTTTGGATACGAAGTGGAATTCATTACCACGGAAATAGAAGAGACTATTGAAGAGGAAGAGGATGCTCCAGAAGATTTAAAGCCAAGGGCACCCATAGTTACGGTTATGGGACACGTTGACCATGGTAAGACATCTTTACTGGATTACATCCGAAAGGAAAATGTAATTGCAGGTGAAAGTGGGGGTATTACCCAGCATATTGGAGCCTATGGGGTTACTCTAGAGGATGGACAAAAGATTACCTTTTTGGACACTCCAGGTCACGAAGCCTTTACCGCAATGCGGGCCCGTGGTGCACAAGTAACGGATATCGCCATTGTTGTTATCGCTGCGGATGATGATATTATGCCACAGACCAAGGAAGCAATCAGTCACGCACAAGCAGCAGGAGTTCCCATTGTTTTTGCTATCAATAAAGTGGATAAACAAACGGCAAACCCTGATAAAATTAAAGAAGGCCTTGCTGCAATGAACCTTTTGGTAGAAGATTGGGGCGGTAAAATCCAATCCCATGATATTTCTGCCAAAACGGGCCAAGGCGTAAAAGAGTTATTGGAAAAGGTGTTGTTGGAGGCAGAATTACTGGAATTACAGGCAAACCCCGACAGATTGGCCACAGGTACTGTGGTTGAAGCCTTTTTGGATAAAGGACGTGGTTATGTTTCCACAATTTTGGTGCAAAGTGGTACCTTGAATATTGGAGATTACGTGCTAGCGGGAACCTGTAGCGGTAAGGTCAAGGCCATGCAGGATGAACGTGGAAAAAGTGTGCAGAGTGCGGGCCCTTCCACACCAATTTCAATATTGGGATTGGATGGCGCACCTCAGGCGGGTGATAGATTCAATGTGCTGGAAGATGAACGTGAGGCAAAACAAATTGCAGCAAAACGCTCACAATTGCAACGAGAGCAATCTGTACGAACACAACGACATATTACATTGGATGAAATTGGCCGAAGGATTGCTTTGGGCGATTTCCAAGAGTTGAACATTATTTTGAAAGGTGACGTGGATGGTTCTGTGGAAGCATTGACAGATTCCTTCCAGAAATTGTCCACTGATGAAATCCAAGTGAACATCATACATAAGGGTGTGGGTGCCATCACAGAATCTGATGTATTGCTGGCCAGTGCCTCAGATGCCATTATCATTGGATTTAACGTTAGGCCAATGGGCAATGCCCGAACTGTTGCGGATAAGGAAGAAATCGATATTAGAATGTACTCCATTATCTATGATGCGATCAATGACTTGAAGGATGCCATGGAAGGTATGCTTTCTCCTGAAATAAAAGAGGAAATTACCGGTACCGCTGAAATCAGGGAAACCTTTAAGATTTCCAAGATTGGAACTATTGCAGGGTGTATGGTGACCAATGGTAAGGTCTTTAGGAATTCACAAATAAGGCTGATTCGAGACGGTGTGGTTATCTATACAGGAGAGCTTGCTTCCTTGAAACGATTTAAGGATGACGTGAAAGAAGTTTCCAAAGGCTATGATTGTGGACTACAGATCAAAAATTACAATGATATCAGGGAAGGTGATATTGTAGAAGCCTTCCAAGAAGTTGCAGTGAAGAAAAAGCTGTAATTGAAATTAAGAAATACAGTTTGAACATAAAAAATCCCGCAACAGCGGGATTTTTTTTATTGGGAATCAGCTTCGGGTTTCAAGAGCATGGCGTCTGGGTATTTTTTTCGGACTTCCAAGAACTTTCGTTCCGCTTCCAATTTTGTTCTAAACTTCCCCAATCGTACCCTATAGGTAGGAGATTCAAATTCAATTTTGGAATACCATTCCGGGAAATCTATATCCACTTGGTTCTTTAAATCCTGAGCCTTCTGATAATTACCAAAACCGACCTGGATTTGGTAAAATTCCGCTTTGGAATTGACCTCGGTATACAACTCTAGCAATTGGTCTATTTTAGGGTCTTGTTGGATGGCAACCGTGCCTTCCTGCGCTGAAAGTTGAAGGGCCAACCCAGTCAGAATTACAACAAATACAGGAGTTTTCATGAGATTCCGATGTTTTTTAATTCTATTTTTCACAAATGTAATTCTTTAAGTTCTAAACCAGTGAATTGCCTATTATTTAGAATCCTTATAAATTAGATGTTATCAATACCTTAACATTTCAAAAAATGACTCTATGTCGTACTTTTGTCACCAATTTTGGTGGATGAGAAGCTATTGTTCTCAGTATCAATAGAAATAATCATACCAAAGGTTTCGACAGAAATTTCGATAATATGAAAAAGGTTTTATACCGCCATCTATTTTCTAAAGTTTTAGGTTTTTCTCTCCTACTTTTTTCCACTTCATTTTATGCTCAGGAGGAAGCCGCCGACGCTCCTGCGGAGGCCGCTACTGAACAGGCTGCTGCCGATTCCGGTGCAGGTGATCCAGCAAAGGGAAAACAACTCTTCAATCAAAACTGTGCTGCATGTCACGCTTTGGACCGAAAAATGACTGGTCCGGCTCTAGCCAATGTGGAACAACGTTTAGCTGATGATCAAGGGTTGGACAGAGACTGGATTCATGCTTGGGTGAAGAACAGTCCAGGTATGATTGCTTCTGGAGATGCCTATGCCAATAAAATATATACGGAGTACAATCAGGCGGCCATGACGCCTTTCCCAACCTTATCCAATGAGGATATAGACAACATTTTGGCGTATACTGCAGCACCTCCTCCTGCACCTGCTCAAGCAACTGCTCCTGTTGGGGGTGGTGATGGTGGTCAACCTTCGTCTGGTGGAATATCCAATGAAATGATTTTGGGTGCACTGGCATTGGTATTTGGTTTGTTGGTCATTATGTTGATTCTGGTGAACAAGACCTTGCGCCGCATAGCTGAAGCCAATGGTGTTGTTTTGGAAAAAGAAAAGGCTAAACGTATTCCAATTTGGAAGGCTTTTGCTCAGAACCAATTTTTGGTTTTGGTGAGTGCTATTTTCCTCTTGTTGGCAAGTGCCTATTTTGCGTATGGATGGATGATGCAAGTGGGTGTTGACCAAGGATACGCTCCAGTACAGCCTATACATTTCTCGCATAAAATTCACGCAGGGGACAATAAAATTGAATGTAAATATTGCCACTCTTCGGCAAGAACGTCCAAGACTTCAGGTATACCTTCATTGAACGTTTGTATGAACTGTCACAAATCCATCTATGAATACGCAGGAAACCCAGAGGGTCCATCCGCTGAAGATATAGCTGCAGGGCATACCAACGAATTCTATACCGGCGAAATCAAGAAATTGTACAAAGCCGTGGGATGGGATGAGGAAAATCAACAGTATACAGGCGAAAGCCAACCTGTAGAATGGGTGAGAATTCATAATCTACCCGATTTTGCCTATTTCAACCACTCGCAACACGTTTCTGTCGCAGGCATTGAATGCCAAACCTGTCACGGGCCCATTGAGGAAATGGAAGTTGTGGAGCAGTTTGCACCATTGACCATGGGTTGGTGTGTAAATTGCCACAGAGAGACCAATATT
>JBNLBG010000001.1:0-147810 GCA_050303195.1 Allomuricauda sp. | reverse complement strand
TTTCGCCCACTTTGGGATCAATTACCATATCATGTCCTGCCTGAAGCAGTTCCCTGTCCGGTAACATTTTAACGCCGGGTTTCTCATTTTCTGAGGTCAAATTCTCATCAAGTACCGAAGGAATACGAAGAGACGTTCCTTGGTTGCTGGCCTTGACATCCAAATTATTGTTATCACCAATTTTTAGGGGACGGGTTGTGGGTAGGTCAGATTGTGCTTGCAGGGAAATAATCCCCAGCCCAAAAACCATAAATAGAAAAACAAGCTTTTTCATAGCAACTTGGTCGATAGATACTTATAAAAGTAACAAATACCTTGCCATGACGGTGGTAAAGTAGCGTTAAATCGTTAAGCTGCAACTATTTCTTTTCGTTTTGGTTTCAATCCGAACAAAGGATGCAAGAGTGGAATCCTAAGAATGATCAAATCATAGATCAACCAGCTGATACCAAAAGTGCCCACTACCAAAATGGTGGTTTTTGGGAAAAAGTCCCAATCCAAATCCATAAGATAATACGCGATGGTAATGGTTACTGTCTGGTGTAAGATATAAAACGGGTAGACCGCACGGTTGGCATAGGCCAATGTCTTGCTGGGACGATTTAAATATTGTGCGGCGTAGGCAAACAAAACCAGAATCCAACTCCAAAGATTGGCCACCTTGAACAAGGCCTCGGTGAAATGTCGGGTATATCCATCCTCAAAATGCCAGCAAATGATGAGCCCCACAAAGCACGTCAATCCAATAAGCAGGGCTTTTTTCTTTATGTTTTCTACACTTTTCCAAAAAGTATCTCCCAGTGAAATCAATACAAAGCCGAAAAAGAAAAGGGTACTGTAGTTGATGATGGCAAACCAGTCGTGGATAAGGTCATGTGTAATGTCAAAAAAAGGTTCCACTAGAGCTTCCCAAAGATATAGCGGCAAAATAAACCAATACAATCCTAAAGGTTTTATAACGAAGCGTTTCGTCCATTGCACAAATTTTCCTGGTCTTTTTCGAATTCGGAGGAAAATAAGGGACAAAGCCCATGAAAAAATTAGCAGGTAAGGCAAAAACCATAGGTGGTGCCAGCTGATATTGCCTTCTGGATATACACCTTGAAAGGCTACTGTGGTAAAGTATTCAAAGTACGAACCAGTAAATTGTCCGCTGGCCAATCGTTCAAAATATATCTGTGGTGGCACAATAAACAACATGCCAAAAATGAGCGGAATGCCCAAACGTTTGAAACGTTCCCAATTAAACTGTAAAAGGCTTCGTTTCCCAAGAGCGTAATAGGTGCCCATTCCTGAAATGACAAAAAGAATGGGTAAACGCCATTGGTTTAAAAAAAGCATGGGCCATGTAAGCCAGTTGTAAATTGTATTGTTTTTGATATGCCACCCCCATGGCACAAAGAACATGCCCACATGGTAAAAAATAAGGAGTCCAAAAACGATGACCCGAAGCCAATCCAAATCGTAGCGTCTGATCTTTACTTCCATGATTGAAATTGTTTTGGACAAAGTTCCAACGCGATTGGCAGAGTGCAAATATTTTGGACTTCTGAAACGTCCTGAATTACAATACGGGAGAGATTAGGTGATATTTTCAGTGGTTTGCGCCTTTGCAAAGGCTGAAGGGGATTGACCTACATGCTTTTTAAATGCTGTGTAAAAAGCGGATTTGGATTTAAAACCCACCGTATTTCCAATAGCTTCCACAGTGAGGTTACTGTATTTTGCATCCAATAGCCTTGCTTTGGCCACACCTACCCGTTTTTGGTTGATGTAATCGTTAAAGTTCATGCCAGTTTCAGAATTGATTAACTTCGAGATCAGGTTTGGACTTACATCGAGGTTTTGGGCCACATCCTTAAGGGAAATGTCACTGTTGCAATAATAGTCCTCTTGCATCAATTCCTCAATATCATCAAATTGTTTGGTGCCGGAGGTAAGGGTCTCATACTTATCGGCAATCCATGATTTTTCAAAAAATCGGGATTCCGAAAGAATAAAAAAGGAAGTCGCAAAGATGATCACGGTTCCAAAAACGGCGATATAGTGATCGCCGCCATCGTCATCAAAGTTTATATAAATCAAAAAAATAAATACAAGTAGAATCAAGAAAAATAATACAGCGTTTCTAGAGAAGGCATACTTGTCTACCTTGATATTTTTTGATGAAACTTCCTTTTTATGCCATATTTGTGCTACCATTCGGGCAGATAAGATAAGGTAGAACGTAAAGCTGAACAGTAATAGCCATCGAAATTGATCTTTCATGATATGGTAGGAATAATTCACCGTACCTGGCACCTCCACAAACCCCAAACTACGGTGATAAGCCCCTAAATAGGCATTGAGTTTTACCTCCATCGGACTCAAGGAATAGTTTATTTGGGATAATCCATAGACCAAGGGGAGGATAAAATGATACCAGTGTTTTTTTAGCGTAAACAGTTCTCGTTTGAGCAAGGAATACAGGAAAAAATAAAGTGTGGGTGCTATGAGCAGCACAAAAACTTCAGTGGAATCGTTAAGGAACAACACATTTTTCATGAGTCCGGTATAGCAGAGATATATATCTGTAAATACTAAGCACTGAACCAATAAGGCCCACCCAAAGAGCCGAATAGCGGAATTTCTTTTAGTCCTTATAAAAATGCCCAAAATCAAGAATAGCCCTTGAACAATTCCAAGGAACATGATATGCGAGGCAAGGTTGTGCCGAATGGGAATTTGATCCAATATGGTTTGTGTATGTTCCATGGAATAAGGATTTATGGCTCCATATAATCCGCCAAATTTTCTGGCCCTTCCAACAACACCCGAACAATCTGAAGGGTTCCGTCTGCTTTGGTGGCAATATGCCATTTGATCAGCGCTATTTTTCCATCTTCAATTTCAATGCCTGTGATACTTCTGGGGTGCACACAGCTTCCATCATTAAAAAAGGGAATTTGTCCCGGTTCGGGAAAACGGGGTCTGTGGGTATGCCCGGCAATAGTGATCAGAAGTTTGTTCTTTAGGATCCAGCGTTTGATGCGTTTTTCTATTCTTATGAGTTCCTTGTAGTTTTTAGCCGGACTGGTAGGGTCAGCAATGCCCACTACTTGAAGGGGTTTCCAAAGAACCCGAACTAAAAATCGTCCGATGCGCCAGCAGACATAGTTCCACCAATCCGCTTGGTGCCCATGGGTGCAAAAAAGCTCTTGCTCCGTCTGTGTGTGCTTTAAAATGATGGCTTCGTGATAGGTGATGCCCTCAAAAAGCTTCTTGTCGGAACCGTCTATAGGTTCAAAATAACTGGATAGGTGCTTGTCTACATAATCTTTGTCCTTGTACACCATATCGTGGTTGCCCCAAAGCATGTGCAATCGTTTTTCCAGATGAAATTGTCGCAGCAGTTGGTACACATTCTTGTGTGCTTCAAAAATTTCATCAAAACTGATGTTTTCCCAGAGTTCATCCCCATCACCAAGCTCACAATATTGGAAACCGTGACGGTAGTAATAATTTAGGGCATGAAAATAAATATTTCGGTTATTGGCAAAGTCATCGGCAAAACTGTTGTCCCCTCGATGACAATCGCTAAAGAAGATAAATTTGGAATCATCATCAAAAGGGATGGTCTTGGCATTCTTGTAGGCCCGGTCTAACCTAAAAGTAGAGGACATGGTGTATTTTTTACTAAATATCTTTAAAAATGGTGATTAATCTATAAAGATTACCACTATAAGACGGACATCCTTTCTTTTTGTAACTTTACGTGCTAATCTACGACCAATATTCCGTATGAAACAGAACTGTAATGCTGAAAGCCCAATGGTGCAGTTGGTAAGTTTCAACAAGCTATTGGAACATTACGAACGGCAACTGGAGAGCAAGGACAAGCACTATGCCGATTGGGCAAGGTATGTCTTGGATTCCCAAGCACCATACCCTGAGCTAAGAGACGGTTTCAGTGACCTTGGTTTATTGGAAAAACACAAGGATATTATCAGTATAATCCTTAAGGAGACCTTTGCCCCGGCCTTAACAAAGAATGAAATAAAAACAGCTTCCACAGCTTTTCAAAGTTTGGTGTTCAATTCTTCGGAACGTTTCCAAAAAATATTGAAAGATGCTGGGGAGGACTTCGAGCTTCAAATCCAGAATATACCCGATGATCTCAGTTACATTATGAAATGTACTGTGATCCTCAACTTTTATTATGGGTTTAATTTGGATTTTAAACGACCTATTTTTTACGATATCCCGGATGCCAATGGGGTTATGCGCCACTATCGCATTTTGTACAATGCGGATTTTATGGAGATTCTTTCCACTGAAAAATCTAAGGAATTGACCCAGGAAGATGTGGACGAACTCTTGGAGAATTTTGAAAATCTGGAGCTTTGGAAGGAGAAAATACCCCCTAACAGTTTTATAGCCAAAGGGTTTGTCATTTCCAACATGTTCGATGTCACCACCGAACATTCCATATCAGAGATAAAATCCACCTTAATCGGTAAAAAGAAAAGTGAAGGTGAAAACTATATGGAAAGTTTTCAGGATACCTTCCGCTCTCTCTTTAAGCTCAAAAAAATCAATGTAGGTTTTGCAGGGTACGATTCCAACGCCAACAGCTTTTTCAAAATTTATGGAAGAGGCATGGAAAGTTATATCCTCAATGGAAAGGAAACGGAATCTTGTGATGTAATGCTCTGTGATTATTCCCATGGAAAACTTTTTAAGGAAAGCAGATATTTT
Organism: Allomuricauda sp.; assembly: GCA_050303195.1. GTDB lineage: Bacteria > Bacteroidota > Bacteroidia > Flavobacteriales > Flavobacteriaceae > Flagellimonas. The sequence goes on along the minus strand of JBNLBG010000001.1, from coordinate 143,073 downwards.
GCCATATCCAACGTAGAAAAGTACTATGAGAAAGAGAAATCCCAGCCCTATAAAAACCTTTATGAGCAGGGAATAAAGAGCGCCATATTGGCTCCTATTTCCAGTAATGGAGAGCTTTTGGGGGTCTTGGAACTGGTTTCGGACACTGTTAATGAGTTGAACAGCGTAAATGCCAATAAACTGGATGATGTTATGCCGTACATTATATCATCCGTACTTCGGTCCATTGAGGAAGAAGAAAATCTTGTGGACGCCATTATTCAACACGAGTGTACCACAGTACATCCATCGGTGTATTGGAAATTTCAGGAAGAAGCCAAACGATTTATGGCTGATGAATTATCTGGAAATCAACCCGTTTTCAAGGAAATTGTGTTCAAGGATGTATATCCGCTCTATGGTCAAATCGATATAAAGGATTCTTCCAAGGAACGAAATCTTTCCATCCAACGGGATCTAATGATTCAACTTTCCGAAATCAATGATGTTTTGGAAATGGCCATTAAAAAATATGGATTGCCCATTTATGAGGAGTTGATGTTTAGGGTGGACACCTATCTCAATGAGGTCAGGGAGGCACTTTATACCCACACAGAGCAGGCCGTATTCGATTTTGTGAAAGAAGAGATCAATCCTGTTTTCAAGCATCTGAAAAAAGAGGATAGTACCATTAAGGCACTTATCAAAGCCTACGAGTCCAAAATAGATGAAACCACGGAATCTTATTATGACCATCGCCGCAATTATGATGAAAGCGTGATGGAATCCAATATGCAATTAGCAGCTCTTTTGGACAAGAAACAATTGACTGCCCAGGAAATGTTCCCACATTATTTTGAGCGTTACAAGACCGATGGTGTTGAGCACAATATGTACATTGGCAGTTCCATTGCCCGGGACAGAAAGTTCAATGAACTTTACCTGAGCAATCTTAGGTTATGGCAGCTTCAGGTAATGTGCGACATGGAGAACAAATATTATTCCCTTAAGCCGCATTTACCCGTAAAACTGGATGTAGCCTCGCTTATTTTGGTCTACAGCACCTCCTTGTCTATTCGTTTTAGAATGGATGAAAAGCGCTTTGACGTGGATGGCACTTACAATGCACGGTATGAAGTAATCAAAAAGCGTATTGACAAATCCTTCATTAAAGGAACCAATGAGCGGTTGACCCAAAAGGGTAAGCTGGCCATTGTGTATTCCCAACGAAAAGATGAGCGGGAATACATGCGTTACATTCGCTTCCTAAAAAACAAGGGTTACTTTACGGACAACATTGAAATTGTGGAGTTGGAAGGTCTGCAAGGAGTGACTGGCCTTAAGGCCATTCGTGCAGAAATTTTGTATAAAAAGGACAAAAAATCTGAAGAGACCTATACCTATGATGATTTAATGGAGGAGTTAAAAGCCTAGCCTAAAATATCAGTCTATCGGGTCCAAAAAACCGGAAAGCTATACCAAATGAAAGAACGGAGATAATCATTCCTATCATAAAAATGTTATAGGTAAGCCGCAATATCCGGTACTTTTTGTTCAATACCAACCCCAAATAGTATAGATCTTTGGTGAGGGAGGCATATACATAATCCTTGTCCTTTACCAACTCTTTCAAGGCCCACTCATACTCATCCAGATCCATTTGATGGAAATTACCAAAGAACAAAAGGTTCACCCGTTTTTTCTCTACATCTTCCTTGGTGAATTTGCCGGTGGTGACATTGGGTCTGGTGGCCAAAACGGACAATACCATGGAGACAACACTAAAAAGGATAAGGATCATGGTGGGGTAAATCAGGTAGGTGTTGGTTGGGTTGTCCAGTTTGGTGAGCAAATTGGCCAACACCAATGAAATGATAATGGCATTTACAGACAACAAAATGTTGGCCTTGGTATCAGCAATATCACTGAGCTTTAAGTGATTTTTTAGGGTCACCCTATAAAGGGTCTGTACACTCCGATCAGGGCTTTCCTCTTTGTACTTGGCCTTAAGCGCTTCCTTTTTAGCGATACTTTTTTCCGTTTTTTTCTCTTTGAGCAACTGTTTCAAATTACGTTCTTTTCCTTTTTGCCAATTTTCATTGGCATAGTCGGTATAAAACCTATGTTCATTTCGGAACATTTGAATGTTTTTTTCCCTCCATTCTTTGCTCGAATAGTTCGCAATGCCTAAATCCTTCAATTCTTTCTTTAAAAAGTCCGTGGTTTCCCAATAACTTTTTTTGGCAAAGTGCGACATATCGGCATCCCGAATGATTTTTTCCAATAAATTTTGTGGTTCGTACTGTTTTTTGGTGGCCAAGATCAGATTACAGACTTCCTTGATATCCGATTCGCTATAGCCATTGTCCTTTAGAAAGTCCGTAGCAATTTTGCAACTGGCTTCTTCATGGTTGACCGAATCCTCAATATAACCCGTATCATGCAGCCATGCTGTCAAAAGTAATTTTTCATTTTCCGCTTCCTTTAGATCATGGAAATTGATCAATTCTTTAGTACTTTTAACTACACGCTGGGTATGTCGCAAATTGTGGTATAAAAACCTCGAATCAAGCTTTTTATCCAAAAGTTCGGTGACAAAAAGTTCAGTTTTTTCAACAATATCCGACATAACTGCATATTTGAATAATCCAAAGTACAAAATTTTGGATTCAACCTCATGGCTTATGAAGAAACATTACGTGTTCATTCTTTTGTTGGCAATGGTATCTGGCTGTGCTACCTATGAGGCAAAATATGCCGCCCCCTTTGCCACTGAAAATACATTTGAAAACAAGGAAGTTGAGCATACGTTTTATTTGATCGGTGATGCAGGTTTGTCGCCTGATGGAGAATTAAATCCGGCGCTAAAAAAATTTAAATCGGTCTTGAGCAGAGCCGATGCAAACAGTACAGCACTTTTTTTGGGCGATAATATATACCCTGCCGGTTTTCCGGATAAAGATGATGACCTTGTAGGACACGAACTTTCAAAACACTATTTGGATGCCCAATTGAGCACGGTGGAATCCTTTAAAGGAAACACGGTTTTTATTCCGGGCAACCATGATTGGTACAGTGGTGGTTTAAAGGGGCTGGAACGGGAGGAAAAATACATTCAAAAGGCCTTGGATAGCAAGGATGTATTTTTGCCCGATAATGGATGTCCCATTGAAAAAATTGAAGTAAGTGACAATATCTTGGTTCTTGCGATAGACACGGAGTGGTACTTGACCGATTGGGACAAGCATCCCACCATGAATGACAAATGCGAGATCAAAGACCGGGGACGATTTTTTGAGGAGTTGGAAAGCGAGATCAAAAAAAATCTGGACAAAACTATTGTCATAGCCCTGCACCATCCTATGTTCACATATGGTGTTCACGGAGGGCAGTTTTCCTTTAAGCAGCATATTTACCCAAGTGACGGAAGCTTTCCGCTTCCTGTATTGGGAACTGTGGCCAATATGCTGAGACGAACCTCGGGGGTTAGTATTGAGGATTTATCCAACAAAAAGTATAATGAGCTCCGCAAGCGGATTTTGACCCTTTCGCAATATTCAGATAAGGTCATTTTTGTTTCTGGGCATGAGCACACCCTTCAATATATTGTGGAATCAGGAAAACCACAGATTGTAAGTGGTGCCGGTGCCAAAACCGGGGCAACCCGACTTTTGAACGGAAGCAAATTTTCCACAGGGAAAATGGGGTTTGCCATTCTTAAAGTATACAAAGATGGTTCATCCAGTGTTAGTTTCCATGGAGTTGAAGAAGGTATAAATAAGGCATTGTTTGCTACTGAGGTGTTACCACCCGATAGATCTACCCAAAGAATCTCCCTGCCCGACGATTTTCCTCCCTTTAAGGAAGCTTCGGTGTATACTGAGGAGGAAATCGATAAAAGTGGGTTTCATAAATGGTTGTGGGGCGAACGCTATAGAAAATATTACGCTACCAAGGTAAAAGCACCTACGGTTCGTTTGGACACCATCTTTGGTGGGGTTGCCGTTGTACGGAAAGGAGGGGGAAATCAATCCAATTCGTTACGACTGGAAGATAAAGAAGGAAGGCAATATGTAATGCGTGATCTTCGGAAAAGCGCTGAACGATACCTGCAGGCCATCGCTTTTCAAGATCAATATATCATTGGGCAGTTCAAAGACACGTATACGGAAGATTTGCTGTTGGATCTCTACACCGGCGCCCATCCGTATGCACCGTTTACCATAGCCAGATTATCCGATGCGGTTGACATTTACCATACCAACCCAAAACTGTATTATGTACCCAAACAACCTATTTTGGGCGATTTCAATTCCGATTTTGGTGATGGACTCTACATGATTGAGGAACACGTGTCAGATGGGCATGATGACCTAGAAAGTTTCGGGAAAACCAAGAAAATTGAAAGCACGTATGACCTTATCAACAAACTACGGGAAGATGAGGAATACAAAATTGACCAAAAAGAATATGTGAAGGCCCGTTTGTTCGATATGCTCCTGGGGGATTGGGACCGTCACGTAGACCAATGGCGATGGGCCGAGTTTAAAACAAAAGATGGCAACAAAATCTTTAAGCCCATTCCCAGGGATAGAGATCAGGCATTCTCCCGCTGGGGCGATGGTCTCATAATGGAATTTGGCTCGAGGTCTGTTCCTGCACTCAGGATTTTTGAAGGGTTTCATGATGAGATTCGCAGTGTAAAGGGGCTTACCTCATCTCCAAAGACCTTTGCCTTGGATATGGCCCTGCTTTCCGAAACCGATATGCAAATGTGGGTGGAAGAGGCCAGGTTCATTCAGCAACATATTAATGAAGAGGTCATCGATGAAGCATTCCTGGCTTTTCCTGAAGAAGTACGGGATGAAACCGTTACCCAAATCAAGAATGCCCTATTGGCACGCAAGGAGAATCTGGTGGAAACCGCGAGGGAGTACTTTACCATCCTGAACAAATACAGTGTGATCACTGGGACGGACAAGGATGATTATTTCAAAATCAATTCCCTGCCGGATGGAAGCGTTGAGGTGATTGGATATCGCATTAAGGGTGGTGAAAACACCGATATTTTCTTTCAAAAAGTTTACCAACCCAAGTTCACCAAAGAAATATGGGTGTATGGCTTGGATGATGATGATATTTTTGATGTGAATGCCAAAACATCCCAAATAAAAATTAGGATTGTGGGCGGACAGAACAATGATGTGTACAAGATTGGAGAAAGGTCAAAAAAAGTACACGTTTACGATTTTAAGGCCAAAAAGAATACCTATGATGAAGCCTTTGGAGGGGAAATCCACCGGTTGAACGATTATGAGACCAACACCTATCAATTTATGAAAATCAAGGCTAGCAATAACCAAATATTGCCCACCCTTGGGTTCAATCCAGATGATGGTTTTAGGATTGGACTTACCGATACCTATACGCTCAATGCGTTTCGGCAGAACCCCTTTACGCAACAACATACTTTTAACGCGGCATTTTACTTTGCCACCAATGGATTTAATCTAGGATACAAAGGGGAGTTAGCCAATGTGATCAATAAAGTGAACCTAGAGATTCAAGCACAGTTCACAAGTCCCAATTTTACCCTGAACTTTTTCGGTTTTGGCAATGAGACAGAAAATAATGATGATGACGAGCCTCTGGGCTTGGATTACAACCGGGTTAAACTAAGAACATTAAAATTGGCACCTTCATTGGTGTGGCGTGGATATTTAGGTTCTAAAGTGCGGGTTGGGGCTTCTTATGAAGATATTGAAGTTGAAGCCACTGAAGACAGGTTTATTAATGAGTTCTATGTTGAAAATGGCGAGGAGCGGCACCAAAGGTTTTTCGGTGTGGATGCAGAGTATACCTATTCAAATACAGATAATGAAGCCTTTCCTACTTTAGGGATGAGCTTTACTTTGCATGGGGGATATAAGACCAACGTTCAGGAATCCGGAAGGTCATTTGGGTTTGTAGTGCCCAGTTTGTCCCTAGATCATAGACTGTGTTCCAATGGTAGGTTGGTCCTTGCAACCAAAGTGAAAGGGCACTTTACTATTGGTGATGATTTTGAGTTCTATCAAGCTGCCAGTATTGGAGGTAACGATGGGTTACGGGGCTTCCGTTTTCAGCGTTTTGCGGGAAAGACCTCGTTTTACCAAAGTACAGACCTGCGTTACAGTTTTAGGAGTCGGCAAACGGGATTGTTGCCTGTAACCCCTGGAGTTTACAGCGGATTTGATTATGGTCGTGTTTGGTTCCCAGGAGAAGACTCGGACAAATGGCACAATTCCTACGGAGGTGGTTTGTTTGTGAACGGTGCCGATATGATTACCGCCAATTTTGGCTTGTTCAATAGTACTGATGGAGTTCGGTTTGCCTTTGGGCTAGGATTCGGATTCTAGTTGATGGAAAAGGAATAAAGACTGCCTCCTCCTGTTATTATATTTTTTTCGTCGGCGATCAAAAGTGTTTTTCCATCCAAAAACCCAATGGATTCTGTTTGGGTATCGCCATCAAAGTCAATGATTTGTATAGAGGCCTTTTCAAAATGGGGAAGTTCAAAATCCCTTACCAAAAAAATGAGGCCATATCCCAACAAGGCAATGGTTTTGCCATCGGGTGAAATATCAGCCCCGGTGACCGAGCAGTGATATTGACTTTTGCATAAGATTATTGAACCCAAGAATTCAGCATCGTACTCACCTTCAACATCGGGAACTCTATAAATTAAAGTTTCTCCGCTATAGGGTCGTGTGCGGTTTTTAGTGAAGATATATAAATGCTTATTCCAATGAAAAAAACCCTCGGTATCAAAGAGCAAACTGTCTTTTTTAGGCGGAAATTTCTTTTGTTGGGGGTAGTGGAACTCAATTTTTTCTGCATTGGGTTCCTTTTTCTTTAATTCAGAGGCTGAAACCCTATATATGGTTAAATTCTTTCGGTCATTGTCATTGTTTCCAAAATCACCAATGAAGAGATTGCCTTTTTTGTCCATGGCCAGATCTTCCCAATCCTCATTTTTAGCGTGGTCAATTTTAAGGCTTTTGATGATACTGCCTTTTTTGTTCACTTTGTAAACCTCGTCTTTATTGCCACTGTCCTCAATGACCCAAATATCCCCACTACTTGTGGATATGCCAGATACTTCTTTGAGCTTTGATGGAAAATTTCCCAAATGGTGCAATTTGCCGTAATGGGTTTTTTGGGCGCACCCTTGGGCAAAAACCAAAATCAAAATAAGGGAAAATCGGCTCATTTGGATTCCTTTATGGGCATGTATACATCAGTTTTCCATTCCAATTCATTTCCGCCCATATTGGGATTGTTGAAAAACACCTCAACAGGTTTTTTTTCTACAGGGATGTTGTTTTCCTCAGCATAGTTTAATAGGGCATACCAAGCCCTGTCCGAACTTACATAATTACCATGGTAAACCGCTTTCAATGCAGGTTTGCTAAAGATTCTTTTATAGGTTATACTCGGGTTTATCGGTAATTTTTCAGAACGAACAATGGGAAAACAAAAATTATAGGACAATGTATTGGTCTCTAGATCCCAATTTTCAACTTCCAAAAAAGGAGGTCCATTGGGCTCCGCACCATTTTCAAATATCGTAGAGCTGAGATGGGAATAATTGGCCATAATGCCTCCTGCTTTTTCAACAGGTTCCGTTGTTAGTGAAACACAGGCGCAAAAAGTGGTGAAAAGCTCTTCCTCTCCAATGACTTCAACCTCAAATTGATTGAGGTGGTCATTTAAAAATTGATTGAAATCAAGTAAGGTTTTCCTTGAATTCTTTTCAAAATCAGTATCCGAGAATGGAACCTTGATTTTGTTTGCAAGGGAATGATCCCTATCCTTAATGTTCACATCAACCTGACTCAAGGAATCATGAATTTTGGTAATGTTCCATTCATAAATGTGAATGGAGTCACCGAAGGCCAAGGTCTGGGAAAAGTCTTCCAAGCTTTTAAATTCTACTGGTGCTTTGGTATCCAAGGTCTTGTTCCAAGCCTTTACGGTTTCAAAAATGGTCCCTGGTAGGGCCTTTGCCTTAAAACTGACTTGATAATCCTGTGGCTTTAGAAAAAGATACCAAAACAAGGTAACCAGAACCAATGTAAGGATTAGAATAGAAATTTTTCTCATAATAGATGGCAAAAATAGAAAATTACCCTCTAGTCATGTCAAGTTTGTCCACAATGAATTTTCCTAGGTCTCGACCCTGCTTTACACCTACTTCTATTGCTGCACGATAGTGGATGCCACCATACATTCTACTGATGGCCGCTTCATCGGCAGCTTGTCTGAATGAGGTGAAGGAACGAACGGGCAAACCATAAGGTACTTCGGTATCATCATCAAAGGAGAAGTCATCACCAAAAATATCCGTCAGGGCAGTTGATGCCGCACCTGAGACCACACTATGTCCACTCGTATATTCTGGAAAAGGAGGGGTCTGCAACACAGGTTCCCAACTATCATCAATATGCTCATTGATCAGGGTTTCTGGGCGTATAAGATTGCTTCTGTATTTTTCATCCCAGCAGCTAATAAATGCATCAGCAATGGCAATGGAAGTCTTGGTATATGCATAGACCGTTCTGGCAAAATCCGCATTATCTTTTCTGCTTGCAATTTTGGTGATGCCAATCCAGTGGGCTCCCGGTGTGATTTTTTTTGTGGCGAACATGAGGTGTCCGCGGGTTACGGAAACATAGGGATTACAGTCCCAGAATTGGGCAATGGCAATTTCTTCGGACTTATCCCCTTTACCAATCATGTTTTTTCGTACCTCATATACTTCCATCAACTCTTTGTAAAATGGTGAATCTTCATCCATGGAAAAAGCAGGTGGAGGTATGGGCTTGAACTGTTCTGAAGAATCAATGGCAAATGGACGTATTTTACTCCAATGTGGCTCAAGACCACTCATATAAGCAGGTGGAGTAGGCTGCCAACGCGAAGGATCCTCTGTGTTCACGGTAAACTTTGGCATAGTCCGTGTCTGTTTGTAATTGTCTTTGTCCATCCAAGCTCCGATAAAATCGGCCACTTCTAGACCATACGCTTTGGATGCATTGAACATAGGCTCGTTTTTACCGGCCCACAGGGTATACAGGCTATCCCGGAAGCTTGTGACCCTTTCCTCGGAGAAAATCAGTCTTCTGCTCAAATCCATGTGCGCCACCAAGGCAGCCATTTCATAGTTAATATTCTCTTCCTTTGGACTTGGGATGCTTTTTAGGTCATGGACTTGTCCTGCCAATGATTTATAACCGTCATCTTTTTGTGCGATGATTTCATACGCTGCAATGTTGGGATACGCAAAAATTCGGCTTGCAACTGGAGGGGAGAAGATATCATGAATCATGACCTCAACAACCTTGTCCACAGATTTGTGATAATCCTCGGGGGTTATGGTTATAGGTTCCTGTTTTTTTTGACAGGATACAAAAACCAACAGTAATGCGATCAGTAAACTAATTCTTTCTTTCATGGCCTTTTAATTATTGATTCTATATACTTGTGCTTTGTTGTTATTAAAAATGGCAAGTACGTACTTTTTGCCATTTAGGGTCAATGTGCTTAAATGTCTCAAGGACTTCTTTGTAAAGTCTAGCCCTAGTTCATTGCCCAAAATTACCTCATTTTCAGCTTTAAGGAGTGCTCCGGGAAAGGAATCTAGACGTCCGTGGTAGGGTTTTACCCCAAAAAAGTTACCGCCCATCAATACTTCTTGGATTCCATCACCATCAAAATCTTCCACCAAAAATTCCATAATGGGAGAAACTTGGAGTTCACTTTTAAAAGGGACAAAAGTAAAATTGCCGTTGTCATTTTTTAAATACCCAGACTCAAGGGTGTTTACCTCCAAAAGGGTCGATTTTTCCAAAATTTCCTTACCAAATAGCTCTTCCAAGGTCTTTCCAGCAAAAGATTTATAGCTGGTAAATTTCTTCTTCAAATATACCAATTGTGAAGAAAGCCCATCCAAGGATTCCAAGGGATAATAGTGACCATTTTTTTCCAGTGCCGTTACGGTTTCAGTTTGGCCGTTATTATCAAAGTCATTGAAAAACAATTTCATAGGATATTTTTTGGAGGCCCTGAATTTGGAGTTGGTACCCCAGTTTCCTAGGAGATAATCCATGTCGCCATCATCATCAATGTCAAATGAAACTATGCGCTGCCAAAGTCCCTTTATATCCAAGGGGCCGGTTTCGGTAAATGTCCCATTGTGGTATTGAAGAAATCTGGGTGACATCCATTCTCCCACCAAGATCAAATCTTGGGTCCCGTCCCCATTAAAATCGTCCCAAATGGCATCAGTCACCATTCCTTTGGAATAGGCTTCAAATCCTTTAAAAATGGAAAAGGTCCCATTGTTGTTTTCCAGAATATACGATGAGGCGGGAGCTCCAAATTTTGCCGTAATGGTATGTCCGCCCACAAAAACGTCCAAATCACCATCACCGTCAAAGTCATAAGGTTTTACCACAGAGGCATTTTGAAAAAACTTGGGCAGTTCCAAGGTGGAAAAAGTGGAATCTGTTTGAATGTAACAGGTTTCCAGCAATGCGTCGGATTTTCCAAAAAAGTCCCCACCTCCTGCGGTAAGGAATAGGTCGTTCCGTTGGTCGTTGTTGAAATCGGCAATGGTTGCTGAAATATCTTCTTTGATGGAATCTTTGGCTATGGCTTCAAAACGTTGACCTACAAAAGTTGAGTCTTGTTGAAGATAGATGTTTGAAGGAATGAATTTTGACCCTCCAATGAAAACATCTTCCTTTCTGTCGCCATTAAGGTCGCCCAAAGCAAGTGCTGGACCTCTGTCCGAAACTTGGTAGGGAATCAGTTTTTCGCGGTTAAAATCGGTATAATTGTCCTCAACATGGGTAAAATCTATTCCTAGATTATTGGGAACAGGTTCAAAGAGGTCTTTGGCGTTTTTGTGAAGGGATTTGTAGTCAAAAGGCTTTGTGTCTTTCGGTTGAATGGTCAAAGTTTGGTTCGTGGCAACATCTTTTAGGATTTGATAAGTTTTGTCTGGCCAAATAATCCTAATGGAATCTACTTTTTGAAGCGTACCGTACCCAAAATGAATCATGGGTTCGGAAGATGCCTGAAATCCTCGGGTGGGATACAATTCCTTGAACTGAAGCCCCCCATTTTGATAGGAGTACACTTTTGTTCCTATCCCAAAGGTATTCTTTGGGGTGAATTGAAATTTTAATTTGAGATAATTCCCTTTTTTGGCGGCTTTGTTAATGTAAAGGGAAGCAGGCTGGTTGATGTTATTGGTAACCAGGTCAAGGTCTCCGTCATTGTCCAAATCTCCCATGGCGGTAGCTCCCGAAATTAAAGTGTCTTTGGTAATCCAGTCCTCGGACATATCTTTAAACATTAAATCCTGACTCCCTTGGAATACATAGTTGTGCACGTTTCCAGAAGGCATAAGATTTAAGGCCTTTTGATCTACAAGCTTGGTGTTGTCTATTTTTTTCTGGATTTCATCGCTTGAAACAAATTTGATGAAATCGAGATCGTTGGGCCGTTTTGGAATGCCGTTGGAAATAAATAGGTCTTGGATGCCATCCAAGTCATAGTCACCAAAGAGGCCACTCCAACTCCAGTCGGTCGCGGCGATGCCGCTCATAAGGGCCGTTTCTATATAATTTCCGTCGGGCTGGTTCACGTATAGCATGTTTCGGGTAAACTGATAGTGATATCCAAATTGCCCAATCCTGAGCTTTTGTGTTTCCACATTATCATCTCCTTCAGAAGATTTGAGTGCGACTTCGTCTTCGGGCAGCATATCCAATGAAATGAGATCGGGGAGACCATCATTATTGATATCAGCAACATCATTGCCCATGGAAAATCTTGAGGTATGACCAAAATATTTTCTGAGGCTTTCGGTAAAGGTGCCATCACCATTGTTTAAATAGTAGTAGTCGTCTTCGTGAAAGTCGTTCCCCACATAAATGTCGGGATAACCATCCTGATTAAAGTCCGAAATGGCCAACCCAAGACCATATCCATTTATTCCCCCATAAATGCCTGCTTCTTCACTAACATCTACAAACCTGCCATTGTCATTACGGAGTAATTTGTCCCCGGTTTCATATCGGCGCTCAAACCTCAAATCGAATTTTCCAAATGAATTTTGGGTGTGTACGGCATGATTAAGGAGATACATGTCCAAATCTCCATCCAAATCAAAGTCAAAAAATGCGGCATTGGAACTGTGCGAGTCAAAATCTAGGCCATATTGGGCCGCACTTTCGGTAAAAGTATTGTCGCCATTGTTAATATAAAGCTCGTTGAATCCATTGAACCCATTAATCCCCACCACAGCGCAGACATAAATGTCCAAAAGGCCATCCCCGTTCACATCGGCCATGGTTGTTCCGGTGTTCCAACTGCTGTTCCCCTCAATTCCCGCCGAACTGGAAATGTCTTCAAAACTTAAGTCTCCTTTGTTGAGGTAAAGCTTGTTTTTTACTTGGTTTCCGGTGAAGAAAATATCTGGAAGGCCATCATTGTTGATGTCACCTATGGAGACCCCTCCGCCGTTATAAAAATACAGGTAGTCTAAAATGCTAAGGTTCTCTGTTGTGGTCAATGTATTGGTAAAGGCCACCCCTGTCTTTTTTGGGGAAGGATTTTCAAAGAGACTGCCTTCTTTCTTACAACTTGCAAAAAGGAGTGAGATCAATACCGCTAATTTGAGCTTATTCATCAATGGCAAAAATCTTTGGTTTATTGTTGTTGATGGCCACAATTACAAATTTTTTCCCGTTTTTGTCCTTAAACTGTTCCATATACTTCACCTCGTCCCTGACATTAAATCCACTCACGTCATACTCTTGCCATTCAAATCCGAGGTTGCCATCGCCCAATAAAAGGTTTCCATAGCCGGCGTCCAGCCTAGAGAATTGTGGCTTGAATTCATAATTGTTACCGGCCATGATCAAGTCCAGATTACCGTCCTTGTTCACATCGGTACAGGTAATATCGCAAACACAGGATAGTTGTACCCGGGGAGGGAGGTTTTTAATGGTAAACTTCCCACCACCTTCGTTTATAGCTATTACCGAGGCGGAACTTTCCACTTTTTTTACGATGGAATTTTTAACCACTTGCTCTGGAAAAAGCTCATTGATGGTCCTGCTGGCATAGTCCGAAGCTTTCAGATTTTGCTTTTTTAATCCTGGCAACTGTTGTGTGAGTTCCCTTTTTTGGTGGATTGGATAGTCACCTCCACCTTCACCCAAAGTTGCAATTTGTTCAATGGTGCCATTGTTGTCGTAATCGTTGATCCACAATTTCATGGGATGTTCCTTAGAGGGTTTATAATGCAGGTTCAATCCTTGGTTGCCCAGAATCAGGTCCATGTCACCGTCATTGTCTAAATCTGCACTTTCCACGGTATTCCACCACCCATAAAGACTATCTAATGAAGAAGACATTTTGGTAAGTCTTCTTCCGGTATTTTTGTAGATTTTTGGAGTGTCCCATTCCGCGGTTACGATCAGGTCTTTTTTGGAATCCCCGTCAATATCCACCCATTTGGAATCGGTTACCATTCCGGCATCCTTAAGGTCGTAGCCCAATCGCTCCGTGACATTGGTAAAGGTACCATCTCCCATATTTTCCAAGAAAAGATGGTCCGGGGATATCCCATAAACCCCTACCACACTACGCGAACCAACAAATACATCTATGTCACCATCACTGTCAAAATCAAATGGGGATATGGTTGAAATATTTTTAAAGGTTGATGGTATTTGGCTTTCAGAACGAGTAAAATTCCCTTTGCCGTCATTTAGGTATAAGCGTGGGATGTAATTACGTTGTTCACCAACATTATTCCCGCCAGAACCAACCATTAGGTCGAGGTCATTATCACCGTCGGCATCAAAAAAGGCAGCCGCAACATCTTCAAACATTTGGTCCTCTTCAAATACTCTTGATGGTTTTTGGGAGATTTTTCCATTCCCGTTGTGTAGGTAGATGGCCCCGGGCTGATTATGGGCTCCACCAATAAAGAAATCCTCATTTCCATCTCCATTTATATCAGCAACCGCCAAAGAAGGACCTTCTTGGGAGAGTTTTTGATAGATAAGGCCTTCATAATCAAAATCGTTGTAATTGTCTTCATGATGGGCCATCACTGTCCCTACTTCCAATTCGGTCAAGAAGGATTTTTTGCTTTCTTTTTTGACGGGATCATACGTTTCAGTGGCGTCGTCATAGTTTAAAGTGATGAGTTGGTTGGCTATTACACTTTCGAGCTTTTGGGTGTGTTGATCAGGCCAAACAACACGGATTGAATCCAATGCTTTTGATTTGCCCAGCCCAATGGTCATCCCATACCCCATGGAGGATTGAAATCCTCTAGAGGGTATAAGTTCTTGGTTAATGATGTTGCCATCAAAATAAAACTTGGCCAGCGCACCCACACCAAACGGGTTGGTTTTGGGTCCTTTGAATTTCAATTGAACATAGTTGTTGTTCAATTGGGTATCTGTGTTGTTTTTATAGATAAAGGGTTCAGTATTGACATTGTTGATGACCAAATCCAAATCACCATCGTTGTCCAAGTCACCATAAGCGGCTCCATTGGAGCGGGACGGCAGTTCAAAACCCCATTCTTTATTGGCATTTTTAAAGGAAATGTCACCGTTGTTTTTATAGGCATAGTTGGGTTGGGGCTTTATGGGCATTTTACTGATAATGGAATCTATGGATTCCTTTTTACCGGTGAGCGCCATTTTTTGGACAATCTCATTGGCAAAAAAGTCCACAAAATCCAAATCCGTAAGATCATGATTAATACCATTGGTGACAAAAATATCTTTTAGACCATCGTTATCCATGTCAAACATAAGTCCGGCCCAACTCCAGTCTGTTGCGTCAATGCCGCTGTAGTAGGCCACTTCGGAGAAGGTGCCATTCCCATTGTTGAGCTGTAAGGTATTCTGGATATATTGCTGGCCAAAATCTTTACTTTGTTTGAGGTCAAACACATTGTATCCTTCAAATTCCATTATGGATTTGACCCGGTGTTCTTTTTCAGGAAGCATATCGGTGATAAAAATATCGTTATGCCCATCATTGTTGATGTCGGCAACATCTATTCCCATCGCGGAGAGACTCAAATGTGAGGTCCAATCTTTGATCTGCTCCTTAAACGTGCCATCTTTTTGGTTGATATAGAGATAATCTCGCTCATAAAAATCATTGGAGACATAAATATCTGGATAAAAATCATTGTTAAAATCGGTTACCATCACTCCTAATCCAAAACCGATAAGGCTTCCATAAATACCAGCCTCTTCACTGACATCCACAAATTTGCCATTGTCGTTCCTGAGGAGCATATCGCCCACACCTTTAAAAATATCAGGAACTCCTTCCCAATCCTGTGCTCGTACTTCACGTTGTTCGGCATATCCAAGACTGCTCACTGGGATATTACTGTTGTTAAGAATATAGGCATCCAAATCGCCATCCTTGTCATAATCAAAGAAAGAAGCATGGGTGGTAAAGCCTGTTTTGGCCAGGTTGTACTCACTGGCCTTTTCGGTAAAAGTGAGGTCTCCATTGTTGATGTATAGGTCGTTATCGTGGTTGTTGCCCTCCATGTTTCCTGCGTTGCAGACATAGATGTCCAAGAGTCCGTCTTGGTTCACATCAACCATGACCACACCAGTGGACCAAGGTTTACTGCCAGTGACCCCAGCACTTTCCGAAATATCCTCAAACTTAAAATTGCCTTTGTTCAAATACAGGCGGTTTTCAACCATGTTTCCGGTTAGATAGATATCTGAAAGGCCGTCGTTGTTAATATCGCCGATGGCAACACCCCCACCATTGTAAAAGTTTCTATACTTAAAAATATTGAAGTCCTTTTGGTTTTCAACGGTATTGATAAATGTGATTCCGGTTTCTTCCGAGGGTAACAAGGTGAAGAGAGTCTCAACGTTTTCTTCTTTTGTGTCCTTTGATTCTTTGTGGGTACATGCCACAACGTGAATCAAAAAAAGGCATAGGATAACGGCTCTAAGTCTCATTTGGTGTTCTGTTTTTTGATTAGAAAAACGGGAGAATCGTTGTTTAAGGTAATGATGAGTTCTTCATTCCCATTTCTGTTTATTTTTTCAATCCTTCGGGCAGCTCCAGAAATATTCAAGTTCTCTTTCCAGTGTATGTTGCCCTCTTCATCATTTTGTAATACTAACCCATGCGAAGCATCTAATCTACCAAGTTGGGTACTTATCTCAAAATTATTTCCAACCATTAATATTTCATTAATCCTTTTTTTATCAATATTAGTAATGTAGATATCGTTGACCGTAGAGGACTGCACAATCAAGGGAAGTTCCTTAGTTGCGAAGTTACCCTTCCCATCGTTTTCAAAGTAGGAGGTCTCCAACATATACACCTTTCTTTTAGTGGCTTTTTCAAGATTTTCCTGGCCAAAGAGTTCCTCCAAGGATGCTTTGGCAAAATCTTTATAGAAAAGAAACTTTTTATTGACAAAGGGCATTTGCTTGGCCAGTTGATCCTTTGATGAGAAAGCGGTTTCCTTATCGCCGTGGAAATGTGTCAACACGGTTTCAATGGAACCATTCCCATCAAAATCATTGATATAAAGTGTGAGGGGCTTGTTCAAAGAAGCCCTAAATTTTGTGTTTAGCCCCCAATTACCAGCCAAAATGTCCAGGTCTCCATCATGATCCAAATCGACCATTTTTACACAGTTCCACCAACCATTTGTATTTTCCAATCCATTGCCTGTTTGTTTTTCCAGTTGTTTTCCATTGTTCAGAAAGATGGTAATGGGTGTCCAGTGCCCCGCAATGACCAAATCCAAAAAACCATTTCCATCCAAATCTTTCCAAACAAAATCCCTGACGTTGCCAATGGTTTCAAAATCTGGAGAGAAAGATGAAGTTATATCCGTAAAGGTAAGATTTCCATCATTTCTTAAAATATGTTGCTTTGGAATTTCTCCAAATTTTGTGGGACCGGTATTGGAAGTGATACAGATGTCTTGGTCTCCGTCATTGTCAATATCCACCGCACTAACTTTGGATGCGTTTACTTCGATGGATTCAAATGGATTTGCACCTTTTGTAAATGAACCATTTTGGTTGATATACATTCTGGGTTGAAGGGGTTTACCGTGTGTAAACTCGTTATCGCCACTGACCACTATCAAATCCAAATCTCCATCATGGTCCGCATCAAAGAAAACATGGTCAATGTCTTCATTGATGTCATCTAGCTCAAATAACTCTTGTTGATGCGGGTTGAATTCGCCTTTTTCATTTTGTAGAAAGAGGGTTGAAGCCTGTCTTTTTGCCCCACCGATAAAAAGATCGTCCAGACCATCTTTATTAACATCCCCGACCGAAACGGAAGGTCCTTCGTTGGAATAGGCAAAGGGGGTAAGAGGGTTTCTATCAAAGTCGAGCGATGAATGTTCTTTGTGGATAAAGTCCAGATTTTCTTTGGAAGCCACAAAAGAGGGTTCGTTTTTACCGGGGGATTCCATGTAATAGTTACCTGACGCATCTTTGAAGGATACATCCAAAGTGGCATTTGCTGCTACGTCATGCAGGGTCTGGAAGGTACCGTTTGGCCAAATAATTTGGACGGAATCGATAATGCTGTCCTTTCCAACACCAAAATTTAATCGATTCTCCTTGGCGGATAAGAAACCTCTGGTGGCCATATTTTCTTGAACGGCTTTGTTGACTTTTTGATATACAATCGCTTTTGCCCCAATACCAAACCTAATTTTTGGTGCTCCATGGAACGCAATTTTGATAAAATTACCTTCATTCAGGGTATTTTCCAGAATAAAAGCTGGGTCGTTTACATTGTTGACCACCAAATCCAAGTCACCATCATTGTCAAGATCCGCATAGGTACATCCATTGCTGAACGATTCTCTTTTATTGCTCCAACTATCCGTTACATCAGAGAATGTGACCCCTCCATTGTTCTTGTAAAAATAGTTGGGGACTTTTTTGCTCGGTAATCTATCGATGAGGTCCATATCTTTGTCGGATAGACCAGTTTCTATATTTTTTTGGATTTCCTCATTAGAGATGTAATTGATATAATCCATATCATTGGTGACCCCCTGGATTCCATTTGAGATAAAGAGGTCTTTGTACCCATCATTGTCAAAATCAGCAAACAACGCACCCCAAGACCATTCTGTGGCATTGATACCGCTTAAGTTTGCAATTTCACCGAAGTTTTCGCCATCCAGATTTAGATGCAGGGCATTTTGCATGTATTGGGGGGCAAAGCCATTTTTCAGATATTGTTGGTAGACGGGGTAGGGGTATTCCAGCCCCGAGGTTTTGTAGGTTTCTAGGTCTTCGGGAAGCATATCCAAAGATAAAATGTCAGCAAAACCGTCGTTATTTACATCTGCTATGTCGTTACCCATGGAAAAGTGGGTGGTATGCCCCATTTTCATATTGTCTTGAGATATGGTTTCTTTGAACGTTCCATCTTTTTGGTTGATATAGAGATAGTCATTTTCAAAAAAATCATTGCCCACGTAGATATCGGGGTAGCCATCATTATTGATGTCGCTTATGGCCAATCCTAAACCATAACCGATACTACCTTGAAATATGCCAGCTTCTTTAGAAACATTTACAAAATTTCCATCGTCATTCCTAAATAGGATATCCCCAGACATGGAATCGATAATTTTTCGCTTGCCCCCCTTGCCGTAGGAGCGATTGGGATTTACGGAGTGGTTCAGCAGGTACATATCCAAATCTCCATCCAAATCATAATCGAAAAAGGCGGCTTGAGTGGAATAACCAATAAAATCCAGTCCATATTTGGAAGCCTCTTCTTCAAAGGTTGGGACTCCGTTAGCGTCAATTCCTTTATTGACAAAGAGCAAATTTTTGCCTCTTATAGGGCCATGATCTCCCACTTTACAGACGTAAATATCGAGGAGTCCGTCATTATTGATGTCGGCATGAGTTACCCCAGTGGTCCACCCAGAATCATTGTTAATATTGGCGGAAGTTGTGACATCTTCAAATTTAAAGCTTCCCTTATTAAGATATAATTTATCTGGACCTTGGTTGGATGTAAAATACAAATCAGGCAATTCATCACCATTAAAATCTCCTGAAGCGACGCCGGCACCATTGTAGAAATACAAATAGTTAAGGATATTGAGTTGGGGAGCAGATACCAATTCATTATTGAAACTTACCCCCGTCTGCTTTGGATTTTTTTGGACAAATAGGGTTTTGGATTCGTTTTTCGAACAGCTGCAAACCAACAATGCAAACCCCAAAATAAGCCAATATCTTCCTCTCATATCATGTATCAAAAACAGAGTTAATATAGTTATTCCCATAGGAAACAGGGATAGAACAACAACTAAGGTTTGCCTAAAAAAGAGTTAATTTTTCACTAATAAGATATGGTGTTCATAGTATCAGGATAAACAGAAAAGGCCGCCCATCGGCAGCCTTTCATTATGTATAAACAACCTAAACTTTTTATGTTTAGTAACCTGGGTTTTGAACCAAATTTGGATTGGAAAGCAAAGCATTGTTTGGAATAGGGTACAATAGTTTTGTATCATCACCTACAGCACCTGGGTCTTTGAACTCCCAATCTCTAGTATATTGACCAAAACGTATCATGTCACCTCTTCTTACAAACTCAACATAGAGTTCCCTACCTCTTTCGGCCAAAAGGTCGGCTTCAGAAACCGAACCTAGTGGAGTAGCCCCTCTTAGGGTACGAAGTTCATTGACCATGGCGGTTGGATCTCCGCCACTTCTCATCATAGCTTCTGCTTTCATCAAATGGGCATCAGCATATCTGAAAATAATTTCATGGCTAATGAATTCACCGTAGCGCGCAGCATATTTTTGAACACGGATACCGGTTCTTTCGTTATTACCTACCAAACCTGGGAATTCTTTGGTGAAAACAAGGTTGTTGCCTGGTCTATCTTTCAATACTTCACCATTGGGTTTGTACTGTTGTCCAATTAGGAAGCCAAGGCCAACATTGGAACCATCTTCATATCCATCACCGTTGTCATCTTTGGTTCCTTCTGCACCAGTAAAAGGTGTTCCAGCACTGGGTACCCAACCTCTACGTTCTTCTTGACCATCAAGTGGTGTACCATCCAATTCACCTCGGTTACTATTAGGGTCTCCTTCGAACATGTCATAGAATTCGGCAAGCGTACTGAATCCGTTCCATCCACCACCACCTAATTCAGTGGAGTTATAGTGCAATCCGTTAAAGATTCGGTTACCTACGGAAGTAGGTAAATACCAGATGGTTTCTGTGTCAGGAGAATCCCTAAAGATATCAAAATAACCAGTTTGAAGCTCGTATCCTTCAGCGGCAATCTGGTCTACCAAAGAGATAACACTGTTCATGTCGGCACTATCTGGAGATCCTGAACCGTTATAAATGTGTTTGTTCAATAATACACGAGCCAAAAGGAACCGAGCTGCTGCCTTACTGGCCCGTTCATTGTCTTCGCTACTTGGCGCGGCAACAGATGGAAGTCCTGCAATGGCAGCCTCCAAATCCGTAATCACAAAATCCAAAGCTTCTGATCTTGAAAGGACACGAGGATTAATTTCAGGTCCTTCATCCACTTCCCTAAATGGAACTTGTCCGAACAAATCCATAATCACCCACATACTCAAACCTCTGATGAATTGAGCCTGTGCCTTTACCTCGGCAGTTGTAGTTGTTGTCTCGATAACCTCGGAAGCTCTAAAGACATTTTGGTTGAATTGGTTCCAAGTGGTCAAAATGTATTGGTGAGAAGCATCCCAAGTATGTTGGTGCAAGGTTCTCCAAATACCATTATCCCCCCAGTCGGTACCCCTTGTGGGGACCAATTGTTCGTCTGTGGAAACTTCGGTTAGTGCAAAATAATTGGCTTGGTCACCGAAATGACCGTTCAAGTCATTATAAAGACCATCTACCTGACTGGCAGGATCACCAACCCCGGAGAATCCACCACCGGTTTCCTCAGGGAAATTCGAGTCTGTCTCCTCAATTTCCAGATTTGTACAGGAAATTATGAGTGCTATGCTTACCGCAATTGGCGTAATTAGTTTAAATCGATTTCTTTTCATTGTTTTCAATTTTTTTTATTAGAAAGTAGCATTTACACCAAAGGTTACCGTTCTTGGTCTTGGGAAGGATGTGTAGTCTATTCCAGCGGTTGGAATACCATTTAGCAAATCACTTACACCATTGTTTGAAGTACCTGGCTGAACACTAACTTCAGGATCTAAACCGCTATAATCTGTGATTAGGAACAAGTTTTGTCCTGTAACGGAAAATCTTAAACTTTTTAAGGCTCCATCACCACTCAATGGTACGGTATAACCAACGGATGCGTTCTGCATTCTTACAAAATCACCTTTCTCCAAAAATCTTGTGGAAACCGGAGCAGAAGCTAAATTGCTCTCCCCACTTGTCAACACATCTGGAGTAACGTTTCTGGCGTTACCGATGGAACCGGCTGTAAAGAAGGCGTTCTTGGTGTTGTTGTACACGGAGAACCCAAATTGACCAGCCATATATGCTGAAAGGTCCCAATTCTTGTATGAGAAGTTCAAGGATAGACCAGCGTTTACGTCTGGAAGGGCATCTTCCCCAACAAAGGTTTGAACGTCCCCAAGGGGCAATCCATTCTCATCAAATCCTTCAAATTCACGAAGGAAGTATGAGAACAGCGGTCGATCGCCAGCCAAAATTTGGGCGAACGCCAATGAAAGTCCTTGTCCTCGAATGGTACCTGATGGAATCTGTCCGGCAAAGTCTTGTAGTTCGTTTTCGTTGTACGCAACGTTGAAAGAAGTGCTGAAGTTAACATCTTCAGTAGCTACCCAATCCACATTCATCTCAAATTCCACCCCCTGGTTGACCAAAGTTGCATCCAAGTTTTCGAAGAATCTAGGTTGTGGTGAAGGCTGTGCAGCTTCAATGTTCAATAATAAATCTGTGGTTTGCTTACGGTATACGTTGATGCTACCAGATACTCTATCACTATTGAAACCAAAGTCAATACCCACGTTGAAATCCAAGGTTTCCTCCCATTTCAAATCAGGATTTGCAAAAGTTACCGGTGAAATACCAGGAGGAACAAACTCCCCACTGTCATTAATGGAAGGAGATCCAAATCGTTCACGTCTGATGAATTGACCATAACCAAGACCTTCTTGGTTACCGGTTATACCTGCACCCAACCTTAATTTAAGGGTAGAGAACGTATCTCCCATAAAATCTTCTTCATTAATCTTCCAAGCAAAAGCAGCAGATGGGAAGTAACCGTACTGATTGTTACCCCCAAAACGTGAGGAACCATCTGCCCGAACAGTTGCGGTAAACAAATACTTGTCCATCAAGGTATAGTTGACCCTTGCAAAGAAAGATTGCAACTCATCGGTATTGTCAAAAGTATCTGCGGCAATGGATCGCACAGAACGTGTAGATTGACCAGCAGAAACTGGATCGGCAGCGACAACACTTGGCAATAGACGGTTCACAATGATGTCACTTGATCTTGGATCATACCCAAATTGTTGAAAAGGCCCATCTATTTGTGCTTGTGTGCTATTTACCGAAGCTTTTAAATCGCCCTCCATTTGGTTAAAATCAGAAGTAGAGAATCCAAAGCCTTCAACATTACGTCCACTGGTGCCAAAATCTTGGAAAGAGTAACCCACAATTGCATCTATATATGAATTGTCAAACTCTTTGCGGTAGTTCAATGTGGCTTCCACAAGTCTGTTTTCCAAATCCAATGTATTGAAGTTACCACGACCATTACCTTGCACGTTCCTTCCTGCATTTATGGCATCCCGTGTGGTAAGACCCAAGGTTTCACCATCAGATTTATCATAACCCAAGTTGATTTTACCGGTCAACTCAGGCGTAAATTTATATTCAACGGAACCGTTCAATAAAAGCCTATTCACATTACTTGTGGTTCGTAATTCTTCCAACAGGGTTGCTGGGCTAAGAAGCCCCCCAGCAGCAGAAAAGTCCGCTCTAGTTGGCCATGTTGGGTTTGCAGAATATGCTGCACCAAGCAAGTCACCGTTAAAACCTGCACTACCACTTATAGGAGCTCTTTGCTCATTAACCCTTGAGATGGTACCTTGTAAATTCAAGGTAAGATTGTCATCCAAGAATCTGTGCGTGGCATTGATACGACCTGTAATTCTTTCCAAGTCAGAATTTTCAATAACACCAAATTGTTTTCCATAACCAAATGTGGCCCTTATATTTCCTTTTCCATAGTTATGGGAGTAGGAAAGGTTTTGATTTTGTGAAGCCACGGTACGGGTAACATAATCTTGCCAATCCGTATCATTGCCAAAGTCTTGTGCATCTCTATCTCCACCATACTGTTCAACGGCATCCAAGAACTGATTTCTATTCAACAAATCATATTCATTGGCGGGCGTTGAAATACTCAAATTTGAAGAAAATTCAAATTTTCCTCCTTGACTTCCTCTACCTGTTTTGGTAGTAATGATGACCACACCATTTGCACCACGGGAACCATAGATGGCAGTTGCGGAAGCATCTTTAAGAACACTGATGCTCTCAATGTCGTTAGGGTTCAAGAAGTTTAATGGGTTGGATGATGTAGATGTACCAATACCAGTATTACCACTGGATGGAGAGGTGTCCGCACCGGATAATGGCACGCCATCTACCACAAAAAGTGGATTGTTATTGGAACGAACAGAGTTTGTACCACGAATCCTGATGGCGACTCCATCTCCTGGAGCACCACTGGCCTGGGTAATCTGCACCCCAGCGGTCTTACCTTGGATCAATTGCTCAGGTGAGGCAATAACCCCGCCGTTGAAATCTTCAGAGGTAACTGCAGCTACAGCTCCCGTTGCATCTTTTACCGTAGTCTGACCATAACCAATGATCACAACCTCATCCAACGCCTGGGCATCTTCCTCCATAGTTATGTTAATGGTGGATTGGCCATTTACGGCAACTTCAACGGTTTTGTATCCAATATAACTGAATACAAGCGTGGCTGAATCGCCGATACCGTCCAATGAGTAATTACCATCAAAATCGGTTTGCGTACCATTGGTTGTTCCTTTAACCAATACGCTTGCTCCTGGTAATGGTCCAGTAGCATCCGAAACAGTACCAGATACTGTCTGAGCTTTTGCCATACTGAAGCATAAAAAAGCTCCAAGCAGCAAAAGGCTTCTAAGTAGCGTAATCTTCATAAATAGTTAATTTTAAGTTTAGTTAATTTTAATTCAAGTGTTAAACATATATAAAAAATATGTTAATGTAAATTTATGTATGTCGCAACATATAGCGAAAACGGTTTCGTGTTAATAACTTTGTAAATGTAGAAGGTTAGCAAAATTAATGTACAAATAACACTTATTTCATAAAATAAATTCAAATAATTAAGGAATATGCAATTTTACCACTAATATAGCATTTTATTTTTTAGCGGCCATTAACGTTTTAATAAGAGTTTTTTTAGCCATTATTGCGTTTATGTTAAAAAGCATAATTTTGGTTAGGCCTCTTTTTTATATTGTGTAAATTCCTACCTCAAATCTTGGAACCAAAATTAGTAGTACTACAAAGTGAAGATTACTCTAAAAGATATAGCAAGAGAACTTGAAGTATCCATTTCAACAGTTTCAAAAGCGCTGAAAAACAGCGAAGAAATTAGTAGGGATACCAAGGAAAAGGTGCAGGCTTTTGCCAAACTCTATAATTACAAGCCCAACAACATTGCCATTAGCCTCAAAAATAAGAGGACCAAGAACATCGGAGTTGTTATTCCAGATATAGTGCACCACTTCTTTACCACAGTTATCCGCGGAATTGAGAAATACGCAAACGCCAGAGGATACAACGTAATTGTCTGTCTTTCCGAGGAGTCTTTTGACAAGGAAGTGATCAACATGGAGATGTTGGCCAACGGAAGTATTGATGGTTTTATCATGTCATTGTCCTCCGAGACCCAACAAAAGGGCGACTATAACCACCTAAAGGAGGTCACCGAACAGGGAATCCCAGTGGTTTTATTTGATAGAATCACCAATGAAATAGACTGTGATAAAGTCATCATTGACGATGAACTTGGCGCCTATATGGCTACCCAAAAACTTATAGAGCAAGGACGAAAGAAAATAGCGTTGATCAGTACGGATGACTACCTAAGTGTGAGCAAGGCCCGTACTATGGGATATAAAAAGGCGTTGATTGATAGTGGTTTGGGTGTGGCTGAATCCAGAATACTGAAACTTCCCACCATGGAGATGGATGAAAAGCGTATCAAGGATTTTTTCGAAGATCACCCAGATGTGGATGCTGTACTCTGCGTGAACGAGATTTTTGCAGTGTATAGCATGCGTTTGGCCCAAGAAAAAGGCCTCAAGATTCCCGAGGACATCTCATTTATTGGCTTTACAGACGGGTTTTTGTCAAAGTATGCGCATCCCAGTTTAACCGTGGTCGCCCAACACGGCGAAAAAATGGGCGAGATTTCAGCCCAAATGTTGATAGATAAGGTAGAAGGCGAAAAAGAAGAAGAGGAGACCTTCCAGACTAAAACTTTGGAACCTACCTTGGTCGTTAGGGATTCTATATTTCATTAAGTTTATAATGTCTTT
Organism: Allomuricauda sp.; assembly: GCA_050303195.1. Lineage (GTDB taxonomy): Bacteria > Bacteroidota > Bacteroidia > Flavobacteriales > Flavobacteriaceae > Flagellimonas. The sequence continues at coordinate 117,373 of JBNLBG010000001.1, read as the reverse complement.
ATCATAAAGCTGCCTACATTTGCTTCACAATTTTGGTAAGCAATGAATCAGGACTATATAAAAGCACACCCTTGGTCCATTATAGATGAAGGGTTCAGCAAAGAACAGGTAGAATCCTCTGAAAGTCTTTTCAGTATAGGTAATGGGGCCATGGGGCAACGTGCCAATTTTGAAGAGCAATACTCGGGAGAAACATTTCAAGGCAGTTATATTGCTGGAGTATATTACCCGGACAAGACCCGTGTGGGTTGGTGGAAAAATGGATATCCCGAATATTTTGCCAAAGTGCTCAATGCTCCCAATTGGATCGGTATTGATGTGATTATCGATGGTATTCCTTTGGATTTGAGCACCTGCAAAAAAGTGGACCATTTCCGTCGGGAGCTCAATATGAACGAAGGTTGGTACAAGCGTAGTTTTGTGGCCGCCCTACCCAATGATATGGAAGTCGCTGTTGAGGTAATTCGGTTTTTGAGCTTGGATTTGGACGAAACCGGGGCCATTCAATACAACCTTCAACTACTGAACTCGGATGCTGAAGTTATTATGGTTCCCTACTTGGATGGCGGCATTGAAAACAAGGACAGTAATTGGGAAGATAAGTTTTGGAACATCACCAATATTGTTTCGGAAGGGAATAGGGCTTTTATTGAATCCCATACCATGAAGACCAATTTTTCCGTCTGCACTTTTATGCAAAGTGAGCTATATGTTGATGGGTCCAGATCAGATATGGAGCCAAACACTAAAAAAGATGACACCTCTGTAGGTCACTCCTATAAAATTGAACTGGCCAAAGATGAAACCCTCACCTTGGTTAAATTTGGCGGCTATACCGTTGATAGAAACCATCCTAAAGAAAAATTACAGGAAGCTGCCCACACCGTTTTGGACGAAGCTTCACAATTGGGATTTGATGCACTCTTGCAAAAGCAAAAGGAAGCTTGGGCCCAGATTTGGGAGATGAGCGATATTACCATTGAAGGCGATGTCAAGGCACAGCAAGGAATCCGTTTCAACATTTTTCAGCTCAATCAGACTTATTTGGGCAAAGACTCCCGTTTAAATATCGGCCCAAAAGGATTTACAGGAGAGAAATATGGAGGCAGCACCTACTGGGACACTGAAGCCTATTGCCTACCCTTCTATATGGCCACAAAAAACCAAAAAGTGGCTTGGAGCCTATTGGAATATCGTTACAACCATTTGGAAAAAGCCATAGAAAATGCCGAAAAATTAGGCTTTTCCAATGGAGCGGCGCTCTATCCCATGGTAACGATGAATGGAGAGGAATGCCACAATGAATGGGAAATCACTTTTGAAGAAATCCATAGAAATGGGGCTATTGCCTTTGCCATTTATAATTACCATCGATTCACTGGAGATTATAGCTATATCCCAAAAATGGGGCTCGAGGTGTTGATTGGGATAGCCCGATTCTGGCACCAACGCGTTAATTTTTCAGAAGACAAACAAAAATATGTGATGTTGGGCGTTACCGGACCCAATGAGTACGAAAATAACGCCAACAATAACTGGTACACCAACTATTTGGCAAAATGGTGCATTGAATATGCTTTGGAACAGCTCCAAGAAGTACAGGAATCTTATCCCGAAGATTACAAAAGGGTGATTGTCAAGACCAACCTGAACCCAACCGAGACCGAAGATTGGGCTAAAGTAGCCGGCAATATCTACTTTCCCTATTCAGAAAAGCATGACGTATATCTGCAACAAGACGGGTTTTTGGACAAAGAAATGGTCAAAGTTCAGGATTTGGACAAGTCTGAACGACCCATCAACCAAAAGTGGAGCTGGGACCGAATTTTACGATCTCCTTACATCAAGCAAGCTGATGTCCTTCAGGGATTCTATTTCTTCGAAGACCATTTCAGCCAAGAAGAACTGGAACGCCATTTTGATTTCTACGAACCGTTCACCGTTCATGAATCTTCGCTATCGCCCTGCGTGCACAGTATTCAAGCGGCCAAATTAGGACGAATGGAACAAGCCTATACCTTTTATTTACGGACGTCAAGATTGGACCTGGACGATTACAACAAAGAGGTAAAGGAAGGATTGCACATCACCTCAATGGCCGGAACATGGATGAGCATTGTGGAAGGTTTTGGAGGTATGCGGATTCTGAATGACCAGTTGTGCTTTTCGCCCAAGATTCCAGATCAATGGGGTTCCTATTCCTTTAAGGTCAATTTTAGGAACCAGATCATCACCATACACGTTTCGGTAGAAGGAAATTCCTTTGAAATTACGGGAAGTGAACCATTGACCATTCAAGTTAATGGAAAACCGGTGACGTTGATTCCTGGAGAAACCACCACAGCATGAAAACGAATCGCCTCATCACTTTTTTGATTGTGTTGGGCGCAGTATATTCATGTAATGAGAAGAGTAATGAAAAGCCCATTGAGCCACCTATGAAGAAAAAAGCGGTAGTCTATCAGGTTTTTACCCGACTTTTTGGAAATACCAATACCACTAACAAACCTTGGGGAACCCTCGAGGAAAATGGCGTGGGCAAATTTGCGGATTTTACGGATGAAGCCTTACAGGAAATCAGAGCTTTGGGCATAACCCACATGTGGTACACTGGAGTACCGCACCATGCTTTGATCAACGATTATACCGACTATGGAATTTCCAATGATGATCCTGATGTGGTCAAGGGCCGTGCAGGTTCGCCGTATGCCGTAAAGGATTATTACAATGTAAATCCAGATTTGGCGATAGATCCTGCAAAACGCTTAGATGAGTTCAAGGCTCTCATAGAACGGACGCACAAAGCGGGTATGAAAGTCATCATTGATATTGTGCCCAACCATGTGGCCCGGAATTATGAGGGAGTTACCAATCCTGAAGGGGTGGAGGATTTTGGTGCCAGTGACGATACGAGCAAGGAATACGATCTCAACAATAATTTCTACTACATCCCGGGAGAAGCCTTCAAAGTACCCCAATGGCATGAAGGGTATTTGCCACTTGGCGGAGAAGAAAATCCATTGGCGGATGCCAAGTTTGAAGAAAACCCTGCCAAATGGACGGGCAATGGTTCCCGATTGGCCCAACCCCATTTCAATGATTGGTATGAAACTGTAAAAGTCAACTATGGCATTCGTCCTGATGGCACCAAAGACTTTGATGAGTTGCCAGAAGGTTTCTATGCAAGGGACTACAAAGCTCATTTCGAGTTTTGGAAAAACAAAACCCTTCCCAATTCATGGTACAAGTTTAAAGACATTGTGCTGTACTGGCTGGATTTTGGTGTGGATGGTTTCCGATTTGATATGGCCGAAATGGTTCCAGTAGAATTTTGGAGTTATCTGAATTCAAACATCAAAATGAAAAATCCTGAAGCCTTTTTGTTGGCCGAGGTGTACAATCCAGATTTATACCGAGCGTACATCCATTTGGGAAAAATGGATTATCTGTATGATAAAGTGGACCTCTATGATAGCATTAAGCATATTATGAAGGGGTATGGCTGGACGGATCATATTCCCGTGGTTCAGCAAAAAGTGTCGGATATTGAACACCACATGCTCCATTTTCTGGAAAATCATGACGAACAGCGTATTGCCAGTCCTGATTTTGTGGGAGATGCTGAACTGGCCAAACCCGCAATGGTAGTTTTGGCCACAATCAGCACTTCACCCACCATGATTTATTTCGGACAAGAAGTTGGGGAACCTGGTGCAGAGGATGCCGGCTTTGGGAAACCCACCCGTACTTCCATTTTCGATTACATTGGAGTGCCGCATCATCAAAGATGGATGAACAACAAAAAATTTGATGGCGGGCAACTTTCTGAAGAGGAAAAAGAATTACGCGATTTTTACAAACGCCTTCTGAATTTTACCATTAAAAGCAGTGCTTTGATGGGGGAGTACCAAGAAATTCATTATTACAATAAGGAACATACAGAAAGTTATGACTATCGCGTATTTTCCTATGTACGGTGGTCATCCAACGAAAAACTCATTATTGTATCTAATTTTGATGACCATAAAAGCTATAGCTTCCAACTAAAAATTCCAGAGGACATCATCAGTAAATGGCAATTGGAAAATAAAATATATCACCTGGATGAAAAGCTATACGGGCAAGTCAACAAGGTGCTTTCCGTCAGTAATGGAAGAGGAGAAATACAGTTGGAACTAGAACCATTACAGTCCTTTATTTTTAGGGTACAGCATTAAAAAAGGCGGATCGCATAGCAATCCGCCCCAAGTTTTAGGTGGTTATTGATGTCATTCTTTTTTGGCTGTTTTTTGATAGACTAAGGAAAATACCATGCCAGTAACACCGTAAAAAATAATATCCAACACAGCCTCTGCTGCGTACCCCGTAAGGTCCATTAAGTTGGAAGTAGCATACCAGATAAGCCCCATTCCAATACCAATACAAGCCCCGATCAAAGCACCAAACTCAAACCCTTGCCCCAAAGAATGGTGACCTCTGGCCCATTTGCTGTACAAGGTGCTCAAAATAAATGCCCCGATAAGGTTTCCTAGTGCTATTAATCCCAAGTCAGGAACTTCCTTCATAACATTTATAACGGAATGTTCCTTGAAAAAATCCACTGTGGCAAGACCCCAAATGAGGTATCCCAAGAAAAACATGACAATCGCGCCGACCAAGGTGGCCAGCAAGTTAGTTTTTGAAAACATGTTGGTTTATTTAATTGGTTGTTAATGTGATAAATATATTAAATAAAAATTATCAAATACATAAAATTATATTCAAAAAATTATCAATATTGTTTTTAGGTGGTAATTTAGACGTGCTTTTCGATTTCTAATAAGGGGTTTTCCGTTTCGTTTTCAAATTGTATTTTTAGCACTCTTAAACAAAAACGAGATGAAAAAAAACTTGCTCTTGGCCTCTTTGGTCATTTTGCTTCTAAATAGTTGTGGTATGGGAGATTCAAAAACCTTGGTCATTGGTCATAGGGGAGCCATGGGTCACGAGACGGAGAACACATTGGCCTCGATGCAAAAGGCATTGGATTTGGGTGTTGATATGATAGAAATTGATGTGTTTAGAATTGATAGCGGAGAAATTGTGGTCTTTCATGATAGAACAGTGGATAGGTTGTCCAATGGTTCGGGCATGATTGAGGATTACAATGTGTTTGCCATGAAACAGCTTACATTGGAAGGCGGCCATAAGATTCCTCTGCTCCAAGATGTTTTAAAGCTTATTAATAATCAAGTGGCCCTTAACATTGAATTGAAGGGATACAAAACGGCAGATAAAGTCAACCAGATTATAAACTACTATATTTCAGATAGAGGCTGGTCTGCCGATAACATTATTATTTCAAGTTTTATTTGGGATGAATTAAGAGAAATGAGAAAGATTAATCCAGATGTAAAAATTGCTATCCTTACCGAGGAAGACCCGTTACAGGCCATTGAGGTGGCCAAAGAGCTCAATGCGGTGGCCATAAATCCAAATTTTGAAACATTGACAGCAGAAAATACGGCCAAGATCCATGATGAAGACCTCAAAGTTTACACATGGACCGTTAATGAACCCGAAGATATTCAGAAAATGAAGGATTTTGGGGTGGACGGCATCATCACCAATTATCCAGAGCGTGTACATTGATGTTTGATGTCATTGTAGTGGGAGGCGGTGCTGCCGGATATTATACGGCAATCCATATGGTGGAAGAGGCTCCGCACCTTAACGTGGCCATTTTTGAACGGGGAAAGACAGTACTTTCCAAAGTAAAGGTCTCTGGCGGAGGTCGTTGCAATGTTACCCATGGAGAGTTTGATCCCCGGGAACTAACCACCAATTACCCACGGGGCGAAAAAGAACTTTTGGGGCCCTTCCATTCCCATGCCCCAATGGACGTTATGGCTTTTTTTGAAGAACGTGGCGTCTCGCTTAAAATTGAGGATGATGGTCGTGTTTTTCCACAAAGTGATTCTTCCCAAACCATTATCGATTGTTTTGAAGACGAAGCCAAACGGCTGGGCATAAAAGTATTGAAAAATAGTTCCGTAAAGCGGTTCAAAAAACACGTTGATGGGTGGCAGGTCACTACCATGAACAAACACTACCAAGCCAAAAAATTACTGTTGGCCACGGGAAGCAATACCAAAATATGGAATCAGTTGAAAGATTTGGGCCATACCATTGTTCCTCCGGTGCCTTCTCTGTTTACGTTCAATATAAACGATGAAAGATTAAAAGGAATCCAAGGCATTAGTGCTGAGGTATTGGTGGAAATTCCCCCAAAGCGCATTTTTACCAATGATAGAAAAGACTTGGAGTTGAAAAGTGTGGTCAAGGATGAGCCGGTATTACGTTCCGAAGGGCCTGTTTTAATTACCCACTGGGGATTGAGCGGTCCGGCCATTTTAAAACTTTCCGCATGGGGAGCCAAAATTCTTCATGATTACAATTATCGATTTCGGGTGAATGTCAATTGGACCCCAGAATATACCACGGGATCTATGGAAGGCTTTCTGAAGAAAGTAAAGGAAGTGGAATCCAAAAAAACAGTGGCGCGCACCCAAGCGGTACATCTTCCAAGACGCTTATGGACAAAGTTGGTGGAGGCGGCAAATATCAAAAAAGATGAAAAATGGGCCGATATTACCAAAGAGAAGCTCCAAGCATTGGCCAAACAGCTTACCGCCTGTTCCTTTCGGGTGGAAGGAAAAAGCACATTCAAAGAAGAATTTGTCACCGCAGGCGGGGTAGATTTAAAGGAAATCAATTTTAAGACCTTCGAGAGCAAGTTGCACCCCAATCTCTATTTCGCAGGGGAAATTATTAATGTGGATGCCATTACGGGAGGGTTCAACTTCCAAAACGCTTGGACTGGAGCATATTTAGCCGCCAAGGCCATTGCATCCCAAGAGTAAATCAATTCAAAAGCATAGCAATACCAGCTGCTAGACTTGCCCCTAAAATGGGACCTACCACAGGAACCCAAGAATACCCCCAACCATTGGAGCCTTTATTTTTTATGGGCACCAACACATGTATGATACGTGGCCCTAAATCGCGTGCGGGATTTATGGCATATCCGGTAAGACCTCCCAACGATAAGCCTATGCCCCAAACAATCAAGGCTACTGGAAGGGCTCCCAATGACCCCAGTCCAATAATGGTGTTGTCCGATGAAATTGTGGCATCAGTAAAATAAAGAACGGCAAACATGAGCACAAAAGTTCCCAAGATTTCAGTAAGGAGATTCAAAAATGTATTAGGGATAGCAGGTGCAGTACAAAAAACAGCTCTTTTAGTATCTCCATTGGGTGTAGCATCAAAGTGGTCCTTGTTGATCAACCAAACGGAAAAAGCCCCCAACATGGCACCCATAAATTGCGCAATGATATAAGGAGCAATATCACTCACAGGAAATTCGCCAGCAACCGCTAAGCCAATGGTCACTGCTGGATTAATGTGCGCTCCACTGTAGGGACCGGCAACTACAACCCCGGTATAGACGGCCAGGGCCCATCCTGTAGTAATAACGATCCAACCTGAACTTGAACCGTAGGTTTTTTGTAATGAAACATTGGCGTTTACACCGCACCCCAAGAGGATGAGCAAAAAGGTGCCTACAATCTCAGCAATAAAAGGAGTCATAAGATTTGATGATAAAAGTTAATGGTTTGGTTTTTATATTATTATGGGTTTTCGGTCCAATATTCCAATGCTTTTATGGCCTTGTACCAACCCTGAATGCCTTTTTCAATAGTTTCTCGGTCGGTTGAAGGATTAAAATGTACATCGGCTTGCCAAATATCCTGGATTTCGTCGGTGCTCTTCCAATATCCCACCGCCAATCCAGCCAAATAGGCAGCACCCATAACAGTGGTTTCCACAATCTTGGGTCGTACCGTTACCGTATTCAATACATCGGCCTGAAATTGCATGAGCATATCATTCACCGTGGCCCCACCATCTACCCGAAGCTCCTTGATGGAGATTCCGGAATCGGCTTGCATGGCCTTTAAAATATCCATGGTCTGATAGGCGATGGACTCCAAAGCCGCTCGCGCGATATGGGCATCGGTGCTACCCCGAGTCAGTCCAAAAATTGTGCCTTGCGCCCGTTGGTTCCAATGCGGAGCACCCAATCCGGCAAAGGCGGGGACAAAATAGACCCCTTCGGAACTATCGACCGAGCCGGCCAATTTTTCCACATCGGATGATTTTTTAATAATGCCAAGACTGTCACGAAGCCATTGCACCACAGCTCCGGCAATAAAAATACTGCCTTCTAGGGCATATTGGGTTTTCCCGTCGATTTTCCAAGCGACTGTGGTCAAGAGTCTGTTTTCGGAAACAATGGGTTTGTCCCCAATGTTCATCAACATAAAACAGCCTGTGCCATAGGTGTTTTTTACCATTCCCTTTTTGGTACACATTTGCCCAAATAGGGCCGCTTGTTGATCACCAGCAATGCCTGCAATGGGTATTTTTGAGGCAAAGAAATTGGGACTGGTATGTCCGTAGACCTCACTGGATTGTTTTACCTCGGGAAGCATACTCTTGGGAATAGTCAGCAATTCCAAAAGTTCATCGTCCCAGTCCATAGTGTTGATGTTGAACAGCATGGAGCGGCAGGCATTGGTCACATCAGTGATGTGGAGTTTTCCCTCGGTCATTTTCCAAATGAGCCAAGTGTCGATAGTGCCCAAGACCAAATCACCTGCATTGGCTTTCTCTCTGGCGCCTTCAACATGGTCCAGAATCCATTTGACCTTGGTTCCCGAAAAATAAGAATCAATGACCAGCCCGGTTTTTTCCCGAATCATTTGTGATTTCCCTTGACTTTTCAATTCATCACAATAATCTGCTGTACGCTTATCCTGCCACACAATGGCATTATAGATGGGTTCCCCGGTATTTCTATCCCAGACCACTACGGTTTCCCGTTGGTTGGTAATGCCAATGGCAGCCATTTGTTCTCCTTTCAGGCCTTTTTTGCTGACTGCTTCAGCGGCCATTCCTGCTTGGGTGGCCCAAATTTCATTGGAATCATGCTCTACCCATCCCGGTTGGGGAAAAATTTGGGTGAATTCTTTTTGCGCAACAGATATTATGGTTCCTTTTTGATCAAAGACCACGGCACGGGAACTTGTGGTACCTTGATCTAAGGCAAGGATATATTGATTCATTTTAGTTAATTTAATGCGCTTGAATTTACTAAAATTAATCTGAGTAATTTCTCGATACTAATGAAGAAGACTTTTATAGCACTTCTACGTGGCATAAATGTGAGTGGCCAAAAGAAAATTAAAATGGCCGATTTACGGGAAACATTGACCACTAGCGGATTGGAAAGCGTACAGACCTACATCCAGAGCGGCAACATTATTTTTGAAAGTGGGATTACGGAGGCGAGCACGCTTGAACATAAGATTCATGATGCCATTGCTAAGGATTTTGGCTTTCAAGTACCTACTTTGGTGGTTAGCCGAAATGATGTGAAAAAGGTTTTGGAAGACAACCCGTTTGGTGAAAAAGAAGAGGATAACAGATTGTATTATGTGTTGCTCAAACAAGTTCCAGAGAAGGATTTGATGGTGCAATTGGAAGAACTCAGTTTTGCTGATGAAGATTTTCATGTTACAGAAAAATGTGTCTATTTGTTGTGCAAAAAAGGATATGGCAATGCCAAGCTCAACAATAACCTCATTGAACGAAAATTAAAGGTTGAGGCCACCACCCGTAACCAAAAAACCATGCAAAAATTATTGGAAATGACCCAGTAGAAATCACCTACTACATATCCCAATTATAATTTTTGAGCTTGAGCTTGAGCTTGATTCTTGCTCTTGAGCCTTATCTCTACGGATTAAGCTCCCAAATTCTATAGTTTAGAACCGCGGCAAAGCCAACCCAAAGCAAATAGGGAATCATCAAAATAGCAGCGGGCTTACTCACGACGTTGAACCATTTTATGGTCAGTATGATCAATGTCATTAGGATCAAAATCACCAAAAGGGCTCCAAAAGGGTTTTTCAATCCGAAGAAAACAATGCTCCACAAAGCGTTTACAAGGAGTTGAAATACAAAATGGTAGAGGGCAGTCTTCACCCAAACATGGTGGTAACCTTTGGACCAAACAATTCCGGCTGCTATTCCCATGAGAATGTACAATACGGTCCAGACCGGAGCAAAAAGAGCATTGGGAGGTGTAAAATCGGGTTTGTTTAAGGTAACATACCAATCATTCACGGAGCTCTGTGTGGCCATTCCGGCCAAGAACCCTATCAAAAGGCATACGGCAACACTTATGGAGATGTAAATGATTCGTTTTTTCATGGTTGGTGAACTCCGTCTAAAATAAGAATTTATTTCAATCCAATTTCCAATACGTGTGTTGCAACCGTATATTTGCCCAAATAGCTTTCCTATGACGGAAAAAGATTTTTTACCAATACCTTACAAACATTTTTTGGATAAAGGAAAAGTGACTTGGAAAGCACCAAGTAATATTGCCTTGGTGAAGTATTGGGGAAAATTGTCCAATCAGATCCCGGCAAACCCATCCATTAGCTTTACATTGGATGCATGCGCTACCACAACCACAGTTTCCTATCAAAAAAAGGAAGACAAAACGGATTCATTTTCTTTTGATTTACTTTTTGAGGGAAAGCCCAAGGAGGATTTTAAACCCAAGATTAACACTTTTTTTGGTCGGGTTGAGTCCTATGTTCCTTTTCTGAAGGAATATCATTTTACCATTGAGACTTCAAATTCTTTTCCGCATAGTAGTGGAATTGCTTCATCGGCAAGCGGAATGGCGGCATTGTCACTTTGCTTGATGGATATTGAAAAGCAGTTGAATCCTGATATGGACAATCAGTTTTTCAAAAAGAAAGCCTCTTTTTTAGCCCGATTAGGCTCAGGGAGTGCCTGCAGGAGCATTGAGGGCGATTTGATCCAGTGGGGAGAACATCCTCAAATTCCCAATAGTTCAAATTTATATGGAATCAAATATCCATTTGAGGTTCATTCTATTTTCAAGAACTGTCACGATACCATTTTGTTGGTCCACAAAGGACAGAAGCCAGTGAGTAGCACCGTTGGCCATGATTTGATGCACGGCCACCCCTTTGCCCAAAACCGATTTCAACAGGCTCATGATAATCTGGACAAGCTGAAATCCATTTTTGCTGCTGGTGATTTAGAAAATTTCATCAAAATGGTGGAAAGTGAAGCGCTTACCCTTCATGCCATGATGATGACCAGCATGCCCTATTTTATCTTGATGAAACCCGATACCTTGGAAATCATCAACAAAATCTGGAAGTACAGAAACGAGAGCAAAGTTCCCATTTGTTTTACGTTGGATGCAGGGGCCAATGTGCATGTACTCTATCCAGAATCAGTAAAGGAAAGAGCTATACAATTTATTCAGGATGAATTAGTTGTCCACTGCGAGAAAGGGCATTATATTTGCGATCAAATTGGTGCGGGAGCTAAAAAAATAATTGGGTAGAAGTAACAGTAAAGCTGTTTTTTTGCGTTATTTGCTCCGTAGTTCACAAAAATTGATGTTTTCAAAGAAGAAACAGTTTTGTTTATCGGAATGTTTTGAAAATTGAACAGAATTGTTTGTATCTTGGTCATAGTATATGAAAGGTCCATTATTTTATTCTAAGATTCTGCTGTTTGGAGAGTATGGTATCATCAAAGATTCCAAAGGCCTTTCAATCCCGTATAACTTTTTTAAGGGGGCATTAAAACGGGACAAGAACCCATCCGAGATGGCCAAAAAGTCCAATGAAAGCCTTAAAGCTTTTGCCGAATACCTAAAAAATGTAGAAAAGCAAGAAAAGGGACTGGTCTCTTTTGATATGCAATCTTTGGAAAAGGACATCGCCCACGGCATGTATTTTGACAGCTCCATTCCCCAAGGTTACGGCATTGGTAGTAGCGGAGCTTTGGTTGCAGCCATTTACGATAGGTACGCCAATGATAAGATTACCATTCTTGAAAATCTTACCCGGGATAAACTCTTGACGTTGAAGAAAATCTTTGGGAAAATGGAATCCTTTTTCCACGGAAAATCCTCTGGATTGGATCCCTTGAACAGCTATCTCAGTTTGCCCATACTCATTAATTCCCAAGATAATATTGAATCTGCCAGTATTCCATCCCAAAACACGAATGGTAAAGGTGCTGTGTTTTTGTTGGATAGTGGGATTACAGGGGAGACTGCACCCATGGTTCAGATTTTTATGGAGAAAATGAAACAGGAAGGTTTCAGGAATATGATCAAGCACCAATTTGTGAAGCATACCGATGCCTGTGTGGAAGATTTCTTGAACGGCAATGTAAAGTCCCTTTTCGGGAATCTAAAACAGCTTTCCCATGTGGTTTTGGACCATTTTAAACCTATGATTCCGGCCAAGTTCCACCAATTGTGGAAACAGGGTATTGAAACCAATGACTATTACCTAAAACTCTGTGGCTCTGGCGGCGGCGGATATATTTTGGGCTTTACCGAGGACTTGGAAAAAGCCAAAAAGGCACTCAAAGACTACAATTTGGAAGTCGTGTACAACTTCTAAAAGCAATCCCATGCTTAGTAGAAAAAACAAACTCTTGCTTTTTAAGCTATTGAGCCTGTTCTCTGTGGTCCGTGGCTACAATATTTTGGTCATAACGCTGGCCCAATACTTGGCATCCATTTATATTCTATCGCCAAATATTCCCCTTCGGCAAGTGGTTTTTGATGGCAATCTTTTTTTGATTGTAACCGCCTCGGCACTCGTGATAGCCAGTGGGTACATCATCAACAATTTTTATGATGCGGAAAAGGATTTGATCAACAAACCCACCAAAAGTATGTTAGATCGTTTGGTAAGCCAACGGTTTAAGTTGACCACCTATTTTATTCTTAATTTTTTGTCGGTCTTTGCGGCCAGTTACATTTCGTTTCGGGCGGTTTTGTTTTTCTCAGCCTATATTTTTGGAATTTGGTTCTACTCGCACAAACTCAAACGCATACCGTTTGTAGGCAACTTGGTATCGGCCACCTTGGCGATTGCCCCGTTCTTTGTGGTGTTTGTGTACTACCATAATTTTAAAACGGTAATTTTTGTACACGCTATCTTTTTGTTTTTACTGATTTTGGCCCGTGAAATGATCAAGGATTTGGAAAGCATGGCTGGCGACATGGCCCAAAACTATCGCACCATTCCCATAATTTATGGTCCAAAAGTTTCCAAGTTTATCATTGCGCTGTTAATTGTTTTGACCTTGGTTCCTGCATTACTGCTTATCAAGATTTTTGATGTAGGCTATATGTACCTCTATTTCATCGGTTGCATTGCCCTTCTGATTTTGTTTTTGGTGCTTTTATTGAAATCAAACGATAAGAGACACTACGTGTGGTTGCACAACATCTTGAAATTCATTATTGTAGCCGGTGTTTTCAGTATTCTTTTGATTGATGTGGATTTGGTATTGAATCGAATATTGTAATTATTGGCCGTTACCAATTTTTGGAGTGTAAAAAGACTACATTTGCAAAAAATTGATGACTGATGGCGAAATCAGACAATAGCCGAAAGCGGAAACCTTTTCGAAACACCAAAGGGGGCGATCAACGAAAGCCCTATTCCAAAAATTTTAAACCCAAGGACAAGCAAAATGCCCCAGTAAAAAAGTCGAATCCGGATGAGATTCGATTGAACCGCTATATTGCCAATGCTGGCATTTGTTCCCGAAGGGAAGCCGATACGTACATCGCAGCGGGTAATGTTACCGTAAACGGAAAAGTCATTACCGAAATGGGCTTTAAGGTAAAACGTTCCGATGATGTCCGTTTTGATGGCAAACGCCTTAACCCTGAAAAAAAGGAATACATCCTGCTGAACAAACCCAAAAATTTTATCACTACCACCAGTGATGAAAAAGGTAGGCGAACCGTCATGGAATTGATTTCCAGTGCCACCAAGGCTCGTTTGTTGCCAGTTGGGCGTTTGGATAGAAATACCACGGGCCTGCTACTCTTTACCAATGATGGTGATTTGACCAAAAAGCTCACCCATCCCAATCATGGGGTTCGCAAGATTTATCATGTGCATTTGGACAAGAACTTAAGCTTGGCCGATTTGCATAAAATTGAGGCTGGACTGGAACTGGAAGACGGATCGATTGACGTGGACAGTATCAGCTTTATCCAAGGAGCACCCAAACGTGAAGTGGGAGTGGAAATCCATAGCGGCCGCAACCGAATTGTACGGCGTATTTTTGAACATTTGGGCTACGAGGTCACCAAACTGGATCGTGTTATTTTTGCGGGACTCACCAAAAAAGACCTACCAAGAGGCCATTGGCGCCACCTGACCGAGCAGGAGGTGATTAATTTAAAGATGATTAAGTAAGCTTTTGTTGAGGGGAATTTTGGAAAGACACTTATTGGTCTTGTATAACCGCAGTTAATGAATTCAAGTGGATTTTCCGACTCGAATTGTGGCCATATACATAGTCGGCTTTATTTATATTTCATTCATTAGTTTTTTAGAATTCCAAACAGTTGCAAATTCTTCGTTCAAATTGGCAAGTGCTGTCAAGTGTATTATTTCCGAGTCATATTTCTCCCCATTGATCCCAATTCGGTCAAAAGTTGCCGTTGCATCAGAAATTAAATATGTTTCGTACCCAAAGTTTCCTGCCATTCGAGTCGTTGTAGATACACAGTGATTCGTGGTAATTCCAACTATCACCAAGGTTGTAATTTCTAATGTGTCCAGTTGCTCCTTTAAATTGGTTCCGATAAAGGCACTATTTACATTTTTAGTTATTATAGGTTCATTTTCTTTGGGCAAGACGTTCTCGTTGAAATCAAATCCAGAATTCTGTTCATTAAGTTTCGATTTTGGGTTTGTGGAACTATGCCTAATATGAAAAATGGGTAAATTTAGCTCACGCCATTTGTTAAGTATTTTTCCGCAAATGATCTCGGCATTTTTATTATTCCTATTTCCTCCCCAATAATTTTCATCCAAAAAAGCTTTTTGTACGTCCACAAGAATTAAAGCTGGATTTCTTCTTCTTAAGTTCATTTGAAAATTTGTTCAGTTTTAATGACATATAACTAAAAGAGTATGAATCTGTTTTAATACTTTGGCTGCGCTCGGCACAAAGTGAATTATATCGACCGATACCGAAACGGGTTCGGCACGGGTAAGTGAAGTTAGGATTTTTTAGGATGAAAATCCAGAAGCAATGGATGAATAGGTCGCATGGACCGTGAGGCAGGAATTAATAAAGTGCTTTCTAAAACAAAATCCCCTGCACTTTGGGTGAGGGGAATTCAATTTTTTGGACCATGTTTTAATTAGAGCTGCTCATTTTCTTCCTCGTCGGGATTAGGGGCGTATTGTTCCAAAAACTTCCTTTGCATGGCTTCCATCCGTTTTTGAATTTTATCCAAATCCATGAAGTCCTTACCTAGCGGGCTTTCAAAAAAATCATCTTCAAAAAAATGTTCAGTGAACAGCGAATCATCTTCAAAAAAATTGGGGAATCCATCGTGGTTAAAATGCGAAAAACTTCTGGAAAACCTCGATCTAAAGGATTCAAGTAAGCTATCTCGGTCCATTTGGGCTAAATCGTCCATATACTTAGAAGAAGACCAGGAATAAATAGAATCGTAACGAATGAGGTTTCCATTTTCATCAAACTCCCGGTTTACTTTCCAGCTGCCTTTGGGCTGTTCGGCAATACTTTGATCTTCCTTTTTTTCCTTACTCTCTTTTTCTTGGCCATTACAACCAGAACACACCAACGAAAGCAAGGAAAGTAGCACAAACTTTTTCATGGGATCGTATTTTAAGATTAAATAAAAAGTTAGGAGAGACCTATTTTGGTCTCTCCTACATGATCAGATTAAGAAATTTTGATACTACGGGCAGGTTTTTGGATGGCCTCTTCTTTTTTGGGCAAATGAAGGCTTAAAATACCATCTCTATATTCTGCCTTGATCTTGTCCTCGTTCACAGTCTCTGGCAAAGAGAAGGAACGTTTAAATGAAGCATATCCAAATTCCCTTCGGATATGGTTGTCCTCATTATCAAGATTGTTTTCTTTGGTCTCGGCAGAAATGGAAAGTACTTGGTTGTCCAAATCTACCATAAAGTCTGATTTTTGTAACCCAGGTACCGCCATGTCAACATAATAGGAATCCTTGGTTTCCCTAATGTTGACCTTGGGCAGGGTTAGGCCCGTATTAAAATTTGATGTAAATACTGAAGGGAGCTCCCTGTTAAACAATTCATCGATCCAGGAAGTCCACATAGGGAAGGTTAGGCCATTCGAATTTGACTTTGCCACACTTCCATTTTTTGTTGCAACTAAATTACTCATAACTGCTAAATTTTAAGTTAGACAATAATTCAAATTTTCGCGGTGATATGAGCAAAATAAATGCCAAACCGATGGTTTTAGATCTAAAGAAACTAGACTTTAAAAATTTTTAAGAATACAACCAGTAGTATGTAAAAAACTTTAACATAGTGGATGTCAGTATGTCACAATCTGTCAATGTCAGTTTTTTGATTTTCCCATGTCTTCAAAAAGGGTCCATTGGTTAGGGTCCAATTCAATACTATCAGGACGGGTATTTGATTTTAGTTCAAAACTTTCAATTTGCTCATCCACTTGGATGGTTTCAATAACTGTTTTGCCATTATTGACCAAACCAATTTCCAACGGAAACTGGAATACATGATGTGATTGAAGTTGCTCCAAATGGAGCACGATCTTCCCTTTTTTGTACTCCCAATTCCATTTTAGTTGTGGATGTCCTTTGGTAAAAAGCCATTGCTGAAAAAAATCATCCAATTTTTCTCCTGAGACATCTTCCATTACATGCTGAAAATCATCTGTAAGCACATTGCTGTTGCGATACATGGCATAGTATTGTCGAATTCCGTTCCAGAAAATTTCGTCACCCAACTTATGCCGAAGCATGTTCAGTACCCAACCTCCTTTTTGATAGGTATTGGTACTGAGCACCCGCATGGGGTCGGTGATGGTCAAATCCACAATCGGCGAAGGGTTGGTTTTGTAATAGTCGATGATTTCGCTTCGGTCAATGGCCAATTCTTCCTTTCTACGTGCATCACCATACACGTTTTCCAAGTAAAGGATACAAAAATAGGTGGCAAAGCCCTCACTGAGCCAAACGTGGTTCCAACTTTTCTCCGTAGCGGAATTACCAAACCACTGATGCGCAATTTCGTGGGCAATTAAGGGCTCAACCTCATTATTTCCAGTCACGGAATTTTCAAAATAAGCAATAGTGCCGGCATTTTCCAGTCCGCCCCACTGTGTTTTGGCCTGCATATTGGCCAATTTGGCATAGGAGTAGGGGCCGATGGTACTGATGAAGTATTCCAATACTTTTTCTGCCACGGTGTAATCGTGAAAACCTTCCAATCTATTTTGTGGATACACCCAAGCCGTAACGGGAATGCCCTGCACCTCATCCACCAACCTGCTGGCAAATTCGGTGACGCCAATGGTCATGACCTTGGTGGCCACGGGAGCCGGTTCGTGATAAATGGTGAGCTTGTAGCCATTTTCCAAATTACTTTCTTCGATTTTTTCACCGGTCGCTACTACATCATAGTGGTCTGGGGCCGTAATTTGGAATTCTACACTAGCCTTGTCATACGGATGGTCTACAGAAGGGAGCCAATGCCGGGCCAAGTTGGGCCAGTTGTCCCCAAAAAAGGAGCGTTTTCCAAATTTGGTGGTGTCAATGACGAGACCTCTTTCGGGAATACCGTGGTATGTTACGGTAAACGTTTGTGTTTTGGCTGTGGTTTTTGGAACAATGTTGATTTTGTTCTGGGCATAGGTATAATTTGCTTGGAGGCTATCCTCCAAAACCGCTGTGACTTCCATTCCAAATTCTCCGGATTTTGCAACCAAATCCAATGCAAAGGGAACGGCTTTCTCCTTGAAAGAGATGGTTATTTGGGCTTCACCCCGTATTTCGTTGGACGCATCATTTAAGGAAAGGCCGAACACATAGTGTTGCACATCTACATTTTCGTTTTTTGGATATTGGTCTTGGGCATTTGCTAAAAGACACACCAAAGAAAAAGCCAAAATGAAGGTTAAAATGCTCTTTTGCATGTAAGAAGGACTAAATATTTGCTAGCTCAAGATACTATTTTACTACAATAGCTTTTGCATTTTTATACAAGCAACGCAAGGACTCAAAAAAGAGGGTGTTATTAATTCCAACAAGTGGGTTCTAGTCTTCGTACAATCGCAGTCTGTTTTTTACGGTATTCAATTCTGCTTGTAGGTCATTTATTTTTTCAAGTAGATTTAAGACGGTATCTACCCCTTCCAGATTAATATTAAGGTCTTTGTGTATCCGGATAACTTTTTCCACAACATCAATTTTGTCTTCATGAATGAAATGTGCATCTTCAATGGTGTGGATTTCTATGATACCCAGTTCGTGCAGGTTGGAAAACAATATCATTTCTACCTCATAGTGGGTGCACAACTTGTTGATCAGAATTAAATTTTCTTTGCTCATTTCTTTCTCAATTTTGCCAGTTCCTTAATTAATTCCTTCTCTTTTTCCGTCAATTTAGCCGGAAGAACAATGTTATAGGTGATGAATAAGTCACCAAATTGACCTTCTTTTTTGTACACCGGAAACCCCTTCCCTTTTAATTTTACTTTGGTACCATTTTGAGTTTCGGGCTTAACCTTTAGCTTTACTTGACCATTAAAAGTGTCAACAACAATTTCATCTCCAAGTAAGGCTTGATACAAGTCGATATCCACTGTTTTGTACAGATTGTCCTTGTCGCGTTTGAAATCGGTATTGTTTACTATGGAGAACGTAATAAAAAGGTCTCCATTTGGTCCCCCATTTATACCTTGACCACCATGTCCTTTGATTTTGATGGTTTGGCCGTTTCTGACTCCCGATGGAATGGTAATCCGAATGTTCTTACCGTCTACCGTGAGAACACGCTTGTGTGTTTGGTAAACATCTTTTAGGTTCAGGTTGAGTTCCGCATTATAGTCCTGCCCTTTAAACTTTATACTTCCGCCTCTGGCTCTTCCACCACCAAACATGGATTCAAAGAAGTCGGAATAATCACCTTCTGAAAAATGTCCAGATGATCTTCTGGAGTACGCTCGTTGCGAACGCTGTTGTTGCTGCGCTTTTTCAAATTCTTCAGCGTGCATCCAATCTTTTCCATACTTGTCGTACTTCTTGCGATTTTCTTCATTGCTGAGCACCTCATTAGCTTCGTTGATTTCTTTGAACTTTTTCTCAGCCGCTTTATCATTCGGATTTAAATCGGGATGATATTTACGCGCCAGCTTCCGATACGCTTTTCTAATCTCATCTTGGGTTGCATTTTTTGGGACCCCAAGGATTTTATAGTAGTCTATAAACGCCATTCAAAGTATACTTTAATAATGGAATAACCTCATTCGTCTAACGATGCTTGAACAATTTGCCTACGGGCAGGAGTTCAGTATAGTAGAGTGAAGTTAGCGTTTTCCACAATTAAAATCCAGTAGGAATGTACAGGTTGCTCTGTGGATTATTGCTTCCTCTAAAAATATGAAACGTAATTTAAGGGTTTAGTGCCTTTTCCATTTTCAGCCGGATTTCCTCCAAACACAAGTTCCCCAAACTGCCTTCATGCGTATGCTCAATGTCTCGTTTAGGTTTAAAATTGCCATTTTCGATGGCTTTGCCCATGGTTTTATAGGCATCCCTGAAGGGCATTCCGCTTTTAACGAGTTCGTTCAAGGTGTCCACGCTGAAGAGGTAATCGTATTTGGGGTCTTCCAAGATGGCTGGGTTAACCTTGATCTCCCTTAAACTGAAGGTCATTAATTCCAGACAGGCTTGCATGTCCTGAAGAGCAGGAACAATGACTTCTTTCACCAACTGTAGATCTCTATGATACCCGCTGGGGAGGTTGTTCATAATCAGGGTAAGCTGGTTGGGTACGGACTGGATTTTATTGCACTTGGCGCGAATCAATTCAAAAACATCAGGGTTTTTCTTATGTGGCATAATGCTGCTTCCCGTTGTTAATTCATTGGGAAAGGAGATAAAGTTGAAGTTTTGGCTCATGTACAGGCAAATATCCATGGCCATTTTGGATAATGTAGCGGCTACGCTTGAAATTCCGAACGCGGCTGCTTTTTCCACTTTTCCACGCCCCATTTGGGCGGCCACCACATTATATTTTAGGGTGTCAAAGCCCATTTCAGATGTAGTGAAAGTACGGTCAATGGGGAAGGAGCTACCATAACCGGCGGCACTTCCCAACGGGTTTTGATTCGCCACTTTATGGGCAGCCTGAACAAAATACAGATCATCTACCAAACTTTCAGCATAGGCGGAAAACCAAAGTCCAAATGAAGAAGGCATGGCAATTTGCAAATGGGTGTAACCGGGTAGCAATACGTTTTTGTGCTTTTCGGCTAGATCCAGCAATAGGTCGAATAATGATTTTACTTGGGAGGTGATTTCGGTCAACTCATCCTTCAGATACAATTGCATGGCCACTAAAACTTGATCGTTTCGGGAGCGGGCCGAATGGATTTTTTTACCCGTATCGCCCAGCTTTTCGGTAAGGAGAAATTCAATTTTGGAATGCATGTCCTCAAAATCATCCTCAATAGTAAATTTACCTTTGTCGATATCCTTCCCGATGTTGCCCAAAGCCTTTACCAAGTCATCCGATTCTTCTTGAGAGATCAATCCAACCTTGCCCAACATTTTGGCGTGGGCGGTTGAGGCAATGACATCGTATTTTGCCAAGACCAAATCCAGTTCGCGGTCGTTTCCAACGGTAAAATGGTCAATTTTTTTATCGGTACTAAAACCTTTATCCCAGAGTTTCATAGTTTTTTATTTGCCATTCCCATGAAAATGGGAATCTTATTAAATCGTTCTTGATTGTTCCCTGAGCGGAGTCAAAGGGAACATTTCGTGAACAGTTAGGTTCATTTCAAAAATCCAGAAAGGATTTTGATGTAAAGGTCTATGCCTTCTTCAATTTCGTTCACATAAATAAATTCATTGGCTGAATGCGAACGTGTACTATCGCCGGGCCCCAATTTTACAGATTGGCAACTTAATGCGGCCTGGTCTGAAAGTGTAGGAGAGCCGTAGGTTTTTCGTCCCAAAGCCAGTCCACTTTTTACCAAATCATGGTCGGGATCAATACACGATGAATTGAGTCGCAAGGACCTAGGTGTCATTTTACAGGGGGCTTCCTTTTGCAAAATATCGGCAATCTCCTGATTGGAATAACAGTCGTTCACCCGAACATCCACCACTAAATCCACTTGGGCCGGAACCACGTTGTGCTGCTTTCCGGCATTGATTTGCGTTACGGTGAGTTTTACTTCTCCCAAAGCATCGGAAACCTTTGGAAAGGAATAATCCTTGAACCATTGTAAAACTTCGATGGTATTGTAAATGGAATTATTACCATTGGGGTGGGCCGCATGCGAGGGAGTCCCTTCCACAACGGCATCAAAAACCACCAATCCCTTTTCCGCAATGGCCAAATCCATTAAAGTGGGTTCCCCTACCACGGCAAGATCAATTTTGGGAAGAATGGGGAGCAAAGCTCGAATACTTTTTTCCCCGGCATCTTCTTCTTCACCCGTAGCGGCCATAAGGATGTTATGGCTCAATCCTTCCATCTCATAAAAATGGACAAAAGTAGCCAAGAGCGATACCAAACAACCGCCAGCATCATTACTGCCCAGTCCATAGAGTTTACCATCTTCAACATGGGCATGGAAAGGATCCTTGGTATAGGCACTGTTAGGTTTTACGGTATCATGATGGGAATTCAGCAACAAGGTTGGTTTGGAAGTATCAAAATGCTTATTGAAAGCATAAATATTGTTGAACTGCCGCTCTGTCTTTATTCCAAATCCTTGTAAAAAGGTTTCAATGGCATCACCGGTCTTGTCCTCTTCACCGGAAAAAGAAGGGATTGAAATAAGTTGCTTGAGCAGCTTAATAGCTTTTTCGGTTAAAATATCTTGGTTGATTTTCATAGTGTTACTGTAGTAAAATTTGGGTTGCCTTTTTCCAACATACTGATATCTCCAATGCACACTTTTTTCACTTGGTTTCTAAGGGCATGGAAACAGTTGTGCATTTTGGGTAACATCCCATTGGATATGATTCCATAGGCCAGAAGTTCTTCGTACGTCTTTGAATTGATATGGGGGATAATTGAATTTTCGTCCTCCACATCCTCCAGCACACCTTTCTTCTCAAAACAATAGTACAGGGTAGTATCGAATTGATCGGACATGGCAATGGCCACTTCCGCTGCAATGGTATCGGCATTGGTATTGAGCAATTGTCCTTTTCCATCATGCGTTAAAGCACATAATATAGGGGTGAAACCCGCCTGCAACAGTTTAAAAATACCGTAACAGTTTACTTTGTCCACATCGCCCACATAGCCAAAATCCACTTTTGTGACCGCTCTTTTATGGGCTAGGATGGTATTCCCATCTGCACCGCTCATACCAATGGCATTGGTACCAAAAGCCTGTAGTTGGGCAACGATTTGCTTACTTACCAATCCGCCATACACCATAATGGCGATTTCCAAACTTTTGGCATCGGTGATTCTCCGACCATTGATCATTTTGGCTTCAACACCCAGTTTATTGCCAATCTGTGTTGCTTTTTTTCCTCCTCCGTGTACCATAATTTTGTTGCCTGGTATTTTGGAAAAAAGGTCTAAAATCCGGACGAACCCCTCATCGTCTTCAATGAGGTTGCTCCCTACTTTTACGATGGATAGTGCTTGCTTCATAAGGCTTCCAATATTTTTTTCAGGACTATTTGTGCTGAAAAGGTTCTATTAAGTGCTTGGTTGATTATCAATGATTGATTTCCATCCAAAACGGCATCTTCCACGACAATGTTTCTCCGTACTGGAAGGCAGTGCATAAATTTGGCCTTCCCCAATTTTTGTTGTGTCATGGTCCAGTTCAGATCTTGGTGCAGCACTTTCCCATAATCGGTATAGCTACTCCAATTTTTCACATAGACAAAATCGGCATCCTTCAGCGCTTTTTCTTGATCATACTCAATTTGGCAGCCTTCGGTGATCTTTGGGTTGAGTTCATACCCTTTGGGGTGGGTGATGACAAATTCCGCATCTTGTAACTTCATCATTTGAGTAAATGAATTGGCTACGGCATGGGGCAAAGCCTTTGGATGAGGTGCCCAGGACAAAACTACTTTGGGTCTTGGTCTTGGATTGTACTCTGCTAAAGTTATAGCATCTGCCAAAGCCTGCAAAGGATGGCCTGTAGAACTTTCCATATTTACCACGGGAACAGAAGCATGTTTGGCAAAACCATTCAGAACTTCCTCGGCTTCATCCTTTTCCCTGTCCTTTAAATCGGGAAAGGCACGAATGGCAACAATATCGCAATATTGGGAAACCACTTGGGCGGCTTCTATAATGTGTTCGGATGTACCTTGGTCCATTACGGAACCGTCTTGGTATTCCAAAACCCAACTTTCGCTACCAAAATTCATGATCATAACCTCCATGCCCAAGTTCATGGCAGCCTTTTGGGTGCTTAAACGTGTTCGCAAACTATTGTTGAAGAACAATAGGCATACGGTCTTATGTTTCCCCAAATCTTCAAATTGATAGGGGTTTTGCTTTAAGGTAATCGCTTCGTCCACCCAACTGGGAAGGGACTCAATATCGTTCACTGATAAAAAATGTTTCATTTCAATGCGTTTTGCAAGGCTTCAAAAAATTGGTCTACATGTTCCTTGGTGATGTTCAATGCGGGTAAAAACCGCAGTAGTTTCTTGTTTTTGGCACTGCCCGTAAAAATATGTTGCTCATAAATCAGTTTTTTTCGGAGGTCGGCCACTTCAAAATCAAACTCAAGGCCAATCATCAACCCTCGACCTTTTACGTTTTTGATTTCAGGAATCTCGTGGGCCTTTTCCTTAAAATAGGTTCCCAATTCATCGGCATTTTGGGTGAGTCCTTCGCTTTCCAAAACTTCCAAAACGGCCAAACTTGCGGCACAGGCCAAATGGTTTCCACCAAAGGTGGTTCCCAAAAGACCATAAGAAGGTGCAAAGGATTCATGAATCAGTACGCCACCAACAGGAAAGCCGTTCCCCATTCCTTTTGCGATGGAGATAATATCAGGTTGAATCCCGTGGTGCTGAAAAGCAAAGAATTTTCCACTTCTACCATAACCAGACTGTACTTCATCAGCAATCAGAACGACTTGATGCTCCTTGCTTTTTTCCGCGATGAATTGGTAGAATTCCGTGGTGGGCTCATCCAATCCACCCACACCTTGGATAGCTTCCAAGATAACGGCGCAGTATTCATCCGATGCAATGGCTTTTTCAAAGGCTTCAAAATCATTCAGGGGGAGAAAAGTTACCGCCTGTTGCTTATTAATTGGGGCATTGATACTGGGATTGTCCGTAGCAGCGACTGCTGCTGAGGTTCTCCCGTGAAAACTGTTGGCAAAGGCAATGACTTTGGATTTCCCGGTATGGAATGATGCCATTTTCAGCGCATTTTCATTGGCCTCTGCCCCAGAATTGCACATGAACAGGTCGTATTGCTCACATCCAGATAATTTGCCCAACTTCTCTGCCAATTCCTCTTGAAGGGGGTTTTGGACAGAGTTGCTGTAAAACGCTATTTTATCTAATTGCTCTTTGATTCGCTTTACATAATGGGGGTGGGTGTGCCCAATGGAAATTACGGCATGGCCACCATAGAAATCCCAATATTTTTGTCCTTTATCATCCCATACCTCAATGCCTTTGGCGGACACTGGGGTGACATCATACAATGGATATACGTCAAATAATTTCATCTTCTACCCCTTTCTGATTTGACTTATTTTTTCAAATGAGCTCACAATCCCGCGAATGAGGGAGGAACTCAGTCCTTGATGTTCCATTTCGTTCAGTCCTTCAATGGTACAGCCTTTGGGCGTGGTTACCCTATCGATTTCCTCTTCAGGGTGGCTGCCCGATTCAATGAGCAGATTGGCCGCTCCGTTGCAGGTGTGCATGGCCAATTCTTGTGCTTCTTTGGCATCAAACCCCAGTTGGATGGCCCCTTGTGTCGTAGCACGAATCAATCGCATCCAAAAGGCGATACCGCTGGCACAAATAACCGTAGCCGCCTGCATCTGTTCCTCTGGAATCTCCATGGTATGTCCCATCCGGTTAAAAATGGCCTTGGCCAAATCAACACGTTTTTTACCCAGTTCATTACTGCAGATGCAAGTCATGGATTTTCCAACCGATATGGCGGTATTGGGCATGCTACGGATAATGTATTTATCAGAGCCAATGATTCCCTCAATCTTGGGAATACCAAAACCTGTGATGGTACTGATGATTACATGTTTTTCGGTGAGTAGATCCTTGGTTTGCTCCAAAATGGAGGTGAAATGACCCGGTTGTACCGCAAAAATGAGAATGTCCGATTTTTTTACTGCTTCTTGGTTGTCCGAAGTAACCGTAACATTCCCGTATTTTTCAAACTCCTTGATGGAATTGATGTTTCGTTTGGTGAGGTACATGGTGGTGGCGCCATTGGTATGTAAAATGCCCTTGGCAATGGCCAGTCCCAAGTTTCCCGCTCCTATAATTGCTATTTTCATGGTTGATTCTTTTTAAAATACTCCTGCTTTTAATAACAGACCCTCGGTTTCAGGGAAACCAAACATCAGGTTCATATTTTGTACGGCTTGCCCAGAGGCACCCTTCAGCAAATTATCAATGGCTGAAGTAACCAGAAGCAAGTTTTCATGTTTGTGCAAATGCATATGACATTGATTGGTGTTCACCACTTGCTTCAAATGGATTTCCTCCTCGGAAACATGGGTGAATGCGGCTTCCTTATAAAAATCCTTGTACAGTTTTTTTGCTTCTTCCAAAGTACCTTCAAAAGCGGTGTAAGCCGTGGCTAAAATTCCTCTGGTGAAATTCCCTCGCGTGGGCAAAAACAATAATTTTCCGACTGAATTTCCGTAGGAATCCAAACTTTCACCTATTTCTCCCAAATGTTGATGAGTGAAGGGTTTGTACCACGATATGTTGTTGTTCCGCCAGCTAAAATGTGCAGTTGATGACAATCCTACCCCAGCACCTGTACTTCCGGTCACAGCGTTAATGTGGACATTATTTTTCAACAAATCAGCCTTAGCCAAAGGCAACAAAGCCAATTGAATGGCCGTAGCAAAACAACCCGGATTGGCAATGGCGTCGGCAGATTGAATTTCTTCCTTGTACAATTCAGGCAATCCGTACACAAAATGTTTTCCATTAAAATTGGCATCGGTTTCTAGCCTGAAATCATTGCTCAAATCAATGATTTTGGTATCCTTTGAAAAGGTATTTTCCTTTAAAAAGGAAGTGGAATTGCCGTGGCCCAAACAAAGAAAAACTACATCCACGTTTGGGTTGATTTCTCCTGAAAACGACAAATCCGTCAATCCCAATAAATCTTGATGGGCCGAGGTTATGGGCTTCCCAGCCCGTGTTGTGCTGTACACAAAGTCAATTTCGGCCTCAGGATGATTCAATAACAATCGAATGAGTTCCCCGCCAGTGTATCCAGAACCGCCTATGATTCCCGCTTTTATCATAATTTTCTTTTTGTCATTCCCGCGAAGGCGGGAATCTTATCCAGTTAGGTCTCGCCCTTCGACTCCGCTCAGGGTAACAGCTCGACCTTACATTATTTATACTCTTGGTTTACGTGGTTTGCAATCTTTCCGGAATTGGACAGAATTTTGATAAAGCCTTTGGCATCATCAGCGGTCCAACCCTTGTTCATTTCTCCATAACTTCCGAAGGAAGCATTCATTAAATCGTGATCAGAAGTTATTCCGTTCAAATCAAATCGATAGGGATGAAGGGTAACAAATACATCCCCGGAAACATTCTTTTGGGTATCAGTCAAAAAGGCCTCAATGTTCCGCATCACTTCATCCAAATAATTGCCCTCGTGCAACAACATACCGTAGAAATTGGCCATTTGCTCTTTTTGGTACTGCTGCCATTTGCTTAGGGTGTGCTTTTCCAACAAATGATGTGCCTTGATGATGATCAATGGAGCAGCAGCTTCAAAACCAACCCTTCCTTTAATTCCGATAATGGTATCACCCACATGAATATCCCTCCCGATAGCATACTTGGACGCAATGGCCGACAATTTTTCAATATTGGCCACAGGCGTATCTTCTTCTCCATCCAAGGCAACGAGTTCCCCCTTTTTAAAGGTCAATTTAAGTTCTTTGGAAAGTTCTTTTTCTAACTGGCTTGGATAAGCAGATTCGGGCAAGGAAAGGTGTGATGTTAAGGTTTCTTCACCCCCTACTGATGTGCCCCATAACCCTCGGTTGATGGAATATTTGGCTTTTTCCCAGGAATAATCGATACCATTTTGTTGCAAGTAATTGATTTCTTCTTCCCGTGCCAATTTCTTGTCCCGGATGGGGGTGATGATCTCAATTTCCGGGGCGAGAATTTGGAAGATCATATCAAATCGCACCTGATCGTTTCCAGCTCCGGTACTTCCGTGGGCAATATATTGGGCACCCAATTTTTTGGCGTGATTTACGATTTCAATCGCCTGAACAATCCGTTCTGCGCTTACGGAAAGGGGATAGGTATTATTTCGGAGCACATTTCCAAAGATGAGGTACTTGACCACTTTCTCGTAGAAATTGGAGATGGCATTGATGGAAGTGTAGGTGGTTGCTCCCAAGGCCAGCGCCTTTTCTTCAATTTCTTGAATTTCAGCTTTGCTGAAACCACCCGTGTTCACGCTAACGGCATGTACTTCAAATCCTTCTTCTTGAGATAAATATTTGGCACAATACGAGGTGTCCAATCCACCGCTATAGGCTAAAACTAATTTTTTCATTTTTCTTTTAGTTTGTCATTCCTGCGAAAGCAGGAATCCATTTTATGTCTTAGGTTTTTATACTTCTCAATGGTTCGACTGCCTGTCCGTCCGGCAGGCGGGCACTCAGGATGACAGCTCGACCTAATATTTTACTTTTCTTTTTTCTTTTTTAGGAAAAGGTTTTCTTTCATTTGCTTTAATCTTTGAAAGGCTTTTCCATTCAATTTTTTTGATTTTGTCTTTTTTTCGCTCTTTTTTTCATTGGGATCGTACAGCATTCCGGTGCAGAGGCACATTTTTTGTTCGGTGCGTGTTAGAATGTCAAAATTCTTACAGGTTTGGCAACCTTTCCAGAAATCTGGGTCATCGGTAAGTTCTGAAAATGTTACAGGCCTATATCCCAGTTCATAGTTCATTTTCATTACGGCCAATCCTGTGGTGATCCCAAAAATTTTGGCATCGGGAAATTTCTTTCGTGATAGCTCAAAAACGGCCTTTTTTATCTTTTTGGCCAGGCCTTGGTTTCTATAATCAGGGTGTACAATAAGCCCGGAATTGGCCACAAAATCTTTGTTGCCCCAAACTTCGATATAACAAAATCCAGCGAATGTATCACCGTCCAGGGCAATAATGGCATTGCCGTTTTGCAGACGTTTGATGATATATTCTGGAGTTCGTTTGGCAATTCCAGTACCACGCACCTTAGCGGATTCCGCTATGGTATCGCAGATAATTTGAGCGTATTTAAAATGTGATTCGTTAGCAATTACAATATCCATTGCAAGCGATTAACAGATAAAATTAAAAAAAGATGTTTTGATGGTTTTGCGGAAATGGACTCACCTATTTCCATAGATAATAATGCACCCTTACGGGCGACGACGTGGAGAAAATGGACGTATGGGAGCAGGAATGCTCAATGGTATAAATATGTATTCTTGTCCTTTCATTGCGGGATAAAAGTACAAATTAATTCCAATTGGCCTAGGGATTGGTTTATTTTTTGAAGAAATATAACTTTTTTGAACCGCTACCTATCATTTCATAAATGAAAAAGCCAAAGACCAAGATATATTCAACGGCCAACAACCAAAGATTCTCCTTGTAGTCCGGGTTGGAATAGGCCTGATAACTGAGCACAATGGCCAATGACCAGACCAAGGGAAACCTATATTTTGTAAAGACGGATATCCCCAATAGAAAAACAATGTACCAAGGATGCACGGTACTGGATAAAAAATAATAAAAAGATAGAGCCAATACCATGGAAGTGATCACTGTTTCCAAATTGTGGTTCTTTCGTAGGAAAGCAATCAACAAGGTGATGATCAATATTACTTTGGTGATGATGTTGCCATAGGATTCAATCAGTTCCCAGGGCTTGGCTTCATAATAAGTAACCGCAATTTTTTTGACGATGTTATAAATGCCAGCGTTGAACTCGAAATTGGAAAACCATAATTTTAAGGTCTCTGAATAATTCTCAGTAAAAGAAGGAGAATAAAACGGAAGAAGCAGAACAATGCATCCAACCCCCACAAGTCCGTAGAACAATGCACTATTCTTCAAGCGAAAATATTTAAGAAAGACGGGCAGAAAAATAAGGGGTACCAACTTCACCATTATGGATAGGGAATAGATGGGAGCGGCAAGGATTCTTTTGTTTTTTGAGATAAGGTACAAGGCCCATACTAAAAAGAACAGCATAACACCTTCAAAATGTAGATTGCCGGTCAATTCTATAATGACCAAGGGATTCAGGAAATACCAAAAGGTCATGTGCTTGGATTGGTTGAGATTTTGAAGCAACTTTTGACCAAAATAAAGGACACCGATATCGGCTAAAATCAAGATCAACCGCATCACGATGACGGAGCCCAGAATACTTCCACCGCCCAAAAAAGCAACTAAAGCGAACAGGATTTGATTGACCGGGGGATAGTTGCTGAAATTTTTGGCATGGAGTTCTCCCATGTTTGTGTGTAACTCTTGCGCATTGGCAATGGCTATATCGGATTGCCCAATAAGGTCGTTTGGTGTATGTAGATAGGGGTTAAGGCCATTTTTAATAAGCTCGCCATCCCAAATAAATCGATAAAAATCTTGGGAAAGGTTGGGTTCGGCCATAAGGAATACCAGTCGAAAAAGGATTCCGGCTACCAAAAGGAACTTAAAGTTCCATTTTTCAAACTGCATGAGTTTGACCAAAAAAAAGAAAAGCCCAGCAAAGAGCATGAGCAGTTTTACGAAATCGGTGCGGGCCAAATCATAACCAAAACTTATATAGAAGGCAATACTGCCGACAACAAAGAGTATCGGGTATTTGTGCAAGCGCCAGTAAGAAAGCATGGTTTCTATGCCTTTGAGGTCAGTGATTTAAAGAAAACAAAACCGAAACCAAGGAACAACATCAAATGGAATGGGAATAATCCGTAGTCATTCAAAGGAACGGCACTGTACATTCCAAAAAGGAAGTAGATCATCAAGGCAAATTCCAAGATCATGTTTGGCGATAATTTCTTGGCCAAATACTTATTGCCTTTCCAAGTATCTTTTATGCTATTGATGTTGAACTTTGGGGTACGAACAAATTCGCTTCGCTTGCCCAAATGACCTTCTAAAACCGCTACGGTGTTGTGCAAAGAGAATCCAAGTGCGACAGAGAAGAAGGTAAAAAAGAGTTTGATATAGTCCACAAAATTATCAAAACTACTACCCTGAATACTTTTGTAGGTAAACCAATAGCAAATGAAAAGGATAATGGTACTGATGATAAAGAAACTGGTCACTTCAAACACCCAACCCAAATGGCCATAGGTGTTTTTAATGTACAGCATGGGAATGCTCAATAAGGCCACAATGAACACACAAAGGAACATGGAACTGTTCAATAGGTGCATCACTCCGTGGAATTTGGTCTTCAATGGAATATTCTTGGCCGTAATCACGCTCCAAACCGTTTTTCTGAAGTTTTCCGCACCACCCTTGTTCCAACGGAACTGCTGCGAACGGGCCGCACTGATCACCACGGGCAACTCGGCAGGGGTTTCAACATCTTCCAAATATTTGAACTTCCAGTTTTTCAATTGGGCACGGTAGCTGAGGTCCAAATCCTCGGTCAGGGTATCACCTTCCCAGTTACCGGCATCCAAAATGCATTCTTTCCGCCAGATACCTGCAGTACCGTTAAAGTTGATGAAGTGTCCTTTGGAATTTCGTCCTACCTGCTCCAAGGTAAAATGGGCATCCAAAGCAAAGGCTTGAATACGGGTAAGGGTTGAATAATCACGGTTAATATGTCCCCAACGGGTTTGTACCACACCAATTTCCTCATCTTTAAAATAAGGAACGGTCTTTTTAAGCCAATCACTTTCGGGAAGGAAATCGGCATCAAAAATGGCAATGAACTCACCTTTTGCAATGGCAAGTCCCTCTTTTAAGGCTCCTGCCTTGAACCCTTTTCGGTTTTCCCTTCGGATGTGTTGGATGTCGAGTCCTTCCTTTTTGAGTTCCTCGATTCGTTTGGCCGTTTCTATTACAGTATCATCTGTGGAGTCGTCCAAAACCTGGATTTCCAACTTACTTTTTGGGTATTCTATTTTAGCGATATTGTCCAACAAACGCTCCATAACATACTCCTCATTATAAATGGGAAGCTGTATGGTAACAAACGGTATTTCTTTGGGATCTAATAGGTTGAACTTGGGAGCCTCTTCATTGCGCTTTTTATAGCCTAGGTAATTGATCAACAGATTTAATTGGGCAAGACTGTAGAAGAAAATCAAAATTAAGGCTGTACTATAAATAGCTACGATGATAAGAGAAATTGTAAGTCCCATATTATTTTAAACTATATTTAAAAATCCAACCCAGAATTTTTATGCCAGCAAATATAGTACCTTTTACCGTACCTGACACTTTTGAAACACCAATTCTTTGTTTATAACGCACTGGTATTTCGGTATATGACATGTTTTTTCTCAGAACTTTGAGTTGCATTTCCACCGTCCATCCATAAGTCGTGTCCTGCATCTCCAATTTTTTGAGTTTTTCATACTTTATAGCCCTAAAAGGTCCCAAATCCGTAAATCTTGCTCCAAACAGGATTTTCATTAAAAAAGTGGCCAATTTATTGCCAAAAACCTGCTGTGGAGTCATGGAACCGGGTTCCATGAGCGATTTTTTTCGCGCTCCGACCACAAAATCTATGTCATTTTCCAAGATTGGGGCGACTACCTTATCCAGTTCTTCCGGATAATCTGAATAATCTCCGTCAATAAATACGATAATGTCCGGTAGTTTGGATTGCTGGTCTACATATTTAATTCCTCTCAGACAGGCCGAGCCATATCCTTTGCGGGTTTCGGTGAGTACAGTAGCACCAGCTTTTTTTGCATTTTCCATGGTATTGTCGGTAGAACCATTGTCCACCACAATAATTTCAGAAACGTGTTTAGGGAGTTCAGAAACTACTTTTCCTATGGAGTCTCCTTCATTGATTGCAGGAATGATGACCTTAATATCCGCCATGGGCTACCTGTAGATTTATTTTTGCATTGAAGTAGCCAAAACTACACTATTCCATGCGTTTTTGACCTTTTAATTTTTAAGTTTGATGGTCACGTACAGTTCTTATTTTTGGTTCACCAAGGTCATGAGATCCACATCGTTGCCCAGTAGGATTTGATTGCTATCAATTCTTCCTTCCAACGGACCGTTTTCCAATTTTAACACCCCTCTTGGGCATACGGCGGAGCAGATACCACACCCAACGCAGCTGGCACGCACAATATTTTCACCTTTTTGGGCATAGGCACGCACATCGATACCCATTTCGCAATAGGTGGAACAGTTTCCGCAAGAAATACACTGACCCCCATTGGTAGTGATTCTAAATCGAGAGAACAACCGTTGCTGGAAACCGAGAATGGCGGCCATGGGACACCCAAACCTGCACCAGACCCTGCTCCCGAAAATGGGGTAGAATCCAGTTCCGATCACACCAGAGAAAATGCTACCAATCAAAAACGAATAGGACTTCCGAAGCGTTTCAGATTTGAACAGGAACACATAACCTTCTCCACTGAAAAAATGGAATCCAATAAGTGCCATAATGATGACAAAGTATCCAATAGCGCCATATTGGGCGTCTTTTTGAAGTTGTTCGCGTTTAAAGAGCATAACCCACCCAAAAACTAAGGTCAGCAATACGGCAACTCCAATTAAAAATGAGCTTTTGGTCAGCCAGTACTTGCTGGTATCCGTTCCCAAATACGAGTACACCACTGCAGTGGTCATCAAGGTGACGAAAACCACAACACTGTGTACTACCCAACGCTCCACCTTCCAAGCAAAAGTGGACTTATCACTCAGTTGACGAAAGGAATCCCCAGCAGTTTCAGCCAATCCACCACAGCCACAGACCCAAGAACAGTACCATCGTTTTCCATATTTATAGGTAAGGATAGGGGTAATCACAAAAATGGACAGAATCCCAAAAATCAACAGCGCAAAACCAATGTCTCCAGAACTCAAAAACCCTTTAATGCGGTAGCTCTCAAAATTATAGTAGTTGAGGGGCCACACATTTTTTAGATCGTAGTAGGGCAAACTACCCCCATTCAAAATTTTGTCCCCGTTCAAACGGGCCATCAGTTCCGGGATGATGAACGCAAAAGCAGTTTGGAAAAACATTACGCTCACGGTTCGTAATTTTTCATAGCGGTTATGGCGATATTTCCACAGAAACTTTGTTCCAAAAGCCAAAATAGCCACAGTGTACAGTGTTCCGTATACAAACCATTGACTGGCGGGATTGCCACTCAACATTTTGCTGAGGGGGTCAAAAAGGGCAATTATCCCTTTGTTGTCTCCATCACTCACCAATCCCAAGAACTCAGGATAGAAATACAGAACAATGTAAAATCCGGTCAAGGCAATCCCGGCTACCCATGCCCAAAATCCACGACTGGAGATGGATTTGAACCAAACCCCATCATTTCTGATACCTGGAAGTTTTTGGGAATAGGCATCCCAAGAAAACCAAAGAATTCCAATAAACAGGGCCGATAGTGAGACCGAGAGCCATAACATCTTATTGGGAAAGGAAACGTTGAAAATAGCCAACAACATAATTCCCAATCCTGTTACACCCGTTAGTGTGGCCAACTTTTGGTTAGTGCTCAGACTTTTTGGCGGTTCCCCGGTAAGGGCCATGCTCTTGTTGTACGTGCTCATAATAGTAACTTAGGCAATCTGGAAGATGCGTTTAAGATTTTTCTTTTTCAGTGTAATGGATTTTCCAAAATCGGAATTAAACTGGTCCACGATGTCTTTTTCATAAGTCCTGTAGAATTCTGGATCAAAATTGGCATCGGCCAAATGTTCCAGTACATAGTCAACCTTTCTTTTCTCGGTGAGCCATCGGTCCAAAATTTCATGTCGTAATCGAATGCCGAAGGTATTGATGCCTAAAATTTCTTCTGAATCTTTATGGAAAGCCATGGTTATGCAAAGTTTTTCTTTGGGGTGTCTCCAATGAAAATGGATTTCCTCAGCTTTTTTTCTACCTTCTGAAAAAACCCAACCATAGGTCTGGTATTCAATATCCAAGAATTTGGCTGAATTGAACCAATGCCCAGGATTGTAGGGCATTTTATTGCCACAGATGGTCTGCGCTACAGTTTCACCCATCATTCGGCCTGTATACCAAACCGCTTCAATAGGTCTTCTGTTTCCAATGGCCTCATGCTGCTCGGCACAATCTCCAATGGCATAAATATCTTTGATGTTGGTTTCCAAATAACGGTTCACTTTAACCCCACGACCCAATTCAATTCCAGAATCTTTCAAGAAATCAATATTTGGGGTGACCCCGGCAGTGAGTCCGACCAGATCACAGGGAATTTCTTCTCCGGTTTCTTCCACAATGATGGATTTTACCCTTCCGTTTTCATCGGGAACAATTTCTTTGAGAGAGGAGCTTAACCTTAAATCAATATGGTGCTCCAAAATATGCTCATTGATCATCTGGGAGTCGCCATTGGGCAAAATTCCGTTCCAAAAACTGTCTTCGCGTACCAGAAAGGTTACGGGGATATTTCGGGTTCGGAGCATTTCGGCCAGTTCAATCCCAATCAATCCACCGCCCACGATTACAGCCCTTTTGCAAACCTTGTTGTTTGGAGCATTTACTTCCAAAAGGTCTAGATCTTGTTTGGAATATAATCCTTGGACTCCCTCCAAATCTTGTCCGGGCCAACCAAATTTATTGGGTTTGGATCCTGTGGCGATGATCAATTTGTCATAAGCGATGAATTTACCACCATCAAGCAAAAGCTTTTTTTCGTTTGTAACTATCTGGTTAACAAACCCTTTTGCCAGATCAATACGGTTTTTCTTCCAAAATCCCTTTTCATAGGGTTGGGTGTGTTCAAACTTCATGTGCCCCATGTACACATACATCAGTGCTGTGCGGGAAAAGAAATAATCGGTCTCCGCAGAAATGATGATAATCCGTTTATCTGAAAGTTTTCGGATGTGCCGTGCTGCGGTAACGCCTGAAATTCCATTTCCAATAATGACAATGTTCTCCATGTGGTCAAAAAGATTGTTGCTAATGTGTCGAACTAAATTCAAAGAACTTAACTCAATCCGTTAATTTAGAAAGAATATAATTTAAGACGGACGCTATTTTTTGTAATGACCTAAGCATTAATGAATTATTTTTAGGGTCATGGATTTTAGGATATGAAATTAGTTCGTTTTTTCTGGTGTTTGATTTTGATTTCTTGCAGTGGTCAAAATCTTGAAAAGATCAACGGTGTGAGTTTTGTGGGCTCCCGGGAAGAAGTGGTCCAAGAACACATAGATCCCTTGTTGAAGATTCACGCCAATTATGCAGCTGTGATGCCTTTTGGTTTTATGAGAGAGGCCAACTCACCTGAGCTTGTTTTCAACACAGACCGCCAGTGGTATGGGGAAACCAAACGAGGGGCCAAACAGTATATTGAAGTATTGCATAAAAATGGCGTACAGGTAATGTTGAAGCCCCAAATCTGGATTTGGCGTGGTGCATTTACTGGGGATATGATCATGCCGTCCGATGAAGATTGGAGCATTTTTGAAAAATCGTATGAAGACTTCATTCTTACGTATGCAAAATTGGCTGAAGAGACCCAATGTAGTGTATATTGTATTGGCAATGAATTGGATGAGTTCATTAAACACCGACCCGAGTTTTGGAATGATTTAATTGTAAAGGTCCGGGAAATCTATCACGGAAAGCTAACCTATGCTGCCAACTGGGATGAATATGCCCGTACTCCTTTTTGGAATCAATTGGATTTTATTGGCGTCAATGCCTATTTTCCCTTGTGCGAAAAACAAACACCCACCGTGGAAACCTTGACTGCGGGATGGCAACCTTGGAAAACTAAATTGAAGAACCTCTCGGAACAGCTCCATAAGCCCATGTTGTTTACCGAATTTGGGTATAGAAGCATGGACTATACCGGAAAAAAACCGTGGTTGGTAGACCGTAACCAAATGAAGGTGAACCTAAAGGCCCAAGCGGATGCCACAAAAGTGATTTTTAAGGAGTTCTGGGATGAAGATTGGTTTGCAGGTGGTTTTGTATGGAAATGGTTTATTCATCATGATAGGGCCGGGGGGTATGCCGACAATAGATTTACTCCTCAAAATAAACCTGCAGAATCTGTAATTCGGGAACACTACGCTCAAGTAAAGAAATCTAAACTTTAAGGTTATCAATACCGATTGTTGAAACTTTTTGACCCAGCCAAGTTTTGGCAAAGATGATTTTTGCCATATTTGTAGTGCACTCCCAATTATAAACTGAACCTGATGAAATTTATTCCATCCCTCTTGCTTTGGGTATGCACGTGCTCATTATTTTTTGCACAGGAGCTACCCAATACAGTCATTGCAGAAAAGGGCGATGGTATTTTTTCCCTCCTTCGAAAACAAGGTTTGGACCCTATCAAGCATTATGAGGAATTCATTAAGCTTAATGAAGAAAAAATTAAGGATGGTAGTTTTTTGCAGGTTGGAGTGGCCTACCAAATTCCGAAGGCAACGGATTCTTTCAAGAAAACTGGGGTGAAAATATGGGCAGATGAAGGAACGGAGGAGCCTATTTTTGATAAAGAATTGGCCAAAATGTCTCCAAAAAGTGAGAAACTCAAAGATGCGGTCTATTATTTGATAGTGGAAAATGACGCCCATCAAGATAATGGGTTTGTAGGGGAAACTATCCAAAATTTAGCTTCGGAACTCATGGTTCATGGTGCAAAAGTGTACATTTTGGGCAACGAAAGTCCAGAAATTGGGAAAGAAGCTCAAACCGAGATGGTTCAAACCCAAAAAATGGACCATTATATTGAAGCCATAAATAAACGTTACCTTCAAAACAGGGGGAAATACCAACGTGTATTGATGATTCGGGCCAATGCCGTTACGGGAAAGGGCAATATGAATGTGGCCGTTTATCATTACAACAAAAGTGAGGAAGGGCAGCGCTTGGCAGAAAATATCCAAAACGTATTCAAAAAGAATAGCATATCAACGCCCAAGGATTACAACAACATATTTGAGGATGCCAGTAGCTTATACTTGGCTAAAAATACCCTTCCTGCGGTAAGTTTGCTCACTTTGGAAAATGAATCTCCAAAATCAGCAGAAGAAAAGATTTCGGTACGTCCCAACAAAAAACTGCTCGCCAATTTGTTGACCAATGGTATTATGAATGATTATGTGGATCTAGAGATTGATCAGTAGATCTTTCTAGGGTGTAATATATTTTGTGTAATAGCGATGCAGCTCATCCGGATTTGCTCCCAACGATTTTTTTAGATGGATAACGGCAAAATGGAACTGAAGTTTCAACGTGCCAATTTCCCGATATTTTCTTGCTGAGGTGACTACATAAGCCGCTAAGACCTTAAATTTTGTTTGGTGGTATAATCGCTCTATAAATTCAGTATCCTCATAAATGCAATACATCTCGTTGAACCCCTTACTTTTTTCAAAGAGCTCCCGTTCCACGAACAAAGATTGGTCACCTCCTCGACAGATAAGGAGATTCACTCTAGAAAACCAAGCAAAAAAGCGTAGAAAAAGGTTTCTGGTGTCAAATTTCATGCGAAAACAACCAGCTAAAAAGCCACTATCAACAGCGTTCAAAATAAGCTGGTCAAAATTTTGGGGAGGGAAGGTATCCGCGTGTAAAAAATAAAAGATGTCACCTGTGGCATGGTGGGCACCTAAGTTCATTTGTTTGGCCCTACCTTTTTCCGATAGAATCACTTTGGTGCCAAGTTGCTCTGCAATTTCCCGTGTGTTATCCCTGCTGCCACCATCCACGCAAATGATTTCTTTGATGTTTGAAGGCGTTGCGGTCTGGGTAAGGTGGCTCAGTAACTTCTGAAGGCAAGGCTCTTCATTGAGCACTGGGATTATGATACTTATGGAACGATTCTTATTTGGCATCGTTTAGGCTCCAATCGTAATCTAAATAATCAATATCCGCATCCAAGCTAATGGGATTTTTCAAATAGGGATTGATGTATTCCAAAAGTGAGACATTTTCCGTAAAATCGCCCTTGTACCATTTGAATATTTTGGAAAGTTGTGCCTCATCATTTTCAAAGCGATTTTTTGTTGGGTCGTTCACAAAATCCATAGCTACTTTGGTGAGCTGCTGTTCCATCTTTTTAGCCGTGAAAGCTTCATTCAACAATTTGGGGCAGGAATAGGAGGCACAATTGATAGCAAAATGGATTCTTGATTCGTTCATTTTGCGCAGTATTTCGTGTTCAATGTAATTCAAGGATAGTGTTACGTTTCCAACATTTATCCATTTTTTGCCCCACCGATTCGGAATGTCTTTAATGCTTTGCACAGGGTAATGGTCCACAATCAATTTGACCGTTGCCGCATTATAGAGGTTGATATAATACGCCAAAGAATCTTCCTTGGACCATGTTTGGGAAGGGGGGTGTTGTGCCAAATGGCTTAAATAATTGTCAAGCTGTACGCCATCTTGTTTGAAACCAGTATAATTCACGTCCCCATTTCCATCTACATGATTTTGCAAAAGCGTGTTCCAAACCGTATGGGAAGGTTTGGAAGTGCTAATTTGATAGTTAACCTCAGTCTTTTCCTTCTTACCAGTACAGGAAAGAAGAAACACGCCAAGTAGTACCTGTAAGACTATATTCATGTTTCTGTTTTAGAAATGGTTCCAAAATTAACAGCAGCCACCGCCATTGTAATGCCAGGTGCTTTCACTCACATGGATTTGATCAGAAGCTTGTGCCAAGATCGCCGCCGTTTTATCACACACGGCCAAAGGTTGGTTTTGGTACAGGACATGGCCCTTGCCATCGTCAAAATATTCCTCATCACCGTAATAAATAGCTGTTTTTCCGGTGAACATGCAGGGTCCATCTTCGGGCATAGGATCTTTTATGGCTGCAATTTCGATAGATTCAATATAAACCAACTCATCCGTTGGATAATGGTTGGGGGATAAAACCCGGTACGATCTTCGGCCTCTAATTTCAATGGTGCCAAATCCGGCATCGGTTAAAACCTTTACATACTCTTTTAGTGGAATACTTCCGCTGAGACATTGCGCCCTCAGTCGGTCATCGTTACGAAGCTCCTCATTCATAGGCTGCTCACAGATGGGGTCGCTCATTACCAAACGACCATTGGGTTTCAGTACGCGATACATTTCGGAGACGGCTTTTTTTAAATCTTCCATTTTAAAGATATTGAAGAGGCAGTTTTGGGCCGCTACGTCAATACTTTCATCGGCAACCGGGAGGTTGAGCGCATCGCCTTTTACCAAATTCACATAATCACTTTTGAACCAATCATTCTCTTCTTCGGCAACTTTGAAGTTTTTTCGGGAAGCTTCCAGCATTTCATCCACGGAATCCACTCCAGTGACACCACCTTGTTGCCTAGAGAAATAAGAAAAT
This sequence comes from Allomuricauda sp., assembly GCA_050303195.1. Classification (GTDB taxonomy): domain Bacteria; phylum Bacteroidota; class Bacteroidia; order Flavobacteriales; family Flavobacteriaceae; genus Flagellimonas. The sequence continues at coordinate 77,385 of JBNLBG010000001.1, read as the reverse complement.
TGCAACAACTCCATTCCACCGCCTACGCCCACGTAGAGAATTTTTGGGTTATTCACTAAATCTTGTGCGGAGACCGTGCTCCCACAGCCATAGTTCATTTCCTGCATAATCTTAGGAATGGATAGCCCAGGGAATTGCCAAATGGGATTTGTGGTACAGCAGAGACCCACATCTGGCGTTAGGGCTGCCTCTTTATAAAGGTCTTGAGTGGCGTTTAAATAGCTCATATTTGTTTAATTAGTTCTTTGAACAATTGTATCATTTTAGGTTCCGTCCTATTGGCAATGGCCAATATTTCCTCAATGTTGACGGGTTCCAGGTTATCGGGGTCGCATTCATCGGTTAAAACGGACACGGCCACAATGGGTAGTCGTAAATGATTGGCAACAATTACTTCGGGGACGGTGCTCATTCCTACTGCATCAGCTCCAAGGGTTTTGAGCATGCGGTATTCGGCCTTGGTCTCCAACTGAGGGCCTACCACTGAGGCATACACTCCTTTTTGGAGTGAAATGCCTTCTTTTTGGGCGATGGCCACTATTTTTTCACGCATAGTAAGGTCATAGGGCTCACTCATGTCCACAAACCGATCTCCAAATCCCGATACGCCTTTAAAGGCCAATGGAGACCCTCCCTGAAGGTTGATGTGGTCCTCTATAAGCATAATATCCCCTTTCTTAAAATTGAGGTTGATGGCTCCAGCGGCATTGGACACAAATAGTTTTTGAATCCCCAATTGGCGCATTACCCGAATGGGATAGGTGATGTCCAGAAAGTCGTACCCCTCATATAAATGAAAACGTCCCTGCATGACCACTGCTTTTTTGCCTGCAATAATTCCATAGATCAGTTTCCCGCTATGAAACTCCACCGTGGCCAATGGAAAATGGGGAATATGGTTGTAGTGTGCCTCAATGGGGTCTTCAATGTCTTCTACCAATTGACCTAACCCGGTACCGAGAACGATGCCGATTTCTGGTGTGTCAAATCCCTTTTTTACTAGGTAACCAACAGATTCGTCAAGTTGTGCTTGGGTCATTTTTTTATATGTTTTAAAAAAGGCTGAAAAGCCTGAATATTTTTTATGTCTTCATAATAATCTACATCGTTCTTCACGGGGAGCATGCAAATACTTCCAGTTTCCAAATCCTTCAAGGTATCGGACAACACGGTATCTGTACCCCAAGATTTGTTGTGAAAAACCTCCTTTTTAAGGGATTTCATACCCAACAAATAATACCCGCCATCTTCGGCCGGTCCCACTACATAATCATGGTTTTCCAATTGCCTGAAAGCCTCTTCCAAATCTGCTTTGGAGAGGTGGTACATATCACTGCCAATAATAATGATTTTTTCAAAACGGGAATTGAACCCTTCTTGAAAGGCATTCAACATCCGTTCTCCCAAGTTATTTCCTATCTGGAGTTTCTTTTGGTAGATGCGCTGGTCCCAAATATCATTTTCCCAAATAGATCCTGAGTAGTATACCCATTTTTCCGCATCGAGCTCTTTGGTAAACGAAACGGTGCGGTCAAGTAAAAATTTATAGATGTCCAATGCCACTTTATCGCCCACTTTGGCAGCCAATCGGGTTTTGCATTTGCCCAGCTCTGGGTTTCTCGTTAGAATCAAAAGTAGGCTATTGTTCAAACGGTTATTTTTTTTTGAAGGAGGTATTTTCTTCCGTTGGTCAGGAATCATTTCCAATACTTACCCAAAGATCTGTATTTTTTCTATTTCACCGTAAAGGAATGCCAACAAATCGCCAAAACTCTCTTTTTTAATGGACTGTTTAGAATACCAACCGTGAACTTATGACATTTTTACCAGATAATTTGGCAAGTGATTACGAAGTTTATCAAAGGAAATGGGTTTGGTGAGATAATCGTTCATGCCCACCCCCTTGGCTTCATCAATGGCCTCTTTGGTGACGTCCGCGGAGAGCCCAATGATGGCTATGTGCTTGTTTATTTTTCTGATTTCTTTGGTGGCTTGGAACCCATCCATATTGGGCATGTGTATATCCATAAAAACAAGATCATAGCCATTTTTTGTGACGGCTTCCACAGCCTGTAGCCCATTGCATACTGATTCGGCCTGTATGCCCAATTTTTCCAAACTCATTTTAAGCACGATGACATTCACCCGGTTGTCATCCACAATCAAAACCTTGCAACCACTGAAGTCTATTTGTTCAAGACTTGGCAAACTGGAATCTTGTTTTACTTCTGAAATGGGAAGCTCCAGGTTTAGGCAAAATTCGGTACCAATATTCACCTCACTGTCCACAGTGATCTTTCCTCCCAAAAGTTCCACCAATCTGCGGGTAATGTAGAGTCCAAGGCCGCTGCCTTCGTGTCTTTTGGCTTTGCCGGCATCTATTTGGGTAAACCGGTCAAAAATGGTTTTCAGTTTGTTTTTTGGAATCCCTATTCCTGAATCCTTGACAACAATTTCAATGGCCAAAGTTTCTTCCCTTACTTCTTCATGATAGAAAATCTGTATTTCTCCATTTTCTGTGAATTTGAGGGAATTTCTAATAATATTGGTAATGATTTGCCCATATTTTCCAACATCACCTTTTACGCTGTGGTCATTTTCATGGTGCGAATCAAGTAAAATATGGAGTCCCTTCTCTTCGGCATTGGGCCTATAAATGCTAATGACATTCTTTAATTCTTCCAACGGGGAAAAAATGTCTTCCCTAAAACTGATCTTTCCTGATTCTATCTTGTCAATTTCCAAGATATCGTTTACCAACAAAAGCAATTTTTTTGAAGAGATGTCCATCAATGAAAGGTATTCTTGCAAGGAACCCTGTAATTTGGAAAGCTTTAAAACTTCAATAAAACCGATAATGGCATTTAAAGGGGTCCGTATCTCGTGGCTCATGTTGGAGATAAACTCGGTCTTGGCCAAGGATGATTTTTCTGCTTTCAACCTTTCTTTTTTCAAAGACGTGTTGAGGTCTTTGAGCTTGTCATTGGCATGGCTCAAACGTATGTTCTTCTTCCGCGAGGACTGATAAAAATATATGAGCGAACTGGTAAGCAAAGCCACCAAGGTTCCAAAAATTACCAAAATATAGGTGTCCTTTTGCCTTGCCACCATAAAGTCCGTATCCGATGGCATCAATTTAAATGCCCATTCCCTTTTATCAAGTGGATCTATTACTAAAGATGTGTTGAATACATACTCGTTGGCAATGGTATTTTCAGAGGGATTGTTCTTTGAATAAAAAATTGTACCGTTCTCATCCTGTATTTCAATGGCATACTTATCCAAGCTGGATGTTAGCTCATTGAAGGGGTTGGTGAAATCCATCCCGGCTGTGATAGATCCTTGAAATCTGCCCTTAAAGAAAACGGGCACATCAACCAAAAAAGCATTTCCCCCTTGGTGCAGTTTTGTCCATGAGGAAATATTGGTCAGAGTATTCGCCATATGTCTCCTCCATTCTGTACTCCTTGGGTGCGTGGACAGATTTAGACCAATGGCAGCCTCGTTTCCTTTCAGAGGGGTTACTACCCTTATGACCATGAGGCTATCCACCCATTCCACAAATTTAAAGGATGAATTCTGTTCCAAAATAAGGCGGGCATCCTTTTCCCAGTATTGAAAATAGGACCCATCGGTCATTTCAATACGTTGTTTAAGGTTTTCAAGAGATTTGATGTTGTACTTTACAGAGGAGAAGAATTCCTGGGCCCGTAGATTACCCGTGTTATGGATTTCGTGAATGAATGATGATTTTTGTGTTTTTAAGGAATTGTTCCATAAAACGGATACTGTGGTCATAAAAATAACAAATACCACAATGGGAAGAATCAACTCCTTTTTTGAAGACATCAACGACATACTAATTCTCAAGATTGAGATCAATTATTCATCTGCAATTCATCCAAAACGAATCGCCGTAGGAAAAAACAACAATGTTGCAAAGACTTAACACATAATTTGTGAAAAAATTGTGTGCAACAGCTTTTATTCTATGATCATTCTGGTGGGAATGCTGGTCTATTTGTCGTAAACCTTGTCGGCGTTGGTCAGAAAACGTCCCCAATATTTACTAAAGGCATGAACCTTTTCGGTTTCTTGCTGATTTGTATCAAAAACGGGATACCCCTTGTTTTTCCATTCAAAGATGCCTCCATACAGGTTTTTAACATTGGCATACCCAGCATTTTTTAGCTGTTCCCCAATATCTTCGGAACGAACCCCAATGGAACAGTAAACAACTATGTGCTCATCCTTGTTGGGTAGTTGTTGTTGCACTTTATTGATGTCAAATTCATCGTATCCCACCCAAATGGCATTCTGCAAATGGCTTACTTGAAATTCTTCTTTTTCGCGTGCATCCAGAAGAAAGGGAGGTTTCATTTCGTGCAGATCTTCAACAGAAATATAGTCCACCGTATTATCATTGAGTTGTTTCAAAACCGTTGGAATGGACTGCTGGGCACATGAAATTCCCAAGGTCATAAATAGAAATAGGAGTAATGGAAGTCGCATGGGCAATGAATCTAAATCAAAGATAAATCAATAAATTTTGATTCATTAAATTGGCCTGCTAATAAGGATAAACTGTACAAAAACGATGAAAATAGGAACCACTCTTTTTGTTTTGGCAACCTTGTTGATAGGGTGTAAGGAACAAAGCAAGCAAAAACCCGCCGAAGCGCAGTTGGACAACAAGTATATGGAAGAGTACCGTCCCCAATTTCATTTTTCCCCTCCTGAAAAATGGATGAACGACCCCAATGGACTGGTTTACAACGAAGGGGTCTACCATCTTTTTTACCAGTACTATCCCGACGATATTGTATGGGGCCCGATGCATTGGGGACATGCCACTAGCAAGGATTTGGTACATTGGGAGCATAGGCCCATTGCGCTCTATCCTGATGAACATGGGTTGATTTTCTCAGGAAGTGCGGTTGTGGATAAAAATAACACCTCCGGTTTTGCCAAAAACGGAGAATCTCCCTTGGTGGCCATTTTCACCTATCATTCCATGGAGGGTGAAAAAGCCGGTCGGAATGATTTTCAAACGCAGGGTATTGCCTATAGCTTGGATAATGGAGAATCTTGGATAAAGTATGAAGGCAATCCCGTAATCGGGAATAAGGGCATACGGGATTTTAGGGATCCCAAGGTATTTTGGCATGAGGATTCCCAAAGATGGATTTTGACCTTGGTAGCCGGGGACCATGCTCAATTTTATGCATCCAAAAATTTGAAAGAGTGGGAACATTTGAGTGATTTCGGGAAAAAACAAGGTGCCCATGAAGGTGTATGGGAGTGCCCCGACCTTTTTCCAATGCAGATTGCAGGTTCGGATGAAGAAAAATGGATATTGATCATTAGCATAAATCCTGGTGCTCCCAACGGGGGAAGTGGTACCCAATACTTTATTGGGGATTTTGATGGACGGAAATTCACATCGAATCAAAAAGAGCCCAGATGGGTCGATTATGGCACGGATAATTATGCTGGGGTCACCTACAACAACACCCCCGACGGCAAACGAATTTTTATAGGTTGGATGAGCAACTGGGATTACGCCCGCCATACACCCACTCAAAAATGGAGAAGTGCGATGACCGTACCACGAGAACTTTTCCTTAAAAAAGTAGGAGATGACCATGTGTTAGCCAGCTACCCAGTGGAACAGTTGGATGGTTTGGCGTCGCATGTTTTGGCAGAGGATGTGAAGATTGGTGCCGGTGCGTCGGACACCTTGGTGGTTGATGGGCTGAATCAATCACAGATTGAACTGAAAACAGCATCCAAGGACTTTTCATTGATTTTTAAAAATGATTTGGATGAAACTTTGGGGTTGACCATGGACTCCAAGAACAATTCATTTTTATTGGATCGGATGCACTCTGGTAAAATCGACTTTCAGTCAGAGTTTGGGAACAAAAAGCATTTTATGCCCATAGACCTGTTGAATGATGACACCTATGAGGTGAAAATTTTATTGGATTGGTCTTCCATTGAAGTTTTCATAGATGGAGGTGTATGTGTTATGACGGAGCAACTTTTTCCCACGGAGCCTTACAATACCTTGATTGTTCAAAATGGAAGTAAAGAATCGGAAATTCATCTTGAATCCATAAAGCACATGGAATCTGTCTGGTAAAAAAGCATCTCTCTGATTTTTTGGAAAAGAAAAAGACGCCCATATAGGCGTCTTTTAAGAGACTTATTTAACTGAAGGGTTTTGATTGATGATGGGTAGTGTTTATATAGCTTAATTGATATATAAGTACAGACTGTTAATAAGGGAGTAAACGGAGAGGGCAATTACAAAATACCAAAAGAGGTAGCCCAACTTTGTTTCTACAGTGTTCATTTTTCAAAAGTGTTTGTTTTAGGTTGAGATTATTTCTACAGTCCGAAATTACTTAAAACAATGGGTCAACAATCCACATTTTTATTCGTTGCAGGAATTGGGATATGATTGGTAGGAATTGCTTCGTAAATGGAAAAACTATCTCGGAGAAATAAAAAATAGGGAATGGGGAAATAAGATGAAAAACAGGCAAAAAATCGTTCTATCCGTTAGTCAAACAACTAAGGGTTTGGCAACAAGAAAAGTGCTGGAGAGGGATTTGAGACGCTATTTAAAATATAAAAAGAAGGAAAGGTTTAAACCAAGGGCTTTCCTTTCAAACGCTTTTCTATCTTTCGCTTTTTTTCCGTGAGACTCTTCATGGTCTCCATCAACTTGGAATCTTTGGTCTTTTTATAAACTTCATTGATGGAAAGGATAAGCTTTTTGGCTTCTCTAGACGCTTCAACCCTATCGCTGGTAGACATATGGCTCAGTGACCTGTTCTCGAACTCTTCGGCTTTTAACAATAGATCTTGTGTCATTTTTGTTTTAAAATTATTCTGAATTGGCTAAATATAAGAGTTAGTTCCATACTTTATGCCTATAGAACGATTCGATTTTTATATTTATGAAAACATTAAGAAGATGGACAAAAGCCAGCATTAAAAAATCCAATAGGGTTGGCCGTGGGGAATCCTTTGTTATCTCTACGTTTTATGGCGAAAGGTGAAAAATTACTGAAGTTTTGTACCATCTTTTCGGTAGAATTTAACCCCGAATAATTTCTTGTGATGATTATTCTTATTCTTTGGATTAATGGTTGCCCACCAGTCTCGTTTTCTTCATTGTACCGATGTCCTGGGTAAAAATACCTTTATGGTTGTCTCGCCAACCGTTCCTGAATACAACCTTGTCACAACTGGCGTTCATTTTAGGTTGAAAACAGCCCCCTTCGCAAGTAATAATCTTTTCCATTTGTGAACCGTCTGAAGTCACCAGCACAACACTTGCCGATTGAATCTCACCAACCTCCTGATTTACAAACACAATTTTGGTGTCTCCACAGGCCCAACTAGGGTTATAGCTAACATAACCCAAGGTCTCTATAAAAGTTTCCTCATGGGTTTCAAGATTAAGGACAGCAACATGGAATTGATCCCCAGTGGTCAAAGATTTATAACAGTACAGCAATCGTTTTCCAGTTGAAGACAAACTTGGATATATATAGGTGATATTGTGGTTTTGGAGCAATATTTTGCTTTTCCCATCCAATGTGGTCTCCATGATTTGGTTTGGGGCATTTTTTGGAGAGTTTATGTAGAGAATACTTTGTGAGTTGGGGTTCCAAGAAGGCATACTCTCATCACTGGTGGTATTGGTGATTCTATTTGTGGATTTTAGGGCAATATCATAGAAAAACAGCTCTTTGTTTCCATCATTTGCTGATACAAAAGCAATTTTGGCGCCATCAGGAGACCAAGACGGAGTCCATTTCTTATTTCCATCATCGGTTAGCTGTGTTACAGTTCCATCTACAATATTTTGAAGGTAGATCTCAGTGGTCCCCGTTTCATTGGAGATATAACAAATTTGATTGCCACTGGGAGACCAAACTGGAGCCTCAAACACAATAGGGTCTTGTTGTGCACAGACCAAATTAAGGGACAGTAAAAAAAGAAGAATGCATTTCATATCCCATATTTTAAGTCCGTTTCGCTAAAGAATTGGAATAGCAAAAGGGTTTGTTATTTTTGATGAAAATAGCACAAGTCACTTGAAATTGGAAATCTTGTCCGATGTTAGTTTTAAAAATTGAAAATTTACATTCTTCTCTTGCAATCGTAGCACCTCTATGGTTTCGGTTCCTGTTAAATTATTTTTTATGGTAGTTTTCAGGAACGATGGGGTGTTGGTTTGGTTGCCCAGATATTTTACGTTCACCAACCATTCTCCCTCCTCCAAATCATCAATTTGAAAACTATTGGAGGAGTAACCCTTGAAGATTTCGTCGGAAATCAAACTTGGATTGGCTTCTTTGGTATGTTGCCAAGTGTAATAATGACCGGTTGGCCCCACAAATTGAAGTTCAAATTCCGTATTGGGATTGTTCCATTCCACCAAAATATCCATATCACTGATTTCATTTTCCTTGGATACGGAAGGAAGGTCCAAATCAATCTCGGCACGATATCGATTGGCCAAGGATATGGCCTCGTCGCGTATTATTTTGTCAATGCCCTCTTTATCAAGTTCATCATTTATGCTGAGCAAATACTTTTTATATAGTGACCAACCTTCTTGGATTTTTCCCAATGTAATATAACTGTGGGCAAAATCTCGTAGACTTTGGGCCTGTGAAGGCAGCAAACCATATAGTTTGGCATAGATGGTATGGGCTTCCTCGAACAAACCCTTTTCATCAAGTTGAAAGGCGAGCAATCGTAAGGCACTGGCATCTTCTGAAAAAATTTCTTCTATGTTCGAAATAATTTTGCCCGCAAGTTCTTTGTTCTCCCATTTTTGGAGAAAGAATTCGTGAACATCAGCGTAAAAATGGGGGAGATGGCCGTATAATTTTCTTTGCTCTAAGTACATCCCATATGATTCATCCAACGTTTTTGCTCCAGAAATCCACTGCATGTATTTTGGTTGATTTCCTTGTGTGCTTTCCAAGAGGACGGCATCATTCTTATAGGTTTCATGCGAACGCAAAGGATTCCAACCTGCAACTTTGTTGGATTTTTCATGGTTAAAAGATTGACTGATGGTTTTTACAATAATGATTCCACCAGAAGCAATACGGCCATACCGAGCCGCGGCCCAACTCCCGGGCATAATGGTTATGTTTTTAACGTTTAACACATTTATATGAAGCGGGGGATTGCCTGGAGGATATACCAATCCATCAATGTCCCATGCGGCAAAAGATTTGATTATTTCGCCTCCCCGTATCGCAATCCTGGCATTGGTATCGTCCCCAAAAACACGTACACCGGGAAACTTCCCTTTTATAATGTCGGAAACATAGCGATGTATATTTTTTATTTTGTCACTGTGGAGTTGTTTTACGGCAAACCCCGTTCTTTCAACATCAATAGTCCCAAAATTCGTTGTAATGTCGGTCTTTTGAGGGTCTGCACCTTTTATGGATTTGATTTTTTGGTACTCTTTCAAGACCACTTCATCCAATACTTTTACGCCAATGGGCATGGTAATGTTGAGCCTATCGGTATTGGTATTGACCACAGACTCCGCGCTTTCCCTGCCAGGATAGGTAAACTCCAAAATATCGCCATTATTGGCCAAAATGGAAAAATTACCATTTGCATTGGTTCTTACGGTTCTTCCAGACGCTCTTACCTTGACCGTGACATCGCGAAGTGGGTCATCAAAATCGGTTACGGTACCCTTTATTTCCTGTAATGTATTAACTGTTGATTTGGTCCGGGCGTACTCCAAATTATCTATGATATGCTTTTTGGTATAGTCCAACGCCAACTGCCGGTCATCAATTTTGTCCAGATTAATATAGTTGGCTTCAGAAGCTTCAGCGATGGATTTCAACAATTCATGATTGGCATTGGGCTTGCTGTTGATGGTAAAAACGGTGTACTTCCAATCTTCGTCAATGGTTTCTGGAAATCCCTTCCCATCTGTAAAAAATAAGGTGTATTTGTCTGGTTGTAAATCATGGAGTACCTCAGGCCTGTTCGCTCCATCGAATTGAATATCGAGCAATCTTTTTTTAAGAGATTGCCAATTGCCCTTTTCAACGGTAAACTTTTCTTTTTTGGACAGGGTATATCCAACTAATTCCAATTCAACATCAACCTTGTTGAGGTAGTTAAAATAGTCGTCCAAAAAGGTCAGTTCCTTTTCCAGATTTTTCCCTTTCATGGAATATGAAGTGTCCCATAGTAAAGTAATTTGTTCAGGCTTGTCTCGCAGCCTATTTCGCGAATCGACTACTTCCCCGTATTGCCCATCTTCCAACCGTGAAGTATTTAAACTAAACGCAATGGTAGTACCCTTTCGGATTCTTTTCCATCTATCCTGACTAATCAATCTCGTATACGATCGGTAGCCATCTTTAAACGAAGAAATGGCAATGCCCACTTTTCCGCCGTAAATTTTAAGAAGCTCCAAACTGGCAATAAAGTCATCTTTTACCACAATGTTGTACGGGGAAAGGTCTATAGTTACCCTGCCACGTTTCCTTTTAATGGTATGTAGGATGTTATGGTTGGATATATTCTTGCCGGGCAAACCCCCTTTTCCCACTTCATAGATATTGACCCGCACCAAAATACTATCCGAAATACTGGCAATGACGTTAAAGGACAGATCCTCCAATTTTAAAGGCGCATCCTTGATACGGATTTTTGACGCGTGCTCCCCACCCAAAGCAAGACTATCGTTCCAAAAAGCAAAGTTTTCCTTGTCGTTGCTTATATAACCAACCCTGTTCTTTTTGGCATTCTTTGGATCGAGTGTAACTCCCTCTAGCTCAAAAAGAGCTTCTTTCATGAGGATATGGGACTTTTCTTTAAGGAAATTGTGCAGTTGTTTGGCGCTAAATTGAAGGGTTTCGTACCCTATTCTGGAAAACTGGACCGTATTCGTATCATTGATGTCACCATCTTCAAGTTGAAGCACAAAAGTTCCATTATCCGATGATACGGTACCTTTGGCTTGATCCACAATTCCAATGTTTACGTAATCCACAGGTTCTCCCGTATCGGCATCCACTATTTTTCCCGACAGAAAATTTTGGGCATAGAAAAATTGGAGGGAAGTAAGAAAAAAGATAAAAAGAACACCATATTTTTTCATGTAGGATAATCTTGCATATGGTGGAAGATGACTTGCCGCTGATTTTAAAAATAGGGAAAATTTATGATAGAGAAGCAATTTTTCTTCATCCACGTTCAGCCTGACTTGGTCTAAGGGACAGCATTTCCTGAGCATCACAGAAGGTTTTGATAAATAGAAAACCATCTCCTTCGCTAAAAATGGGAACAGGGTTGTTGAAATGGTCAAAAAAAAAGTTTTTAGACTGATTTTTAAGTATTTGGAGCTTTTGATGGTCCGTTGGATTTTTTGTATCTTATAGGTGAGTTATCAATAGATAAAATTCTCCGAAGTCTTGCCCCGGGATTTCCGATAGAACGTCATTCCCACTTTAGTGGGGATTTGAACATAAGAATTTCTTGAAACCGAAATGTCTTATTGAATCGGTACTATTTTAAAAATAAAAAATTATGAATCCAGTGGTGTTGTTTATATTAATTGTTGGTCTAATCGCATTGGCCGGTATACGAATCATTTTTGAGTATAAAAGGGCTCTCAAATTCCGTTTTGGAAAATATATCCGTACGCTTCAACCCGGTTTTCGATGGATAATCCCCTTTGTTGAGACCATCCAGATAGTCGATATTCGGGTCATTACCATCAATGTTGTTTCCCAAGAGGTCATGACCGAAGATAATGTGCCCTGTAGTATTGATGGGGTCGTTTTTTTTAAGATCACCGACCCAGAGAAAGCGGTTTTGGAGGTTGAGGAGTATAGTTTTGCCATTACCCAGCTTTCGCAGGCCGCATTACGGGACGTTTGCGGTAAGGTGGAGTTGGACACCATTTTGTCCAAGAGGGAAGAAATGGGCAAGAACATCAAAAGCATAGTGGAGGTAGAGACAAAACATTGGGGCATTGAGATTATTGATGTAAAGATCAAAGACATCCAACTGCCCGAGAACATGAAACGGATGATGGCCAACCAGGCCGAGGCCGAAAGATCCAGAAGGGCCCGAATCATCTTGGCGGAGGCGGAGGAACAGGCCGCTGGCAAACTGCTCGAGGCAGGGCTGCAGATAGACAAATCGCCATCGGCTATAAAGTTACGGCTGTACCAAACCCTATCGAACATTGCGTCCGAGAAGAACTCTACCATCCTTTTCCCATTCCCAGAAGAAATGATGCCAAAGCATCCAGAAAAAACCAGTTCGGACTAATTCTGAACCATTTGACGTTTAAGGATGTCGAAACGGGGTTCGGCATGACTGCGTGATACTGTCCCCTTGAGGGGACCTTAGGGGTGTTTATGATTTGACACAGATTTCACCAATTTCCACGAAAGTCTTTTTTGTCAGGTTGAGCGCCAGCCTGCCGGACGGGCAGGTAGTCGAAACCTGGCTTATTTAGACACCCTCTTGGTAGAACTTCATTGCATTTGCCCACAAAGCGGCGTGCAATGGCGTTCCAATTTGAGGATGCCCTGGTACACCTGGGTCACCCGCACCCGTAGAGTGGGGTCTGGGGCATCTATCCGAAAAGAGAGTTGCAATTTTTCTTCATCTAAATACAATCTGCCTTGGTCCAAGGGGCGGGGCAAGGCCAGCATTTCCATATCAAAAGGCCTCCCTGTACCCGGAATACGGAACTGAAAGGAAAAACTAAAGACCAGATTATCCAGCACCGTAAGCCCCGCCAGCTGTTTTTGTGGCAGTTTATGGAGGATGATACGGCTTTGGGGCCGTTGTACCCGGTGCAGCAATTGCCCGTTTTGGTGGTTGCAAATTTCTAGGGATGCAAAGGTGATTTGCAGTTGGGTGTGGGGACTTTGGTGGAGGAAGTTGGTAAATGTGGAGGAAATGGGACGTGGTGGCATGATAGATTGTTGGATTTTAGGATTTGATGGATGGAAAGTAAGCAAAAAAATTTAAATAACACCATATGGTGTTTTTATACGATTGTGGGAATAGGCAATTTGCTGCTATGCAGAAAGATTTGACAAAAGAAGAAGAACAATATCTCCTGAAGTTTGGTGAGCAGATACGACGTTTACGTAAAGAAAAGGGAATGACCCAAGCTGATTTAGTGTTTGAAGCGAAAGTTCATGGAAACTTGATAGGCAGAATAGAGCGCGGTGAGCGGGCAGCCAATCTTCTTCAACTCCAAAAAATTGCCAAGGCGTTGGAAATTCGTTTGGAGGAGCTTTTCAAGTATTAATTACCATATTAAAACAGGAATTATGGACTTTGGAAAAATACATTTACAAATAGAAATTTATCATAAAGCTGATATTTTTTTAATGAATAGTCGAAATCAAGGGCTTAATGGACTTAAGGAAATAGGTGAAATAAAGGACATGATGGTTATTCCCGAAAAGAACATCTTGGCAGATGGAGATGTTGGAAAACATTCGAAGCTGGCATTAATGGTTAAACCAGCAATAATTCTAAAATCTTTAAAAATTGAAATAGCCTTGAAAGGTCTTGCGATGAAATTTGAAGGTGTTGATACAATTCGAGAGCATTCATTGGAGCGAATCTTTGTAAGGATTCTTCCTAAATTTCAAAAATTGATAAAAGAAGAAGTATGTGATAAACTAAAAATTGATGAGCATGAATTTGATGAGCATCTGAAAACCAATAGTAATCATTTCATTGAATGGAGATATTCGTTTGAAAAGGATTTGTTAGAGGCAAATGTCGAGTTTCTAGATGCATTTTTTGAAGCAGTTTATGCTAGATTCAAGCAATATTGTTTAGGTCCACCAAAGGAAAAGCCAGATATTGAAGATGAAGTTTAAACCTCATTGCTTCCGCAAGATTGCATCTTGTGGTGTTGCGCCATAAAATTATAGTAGGGACAACTAGTCATAAGTTTAATGAACAAACTCATTGAAAAACCACATCTACTATTTTTATTCACAATTCCGATTGTACTATTTATTGGAATTTTGAATCGAAACACGGTATTGGACATCAATGTTCACGACACCTATTATGTTATTGCCCATTTGCATCTAGCAATACTGCTTTCAATACTTTTTGGGATAATTGGAATTGGATATTGGGTTATGCAAAAAGTCGATAGACAGTTGTCAAAGTGGCTGAACTGGGCTCACCTTGGATTGACTTTTGGCGGAACATTCCTTGTGTGGATTTTGACTAAATTTTATCGAACAGAGATTATGGAATATGAGTTTAACAATTATCTGACTATGGTCATAACTATAGTTGTTTTGCTCATTATTCTAGGACAACTGATTTTTCCGATTAACATCATTTACGGACTGATGAAAAAGAAAAATAAAACCAATAGGTAGCAATGGCCATAGTCCATTGAATACAAAACAAAAAACCCGGCAAATTTGCCGGGTTTTTTGTGGTACCTCCAGGAATCGAACCAGGGACACACGGATTTTCAGTCCGTTGCTCTACCAACTGAGCTAAGGTACCATGCCTGTTAAGCGGGTGCAAATATAATTTCAAAATTAGGATATACAAACAAAAACCTGAAAAAAGGCATTCCTTTTTTTGCAATTCTCGATCTTTGTACCATGAATCTGGTCATAGACATTGGCAACACCCTAATTAAATATGCCGTTTTTGAGAATGGCAGGCTCATCTATGACCAAAGTTCAGAGTCGGGCCTGTTCCTCTCCAAGGTCAAAGAACTCTTTGAGCGTTACCCCAAAATAAACCATGCCCTGATCTCCTCCGTAGGGAAATTGGACCGAAAGGAGCGCGATATTGTGGCCCTGTTCTGCAGGGTGCATGTGCTCAGCCACGACTCCAAAGTACCATTTAAAAACAGCTACGCCACGCCCCAGACCTTGGGCATGGACCGAGTGGCCTTGGCCACGGCAGCCTTTTATCACCACCCGCGCGGAAACACCTTAGTGATTGATGCGGGTACCTGTATTACCTATGATATGGTCAACAATTTTGGGGAATATGTAGGCGGGGCCATTTCACCAGGAATTCGGATGCGATATAAGGCCATGCACGATCAAACCGCGGGTCTTCCTTTGTTGGAGCCCGAGGATATTTTCGACTTTATTGGAAATTCCACCGCAGCCAGCATGCACAGTGGAGTGATCAATGGAGTTGCGCAAGAAGTGGACGGGGTGATCGACCAGTATCGCAATCGTTTTCAACATTTAACAGTTATTTTAACAGGCGGCGATGCCCAATTTTTTGCGAAAAGGCTAAAAAACACCATATTTGCGAATTCTAAATTTCTCCTGGAGGGGCTTAATTACTTGCTGGAATACAACAAACGTTAGATGGTTAAGAAATTTTTGATTGCTTTTGTTTGCGTGGCCGCACAAGGCCTTTTTGCACAAAACGGTACCATATCACCATATTCATATTTTGGGATAGGAGATCTTAGAAATTCCGGAACGGTGGATAACCAAATGATGGGCGGGATGGCTATGTATGCCGATAGTATCCACATTAACCTGCAAAACCCCGCTGCGTATTCCAAGTTAAGGTTGACCACCTATACCGGGGGAATCGGCCATACAGAATACCGATTGAAGGATTGGACCGAAGAGCAACGTATTTCCAACACCAATTTGGATTATTTGTCCATTGGTTTTCCTATAGCCAACAAAGTTGGGGTGGGCTTTGGCTTGATGCCGCTCTCATCTGTAGGATATAGCCTTAGGGATGAGACTACAACGGGTTCTGGAGATAATGTCACCAATGTTTTTACTGGAGAAGGCGGGCTGAACCGAATCTATTTATCCCTTGGCTTTGAACCCATCAAAAATCTTAGTCTGGGAGCAACGGTAAATTTTAATTTTGGCACATTGGAGTATCAACGTATTCAAAGTGTGGAGGATGTGCAATTTGGAACCCTGGACAATCGGAAGTCCCGTATTAATGGGTACGACTTCAATTATGCCCTGAACTATACGCCTACCATTAAGGATAAGTATACCCTGTTTACTTCGGTTCGGGTAAATACCCAGGGCAATCTTGTGTCCAAGAATTCACAGCGATTGGGATCTTTCTCTTTGGTCACCGGGGATGAAATTGAGGTCATAGATGTTAATCTGGATGCTACCAATCGTAGAAATACCGAATTAAAAATACCCACACGAACCACGGTGGGATTGGGATTTGGTGAAGACAAAAGGTGGTTTTTGGGAGGTGAGTACAGTTTTCAGCAGTTCAGTGATTTTGAAAATACCTTCTTGGGATTGGATAATGTAACCTATAATGATGCCAGCACCTATGCCTTTGGAGGATATTGGGTGCCGGACTACCGCTCGTTGTCCAGCTATTTTAAAAGGATTACATATCGGGCTGGATTACGGTACGATGTTAGTGGTTTGGAGGTGAACAATAAGGAAATAAATAATTTTGGCATAACTTTTGGATTAGGATTACCGATTGGCGGAATAAACTATGAATCTGCCTTCTCCAACTTAAATCTAGGATTTGAGTTGGGAAGAAGGGGAACCACTGATGCAGCGTTGATCGAAGAAAGTTATTTTAAAGTCAATGTGGGATTGTCATTAAATGCAAGGTGGTTTAGAAAAAGAAAAATAGATTGATAAGGCCTTTTTTTAAAAATATCATAAATAACCGACCATAAGGATCCATATAAGAGGATTTTTTAATGAAAATTTGTACTTTAACCACTTTAAAAATCAGTAAGATGAAGAAGAAACACTACTTAACGATGATAGCGGTCTTTATGACGATGGGATTAAGTATGGCTCAAGCTCAGAACCCGGAGTGTATGACCAATCTTTCCATTTACGCAGAGCACGCTAAAGTTAAAAACTACGATGCCGCCTACGAACCTTGGAAAATGGTCTACGAAAGTTGCCCGGATATTAACAAGGCCAATTTTTCCTATGGGGAAAGAATCTTGTCACACAAGATAGAGAATTCCTCTGGTGCCGATAAAGACGGGTATATCCAAGAACTATTGGCGCTTTATGACAACAGTATAAAGTATTTCCCCAAGAATTACGCTGTTGCCGATGTCATCATTGATAAGGCCCTGTTGCTTTATGACAATAAGATGGCTTCTGATGAACAAATTTTTAAAATGTTGGATGAAGCCTTCAAAAAGGACAGGGAAAATTTTACCAACCCTAAAGCATTGTACCTGTACTTCTCCAGTTTAGTGGATTTACACGCTGCAGGTAAAAAAGACCTTCAAGAGGTATTCGATACGTATGATGATGTAACGGAAAAAATTGAAGATGAAAACAAAAAGTTGACAGACGTCATTACCAAACTCCTTCCAAAGGATTCCTTAAAAACAATTACCACTAAGGAGAAAAGAATGCTTAAGGTCGCCAGTACCAACTCAGAATCTTACGGTAAAGTAGGTGCTAGTATCGATTCCAAATTGGGAGCTTTGGCAGATTGTGATAACCTTATTCCTCTTTATGAGAAAAGTTACGAGGAGAAGAAAGGAGACGTTGCATGGGTAAAAAGAGCTGTGGGTAGAATGTTCTCAAAAGAATGTACCGATGATCCCATGTTTAGAAAGTTGTTCGAGGCCCAATTGGCTTTGGAACCTTCTGCAAGTGCTTACCTATACGGTGGAGCCCTTAAGCAAAAATCAGGGGACACCAAGGGAGCCATTGCCGATTTCAACAAAGCGGTGGAATTGGAAACAGACTCTTATAAAAAATCTGATATCCTATACAAAATTGCCACTACCGTACGTAGAAGCAGCAAATCTCAAGCTAGAAGCTATGCCCTTAAAGCCATTGATGCCAATCCTGCAAACGGAAAAGCATATTTGTTGATCGCGAATTTATATGCAAGCAGTGCCAACGATTGTGGTAGCACACCATTTGAAAAAAGAGCCATTTATTGGAAAGCCGCTGAAATGGCCAGAAAAGCAGGAAGAGTAGATCCATCCTTAGGAGGTCATGCCAGTCAAACAGCAGCTAGCTATGATGCCAAGGCCCCAACCAAAGAAATGATTTTTAACTCCGGAATGGCCGGAAAAACTGTTTCGTTTAATTGCTGGGTAGGCGGTAGCGTTAAGGTGCCGAATCTATAAGGTGAAACAAACATCTGAAAATATTTTTAAGGGTTTTGCCACGGTGTTTGCCGTGGCAATCCTTTTTATGTCCTGTGGAGACAATTATGAAAGGGTGGGCGAAGAAGCCATTAAGCCCATTTTTCCCCAGGGTGTTGCCCAAAATTTTACGCTTACCTATACCGAGAGCATGGAAGAATTAAGTTCACAAGATTCTTCACAATCCAAGGTCATTGCGGTACTCAAAAGCCCCATATCTGAGGATTTTGACAACCAAAGCTTTAAATTCCGTACCTTTCCAGAAGGACTTATGGTTGATTTCTTCGATGAGAAAGATCAAAAAAGTGTGGTCACCGCAGACTACGGTATTGTGTATTCCCAGACCAATTTGATTGATTTGCGGGGCAATGTGGTGATTGAGACCCATGATGGGAAAAAATTGGAAACACCCCAACTGTTTTTTGATAGAAAGAACAATTGGATTTTCACAGAAGAGACCTTTACCTATACCAATCCGGAGGACGGAACCGTAATGGATGGTGAAGGAATGGATTTCAATAAGGATTTCAGTTTTTTTAAGGCCCACAAAACCTATGGCCTTATGACCATTAAAGAAGAAGAATAATATGATCAAGTTTTTACGATATACAGAATATCTATATATGGCGGTGGCCGTTATTTCCATTTACAAAATCATTACCCTTTGGAGCATAGAACCCAAGGATACCTATATCTTTATTTTCTTTGCGGTGGTTTCAATTGCCATGTTCATCTTTAGAAGAAGGTACCGCAAACGTTTCGAACAGCACAAAAAGGATAATCAGCAATAGCCTTGGACACCTCGGTAATCATAATAGTCCTATCATTACTGTTTTCAGCTTTCTTTTCAGGAATGGAAATCGCTTTTGTTTCCGCCAATAGAATCCATATAGAGATTGAAAAGAAACAAGAAGGGCTTTTGGCCAAATTATTGACGTGGCTCACCGATAAACCTTCCAAGTTTATTGCTACCATGCTCATTGGCAACAACATTGCCCTGGTCATTTACGGTCTGTTCATGGGCGATGTGCTCATGGAGTGGTTTCAAAGCCTGCTCCCCACAGAGTATGGGTTTTTAAATGTTTTGCTCACGGATTTTAGCCTGTTGTCCCAAACCGTAATTTCCACACTGATCATTTTGCTTACGGCAGAATTTTTGCCCAAGGTGCTCTTTCAGATCTATTCCAATACCCTGCTGAAGGCATTTGCCATCCCCGCCTATTTCTTTTACATCCTATTCTCGTTTATCTCTTGGTTTGTGATCAAGGTCTCTGACTTTATTCTAAAAGTTTTTTTTAAGACCGAGGGTGATGAGGTACAACTATCCTTCACAAAACTGGAATTGGGCGATTATATCACCGAACAAATGGAAACTGTGGAAGAAGAAGATGTGGTTGATTCTGAAATACAGATTTTCCAAAATGCCCTTCAATTTTCTACCGTAAAGGCCCGGGAGGTTATGGTGCCCCGAACAGAGATTACAGCGGTGGAGTTTGATGAGACCCCAAAAAACCTCACCAAATTGTTCACCGAAACGGGCTATTCCAAGATATTGGTGTTCAAGGATAATATTGATGAGATCATTGGTTATGTACATTCCTACGAACTCTTTAAAAAACCAAAGACCATAAAAAGCATTCTTCTTCCTGTGGAATTTGTTCCCGAGACCATGCTTATTCAGGATATTTTGAACGTGCTCACCAAAAAGCGCAAAAGTGTGGCGGTGGTCTTGGATGAATATGGAGGTACCGCAGGACTCCTTACCGTAGAGGACATTATTGAAGAACTTTTTGGAGAAATTGAGGACGAGCACGATAGTACCGACCTGTATGAAGAGCAACTCAGCGAAAATGTATATAAGTTTTCCGCGCGTTTGGAGGTGGATTATATCAACGAGACCTATAAACTGGATCTTCCCGAAGGTGAAGAATATGAAACCCTGGGCGGGTTGATTATGAACGAGACCGGGGAAATTCCCGAACAAGATTCAGAGGTGAAGATTGAAAATTTCACCTTCCATATTTTGGAAGTGTCCAATACCAAAATTGATTTGGTAAGTGTACGTGTTCATACTGAGGATTAACAATTTCCAGCGTTTTTTACCCTTTCCTATTTGAAAAGAAAGTGGTATTTTCGCCCACTGAAATTAAAGTAAACAAGCAGTAAAATGGCAATATTAGAGAATATTAGAAAACGGACAACCATATTGATCCTGATCATTGGTTTGGCGTTGTTCGCATTTGTAATATCAGGGGTCTTTTCCAGCAATAACTTTGCTGGTGGCAAAATGGGCTCCGAAGTGGCTGAGATTAATGGGGAGAGTATTTCCATTGACGAGTTTAGAAGAGAGGTGGAGACCGCATCCAGAAGGTATGGTCCCAATTTTTCCTCTACCCAATTGGTGAACACCGTGTACGATCAAGAAGTGAGAAAAGCCATCCTTAACCAACAATTTGAGGACTTGGGTATTGATGTGGAAAGCGATCAGATCATAGAATTTGTAAAAACATCGGGCTACGCCCAGATTCCAGATTTTTTGGATGAAAACGGAATTTTCAACGAAGAAGTCTTCAAAAGTGCCATTGCCGATTGGCGGGCCAATGACCCACTTCGATATGATGCTTGGTTGCAGGATGAAAAGTCTATCATTCAAGCTGCCAAAGAGCGTATGTACTTTAATTTGATCAAAGGTGGAGTTGGTGCTACCTTGGCTGAAGGGGAGTTCGACTATCAACTGGCCAATAAAAAAGTGGACATCCAATATGTTCGGGTACCCTACACTTCCATTCCAGATAGTACCATTCAGGTTTCCAAAGACGAGATTCAGTCCTACATTAGCAAGCACCAAGATCAGTTTCAACAAGAAAAAGCAAGGGACATTCGCTTTGTATATTTTGAAGAAAAAGCATCTGCCGAAGATGAAGCGGCAGTGAAAGATGCTATCACTGCCTTGTTAAGTGATACAGTTGAATATTCCGAAGAAAGAGATGCTACCGATACCATTCCTGGTTTTAAGAATACCACTGATATGGCCGCATTCTTGGACCGCAATTCAGACACCAAATTCGATACCATATATAAAGCCAAGAACGATTTGCCAGCTGTTGCCTCAGATTCGTTAATGAGTTTGGGAGTTGGTGAAGTCTATGGCCCTTACAAGGATGGTGATTTTTACCGCGTTTCCAAGATCATGGACAAGAAAAAAGATGGAACGGTAAAAGCAAGCCACATTTTGATTACTTGGGAGGGTGCCGAACGAGCCAATCCAAGTATTACAAGAACCAAGGAAGAAGCTGAGGCAAGAGCCAAGGAGCTTCTGGCAGAGGCCAAACAAGAAGGTACCATCTTCACTACTTTAGCCCGTGAAAATTCAGATGGCCCCTCTGCGCCACGTGGCGGGGATTTGGGTTATTTCCAAGAAGGGGTTATGGCTGATGAGTTCAATGATTTTTGCTTCAACAATCCTGTAGGAACCATTGATTTGGTAGAAACGCAATTTGGGTATCATGTCATTAAAATTGATGATAAGCAAGATGTTGTTCAGGTAGCCACACTTTCTCGAGAAATTGAACCTTCTGAAGAAACCATCAACACACTCTTCACGGATGCAACTAAGTTTGAAATGGCCACTTTGGATGATGAACCTGAAAATTTTGGGGATATCGCCAGAGAGAGTAGCTACGCGGTTAGACCCGTGAATAAAATCAAGGAAATGGAGGAGAATCTTCCCGGTTTGGGGTCACAACGTAGCATTGTGCAATGGGCTTTTAACGATGAGACCAGTGTAGGCGATATCAGACGGTTTAATGTGAACAATGGATACGCCATTGTACAATTGACCAAGAAATACAAAAAGGGACTTATGACCCCAGAAGATGCTTCTGCAACCGCATTGCCAGAAATCAGGAAAGAGCGTAAAGCCGAGCAGATCATATCGGCAAATCAAGGAAAAGACATGAATGCCATTGCTTCCGAAAACGGTGTCAGCTTGAGCAGTGCAACGGCCTTGACCGTAAAATCCCCTACAGTTCCGGGAGCTGGAAGAGAGCCCTTAGTGGTTGGAAGAGCATTTGGTCTTGACCAAGACCAAACTTCCGGTCTGATCAAGGGTGTAACCGGGGTTTTTATGGTGAAAGTGACCAAAAAAGAAGAGGCTCCAAGCATAGAAAATTTCAGTACCTATGCCAATAACTTGCGTAGCAGTGCGGCCAATCGAGTAAACGGTGCTGTGTACAATGCACTTAAGGACAAAGCTGAGATTGAGGACAAAAGGGCTACGTTTTATTAGGATGTAGCAAAGAGATAATATTAAAAAAAGGGGCTTTCATATGAAAGCCCCTTTTTTGTGGTTAAGTTTATGGGTATTACGTTATGATCTATCCAATTCATCCCATTTCATTTTATAACGAATGGAAGTAATTTTCCCGTTAGGATCTGTAGTTACTTCAAAACCTTGCTTGGTTCGGAAATAAGCATCCCGGAGAAAATACCATCTTCCATTTTTATGAAAGAATTCCCTTTTGTCGACCTTCCAGGCAGCCACAGGATAAATAATGTCCAACATATCTTCAAAAAGGGAAGCTGTTTGCAGATTTAGGACAAAGTCATCTTTGATGAACCCCAAAAAATCATCAAGGGGGGTATTGCTATTGATTTGCTCAAAATGCATAATTTCTTCCCCTGTATCCAATACAATGAACTTGTTATCATGGATTCTATCATTCCGGTAGGTGTTTTTCGTAGATCGATTGATGAAGTAAACTTTATGCTTTAGAATGCACGTAATGGCTTCTGACGTAACTTCCTTAAATGTGACAAGGGAGCTTTTTTCCAAGAACTTTTGTAACCGGGCATCGGTTTGTTCGTTCATTTGTGAATAGGCGTGGAAATGAAATAGCGCAATAAAGAGTAAGGCAGCCAATATGTTATTCATGGAAGACATATCTCTTGTATTTTGATATACTTCCAAATCTAAAAGAAGTGCATAAGGAATTGGGACCTCAATTGACGAAACACCTATTTGGGTTTATGGAAAAGGAACCGCCCCCATTTTTTGAGCGATTTTGGGCTTTACAACACCATTTTTGAAAATGGAATTACGGTATGGAACCCCTTGTCCTCAAAATAGTGCAATGCTTTTTCATTTCCTGCAGCCAGAACAAAATCCCCGCCCCAGGCTCCAAGACTTTTAACTGCACCTGTGTAGTCGGGAAAAAGCTGTGATTTTACTGTTGGGATTTGAAGAACGTCGGACATGATAGATTCATGCTGTTCCATGAGCGATTGAAATTCCTGTAATGAAGTGGCACGAATCATTTTTTCGGTAAGGGAAGAAATGTCATGAATAAGATTTTCCTTGTTGAAGTTTTGCTTACGATACGCAGCTATGGCCTCTTTGCTGCTCTGTTTCTGATTGAGATGTACAAAGCAAAGGGATTCCTTGAATGAAGGATTAAAGTCCACTTCATCGACTTTTGACCTGCCGTTATGCACTTGATAGGTGATGGGGGAATCATGTTGTGCACAAGCAATGTCGTAACCGCTGCCTCCAAATGCATTCCAAAGCAATTGGTAGGCATCCACTTGCGCCCATTGTGCTATGTTGTTGATCAATGTGGATGACGTACCCAGCCCCCATGAACGCGGAAAGCTGAGATAGGTTTCAACTTCAACGCCACTACTTTTGGAAAGAAAACCGGGATTTTGTTGTTGCGCTTCTAAAAGCAGTTGTACCAAAGTTTGGGTAACTTTCCCATCCGAAGCAGTTCGTATTCCAAAACTTTCCAACTCAATTTCAGCTTGAAACCACATTTCCCTGTTTTCATCAAAACTGCTCCAACGCAAAATTCCAGAGTTCGAATCAGTAACGTGTAAAGACTGCCCCTGTTTTGTGGGAACCGCCAATCCCAGCGCCCCATCCAAGATAGCATACTCTCCGGAGAGCAGTAGTTTTCCGTTGCTGTAAAACTCCTTTTGCATTATTGGGATTGAATCTTTTCCAAGGCTTCCTTTACTGAAGCATTCGTCACAATACGATGTTTAAAATGCTCGACCAATTGTTGCTTTTCAGCTTCAGTGGCACCCATTTGATTGAGCATGTTCAACAAGTGCATTTTCATGTGCCCCTTTTGGATTCCAGTGGTAACCAAGGACCGAATGGCAGCAAAATTCTGGGCCAGACCAGCCACAGCAACTATTTCCATGAGTTCTTTGGCCGATGGATTTTGAAGGATTTCCAAAGCAAGCTTTACCAATGGATGCAAAGAGGTAAGCCCACCAACCGTTCCGAGTGCCAAGGGGACCTCAATCCAAAACTTAAAAGTGCCACCTTCGATGGTAGCATGGGTCAAACTGGTGTAGCGACCATCCTTGGCGGCATAGGCATGCACTCCGGCCTCAACCGCCCTAAAATCATTACCTGTGGCCAGAACTACCGCATCTATGCCGTTCATAATTCCTTTGTTGTGAGTCACGGCCCGATAAGGCTCTATGTTGGCGATGGCGACGGCCTGCACAAACTTGGTGGCAAATTCCTCAGCGGCCACTGGGTCTTTATCCAGTTGGGAGACCGGACAGCTCACCTCCGCCATTACCAAACAATTGGGTACATAATTGGAAAGAATGCTCATGACCACTTCCAGGTTCTTCTCTTCTTCAGAAAAGTCAGCATACCCTTGTGCTTTTGCTTTTAATGTCTTGGCGAACTGTTCCAAACAAGAATTGATGAAGTTGGCACCCATGGCATCCAAGGTCTCAAATGTGCAGTGAAGTTGGTAGTAGCCTTCCATCAGCTCGTGGAGGTCCATTAGTTGAATTTCCTTTACGCCGCCCCCTCGCTTCTCCATATTTTCGGTAATGTCGGAAACACTTTTTCTGAGTTCTGGCTTCAATTCCTCAAAAAAAGAATGGAGTTTTTGGGGATTCCCTTTATATATAAAATGTACCTGTCCTACTTTTTCAGTTCCAAGGATTTCTGTTTTGAACCCGCCACGGGTCAACCAAAATTTGGCTGCTTTGCTGGCAGCTGCCACCACTGAACTTTCCTCTATGGCCATGGGAATGGCATAAAGTTGGTCATTTATCAAAAAGTTGGGTGCAACGGCAAAAGGGAGGTAATAGTTGGAAATGGTATTTTCTATGAATTCATCATGCAGTTTTTGCACCTCTGGGTCTGGATTCCAGTACTGTTCCAAAATGGTTTTTAACACTTCTGGATCCTTAGTGCACTGTTTGGCAATCCAATCAATCTTTTCAGCTTTGGAGAGTTTAGAGAATCCTTCAACAGGCGTGTTCATAGTGTTGAGTTAGAGGGATCAAATATAAATATAATAGAACTTTGGTTTATAAACCGTATAACTCCAAGTGAACAAACCTTGTTCAGAATCGCAATTCTTGTTGCAAATACAACATCAAAGTTTATTTTTCGGATAAATATTAGTAAACTTGGAAGTTTTAATCAATTTTTACACATGAGAAAACAGTTCCTCCTGTTTGTATTTGCTTTAGGGTTTCTTACCATTTCCACCGCACAGAAGAAAAAAATCGCCCTCGAGGAAATCTGGGGCGGTGAGTTCCGAACCGAACGTATGGATGTGCTTCGTTCCATGAAAAATGGAGAGCAATACACCATTTTAAACTTTAACCGCTCTCCAGAGACCAGCAGTCTGGATAAATATGATTATGAAACTTTGGAGAAGGTGGAGACCATTGTGTCCTCAACCGGGAATGTACCCTTTTTCACCTCTTATACGTTCAGTGATGATGAATCCAAAGTCTTGTTGGCCACCGAGGTGGAACCCATCTTTAGGCGATCACGATTAGGGATATACTACGTATATGATATCGATACAAAAAGCCTGACCCAGATTTCCGAAACCAAGATTCAAGAGCCCATGCTCTCACCAGATGGTACAAAAGTGGCCTATGTGTTGGACAACAATCTGTATGTATTTGATGTAGCCTCACAAACTACACAACAGATTACCACTGATGGCAATAAAGGCACCATTATCAATGGTGTTACCGATTGGGTGTATGAGGAGGAATTTGCCTTTGTGCGTGCTTTTGAGTGGAACAGCGATGGCACTAAAATAGCCTTCCTTCAATTTGATGAGACTGATGTGCCCTTGTATACCATGGATGTGTATGGGACGAATTTGTATCCATACGCTAATCAATTTAAGTACCCCAAGGCAGGTGAAACAAATTCAAAAGTTACCTTGCACCTGTTGGATGTGGAATCGGGGATTATTTCTCCAGTGGATTTGGGAGAACCCTATTACATTCCAAGAATCAAATGGATGAACAGTCCAGACCACTTGAGCGTTCAAACATTGAATCGCCACCAGAATGATTTGAAGTTGATGGATGTAAATGTTACCAATAATTCTGTTTCAGTATTGCTCGAAGAAACAGATGAAGCTTATGTAGATGTTGATGATGACCTTACCTTTTTGGCGGATGACAGTTTTATCTGGACCAGCGAGGCGGATGGCTACAACCATTTATATCTGTATGGAAAGGATGGGGCGTTGAAAAACCAGATTACCCAGGGGCCTTGGGAGGTCACCCAATATTATGGGTACGATGCCTCCAGTGATAGGATTTACTATCAATCAGTGGAAAACGGTTCTATCAACAGAGATGTATACAGTATCACAACAAAAGGAAAAAGGAAAAAGCGCCTTTCTACGAAAGCAGGTACCAATGCCGCCGATTTTAGCGCCAATTTTACCTACTACATCAATACCTATTCAAGTGCGGAGACACCTTTTGAGTTTACGTTACACAAAGCCTCAGATGGCAAGTTGGTGAAAGTCATCAAGGATAATTCGGCCTTGTTGGCCAAGTTGGAGCAGTATGAATTTGCTCCGAAGGAATTTTCAACCATCAACATCAATGGTTATGATCTAAATATGTACATGATTAAGCCTGCCAATTTTGACCCTACTAAAAAATATCCACTTTTCATGTTCCAATACAGTGGCCCTGGCTCGCAGAAAGTTGCTAACACGTGGATGGATAGTAATGATTACTGGCATCAACTCTTGGCATCAGAGGGTTACATTGTGGTCTGCGTGGATGGCAGGGGAACCGGTTTAAGAGGGCGTGACTTTAAAAAGCTTACGCAATTGGAATTGGGTAAATACGAGGTGGAAGATCAGATTGCTGCCGCCAAAAAATTGAGTGAACTCCCCTATATCGATGAAAATCGCACCGGTATTTGGGGTTGGAGCTATGGCGGATTTATGTCCACCAACTGTATTTTAAAAGGGAATGATGTCTTTGAAATGGCCATAGCCGTGGCCCCGGTCACTTCATGGCGATTTTACGATACCATTTATACAGAACGATATATGAAGACCCCACAGGAAAACCCCAGTGGCTACGATGATAACTCTCCTTTTAACTATCCAGAGCTGCTGAAGGGTAACTATTTATTGGTCCATGGCTCGGGAGATGACAATGTCCACGTTCAAAACACCATGCGCATGATTGAAGCCTTGGTACAGGCCAACAAACCATTTGATTGGGCCATTTACCCTGATAAAAACCATGGAATTTATGGGGGGAACACACGATTGCACCTGTTCACCAAAATGACCAATTTCGTCAAAGAGAATTTATAACCAAACAGAAGATATATGTCGGATTTTACTAAACCAGCCAACGAAAAGACCCTTTTTGGACATCCCGTAGGGCTTTTTTATCTCTTTTTTGCTGAACTCTGGGAGCGTTTCAGTTTTTATGGAATGCGTGCCCTGCTTACGCTCTACATGGTCAATGTCATTTTCGAAGCATTGTCTACTCGGGATTATGCAGCAGCGGCAGTTTACGCCTCCTACGGGTCTTTGGTGTACGCTTCTACCGTTATTGGTGGTAAAATTTCGGATTCCATTCTGGGAATGCGAGCCTCCATTTTTTTAGGAGGTAGTTTAATGGCACTGGGCCATTTTGTGTTGGCTATTGAAAATGATGTGGCTTTCTTTTTGGCTCTGGCCTTTATCATTGTAGGAAACGGTTTCTTTAAACCGAACATCTCAACCTTTGTTGGAACGTTATATGAAGATGGTGATGCCAAAAAAGATTCTGGTTTCACCATTTTTTATATGGGGATTAATATTGGTGGGGCCATTGCCCCATTGCTTTGTGGATGGCTGGGTGCCACGTACGGCTGGCATTATGGTTTTGGCTTGGCCGGAATTGGAATGTTGACAGGACTGCTATTTTTCTGGAGTGGAATAAAAAAGAACGTTTTTGGCGAAGGAGGAAAGCCGCCAAGCATGGAAGTTTATGAAAGAAAGATTTTTGGAATCCCGCAAAAGCATTTTATTCCAGCTGTAGCATTTCTATCAGCACCTTTGATTGCTTTTCTGCTCTATTCTTATAAATCTTTGGGTGGAGAAGGTTCTTTTTTTGAAGATCAGAACATTGTAAATGTATTGTTCAAATTAATCGGAATAGCCATTTTAATCTATATGGCCACCATCATGATCAAGGCTACCACTGATGAACGCAAAAAGCTTTTCATGGCTTTGTTGATTACCTTTTTTATGACCATATTTTGGGGCTTTCATGAACTGCATGGCAGTGTGATCACCTTATTCGCTGCGCGAAATGTAAATCTTTCCATAATCAACGCCAGTCAGACCAATGCGTTGAATTCAATTTTTATTGTATTGCTGTCCATCCCTATTTCTGTGATGTGGACCTACTTGGCCAAGAAGAAACTCAATCCAAGAACACCGTACAAATTTGGAATGGGTCTTGTCCTAGCGGGCTTGGCGTTCTATGTGGTTTCCTTAAGTGGGGGAAGTGCTGATGAAAACGGAATGGTTCCTTTTTCATACTTGTTGGCGTTGTATTTCTTGATTTCCGTTGGGGAATTGTTCATGTCACCAGTTGGACTTTCAAAAATAACCGATCTTTCGCCAAAGCGAATAGTGGCCTTTATGATGGGAGTTTGGTTTTTATCATCCTCTTACGCATTCCAAATTGTAGGGTTTATTTCCAAGCAATTGGCCATAGAAAGTACAGACAAAAATGTTGGAGGCTTAGAAACCCTCTCTGTTTATTTGGATGGTTTTGCACTTATCGCCAAATACTCTTTGGTAGCTGGAGTCGTTGTCTTGATTTTTGCCCCATTGATGAAACGTCTCATGGGCAACGTCCATTAAGGATTTTCAAGATTAAAAACATAATATCCCTTTTCACCGGTATAGTGGAAAGGGATTTTTTATTGGGAATGATTTTCATCGTTCATGCAATGCTTGTGGTGAACTATGTCATTCATTTGGATAAAGATTGACTTTTATTGGAAGGCTTCGTGGAAAATAGCATTTACGCTCATCACAGGTCTGATAATCCAAAATGCCCTCTAAAACATCTTGATTTTTGCTCATATCATTTTTTGAGAACGATAGGGTAAGTACAAAAGTTCCTTCCAAAGTCTTTAAAACGCTGCCATCGGGAAAAGTTATGGTATGGGGGGTAAACTTGTATTTTGAATCCTCAAGGGTCAAATGGGTGGAGGTGATGCTAAAAGTTGTGGGGATTAGATATTCGGAACTGGCATTGGGGTCTTGGATATGAAACCCATCCCTAATAGTAAAATACAGGGAAGCCCTGCCTTTATCTTCCAGTGTCCATATTACTTTGGATTTGTCCTGATCAAAAGAAACGAAATGTGTATCTTGGGTTTTGGGCAGGACGATGTAACACAGCATGAATAAAAATACACTAGCGTAGCTCATTCAACCTATTTTTTAGCGCTATGAGTTCAGCGTCAAAATTTTTGCTGTCCAAAAGGGAAAGAAACTGTATGGTGCCCTCTGGGTCGATCAAAAGATTGGAGGCCAACATGACTTCATCTCTGGCCAAATCTGGAAGCACATCCTCCGGGGCATACCCTGCAGCTACGGAGCCATCAATATCCAATAATACAGGAAAAGGTAGTTCAAAGCGGTTCACCAGCTTTTCCAATACCAGTTCCTTGGGTTCCTTGACATCCACAACAATAACGGCCACATCTTCATATTTTTCTGAGAGTTCTTTGAGGTGGGGCGCTTCGGCATTGCAAAATGGGCACCAAGTAGTGGCAAAATGCAGCACTACATATTTTCCCCTGTAGTCACTGAGGTGTAATTTTTCACCATTTACGGAAACCAGTTCAAAATCAGGGGCGGATGTACCAATATACATGCTTTCCTCCAGGGACTTATCAGCACTTTTTTTACATGAGTGGGCAAGAAATAATGTTACGGTCCCCAACAACACAACAAAAAGGCCTCGCAAATTGATGTTTGTATTCATTATTTTTCAATTAATGGATTCAATGCGGTGAGTTCAACAGATGGGGAATCTGTAACCATTTCATAATCATAAATATAAGCATTATTTGGACAGATATCAATGGCAATAGCTTATATGAGTGAACGAATAATTTTAAGGATTGGCAAGTGAAAAAACATAGGCTCCTTGCTCTCCCGTATAATGCATGGGTATGGATTTCTTTTTACAGGTACGCAGCCATTGTTTGACGATCCAAGGGTAATTACTCCCATCGGCTAATACCATTTTGGGATGAATGGAATCCAGTACCCGTTCCAAATTAATTTTTGGGGATTGGGTGATTAGCAAAAAATCCAAGTCTTTGTTTAAGGGGTACAAACCAAAGCTGTCCATGACATATAATTTCTTTTGATTGATGATATAACTGTTTTGAAGTTGGTTTTTGGATAACTTTTGTATCCGTTCTGCAACTGCATAATCATTCACAATCAGGTCTATGTTTAATGAGTCTTGTGCAAGTACCTTTAACGTGCTCCCGGTTTGATGCAACAAAATTGTATTCCGGGATTTGTGTGCCAAGATGAGGCTTTCTTTTTGGGCGAGTTGAAATTGGTTCCAAATACCCCAACTTAGAAGCGCAATGATCCCACCAAAAAGAAGTAACGCTGTTTTCCGTTTTGGTCGGGATAGTAACACCACTAGTGAGACGATCATCAAATAACCCAAAATCAATTGAACCGAATCAAATGGAATATCCTTGATGATAAAGCCTTCCTGCTTAGCTACCCAATTTACAATGGAGTTCATCATCCCAATAATCCAATTATAAACAGAGACCAAAAATGTTGGCAGCTGATGGGAAAGTGCTAAAACAATAATCAAAATACCCATCCCCAAAATCAACCCTAGAAATGGAATGATCAAAAGGTTGGATATAAAAAATAGAGCTGGAAACTGATGAAAGTAAAACAAACTTATCGGCAAAACACCCAGTTGCGCAGCAATGCTCACGGATAATAATTGCCAAGTTTTCCGAATTACAATATGTTCAGGAAACCAGAACTTTTGCAATTTGGGGTAAATCCAAACAATGGCCAGCACTGCGACATAACTCATTTGAAAACCAACTTGGAACAAAAACAAAGGTTGTATCAAAAGAATGAATAGTATGGAAAGTGCAATGATGTTGAACGAATTGGTAGGGCGGTTCAAATACATGGCATAGGCCAAAAACGAAAACATGGTCACTGCCCTGACAATGGATGGGGACAGTCCGGCTATAAAAGCATAGACCCACAACAAAAGCACAACGATGACAAGTTTTAGGGTTTTTCCCTTTGCGAACCTATCAAGAGGGGACAACAAAAATTGCAACAGCAGGAGTAAAATCCCAACGTGAAGCCCGGACACGGCCAAAATATGAACCGCCCCCGCATTTTTATAATCGTTATAGGTGCTTTCCGAAATGTCATCCCGCTGCCCCAGCAGTAACGCCTGAATCACACTGATTTCTTCTGGACCAAAGGGTTCGCTTTTCAAT
The DNA here is from genome assembly GCA_050303195.1 of Allomuricauda sp. Taxonomy (GTDB): domain Bacteria; phylum Bacteroidota; class Bacteroidia; order Flavobacteriales; family Flavobacteriaceae; genus Flagellimonas. The sequence goes on along the minus strand of JBNLBG010000001.1, from coordinate 45,367 downwards.
TTTGAAATGATATGTTCCCGAGCTCTTGAAGCCAATCCCAATAGTGTAGAGGAGGGATTATCACCGATTATGATAGCATTTTGCGTCGTCCTAATCTGGTAATGGATGGCTTGTTTCCGCAGATACTTTTTATAGTCGAATTGATAAGGGTTTAGTGGAGGTCGGATAGCTTCGGCTTTGGAAAGCACAAAAATTTCATCATCGACCTTCAACTTGGAGCTGGTTGAGTCAGTAGGAAAATTAAGTAGTATTTTGCCAACCACCTTTTTCTCATTCAAAGAAATGACTTGGGTAATATAACGCTGGGAATAGGGGTTGGGTTTTAAAACCTCCCTCACCTTTAGGTGCCACAAATTTTCTTTTTCATAATCATGCTGGGAGTAATGGTTTCTTAAGGTTGTCCCCATTGCCATGGCCACAACAAACATCCCTAATGCGAAAGAGGTGAGGGCTGTTACAATTTCAAAATAAGGTAGCCCTTCGCGGGACTGTCTTATATTTAACCAGAACAGCATGGAGAAAAACAGGAGCATCGCCAATAACGGGAAAAGCGGAGCGACCTCAAGATAAAAACCTGTAACAATGCCTGCCATCAAGCACAAACAAAGCTTAACGGACACAAAATTGAACAAACGCACTACAAAATACGCATGGCTTTTACAAAGGCATAGTTCCAATATCCCTCCCGTAATGAGGATACCAAAACGCCCCTGGAGGTTGTGGCATGTATAAATTTAATATCGTCCCCTTCCACTTCCACGACCAACCCTACGTGGTTGACGCGCTTTCCGCTCTTGCCAGTCTTAAAATAAAGGAGGTCCCCTTTTTGTACTTCATCCACCCGGATTCGTTGGCCTTCTTGGGCCATCTGGTAGGAGACTCTGGGGAAAAGAATATCGTTTTCCCTCAAGGAAACATAGACCAATCCAGAGCAGTCCATCCCTTTTTTGGTGATGCCCCCGTATTTGTAACGTGTCCCAGAAAAGCCCATAGCGGTGGAAATAATAGCTTCGGCCTTGGCGTTCAGCTTTTCTTCTTTTCTGGATTTTCGGGGGGATGTGTCTTCGGTTGACCCCTCTACCGTAACGGTTTGGGTCTTGCTGTAGGTTCGCTTTCTCTTGCCCGGACCGCAGGCCACCACGGCAAAAAAAAGTAGTAAGAAAATGGTTTTACGTAACATCCAAGAAATAGTATTACTTTCTTGGAAGCTAAATCTAAGCATTTTCAACGATAAATTGGGCGGCCAATTGACTGGCACCTTTTCCGCCCAATTTTTCCCTAAGGATTTTGTAATCTTTTAAAATGCGTTCACGTTCTTTCCCTTCAACTATTTTGGAAAGCTCTTTTTTGAGATTTTCGGAAGTTAATTCACTTTGAATCAACTCTTTGACTACTTCTTTTCCCATGATAAGATTCACGAGTGAAATAAAATCAAGGGTAATGATTCGTTTTGCAATTTGGTAGGAAATCCAATTGCCTTTGTAGCACACCACTTGAGGGATTTCAAAAAGGGCTGTCTCCAAAGTAGCAGTTCCACTGGTTACCAATGCAGCATGGGAATGTTTTAAAAGTGAATAGGTTTTGTTAGAAACATATCCCACTTTGTTCCCTTTTAAAAATGGCGTGTAGAATTCATCCGGTAGGCTGGGTGCCCCTGCAATAACAAATTGGTAATCTGAAAAATCCTCTTTGATAGAGAGCATCACATCCAGCATTTTTTGGACTTCTTGTCTTCGGCTTCCGGGTAGCAATGCAATAATGGGTTTTTCGATATCCAAACTGTTTTCCTTTCTAAAAACCGTCTCTTCAACAAGCTTGGTATTTTCAATGGCATCGATAAGAGGATGCCCCACAAATTGTACCGGATAGCCATGTTTTTTTTCGTAAAACTCCTTTTCAAAAGGAAGGATTACATACATCGCGTCAATATCCCGTTTTATTTTGTTGATTCGGCCTTCACGAGAGGCCCAAATTTGGGGAGAAATGTAATAATTGGTCCGGAATCCGTTTTCCTTGGCCCACTTTGCTATCCGCAGATTGAAACCGGAAAAATCAATAAAAATCACTACATCTGGGTTAAACTTTTTAATGTCCTCCTTGCAAAAAGCAATGTTTTTGAAGATAGTGGGAATGTTCATGAGCACCTCCAAAAAACCCATAAAGGCCATGTCCTTGTAATGTTTGGCCAATTGCCCACCCGCTTGTTGCATAAGATCACCTCCCCAACAGCGTATCTCTGCCGAAGGATCCTCTTTTTTGAGGCCCTTGATGAGGTTGGAACCGTGTAGGTCCCCAGAAGCTTCGCCTGCGATGATGTAGTATTTCATATTGAAATTACAAGTTCAAGTTTCAAGTTTTACTTTGCGTGCTTGCGTTGCGCTTGTATTTTGAGCTTGAACTGGTATTTAATTAGGCAAGCACTTTATAAAACAAAATAACCAATGCCGTTACCAAAGTGGCAATCATGACCCCTCTAGCGCGTTGGTCCCTTTTTATCCTAAGGAACCCAAAAAACGCCACCAAATTCAATATAGCTCCCAAAGCCAACAAACTGCCCATATGACCTTGTTCAATGGCGGTATTAAAAGTTTCCACGATGCCCAAATCGGAAAACAATAAAATATAGAGCAGCGTACCAAAGACATTAGCAATGATTCCTACGGCAAAACCGATTAAAATTTCTTTATTAGTATCCATTTAAGTTCCAGTTGTTTATTTGTGGGATTGCATGGTGAGCTGTAAGGTCAAATTGTGTGGGTACCACCGAAATATACCCATGGGCCAAGGCCCATTCATCGGTGTCCTCACCTTTATCCAACAATTCAAATTCCCCGGTTAGCCAGTAATAGTCCTTGCCTGAAGGGCTGGTCCGTGCATCAAATTTCTCTTTCCAATTGCCGCGAGCCTGTCTGCAGATTTTTATGCCCTTGAGCTCCTCAGGGGTTTTGGGAATGTTCACATTGAGCACAGTACCTTTAGGGATTCCGTTGGCCAAAGCTTCAGCAACTATTTTTTTGATATACTTCAAGGAAGGTTCAAAATTGGCATCCCAAGAATAATCACACAATGAAAAACCAATGGCGGGAATGCCCTCGATACCTGCCTCAATGGCAGCACTCATGGTGCCGGAGTAAATCACATTTATGGACGAATTGGAGCCATGGTTAATACCGCTCACACAAATATCCGGGGTACGATCCAATAATACCCTTAATGCCAATTTTACACAATCGGCGGGGGTTCCACTGCAGCTATATTCATTGGGAGCCCCTTCCTCATGGTCCACGACAACCTTTTTTGAAAACAGGGTGCTATCAACCGTAATGGCATGTCCCATACCCGATTGTGGACTGTCTGGAGCCACGACTACCACATCGCCTAATTGTTTCATCGTCCGTATTAAAGCCCTTAATCCAGGGGCGGTTATTCCATCATCATTGGTGACCAGAATGAGGGGTTTTTTCATTTCGGATAATTAATGGCATAAAAATACGTTTTTCATAAGGATATGAAGTCCTGACTGTTTAACAAAAAATTAAATGACAATGCCCTAAGTGGCATGGTTTTTTCAGTATCTTAGGGAATTCATACGAGTAGAAATGACGGATAATGTGATAGAAAAATCAAGTTTATCACTCCGAAAAAAAATAGATTTATGAAGAAGAATTTTGTTTTGGCACTTCTAGTAATTCTTGTTGCGGTGGCCTCCTGCAGTTTCACAAACAAGTCTTTTGACAATGATGACAAGGATAAACTGTTACTGGATTTGATTACCTACGTGCTGGAGAGAGGGCACTACGAGCCTAAAAATCTTGACGATACTTTCAGTTCTAGCGTTTTCGATGATTTTATCGATGTCCTAGATCCCACCAAACGCTATTTTTTAGAAAGTGATGTTAGGGAATTTGAAAAATATCGGTTTATGATCGATGATGAAATCAAAAATACGGACATCACATTTTTCAATAGTGTGTACCAACGTTTAATGGTGCGAATGAATGATGCCAAGGAAATTTACAAAGAGGTACTTTCCGAACCTTTCGACTACACCTTGGATGAAACTATTGATATTGATTACAGCGAACAAGAGTTTGCGGCCAACAAAAAACAACTCCGTGAGCGTTGGAGAAAGCAATTGAAATATAACGCTCTAACGATTTTTGAAAACAAGGTAGATAACAGAATCTCTGAGTTGATTCAAAATGGGGATGGTGAGGCATCTACTGGCATTGTTTCTTTCAATGAATTCCCAAATTCTATTGATAAGGCGGTGACAGAGGAAGAAGCTCGTGAGAATGTAAGAGAGAATCTGGACGAGTATTTTGATTTCATAAACGACTTGGAGCGAAAGGATTGGTTTGTACAGTACATCAACACCATTGTGGATGAGTTTGATCCCCATACGTTTTATTTCGCACCAGAAGAAAAGGAGCGATTTGACATTGGTATGTCCGGAAAATTTGAAGGTATTGGTGCCCGGTTGCAAAAAAGACCGGAAGGTGCCAAAATCGTTGAGATTATTTCTGGAGGTCCTGTTTGGAGAGACCAAAATTTGGAAGTAGGCGATGAAATTTTAAAAGTAGGACAAGAAGGGGAAGATCCTATTGACATTGTGGGAATGCGTCTTGATGATGCCATTAAACTCATCAAGGGCCCAAAAGGGACCGTAGTTGACCTTACTGTTAGAAAAGTAGACGGAACCATAGAAGAAGTTTCCATTACTCGCGATGTGGTGGAATTGGAAGAATCTTATGCAAAATCTGCCACTATCAAAAGTGATGATCACGAATACGGAATCATCAATCTTCCTAAATTCTATGTGGATTTTGAAGATTACACTGAACGAAATGCCGCCACCGATGTGGCCAAAGAGGTGGAACGCCTTAAAAATGATGGTGTGGAAGGTATTATCCTTGATCTTCGAGATAATGGAGGTGGGTCCCTGAAAACGGTTGTTGAAATGGCCGGGTTGTTTATCAAGGATGGACCTATTGTGCAGGTACGTTCCTCTGGACAGCGTAAAGAGGTTCATGAAGACAAGGACGAACGTATTCAATGGGATGGCCCTTTAGTTATAATGGTGAATGAATTATCAGCCTCAGCTTCTGAAATTTTGGCAGCGGCCATGCAGGATTATAAAAGAGCTGTAATTATCGGAAGCAAGCAGACTTTTGGTAAAGGAACTGTTCAGAATGTAATCCCATTGGACAACATCGTCCGAAGCAATGAGCATGGCGATTTGGGTGCCATTAAATTGACTACCCAGAAGTTCTACAGAATCAATGGTGGTTCTACACAGTTGGAAGGTGTGAAAAGCGATATTGTTGTTCCAGATAGATACAGTTATATCGATTTGGGTGAGCGTGACCAAGAGAACCCACTAGGTTGGGACAAGATTACTCCTGCGGATTATAAAGTTTGGGATGGTTATATTGATCTTGAAACAACGGTAGAGAACAGCAAAAAACGTATGGCCAATAATCCACAGATCAAATTGATTGAGGAAAATGCCAAATGGATCAAGGAGCAGCAGGATGAGACCGTTGTGTCACTCAACTACGATAAATTTGTATCGAAAGAAGATGAGGCCAAAAAGCGTTCTGATAAATTCAAAAGTCTACGGGATTATGATTCCAAGTTGACCTTTGGCTCTCTTCAATATGAAACCGAATTGTTTACCCAGGATTCCGTTCTTCGTGAAAAAAGGGACAGATGGCATAAAGATTTGGCCAAAGATGTTTATGTGGAAGAGGCCGTGAATGTACTAAAAGACCTTCAGTTGAACAACATTAAGAGTAGTGAAAGAAAATTGGCGAGTGCCAATAAAGACTAAAAAGTAAAATCATTTGGATATAAAAAAAACCGACCTTTTTGAGGTCGGTTTTTTTATGGAAGATTTTATTTTACCGATAGTTCTATGATATAATCCACATCATTATTCCAATTATCTGGAAGTTGAATTAAGGTGCCATACGAAGTTGTTTCGTATACCAAAGGTTTTTTGGTAGTAAAGTCCATTACGCCCTCTATGTCTTTAGAAATTTTTGGTAATAAAAAAGAATTGGACTGCCAATTTAGGATATGCACAAAAACGGCATTGCCTTTTTGGGTGGTAATCCCCCAAGATTGAGCCGGAACAGGCCCACCTCGGGTACCATAGATGGTTTCTCCATTTTTGGCAGTCCATTCACCGATAACTTTTAAAGTATCCACAAACTCTGGTTGAATTTTTCCATTGGGCATAGGCCCCACATTCAGTAGAAAATTGCTGTTGTAGCCTGCAGCTTTAACCAAATAATGGATTAATTCTTTTGAAGATTTATAGTCCTTGTCTTGCAATGAGAACCCCCAGCTATGTGCCATAGTTTCTGCCGTCTCCAAGGGCAACCTCCCAATTTTGGCATCCTCACTGAATCCACCCTTGTTTTCACCGGGAAGGTCCTTTTCAAACATTTGAAAATCCTCGCCTTCCATGGGAGCTTGGTGGTGATTATTTCCAATAAGGGCTTGCGGCTGCAAACTATGAATAAGGTCATAAGTTTTTCGGAGTTGCCAATCGGCTTCCTTTTTGTCCCACCAACCATCGAACCAAATACCGGCCACGTCGCCGTAATTGGTCAACAATTCTGTAAGCTGGCCATTCATAAAATCAAGGTAATTTTCCCAGTTTCCTTCATCTGGCCTACCTGTTTTATTTCCAGTCTTACCTCTTGGAAAATAATCGGGATGGTTCCAATCCAATTGCGAATGATAAAAGAAAAGTTTCAATCCATGTTTTCTGCAGGCCTCAGCCATTTGTTTCATGATGTCCTTTTGGTAGACTGTTCGGTCCATGATGTCCCAATCCGTGAGTTTGCTATCAAACATCGCAAATCCGTCATGGTGTTTTGAGGTGATGGTGATGTATTTCATCCCAGCAGATTTGGCCAAGAGCACCCATGCCTCCGCATCAAATTCAGTGGGATTAAAAAATGGGGCCACTTTCTCATACGTTTTTTTGTCGATGGATTGCGTTTCCATGACCCATTCGTGTACACCCAGAACAGAGTAAATGCCCCAATGGATGAACATACCAAATTTGGCATCTTGGAACCATTCACGGTTCTTCAGGTTTTCGGGGGTGGGCGTATAGTCTTGTGCTTGGACTTTGGATGTGAGGAGCAAGACAAAAAGTAACGGGAGGCAGATAATTTTTTTTACCATGGGTTTTAAATTAGTATCATTGTTATGGTTTGAATTCTCCGAATATACTCATATCCTGAGAATGATTGGGTTTTTTGAAATGGGATATTTTGATGAACTTTACCCTCTGCTGACAGCATTTTTCAACGTACATGAGAAACAAAACCACCTATAGCTTCCTTTTTGCACTTTGTTTGATTGGTTTTTGGCTGTTCGAGAATTTTTATACTCCTGCCACCTATTCCAACCCACAAAGTTCCAATAATGAAGTCGTTTCCGAGATGTTCTTGCCCACTTCCACTACCGGCGATGTTGTACGGCATGAGCATTATATGCTTTCCTATAACGAACCGTACGAGCAGGCTGAGTGGGTACTATATGAACTCAAAAAAAAACATCTTACCTATGATGATAGAAAACGACCTTATTTTATTGAAGACCCTAAGGTAAAAACTAAATCGGCTGACTGGCGAAATTACAGAGGCTCGGGCTATGACCGGGGCCATTTATGTCCAGCAGGAGATCGTCGCTTTTCGGAATATGCCTATAACGAGACCTTTTATACCAGCAATATAAGTCCACAAAACAGGGACTTTAATGCAGGGATTTGGAACCGTTTGGAACAACAAATACGCTTCTGGTGCAAAACTTATGGGGATTTGGTGGTGATCACGGGAGGAATTCTAGAGAATGGTCTTGAAGAAATTGGTGAGGAGGATGTGGATGTACCCCAAACATTTTATAAGATTATTTTGAGAAAAGATTCCAAAATAGCACTTGCTTTTTTGATACCTAATAAAGAAAGTAAACAACCCTTGAGTCACTTTTTGGTACCCATTGATACCGTTGAGAAGCGAACGGGCATCAACTTTTTTGAAAAACAGACCAAAACATGGCAAGATGAGGTGGAAAGTAAGGTAAATGCATCGGGGTGGAAGTTTTAAATGCCGTCTTTTAATCGGTTGGAGTCCAATTTTAGGAAGATAAAGAGCAACATTGTAAAAAAGATAAGCCCGGAACCGCCATAACTAAAAAAGGGCAGGGGCACCCCAATGGTGGGCAAGAGACCTATCACCATGCCAATATTGATAAAGTAGTGGAACACCAAAATAGAAATGACGCCATAGCCATACATCCGGCTAAAATCACTTTTTTGTCGCTCTGCAATATGGATCAATCGTAAAAAGAAAATGGAAAACAGAAGAATCACCGTCACGGTTCCTAAAAATCCCCATTCTTCACCCACTGAACTAAAGATGTAATCAGTGTGCTGCTCTGGAACAAAATCTCCTTTGGTACGTGTGCCTTCCAAAAATCCCTTTCCAAAAAAACCGCCGGATTCAATGGCTTTTTCAGATTGATAGGTGTTGTACCCAATGGTCTTTCTGATTTCCTCCAGCTTCTTTTCATCCTTTTCCAAGCTCAGCCATAGCGCAATCCGATCCCGGTGACGTTGTTCAAATACGTTTTGATATACAAAATCCACAGATAGCGAAAACAAAATGGAAAGAACAATAACCCCGGTAACGGGAAGTATGGGAATCTTAACGGATGCTTTTTTAAAGGTGTAGACCAATAGGGTCAATATGATCAAGCCTATCGCTATCCAAACGGTACCAAACATTAAGGTGGTGGCAAAAAGAATCACCATAAAAATCAGTATTCCCAAATAATACAAGGGAAAGCCTTCCCGGAACAACACGAAAAAGAAGGAAAAATAAATTAGGGCGCTTCCAGGATCGGGCTGGGGCAAAATGAGCAATGCTGGAAGCAAAACAATGAGAAGGGCATATATTTGGTGTTTCCCTGTTCGTATATCGGTTTGTATATCGCTTAAAAACTTGGCCAAGGCTAATGCCGTAGCTACCTTGGCAAGCTCTGAGGGCTGAAGGTTGAAAAAACCCAAATTGTACCAAGAGGTTGCCCCTGCAATGGTCTTTCCAAAAACAAAAAGGCCAAGCAACAATAGGATGGATATGATATAGAAGATGGAAGCAAAACGTTCAAAGAAATTGGACTCCACAAAAAGCACCAAAATAATGCCCAAAGCGGCCAGTCCAATAAAAAAAAGCTGCTTCCCATAAAGGGTGGAGAAGTCAAAAATGGAAAGATTTGGGTCTACCAATGATGTAGAGTAGATATTGATCCATCCAATAAAGACCAAAAGGGCATAGAGAAAAATAGTAATCCAATCTATCCTTCCAAAAAGCCCTCTACCAGACATACTCATTTATCTTGAAAGGTTCACCGCTATAGGGCTTGGCATATTCATGCTCCAATGTTTTCTCCAGCATACGCTTCTCCAAATCTTTTCGTGTGATTTCGCCCTTAATATATTTTTCAATCAAAAGAGAAGCAATGTGCCCGGCATACCGAGACCCAAAATATCCATTTTCAATATAAACGGCCAAGGCGATTTGTGGGTTCTCAACAGGAGCAAAGGCCACGAAGACCGAGTGGTCTGTAAGTTGCATTCGCTCGCCATCAACCCGAATAAAATTTTCTACCGTACCGGTTTTCCCTGCAATTTCAATATCCGGAATTTGAACCCATCTGGCCGTGCCATATTTGTATACATTGGCCATTCCTTTGATCACAGGTTCAAAATGCTTACGATCAATGGTGGTATAATGGGGTTCCGTATACTTAGGGTCGATTGATCCCGAGCTTCCCATACCTTTTATGACATGGGGAGTGTAGAAATATCCGCGGTTGGCAATAGCAGCCGTCATATTGGCCAGTTGAAGTGGAGTTGCGGCAATTTCGCCTTGGCCAATGGCGTTGGATATGATGGTTGATGCGGCCCACCTTCCATCTCCATACCATTTGTCATAATAAGCAACATCGGGGATTCTTCCTGGAGCACCTGTTGGTATATCTGAGCCTAAATAATTGCCCAATCCAAAACTTTTTATATGCTTTTCCCAAACATCCATGCCTTCATCAGTGGTTTTGTATTTGTTGAAGATTTTGCGGAAAACCCCAGCGAAATAAGCATTGCAAGATTGGTAAATACCCGAATTCAAGTCTCTAATACCCCCACCACAGTGACATCCTCTAAGGGTGTTGCCCACATAGAATCCGTGATAACATCTAAATTGGGTACTTTCATCAATGACGCCTTCCTGCAACCCAACAAGTGCATTTAAGGTTTTAAAAGGGGAGCCTGGTGAAGGTTGAGCCAAAATGGAACGGTCCCAAGTAGGTTTGGCAATGGTATCGTAATGGAGTTTGCTGTAATTCTTGGAGCGTTCCCTGCCCACCAATAGTGCTGGGTCGTAGGTAGGGCCAGAAATCATGGCCAGAATTTCACCGGATTTTGGTTCAATGGCGACAATGCCCCCACGTTTGCCGTGCATCAATTGTTCACCATACTCTTGGAGCTTTTTGTCCAAGGTGATATGTATTTCAGTACCCTGTTCTGGTAGAGTATCCAACTTACCATCTTTGTATGGGCCTATATCGCGATTGAAACGATCTTTTTGGATATGCTTTACTCCTTTTCGTCCCCTTAATACATCTTCATATTGTTTTTCAATACCTGTATGTCCCTTGAGTTCTCCGGCAACATAATATGGGTTTTTTTTAAGCTCCCATTCATTTACCTCACTAATATAGCCTAATACATTGGCTGCACTGTTTGTGGTATAATAGCGCAAGGACCTTTTCTGGATATAGAAACCAATATAGTGCCTCATTTTTTCCTGAAGGGTGGCATAATCTTCTTTTGAGAGTTGGGGCACCAAAACAGACGGAAGCCTTGGAGAATAAACTCGGGCTTTTTCCATTTTGGAAATAAACGTACTCTTATCAATTCCTAAAAGGCCACAAAATTCAAGGGTGTCCAATGGTTGTACCTCCCGGGGAATGACCATGACATCATAGGCAGGTTGGTTTCCCACCATAAGTTCCCCATTTCTATCGTAGATATAACCACGTTCTGGGTAATCATATATTTTTTTGATGGCGGGATCCTCAAAAATCTGGTCGGGAGAAAAGCGAAATAACTGCAAATAGGAAAGTCTACCGATAAAGGTAAATCCAATAATGACGATTATGGAAGACAATAACAGTTTTTTCATATACGACCAATTTGTATACTCGAAGCCCTATAGTACATCAACGAAACAATAGTTTATTTATTCGCTTTGTGGGCTAAAAAGTGAACTAAAGAGTGTACAAAGTACCAAAGTTACAATACCTGTGGTAAAAACCTTTTTCAAAATTAAAAGGAAGTGGGAAATACTTAAAATTTCTAAGGAAAAGAATACAATTTGATGTATAAAAATAAGCAAGCCCAAAAAGGTGATGCGTTGTACCTTTGTTGTATTCTTAAAACTAAAGTTTTGAAATTCATAATTCACACCAAAACAAAAACGCATGATAACCGGTCTTGCGTAGGCGATGGTCAAAGATGCCATGGAGTGGAGTGCCAGTGTGTCTGAAAAAACATCTATACTAAACCCCAACAAAAAGGAAATCACCATAAACAAGGCCCTATTACCTTTTATAGGGTACCAATAGAAGAATATCACATAGACCATGGGATTAATGTACCCCATAAAGTGGAGATTGTTAAAGATCAACACTTGGGTGAGGACCAGTAACACGAACCGCATGGTATTTAGGAATACAGTGTTATTCATTTGTGGTGGTTGATTCCAGAGCTTTTATTTCTTCGCGATTTTTGTTTTCTATGAGGTATACGTTCTTTATGTTGACCATGTCGTTGAACAGTTCAACATCAATATTGTAAAAACTTTTGGATGCGTTGAGGTCATATCTTTTAATAACCCCAATGGGGACATTCTCGGGAAAAATACTTGACATTCCTCCGGTAACAATGGTATCCCCAACTACCAAGGGTACCAGTCTTGGTATGTCTATCAACTGCACTACGGTGTAATCTTTTGCATCCCATATAAGAGATCCAAAATAATTAGAATGCTTAATTTTTGCATTAATGTTGGATTTGGTGTTGAGTACGCTTTGTACCGTGGCAAAATTGTTGGAAACGTTCTCAACAATCCCCAAAATACCTTTTGTGGTGATGACGCCCATATCCTGCTTCACACCCTGTTTTCCCCCCTTATCTATGGTAACATAATTACGGGGCGAAGTAAAACTGTTTTTGATGAGATGAGCACTCAAAACCTCGTAATCCAGCAGGGTTGAATCCAAAGGTTCAATCACTGAATTTTCAGCATTGAAAAGCATTCTGCGCAGCCGCTCATTTTCATTGACCAATCTATTGTTTTCCTCTTTGAGGTTAAAATAGGAGGATATGTCAGAAGCTGTGCCGTATACATTGCCGGTCAACCATTTGGAGGAATTAAAGAATTTGGACTGATGATAGGAGTGCGATCTAACCGTAATCACCAACGAGATAAGTGCAAGAAAGCTGTAGAGGAACGCATTTCTGTACCGTAGGATGAAGTTGATGATCCGTTGCATGCAATCGTATCGTTATGAAAGTTTGAACGCATCAAGCACTAAGAAACAGCGAAGTTTCCTTTTACTTGATCAAGATGCTCTTGTAGCGCTCCAAATTTTTAAGTGCAATCCCTGTTCCGCGTACCACGGCCCTTAAAGGATCTTCTGCAATATAAACCGGTAGATCGGTCTTTTGCGATAACCTTCTATCAAGTCCTCGCAACATGGAACCACCACCTGCCAAATAAATTCCGGTATTGTAAATATCCGCAGCGAGCTCAGGTGGAGTTTGGGACAAGGTTTCCATAACCGCATCCTCAACCCGTAAAATACTTTTATCAAGGGCTTTGGCAATTTCACGGTACGAAACCTGCACCTGTTTGGGTTTTCCCGTCAACAAATCCCGTCCCTGGATTGATTTGTCCTCCGGTGGGGATTTTAAATCCTCGGTAGCAGAACCAATATCAATTTTAATAGCCTCAGCAGTACTTTCACCCACATAGAGGTTATGCTGGGTGCGCATATAATAAATGATATCATTGGTGAACACGTCACCTGCAATTTTCACCGATTTGTCACAAACAATACCGCCCAGGGCAATTACCGCAATCTCGGTGGTACCCCCACCAATATCAACGATCATGTTTCCTTTGGGCTGCATAATGTCCAACCCAATACCAATGGCAGCAGCCATAGGCTCATGGATCAGATAAACTTCTTTACCGTTCACACGTTCCGCAGATTCACGTACCGCACGCATTTCCACTTCCGTAATTCCTGATGGAATGCAGATGACCATTCGTAAGGCAGGTGGGAACCATTTTTTCTTGAGCGCAGGAATATTTTTGATGAACATATTGATCATCTTTTCCGAAGCATCAAAGTCAGCGATTACCCCATCCTTTAACGGTCGTATGGTCTTGATGTTTTCATGGGTTTTCCCCTGCATCATATTGGCTTCGCGCCCCACCGCGATTATTTTTCCTGACACGCGGTCCCTGGCCACAATGGAAGGACTGTCAACCACTACTTTATCCAAGTGGATGATCAGGGTATTTGCAGTACCAAGGTCAATAGCAATTTCCTCGGTCATGAAATCAAAAAATCCCATAAAAAGCGTTTATTTTCGGATTAACGGTAAAAATTATCGGCTAATGTACTAAAATTAATGTTTAAAATGCCGTGTGCCCGTTATCACCATGGCCAATCCATTTTCATTGCAATAATCAATGCTCAATTGGTCTTTGATGGATCCTCCAGGTTGGATTACACTTTTAATACCAGCCTTGTGCGCAATCTCTACACAATCGGGGAATGGAAAGAACGCATCGCTCGCCATTACGGCACCTTCTAAATCAAATTCGAAAGATTTTGCTTTATGGATAGCTTGGTTCAAGGCATCAACTCGGGAGGTTTGCCCTGTTCCACTGGCGCACAATTGTCTGTTCTTGGCCAAAACAATGGTGTTGCTCTTGGTGTGTTTGCACAATTTGGAAGCGAAAATCAGGTCTTCTATTTCCTCAGCAGTTGGCTTTTTGTCCGTTACGGGATTCAAGTCTTCCTTGGAATCGGTTTTGGAATCTTTATCCTGAACCAAAACACCGTTCAAACAAGTTCGCACCAAAGTGTCTGGCAATTCCGTTTCATTTTGGATCAAGATGATTCGGTTCTTTTTGCCTTTTAAGATTTCCAAGGCCTCATCAGAATAACTTGGTGCGATGACCACTTCGCAGAACAACTTATGGATTTCTTCTGCTGTGGGTTTATCAATTTCAACGTTGGAAATCAAAATACCACCAAAGGCAGAAACGGGGTCGCCTGCCAAAGCATCCACATAGGCTTGACTGATGGTACTTCGCGTGGCCAATCCACAAGCATTGTTATGCTTTAAAATAGCAAAGGTCGGGTCGTCATTCTTAAATTCACTCATTAAATTCACGGCGGCATCCACGTCCAAAAGGTTGTTGTAGGACAGCTCTTTACCGTGCAATTTGGTGAACATGGCCTCAAAATCGCCGAAGAAATACCCTTTTTGGTGTGGATTTTCTCCATAACGCAATATTTGACCTTGCGTTTCGCTGATTTTCAGAACAGTCTCTTCTTTGTTCTTGTTGAAATAGTTGAAAATGGCCGTATCATAATGGGATGAAACATTGAAGGCTTTTGTGGCAAAGCGCTTTCGATCTTCCAAGGTAGTGGTGCCATTTCCTTCTGAAATCACATTCAAAAAGTCTTCGTAATCTTCCATGGATGAAACACAAAGCACATCCTTGAAGTTTTTGGCGGCCGCCCTAATTAGGGAAATTCCGCCTATATCTATCTTTTCAATAATATCTTGTTCCGATGCGCCGCTGGCAACGGTTTTTTCAAACGGATATAGATCCACGATCACAATGTCTAGCTGCGGAATTTCAAACTCTTCCATTTGGGCCACATCGCTCTCGTTGTCCTGACGGTTTAAAATTCCACCAAAAACTTTGGGGTGCAAGGTCTTAACGCGACCTCCCAAAATGGAAGGGTAGCTGGTAACGTCCTCAACGGGTACCACATCGATATCCAAATCGCGGATAAATTTTTCGGTTCCCCCAGTGGAATATAGGGTTACGCCGAGTTCGTCCAATTTTTTTACGATGGGTTCCAATCCATCTTTATGAAATACGGAAATTAATGCAGCGGAGGCTTTTTTGGCAGTCTTCATTGGTGTCTTAAAAATCAATTTCTTAAGCCCACAAAAGTACTTCTTTTGTTACTAAAAATCAGGATGGGTTATCAACAAAATGGCAATAATTTTACAGAATGTTGGCCACTTCTTGGTTGATGAATTCCAAAAAGCGCTCATCTTCTGCCGTAAAAGGGTCCGGGGTGTTGGAATCAATATCTATTTGACCCACGTTTTCTCCATTCTTAAACAAGGGAACCACAATTTCCGCTTTTACCGTTATGCTACAGGCAATGTAGTTGTCTTGAGCGGCCACATCAGGAACCACAAAATTTTGGTTGCTCACGGCAACCTGCCCACAAATGCCTTTTCCAAATGGTATGATAGTATGGTCGGTTGGCGCGCCGGCATATGGGCCCAATTTCAACTCATTCTTATCCCCATTCTTGAAATAAAATCCCACCCAATCGTAATAAGAAACATTGCTGCGCAAAAGTTCACAGATTTCAGCCAAACGGGTATCAACGGATTTGGCTTGGTCTTGTACAATTTCAAGCACCTTGGGCTCCAATGATTTTAGCATGAGGTATTTTTTTGCAAATGTATTGAATACTGCATTTGTACGACAAAAGAACTGTATCTTACAGTAAGATTGAGCATAATCTTCTGTTAAACAAAACAATAAATATTAATATTTTGTAGTTTTGTAATCGAATGAAGCAGATTTTTCATCAAATACTATCCTCGCTAATGGCCCTTTTGGTCTTGGCTTCCACGGTTTCTTGGACAGTGGACAAACACATTTGCATGGGCAGGGTGATGGATATTTCCCTTTTTTCTCATGCGGATGACTGTGGAATGGACATGGATATGGATATGGAAAAATCCTGTTGTGATGATGAATCTTTTACCATTCAAGGTCAGGATGACCTAAAAATCTCTTTTGAAAATTTTGATTTGGACCAACAAGTCTTCTTGGTAAGCTTTGTCCACACCTGTTTTCAACTTTTTGAAATTGATTCTGAAGAAGTAAGCTCGTTCCATGAGTATAACCCACCCCCTTTAATACGGGACGTACAGGTTCTTCACCAGACTTTCCTTATTTGATTTAACATAGATTGAATGTACCCGACCACTTGGTTGGGCAGCTGCGCTTATACGCTTTTTTGTGTCGATCTAATGTTTAAATCAAACTCTCATGCTGAACAAAAGCATCAAATTTTTAATAGAAAACAAATTGGTAGCCATATTGCTCCTGCTAATTTTTATGGTGTGGGGCATTGTAAGCACTCCTTTTAATTGGGATACTGGTGGCGTTTTGCCAAGAAACCCTGTCGCGGTGGATGCTATTCCCGATATCGGCGAGAATCAACAAATTGTTTTTACCAAATGGCCGGGTCGGTCCCCACAGGATATCGAAGATCAGATTACGTATCCTTTGACCACTTCCTTATTAGGTGTTCCAGGAGTGAAAACCGTTCGAAGTTCTTCGATGTTTGGGTTTTCAAGTATCTATATCATTTTTGAAGAAGATGTGGAATTCTACTGGAGCCGTAGCCGTATTTTGGAAAAACTCAATTCTTTGCCCAATAATTTGTTGCCATCTGGTGTAAACCCAGCCTTGGGACCTGATGCTACCGCTCTAGGCCAGATTTTTTGGTACACCTTGGAAGGTCGTGACAAAGATGGTAACGTAACGGGTGGATGGGATTTACAAGAATTGCGAAGCGTACAAGATTACTACGTAAAATATGCCCTATCGTCAGCTTCGGGTGTATCCGAAGTGGCTTCCATAGGTGGATTTGTACAGGAGTACCAAGTAGATGTAGATCCCGAGCTGATGAAACAGTACAATGTAGGGTTGGACCAAGTCGTGAAAGCGGTTAAGCAAAGCAATCGGGATATTGGCGCCCAAACCCTGGAAATCAACAAAGCGGAATATTTGGTGCGTGGATTGGGCTACATTAAATCCTTGGAGGACATTAAAAATGCCGTGGTAGCATCAACTGATTATACCGCCATCAGAATTATGGATGTCGCCCATGTTTCTTTGGGGCCTGCCGTACGACGTGGAATTTTGGATAAAGAAGGGGCTGAAGTAGTTGGAGGGGTGGTCGTGGCCCGATATGGAGCCAATCCATTGGAGGTCATCAATAATGTAAAAGAACAAATAAAGGAATTGAGTGCGGGGCTTCCATCCAAAGTATTGAAAGATGGAACCAATTCGCAACTCACCATTGTTCCTTTTTACGATAGAACCGAACTCATCCAGGAAACTTTGGGGACCCTCAACGAAGCCTTGACCTTGGAAATTCTCATTACCATTTTGGTCATCGTGGTCATGGTATTCAATCTTAGGGCCTCTATTCTGATTTCTGGCTTGCTTCCTGTTGCCGTGCTGATGGTGTTCATCTCCATGAAACTATTTGGGGTAGATGCCAATATTGTGGCATTGTCGGGTATTGCCATCGCCATTGGAACCATGGTGGATGTCGGGGTCATTCTCTCCGAGAATATTATCAGGCACATGGATGAGGACAATGAAAACTTATCGATAAATGAGGTGGTGTACAATGCCACGGCTGAGGTTTCTGGTGCCATCTTGACGGCAGTATTGACCACGATTATCAGTTTCATCCCTGTTTTTACCATGGTGGGTGCCGAAGGAAAACTATTCCGACCGTTGGCCTTCACCAAGACCATGGCACTTACGGCTTCCATTATTGTAGCCCTCTTTTTAATTCCGCCTTTTGCTGCCATCATTTTTAGAAAGAAAAGTGCAAATCAGACATTTAAATACATTTGGAACGGTATTTTGGCAGCCTTTGGGTTGGTTGCTATTGGCTTTGGATATTGGTTGGGCTTGGCCTTGCTTGCTTTTGGTGTTGCTGGAATCTTAAAATTGAGGCAAATCTTAGATAAAAGACAAACAGGAATGCTCAACGTGGGTATCTGTATTACCACCATTGTTTTCTTGTTGGCTACCTATTGGAGACCTTTGGGCTTTGATCGTAGTATCGGCATCAACTTGCTATTTGTTGGTTTGATTTGTGGTGTACTATTGGGTGTATTTTACTTCTTCAGAAAATATTACAGCCGCATTTTAACCTGGGCCTTGGAACATAAATTGTTGTTTCTTTCCATTCCTACCGTAATCGTAGTCTTTGGATTTATGATTATGCGTAACACAGGTCAGGAATTTATGCCCTCACTCAATGAAGGTTCATTTTTGTTGATGCCCACCTCGTTGCCCCATGCCGGAGTTGCAGAAAACAAACGTGTGGTACAACAATTGGATATGGCTGTGGCCACCATCCCAGAGATTCAAACCGTGGTGGGAAAATCGGGGCGGACGGAATCCGCGCTGGATCCTGCGCCACTTTCCATGTACGAGAACATCATCCAGTACCGTTCAGAGTATCAAAAAAATGAAGCGGGAACCCCACAACGGTTCAAAATCAATGCAGATGGCTATTTTGAATTGAGCAATGGAAAAGTGGTCGCTAACCCTAATCTTGAGGTTCAAAATGAAAAAAAATATGCGGAAAATCACGTAAGCGAACCTTTGAAAATAGATAGGAATCTTTTGATTCCTGATGATGGCGGTGAATATTTCCGAAACTGGCGTCCAGAAATCAAAAACCCAGATGATATCTGGAACGAAATCGTGAAGGTTACCAAGTTGCCCGGAGTTACTTCGGCGCCCAAGCTGCAACCCATTGAAACGCGTTTGGTAATGCTTCAAACAGGGATGCGCGCTCCCATGGGAATTAAGGTAAAAGGTCAGGATTTAAAAGAAATCGAAAACTTTGGTCTTCAACTGGAGCCCATTCTAAAAGAAGCAGTAGGCGTTAAGGATGAAGCCGTTTTTGCAGACCGCATTGTTGGAAAACCATATCTCCTCATTGATATTGATCGTGAAAAACTGTTCCGTTACGGTCTCGTTATCGAGGACGTACAACAAATTTTGGAAGTAGCCCTTGGAGGGATGACCTTAACCCAAACCGTGGAAGGAAGGGAACGTTATGGAATCCGGGTGCGCTATCCCAGGGAACTTCGGGAAAACCCATCTGATTTGGAAAACATTTATGTTCCTGTACAAAAAGGAAGTCCCATTCCCTTAAGTGAATTGGTGACCATTCGCTACGAACAAGGTCCGCAGGCCATTAAAAGTGAAGATACTTTTTTGGTGGGCTATGTCTTATTTGATAAGCTTGATGGCTATGCCGAGGTGGATGTTGTGGAAAATGCCCAAGCCAAGATTCAGGAAAAAATAGACAGCGGGGAATTGGTAGTGCCCAAGGGTATCAGCTACCGATTCACAGGTACGTATGAGAACCAGTTACGGGCCAAGAAAACCTTATCCGTGGTGGTTCCATTGGCGTTATTCATTATCTTCTTGATTCTGTACTTCCAATTTAGGTCCGTTGCCACATCCTTTATGGTATTTTCTGGGATTTTGGTGGCTTTTGCAGGTGGTTTTTTAATGATTTGGTTCTATGGACAAGATTGGTTCCTCAACTTCAGTTTTATGGGTGAAAACCTACGGGATCTTTTCCAAATGCACACCATTAACCTTAGTGTGGCCGTGTGGGTAGGATTTATCGCCCTGTTCGGTATTGCTACGGATGATGGGGTGGTGATGGCGACTTACCTCACCCAAACTTTTGATAAGAACAAGCCGGATAACCTGAAAGGAATTCGCGCTTCGGTATTGGAAGCAGGGGAAAAACGGATTAGACCTTGTTTAATGACCACAGCGACCACCATTTTGGCACTATTGCCCGTGCTGACTAGTACAGGTAGGGGAAGCGATATTATGATACCCATGGCCATTCCAAGTTTCGGAGGCATGTTGATCGCATTGATCACCTTGTTTGTGGTGCCCGTGCTGTACAGTTGGAAAAGTGAAATGCTACTTAAAATGCAAAACCGATGAAAAAGAGATTTCTATATATAGTTTTTGCACTCACAACCTTTGGGGTAAATGCCCAATCGTTGGAGTTCTATCTTCAGGAAGCTGAGCAGAACAGCCCTGTGATTCAAGCCTTGGAACTACGTTATAACATTGCAAGGGAAAAGGTAAACGAAGTGAACACCTTGCCCAATACCACCATTGGTGCGGGATACTTTGTAAGCGAACCGGAGACAAGGACAGGGGCGCAACGTGCAAAGTTTTCGGTGTCGCAGATGCTACCTTGGTTTGGGACCATTACAACTCGTGAAAATTATGCCAGCTCCATGGCAGAAACGGAGTATGCTGAAATTGTGATTGCCAAACGAAAGTTGGCCCTGTCCGTAGCACAATCCTACTATACTTTATATGGGATTAAAGCCAAGCAAAAAGTACTTCAAGAAAATATTGAACTGCTGAAAACCTATGAAACTTTGGCCTTGACCTCCGTTGAAGTGGGAAAGGCATCGGCTGTGGATGTTTTAAGACTTCAAATCCGTCAAAACGAACTACAACAGCAGAAAGAAGTCCTGATGGAATCTTATGTAGCAGAGCAAGCCGTCTTCAATAATCTCTTGAACCGTGACGAAAGCATTGCCGTTGAGGTGGTGGATGAAATGGATGTGCCTGAGAGCGATCCCATGCTCAACAAGGAGGATTTAAGCCTAAATCCAGAATTGCTGAAATACGACCAATTGTACGAATCGGTTACCCAGTCGGAATTGCTGAATCAAAAGGAAAATGCCCCAAGTTTTGGAATAGGTCTGGATTACATCCCTGTTTCGGAACGGGATAATATGGTTTTTAGCGATAATGGAAAGGATATTGTGATGCCCATGGTCACGTTTTCCATTCCCGTTTTCAACAACAAGTTTAGATCAGTCACCAAGCAGAATGAACTTCGACAAAAAGAGATTGAATTTCAAAAAGAGGAGCGATTGAATGTTTTGGAGAATGCTTATGCCAATGCCATTTCGCAACGAAATCAGGCGCGTATTGCGCATCAGACCCAAACAAAAAACCTGAAACAGGCTAAGGATGCCGAAGAAATCCTGATTAAAAACTACGAAACCGGTACTATCGACTTTAACGATGTGCTCGATATTCAAGAGTTGCAACTCAAGTTTCAAACCAATCAAATACAATCGGTGCAGCTATATTATTTGCAATCTGCCATCATCAATTATTTAATTAACAAGTAAATTTAATATATCAAAAATGAGAACAAACATCAGAACAATTGTCGGAATCACATTCGCTTCAGTATTGGTACTTACCGTATCGTGCAAAGGAAAAACTGAGGAAGCAAAAGAAGCCGCTACGGAAGCGACCATGGAACATGAAGGTCATGATATGGATACCATGAATCATGAGGGCCATGACATGGATGCAATGGAGACTGCTGCCATGCAAGGCAAGGAATATACTTCCAAATATGTTTGCGTAATGCATTGCGAGGGTAGTGGAAGTGATGAAGAGGGGAAATGCCCTGTTTGTGGTATGACCTATGTATTGAATGAGGAACACATGGCAGACGGGCATACCCATAATTAAGTAGAATTACTGCAATCAAATTGTACCACTATGCGTATTAAGGTCAAAAATATGGTATGCGATAGATGCAAAGGTGTCCTGAAACACGAGTTTCAGAATGCTGGCATCGATGTGGTACACATGGATTTGGGGGAAGTTGAATTTAAGGATTCAGCTATGGACCAAATAGAGCGTATTCGGGAGATTTTGACCAAGAATGGATTTGAATTGATTACGGATGTCAATCAGACGTACATCGTCGATATCAAGAAACAGTTGATCAATGCTTTGGAGAACCGTTCCGATCAAAATCTCTCAGAATACTTGGCCCAAAAACTGAACAGAGACTATTCGGTACTTAGTAAAATGTTCAGTGCCCAAGAGGGGTTGACCATTGAAAAATATTTTATCCTGCTCAAAATGGAGAAGGTAAAAGAAGAAATTCAAATGGGTAACAAAACATTTTCTGAAATCGCTTTCGATTTAAACTACAAGAGCAGCAGTCACTTGGCCAAGCAGTTTAAATCAATGACTGGAATGTCGATGAGTGACTATAAAAAGGTGCAGGAGTGGAACAGGAGACCGTTGGACCAAATTGTATAAAAGAAACCCAGAATTGTAAAAAGCTTCCGACTGGTATTCAGCTAGTTTTGAATAAAAAACAATAAAACAAACACATGAAACATACCTATCACATACATGGAATGAGCTGTAATGGCTGTAGAAATCATGTAGAGCAAACCCTTTCCAAAGTTGAGGGGGTCATGGGGGTGGAGGTCAGTTTGGAAAAAGCCGAGGCCGTAATCGAGATGAAGGAACATATTCCCATTGAAACCTTCGAGGAAGCACTAAAAAATGATGGAGGGGGATATAGTATTCATGCAAATGGGCACCACCATCCATCCAAGAAAAAGGAAAAAAAGACCGTTTCAAACGGGAATGGTACCTTTTATTGTCCAATGCGATGCGAAGGCGACAAAACCTATAATAAGCCAGGGGATTGTCCTGTTTGTGGGATGGATTTGGTTGAGGAACAGAATACGGCTGCAAGTTCCAAACAACAATGGACCTGTCCCATGCATCCCGAAGTGGTGGAGGATGGTCCTGGTTCCTGCCCCATTTGCGGAATGGATTTGGTACCTATGAAACCAGAAGCCAGTGCGGAGGAGAAAATCTATAAAAAACTGCTTAACAAGTTTTGGATAGCGGTGGCGTTTACGTTGCCTATTTTCCTGATTGCCATGAGTGAGATGATACCCGAGAATCCATTGTACAAATTAATGGTACCTAGATATTGGAATTGGGTACAGTTTGGGCTATCGATCCCTGTGGTGTTTTATGCTACTTGGATGTTTTTTGAACGAGCCTATCGAAGTATCAAAACATGGAACCTTAACATGTTTACCTTAATTGGAATCGGTGCCGGAGTGGCATTTGTGTTCAGCGTACTTGGATTGTTGTTTCCCGGATTTTTCCCGGACCAGTTCAAGACCGAATCTGGTGCCGTACATGTGTATTTTGAGGCGGCAACCGTAATCCTTACGCTAGTGCTTTTGGGGCAATTATTGGAGGCCAGAGCGCATAGCAAAACCAATAATGCCGTTAAGGAATTGTTGAAATTGGCCCCCAACAAAGCCATCAAAGTGGTGGATGGTGAGGAGGTTGAGGTCAATATTGACGATATTGAAAAGGATGATATTCTCCGTGTAAAACCTGGAGAAAAAATTCCTGTGGACGGCATCATTACCGAAGGGGAAACTTCCGTGGACGAATCCATGATCACAGGGGAACCCATTCCTGTAGAAAAAGGAGTCGATGATAAGGTAAGCAGCGGTACCATCAACGGGAATCAATCTTTTTTGATGAAGGCAGAAAAGGTGGGTAGTGATACACTTTTGTCTCAAATCATTGATATGGTGAACCAGGCAAGCCGAAGCCGCGCACCCATTCAGAATTTAGCGGATAAGGTATCGGCCTATTTTGTCCCAACTGTGGTTATTATTTCCATTATCACATTTGCGGTTTGGGCCATTTGGGGTCCGGAACCCACCTATGTTTATGCTTTGATCAATGCAATCGCGGTTTTAATCATCGCCTGTCCATGTGCTCTAGGTCTCGCGACACCAATGTCCGTGATGGTAGGGGTGGGAAAAGGTGCCCAAAATGGAGTGCTCATTAAAAATGCAGAAGCCTTGGAGAAAATGGCCGATGTGGATACCTTGATTATCGACAAAACCGGAACCATTACCGAAGGCAAGCCCACTTTTGATCATTTGGAGGCCTTTTCAGATGACTATTCAGAAAAAGATTTACTGCAATACATCGTTTCCGTGAATGCCAATAGCGAACACCCTTTGGCGCAGGCCACGGTGAATTACGGTAAGGAAAAGGACATTAAGATTCTAAAGACCAAATATTTCAGCGCCGTTACGGGAATGGGGGTTGAAGGCAAAATCAAGGATGCAGAAATTCATTTAGGTAACCTCAAATTGATGGAAAAGGCCCACGCGGAAATATCTGACGAGATGCAGGCCAAGGTCAAAAAAGCACAGGATAAAGGCATGACCGTTTCGTACATAGCCATTGATGGAAAATGCCACGGTTTTGTGGCCATTGGCGATAAAATAAAAGAAACCAGTGCCAAAGCTATAAAGGCTATTCAAGACAGGGGAATTTCTGTGATCATGCTCACTGGGGATAATGCCAACACGGCCAAAGCGGTTGCCAGTGAATTGCATTTGAATGATTTTAAGGCAGAAACCTTGCCCGAGGATAAAATGAAAGAAGTGGAGCGACTGCAAGGTGAGGGCAAAGTGGTGGCCATGGCTGGTGATGGCATCAACGACGCCCCCGCATTGGCCAAGAGCGATTTGGGCATTGCCATGGGCACAGGTACAGATGTGGCCATAGAAAGTGCCATGATTACTTTAGTAAAAGGTGACCTTCATGGTATTGTAAAAGCACGGAATCTTAGTGAGGCCGTAATGAAAAACATAAAACAAAACCTATTTTTTGCATTGATCTACAACACCATCGGTGTGCCGGTAGCGGCAGGGGTGCTCTATCCATTCTTTGGGATATTGCTATCACCCATGATCGCGGCCTTGGCCATGAGCTTTAGCTCGGTGTCGGTGATAGCCAATGCATTACGACTACGAACTAAATCAATCGACTAAAACTAAAATGGTAAAACGATCAACAGCGGTTAAGATTAGAAAAGCCCACCGATATTTGGGGCTGTTTTTGGGGATTCAATTCATCATGTGGACGACAAGTGGTCTCTACTTTAGCTGGACAGACATTGATGAAATCCATGGAGATCATTTCAGAAATATGGATTATGAACCTGTAGCTTTTGATGGTCTCATTGGACTTTCGCAAATCAATATACCTGCTAAAATAAGTTCGTTGCGCTTAAAGGACATAGGAGGGAAACCTTACTATTGGATCAATAATGAATTTTTGGTCGATGCTAGGGATGGAAGCTTGAAAAAAGGTGTTTCCGAACAAGAAGCACTAGCAGTTGCCCAGAAACAGATGTCACCTGAGTTGAAGGTAAAGAATGTTGAGGTGATACAGGAAACTGACAAACATCACGAATATCGCGAACGGAAATTACCGGCTTATGTGATTTCGTATGAGTCCCCTGAAGACATCAAGGCCTATGTTTCGGTAGAGGATGGTTCGTTTCAGACTGTTCGACATCGGAATTGGCGCTGGTTCGATTTTCTGTGGATGACCCATACCATGGATTACGAGGGCAGGGACAATTTTAATACAACGGTTCTTCGTTCCTTTTCCCTTTTGGGATTGATTACTGTACTGAGCGGATTTTTGCTCTGGTTCACCTCGTCGCCTACGATGAGAAAAGTTGTTAAAAGAAAAA
Organism: Allomuricauda sp.; assembly: GCA_050303195.1. Taxonomy (GTDB): domain Bacteria; phylum Bacteroidota; class Bacteroidia; order Flavobacteriales; family Flavobacteriaceae; genus Flagellimonas. The sequence continues at coordinate 19,720 of JBNLBG010000001.1, read as the reverse complement.
AAAGAACAAGATGAAAAGAGAAAACATCATATACATTGGAATTGCCATAATGGCCGGATTGTTCGTCGGGTACCTCATATTTGGTGGGGGTACCGAAACCGCAAAAGAGGCGGAGCATGACCATAATGCCGAAATGGCTTCGGGCGAAATGTGGACATGCTCGATGCATCCACAGATCATGCAGCCAGAACCGGGGTCTTGCCCTATTTGCGGAATGGACTTAATCCCGACCGAAAGTGGTGGAGAGGGACTGATGGCCAATCAAATTAAAATGACAGAGAACGCGATGGTGCTGGCAGGAGTTGAAACCGTTATGGTCGGTTCAGGCGCGACAGGAGGGAACCATATTAAGGTTTCTGGTAAAGTTGCGGTCAACCAAGAATCAGACGCAGTCCAATCAGCTTATTTTGATGGGAGAATAGAAAACATATTTGTCAATTTTGAAGGCGAAGAAGTACGAAAAGGTCAAAAGTTGGCTACTATTTATGCTCCAGCTTTGGTTTCGGCCCAACAAGAATTGTTGACCGCGGCCACTTTAAAGGAATCCCAACCCCAATTATACAAGGCTGTAAGAAATAAATTAAAGCTTTGGAAATTGTCCGAAACCCAAATCAATCAAATCGAGAGTTCGGGGCAAGTGCTCGAAAACTTTCCAGTGTATTCCAATGTGAGCGGTGTGGTTTCCGAAATAATGGTGGAGGAGGGGGATTACATCAAAACAGGCTCCCCTTTGGTGAAGGTGGCCAACTTAAACTCAGTTTGGGCCCTATTTGATGCCTATGAAAACCAATTGAGCTTGTTTAAGGAAGGTCAGACATTGAAGGTTACCACCAAATCCTATCCCAACGAAATATTTCTCGCGAAAGTCTCTTTTGTCTCCCCACTATTAAACAATAATACGAGAACATTGGAGATAAGGGCAGCACTTGATAACAAAAAAGGGCTGCTCAAACCTGGAATGTTTGTTGAGGCAGAGGTTGATGTAGCAAATAAGCAAGATGGCGAAGTATTGACCATTCCAGAAAGTGCGGTACTTTGGACGGGAAAACGTTCCTTGGTTTACGTACAACCAAATCCTAGTGAAGCCGTTTTTGAGATGCGGGAGGTACAATTGGGAAATTTAAGCAATGGGAGTTATGCTGTGGTATCGGGTCTAGAAACTGGCGATGAAATTGTGGCTAAGGGAACTTTTACGGTGGATGCGGCGGCCCAGTTGCAAGGTAAAAAATCCATGATGAACAAGAGTGGCGGAGCAACCATGACCGGTCATGAAGGTCATGGGAGTATGGGCAGTACCATGAAAATGGATTTTTCCAATGACTTTGAAACTGGATTCAATGAGGTGTTGGACTCTTACTTAAAGCTGAAGAATGCATTGGTAGATTCGGATATGAATGGAGCAAAAAAATGGGCTGGCGAAGCATCACAAACAATACAAAATCTAAAAACAATGGAAATGGATGATATGGGGATGACCCATGTAAATAAAATTGAAGAATACCTTTCCAATATCTCTGGAGAAAATTCCATTGAGTCCCAACGGAATGATTTTGTGCTCTTGTCGGAAAATATGATTCTAATTGGAAACCAATTGAAGGGCTTGGACCAAAAACTGTATGTACAGCATTGTCCTATGGCAGATAACAACAAGGGCGCCAATTGGATAAGTACCGAAAAGGAAATTAGAAACCCGTATTATGGAGAGGCCATGCTGACCTGTGGTAGCGTAGTGGGAACCATTGACTGATTTTAGCCGATTCCCTATATAGTTTGATTGAAATTCGTCAATTCGAGTAATCTTTCGAAGTGAAAACGAAGAAAGGTTGTATCGAGAATCAGAATTTCAATGGCAAGATACCTGTTCTCGATATATTTTCCTTTGGAAAACACTCGAACTGACCTTTTCTCTGTTGATAGATGCAAAAGATGTAACGGACTTTAGTTAATGTTTAGTCAAATAAAATTTACGGATTCAAATCTGAAATACATTTACTTCAGTTTTAAATGTATTGACTCATGAAACAAGCGAAGTCAACTGGAAAGTCATCTCCTGCAAAGGCCATTAAGCCAAATGCCAAGAAGACTACCCAAGCTACTGGTAAGAAGAAGTAATTGGGTTTTGGGTTCTCCGGAATCCTGCAACGAGATAAAAAAAGAAAACGCCCCGATGCAAATCGGGGCGTTCCTATTTTATATCCGAATGGTTAAGGCTTACATCATGCCTGGCATTCCACCACCCATTGGAGGTGCAGCCGGAGCATCCTCTTTAATGTCGGTCAAGGCACATTCAGTAGTCAAGATCATACCTGCAACTGAAGCGGCATTTTCCAAAGCAATTCGAGTTACTTTCTTGGGATCGATGATACCGGCCTCAAGCATGTCAACATACTTATCAGATTTGGCATCATATCCGAAGTCCTTCTTGCCTTCAAGGACCTTTGCAATTACCACGGAGCCTTCACCGCCAGCGTTCTCAACAATAGTACGCAAAGGAGCCTCAATGGCCTTGGCAACGATTTGTACACCAGTGGTTTCATCCAAAGAATCGGTAGTCAATTTTTCCAACACTTTTTTAGCGCGAACCAAAGCTACACCACCACCGGCAACAATGCCTTCTTCAACAGCAGCACGGGTAGCGTGCAAAGCATCATCAACACGGTCTTTCTTCTCCTTCATTTCAACTTCTGAAGCGGCCCCCACATATAAAACGGCAACCCCACCGGCCAACTTGGCCAAGCGTTCTTGCAATTTTTCCTTGTCGTAATCAGAAGTGGTTGTTTCTATCTGGGATTTGATTTGGTTCACTCTGGCTTTGATGTCAGAAGGTTTACCAGATCCGTTTACAATAGTAGTATTGTCTTTATCGATGGTCACGGTTTCAGCAGTACCCAACATGTCCAAAGAGGCATTTTCCAAAGAGAATCCTCTTTCTTCAGAGATTACAGTACCGCCGGTCAAGATGGCGATGTCTTCCAACATTGCCTTTCTTCTGTCTCCAAATCCAGGAGCTTTAACAGCGGCAATTTTAAGACCACCTCTCAACTTGTTCACTACCAAAGTGGCAAGGGCTTGTCCCTCAACATCTTCAGCAATGATCAAAAGGGGTCTACCAGATTGCGCAACGGGCTCAAGGATAGGAAGGATTTCCTGCAGGTTGGAGATTTTCTTATCGAAAAGAAGAATGTAAGGATTCTCCAAATCGGCAATCATCTTATCAGTATCGGTAACGAAATAAGGAGAAAGGTATCCTCTGTCAAACTGCATTCCTTCAACAACATCAACATAGGTATCGGTACCCTTGGCTTCCTCTACGGTAATTACTCCCTCTTTTCCAACTTTATCAAATGCTTTGGCGATAAGGTCACCAATAGTCTCGTCATTATTGGACGAAATTGAGGCAACTTGCTTGATTTTATCGGAATCGTTACCTACTTTTTTGGCTTGTTTTTCCAAGTCTGCCACCAAAGCTTCAACCGCTTTGTCAATTCCACGTTTCAAATCCATAGGATTGGCACCTGCGGCAACGTTTTTAAGGCCTTCTTTAACGATGGCCTGGGCCAATACGGTTGCTGTAGTGGTACCGTCACCGGCTTGATCGTTGGTTTTGGAAGCAACTTCCTTCACCATTTGTGCCCCCATATCTTCTAGGGGATCTTCCAATTCAATTTCTTTTGCAACTGAGACACCATCCTTGGTTACTTGCGGAGCACCAAAGGATTTACTGATGATCACGTTTCTACCCTTGGGTCCCAAGGTTACTTTTACAGCTTCGGCCAGTTTGTCGACACCTTTTTTAAGGCCATCACGTGCATCTATTTCAAACTTAATATCTTTTGCCATGTTATATTTTGTTTTGTCATTCCTGCGGAGGCAGGAATCTTTTGGGTTATACTTTATTAGTTTTTAGATGGATTCCCGCTTTTGCGGGAATGACATGTTGGTTACACTATTGCCAAAATATCGCTCTCGCGCATCATTAAATAGTCAGCACCGTCCAATTTAAGTTCAGTACCGGCATATTTTCCATATAATACGGTATCACCTACTTTAACGGTCATTTTTTCATCCTTGGTACCAGGACCTACAGCAACTACATTGCCTTTTTGAGGTTTTTCCTTTGCGTTGTCCGGGATGATGATACCGGAGGCAGTTTTGGTCTCGGCCTGTAGTGGCTCGATCAGAACACGGTCTGCCAATGGTTTGATATTAACTTTAGCCATATTATTAATTTTTAGGTATTTGGTTTAAAAATTCTCGAAACATTGAGGCAGAAATTATGCCAATGCTCAAAAACTGACATTATGGAAAACAAAAATGCCAGCTTGTCATTCAAGCTGGCATTTTTGTATGTGTTGTCATAATTAATTGATGGTGTCCGTTGGATCGGCACTGTCAGAAGGTGGAAGTTGCTCAGGAACTTCTTCAGGTACTGTTTCTGGAACAGTGACCCCCGTATCATCGCCTTGCAATAATTTTGAATCTGCTTGGCTGTAGTTTCCTTTTAGGGAAACATTGGACAGAAGAATCAATACAATCAATAATGTAGCAAGGGTCCAGGTACTTTTATCCAAAAAGTCACCGGTCTTCTTTACACCTCCCACAACTTGGTTTCCACTACCGCCGAAAGACGAGGACAACCCACCTCCTTTTGGGTTTTGGACCATAATGACCAAAACCAACAAAAGGCACACGATAATGATCAAAATCAAAAAAATTGTAAACGTGCTCATTCTTTTTTTATTCTTTTTCTTTCTGCAGCTTCTTCACCGCCCGAATTTGGTCTGCAAAGAAACCACTTTTTTCTGGATATTTCAAACTCAATATTTTAAAGGCTTGAATGGCCTTTTTATACTTTTTTTGCTCAAGATAAACCTTAGCCAAGGTCTTGGTCATTAGCTCATTTTTATCGAACTTGGTAGACGCCTTGATGTCGATTTTGGAATTGGCATTTTCTTGTGGTACAATCTTGGGATTGTTTTCAATAAACTTGTCCAAAAGGTCAAATTTTTTCTTCTTTTCCAATTCCTCCATTACAGGTTCCTCCTCGGGTTCTTGCTCGGTAGTTTTGGAGGTCAATTGCAACCATTCGGTGAACGAGTGCTTTTCCTTTTTGGTAAAGGGAATGGGTTTGCCCAATTTCAAATCGGTTTCAGGAGTGGATTTTTCCTTGGCTGCAGTGGGTACGGGGTCTTCCTTTTTCTCCTTTTCTACCTCCTTGATCTTTTCGGGGGTTTTGGATTTGAACAATGTTGGGTTCAAAATTTGCTCCGCATCTTGGATATTTTGGGGAAGTGCCACCTCTTCGGCCTCGACCAACATGGAATTTACATTTTCACTCGGCTCAATTTCTTCCGAAATGGCATTTTGTTCCTCAAGTTTTGATCGTCGCCCGGCAATGGTGTCGGCAATATTGTTTTGAACAAATTCCTGGGATGTGATATAATCGAAAAGCACATCCCTATCCGCAGTATGGGCAGCGGTGACTTTTAAGGCGTTGTTGTATTTATAGCTATCAAGATTTTTTAGTCCCTTCAAGTGCAATGCACGAGCCGCCTGAAAATAGGGATACTCCTCAATGATATCCTCCAGTTCCCGAGTCTGCTTTGGGGACAGGATGGTATTTGAATTTTGAAGAATCTGTATAAAATCCGATACGTTCATAGATGTCTACCAATTTCCCAAGGAGGCATTAAAAATATCTTGGGTGAGCCGTTCAAAAATTTCTTCGTGTGCCGCTGCTTGAACCGATGTCAAGGAAGCTGCTGCATCAAAATCGTAAAAGAAGGAAAAACGGCGTTCAAAATCCGCATCTTCCTTGGTGTTATTAAAAAACCGAACATTTACACTCATGGTAAGCCGGTTTTGTGCCGTTCGCTGATCGGCAGTTGCAGTCATAGGGATTACTTTGTATTCCACAATTTCTCCTTCGTACAACAAATCACCGTTACTTCCGGTAAGGGACAAACTGGTAAGATTGTTGATCATATCCTGTAGGGCCAAGGTAAAATCACGGTCCAAACCAGGAACTATAACCGACCTTGGGGTCTGATCTGCATAATTCTGGAAAAAATTCACCTGAAAGGTCGTAGCGGTCCCAATATCGGCGCCAGAAAAATTGTATGCACCACAACTGTATAGACTTAGGACCAATGCAAGCAGTCCAACCTTAAAACCATTTTTTGTCTTCATTTTCATTTAGTGCAATAAAGTTGGCAATTTACAAATCGTATTGTTTAATTTTTCGATATAAGGTCCTTTCTGAAATGCCGAGTTCAGCCGCTGCCGCTTTTCGTTTTCCACGGTTGCGCTCCAGCGATTTTTTGATCAGTTCAATTTCCTTTTCCTGTAAAGATAGGGTTTCTTCTTCTTCAATCTCCTCCGCAAAATGATAGCGATCTTCTTGGGGCTGGGCAATGCTCACCGGTTTTTCCACCACAGGTTCTGGTAGATGGAGAACTTCGGTCATACTGCTCTCTTCTGCTTCAATGTCCTCTTCTTCCTTGTTTCCATAAATCTTGCGGATCAAGGTTTCGTTCTCTTCCTGGACCTTTTCAGAATTGTCATGCTTCAACAGTTCCAAGGTGAGTTTTTTCAAATCGTTGAGGTCTCCCTTCATGTCAAACAGCACCTTATACAAAATCTCCCTTTCATTGCTAAAATCCCCCTCCTTTTTGGTTTGACCAATCACAGCGGGTAGATTGGAAGTGCTCGCATTGGGCAAATAGCTGTTCAGGGTTGCTGCGGAAATGGACCTGTTTTCTTCTAGAACCGAAATTTGCTCGGCAATATTCCGAAGTTGCCTTATGTTTCCGGGCCAACGATATTTTGTCAACAATTGAACGGCATCATCCTCAAGTCGAATCGTGGGCATTTTATACTTTTGACCAAAGTCCGAAGCAAACTTTCGAAACAACAAATGAATATCATCTTGGCGTTCACGGAGGGGTGGAATACTGATTTCCACCGTGCTCAATCGGTAATATAGATCTTCTCTGAACTTTTCGTTTTTAATGGCCTCAAACATGTTGATGTTGGTGGCGGCCACAATGCGAACATCAGTCTTTTGAACTTGGGAAGAACCCACTTTAAGGAATTCGCCATTTTCCAAAACCCGAAGCAATCGCACTTGGGTGGTCAACGGAAGTTCTCCAACTTCATCCAAGAAAATGGTCCCACCATCGGCCACTTCAAAATAACCGCTACGGGTTTGGGTGGCCCCCGTAAAGGCCCCTTTTTCGTGACCAAACAATTCACTGTCAATGGTTCCCTCTGGAATGGCACCACAGTTTACGGCAATATATTTGGCATGTTTACGGTGCGACAGGGAATGGATAATCTTTGGGATAGCTTCCTTACCGACCCCACTTTCCCCGGTTACCAAAACCGAGATATCGGTCGGAGCCACTTGCATGGCCTTTTCTATGGCACGGTTGAGCTTAACGTCATTTCCAATAAGCTCAAACCGCTGTTTAATGGATTGAATACTCTCCATAAATTAGTTGTTCTTTGAATATGCAATGGCCTCGCCAATCAAAGTAGCAGAGGTACATTCATTGATTTTTACGTTCACAAAATCGCCTACTTTGTAGTGTTCTTTTGGGAAAACCACCACGGTATTTTGCGAATTGCGACCCATCCAATGGGCGTCCGATTTTTTGGAAGTTCCCTCGATAAGGACCTCTTCGGTTTTTCCAACATGTTGTTGGGTACGATAAAGCCCGTGTTTTTGTTGCAGTTCTATGATTTCCTGCAGACGTCTTTTTTTGGTCTCATCAGGAATGTCATCTTCCATTTTTCGTTCTGCAAGGGTTCCGGGTCGTTCAGAATAGGCAAACATGAAACCGAAATCGTACTTCACGTATTCCATAAGACTCAAGGTGTCCTGATGATCCTCTTCTGTTTCCGTTGGGAAGCCGGAAATCATATCCTGACTGATGGCGCAATCGGGAATGATGTTACGAATATTGTCAATCAGCTCAAAATATTCTTCACGGGTGTGCAAGCGGTTCATCGCCTTCAAAATTCTATTGCTACCACTTTGAACGGGCAGGTGGATGTACTTGCAGATATTTTCATATTTGGCCATGACCTCAATAACGTCCAAGGTCATATCCTGTGGATTTGAAGTGGAAAACCGGATGCGCATTTTGGGTTGCGCCTCGGCCACCAGTTCCAAAAGTTTGGCAAAGTTCACTGAAGTGGCCTTCTGCATGTTGGAAGCTTTTTCAAAATCCTTCTTTAAACCGCCTCCATACCAGAGGTAACTGTCCACATTTTGCCCCAAAAGGGTAACTTCTTTGAAGCCTCGTTCCCAAAGATCGTTCACTTCCTCCAAAATGGATTGGGGATCGCGACTACGCTCCCGACCGCGGGTAAAAGGAACTACACAGAAGGTGCACATATTGTCGCATCCGCGAGTAATGGAAACAAAGGCGGTAACGCCATTGGAGTTCAATCGGACAGGAGCCACGTCACCATAAGTTTCGTCTTTGGAAAGGATGACATTAACGGCATTCCGACCTTCATCAATTTCTTGGATAAGGTTGGGTAGGTCCTTATAAGCATCAGGGCCAACCACCATGTCCACGATTTTTTCCTCTTCAAGGAATTTGCTTTTGAGACGTTCCGCCATGCAGCCCAAAACCCCGACCTTCATTCCAGGATTGGTTTTTTTGACCGCATTGAATTTTTCCAAACGCTTGCGAACGGTCTGCTCCGCCTTTTCACGGATGGAACAGGTGTTCACAAGGACCAAATCGGCCTCATCCAAGAGTTGGGTGGTATTGAATCCTTCCTTGGCCAAGATGGAAGCGACGATTTCACTATCGGAAAAATTCATCTGGCACCCATAACTTTCAATATAAAGCTTACGGGTGTTTTTCTCATTGTTCTCCAATGCCAACGTGCTTCCTTGTTGGCTTTCATCTATTATTTTTTCTACGCTCTCGTCCTTTACCATAATCGTTCAATGGGCTGCAAAGATAGTGCTTATATCATTTTAGTGACAATTTGGCAGTTAAAATTTAACCAAAATGCAACGCAACTTTTTTGATGCGATTTTATCTAATCACCAGAGTTTCAATCAGAAAAAAAACAAAAGCATATGAAAGCGAAAATTCTATTCCTACTTTCCCTGACCACACTTTTTTTCATCTCCTGTGACAACAACGATGAATCAGATGGTGAATATGCCAATTATGTAGTTGCACGTCCATTGGTAATCAGCAAGGCGGAGTTCGCCACCAGTGTGGATATCATTGCGCCAAGGCCTATTCATGAATCTGGAAAGGTCTATACCTATCAGGATTACATTTTCATCAATGATAAGTATCAAGGGATTCACGTGATTGACAATAGTAATCCAGAACAACCCGTAAAGATTGCCTTTATTACCATTCCGGGAAACGTGGACATTTCGGTGAAAGACGATTATTTGTATGCAGATAGTCTTATGGATTTGGTGGTAATCGATATTTCCGACATCAATAATATTTCCTTGGTCAACCGATTGGAAAATGTGCTCTACAGCAATATTTTCTTTCCATTCGAAGCTGATTTAGTGGAAAATGGCGACATTAATTATGATACGGAGATGATCATTGGTTGGGAAACCAGCACGGAACGCAGACTTAAGTCCGAAGTGGAAGGACGAACCGGTGGGGGTATTTTTCTTGAGGATGTTGCTTTTGCCAATGATGCAAGCGACGGAACAGGACAAGAGGGTTCTTTGGCGCGTTTTAAAATTGTGAATGATTATCTGTACGCGGTGGACAGCCATACTATTAATGTATTCAATATTTCCGATCTGGAAAATCCCCAAAATTTGGATGATGTCTATGCGGGGTTCGATATTGAAACCATTTTTTACAACGGCACCTATCTTTTCTTGGGCAGTATGCGCGGCATGTATATTTATGACATTTCAGACCCAGCAGTGCCCTCCTTAATTTCGGAATTTGAGCACGGTACAGCTTGCGACCCAGTGGTGGTGGATGGGGATTATGCCTATGTTACTTTGAGAGGCGGTAATTGGTGTGGCGCTACCGAGAGCGGCTTGTTCATTGTGGACATTTCTGATATTCAAAATCCTGAGTTGGCGGTACAATATCCCATGGATGGTCCCTACGGCCTGGGCATCAAGGATGAAAAACTGTTTGTGTGTGATGGAGATTCTGGGCTTAAAGTCTATGACAAAACCGATATTAATGACCTGATTGAGTTAAATCATTTTGAAAACATTGTTACGTTTGATGTGATTCCTTTGGAAACTCACTTGATCTTGGTTGGGGATGGCGTGCTCTATCAATATGAGTATCTGGACAATGATATTAAGCTCATTAGCCAGATAGGGCTCGAGTAAAAAGCACTATATCAATCATTAAATATCCCGTTTCTGACGGGATTTTTTTTTGATACGAATTGTTCAAAAAATCCAAAATCGAATTTTTGATATACTTTTGTTACCACAAAACCCAGTGCATGCCAAAGAATTTAGTTATTGTTGAGTCCCCCGCAAAGGCAAAAACCATAGAGCGTTTTCTCGGGAAAGAGTACCAAGTTGAATCTAGTTTTGGACATATTGTAGACCTTCCGTCCAAAGAACTTGGGGTTGATGTTGAAAATGATTTTAAACCAAAATATACGGTTGATAAGGAGAAAAAGGCCTTGGTGAAAAAACTCAAAGACCTTGCCCAAAAAGCCGATACCATCTGGTTAGCCAGTGATGAGGACCGGGAAGGAGAGGCCATTTCATGGCACTTGGCCGAAGAACTGAAGTTGGATAAGAGTAAGGTAAAACGAATTGTTTTCAACTCCATTACCAAATCAGCCATTCAAAAAGCGATAGAAAACCCAAGGGAAATCAATTATAATTTGGTGAACGCCCAACAGGCCCGAAGGGTCTTGGACCGATTGGTGGGTTATGAGCTTTCGCCCGTACTTTGGAAAAAAATAAAACCCGGGCTTTCAGCAGGTCGAGTGCAGTCCGTAGCGGTACGATTGATTGTGGAGTGCGAACGTGAGATTGATGCTTTCACACCTGAAGCATCGTTCCGGGTCAAAGCCGAATTCAAAACTGAAGGAGGCAATGTATTTTCAGCACGGCTCAACAAGACCTTTCCCACCAAGGAAGCAGCAGAAGCTTTCTTGAAGCAAAACATGGGAGCCGATTTTTCGGTGGCCAATTTGGATAAAAAACCGGCCAAGAAATCACCTGCCCCCCCATTTACCACCTCCACCTTGCAACAAGAGGCGTCCCGTAAATTGTATTTTTCGGTGAGTCGTACCATGCAAGTGGCCCAACGATTGTACGAAGCAGGACTTATCACCTATATGAGAACGGATAGCGTAAACCTTTCCAATGAAGCTTTGGGTGCCGCGAAGGATGCTATTATTGAAAATTATGGGGATTCATACAGTCAAGTGCGGAATTACACTGGCAAATCCAAAGGGGCCCAGGAGGCGCATGAGGCCATTCGTCCCACAGATATGAAATTACAGTCCCCTTCCTTGGAGCGGGACCAATCAAAATTATATGAACTGATTTGGAAACGCACCCTGGCTTCGCAAATGAGCGATGCCCAGTTGGAACGTACTAATGTCAAGATTCAGGCCAACACGCATCAAGAAGAATTTACCGCCAACGGGGAGGTGGTAAAGTTCGATGGTTTTCTAAAAGTATATTTGGAAGGAACCGACGAAGAGGACAGTGCCGAAGAGCAGGAAGGAATGCTCCCGGCCATGCAAGTGGGTGAAGCACTGCAAAATATTTTCATTTCCGCCACCGAACGTTTTACCAGACCTCCGTATCGCTATACGGAAGCCTCTTTGGTGAAAAAATTGGAAGAATTGGGAATAGGGAGACCATCAACCTACGCTCCTACCATTTCCACCATTCAAAATCGAGGATATGTGGAAAAAGGAAGTGTGGAAGGTACGGAGCGCAGCTATCTTCAATTGGTTTTGGAGGAAGGAAAACTTTCCGAGAAAAAATTATCAGAAATGGTGGGGTCAGACAAAGGCAAGTTGGTGCCCACCGATATTGGAATGATCGTGAACGATTTTTTGGTGAGCCACTTTACTAAAATCTTGGACTATAATTTTACGGCGCAAGTAGAAGAAGATTTTGATGAAATCGCTTCAGGGGATGAAGATTGGCAGCACATGATGAAATCCTTTTATAAAGAATTTCATCCCAATGTATTGGAGGTTGAGGAAAATGCCGAACGTGCCAGTGGAGAGCGCGTTTTAGGTGTAGATCCAAAATCAGGCCGACAAGTAGCGGCAAGATTGGGCCGATTTGGGCCCATGGTTCAGATTGGAACCGTGGACGAAGAGGAAAAACCCCTTTTCGCAAGTCTATTGCCAGATCAGTCCATCAACACCATCACCTTTGAAGAGGCCATGGAGCTTTTCCAATTGCCTAGAAAATTGGGGGTTTATAAAGGAGAAGAGATTGAGGCCAATGTGGGGCGTTATGGCCCCTATGTGCGATTCGGGAAAAAATTCATTTCCCTAGCGCAGGGTGAAAGCGCTTTTGATGTAGATTTAGATCGTGCCATTGAATTAATCAAGGAAAAAGAGAAGGCAGATGCCCCAATCGCAAGTTACGAAGGTAAAGAGGTTACCAAAGGCAAAGGTCGATTTGGGCCTTTCATCAAATGGGATGGGATGTTCATCAACGTGAACAAAAAATACGATTTTGATAATCTTTCCCAATCTGATATTGAGGAACTCATCGAGGATAAAAAGAAAAAAGAGGCCGAAAAGGTAGTGCAAGAATGGCCCGAGGAGAAAATACGCATTGAAAAAGCCAGGTGGGGACGTCATACCATAATAAAAGGTAGGGTAAAAGTGGAATTGTCCAAAGATGTGGATGCCTCCAAAGTTTCTTTGGAAGAAGCAAAAACCCTACTGGAAAAGAAAACACCCAAGAAAAAAGCCAAGTCAAAAGCGAAAAAATAATATGGCATTCGATTTTTTGGTCCCTGTGAAGGACAAAGTGCTGGCATTTTCAGAGTTGTTGCCACAGCAGTCATTGGGCAAGAACATTCATGTACATACCGAAAATGATGGACTTCCCGTCTTTGCCCATGCCGATGTTGCCATTTTTGGGGTGCTGGAATCAAGGAACGCATTTGAGAAAAAGACGGAAATATTGGATGTGGATGAAATCCGAATCCAATTGTACCGCTTAATGATGGGCAACTGGAACTCCACCATTATTGATATAGGTGATGTGGAAGAAGGCGATACTGTTGAGGATACCTACTTTGTGGTGAAGGAGATTGTGGCGGGCCTTCTGGAAGAAAACATCATACCCATTGTAATTGGATGTACCCAAGATATTACTTTTCCCACGTACCGCGCTTTTGATAAGATCAGGGAAATGGTGAACTTGGTCTCCATTGACAGTCGGTTTGACTTTGGCGAGGATGACGAATTGATTTCCTCACATTCTTACATGAGCAGAATTATTACCGATAAACCCAATAATCTTTTCAACTTTTCCAATATTGGATACCAAAGTTATTTTAATGCCCAAGAAGAAATCGATCTTATGGAGCGTCTTTTCTTTGACGCCTATCGATTGGGGGAAATAGCTGCGGACCTAGAACTGACCGAACCAGTGTTACGGAGCAGTGATATTGTGAGTCTGGACCTTAGGGCCATTCGCGCCAGCGAAATGGGACTGTCCAAAAACTTTTCGCCAAACGGTTTTACCGGAAGGGAAATCTGCACCATTGCCCGATATGCTGGTATCAGTGACCGGGTATCCTTGTTTGGCATCTACGAGGGGGAGAACTCCCATCAGGCCTTTCAAATGATTGCTCAGATCATTTGGTACTTTATTGAAGGATTGAGCTTTAGGGTCAAGGAAACCCCAACTTCAAAGAGCGAGGATTTCACCAAATTCACCGTGCCCACGGATACTGAGGAGCTGGTCTTTTATAAAAGCCATGTCACCGAACGCTGGTGGGTAGAAGTCCCATCAATTTTACCTGAACATACTAAAACAAATTCGGTTGCGTTATTACCTTGCACCGAGGGGGACTATTTGGATGCTTGCAACCAAAACATTCCAGAAAGGTGGTTCAAGGCCTACAGAAAGGGCTTTAACTAAACAAATTAATTTTTGGCATTAATTGATTTTACACAATAATTCATTCAAAAAGTAGTTTTGAGAGTAATGAATTTGTGTAGACCAGTTTATAATCTTGAATCGAATAATTTAACCTAAAGTATGAGAAAGCTATTCTTATCATCTATAGCACTTGTTTTTTTGCTTACCAGTTGTGGGTCAAAATCAAGGTCAAAAGGTGAGTTAGTTGGGGCCCCTGGAAAAAAATGGCATCCGGAGAAACCGTATGGAATGGAACTTATTCCTCGTGGCGCCTTCGTAATGGGAAAAGCCGAAGAGGACCAAGCTAAAGTTTTGAACGCACCTACAAGAACGGTTACCGTACGTTCTTTTTATATGGATGACACGGAAATCACAAATAGTGAGTACCGTCAGTTTGTAGAGTGGGTGAAAGATTCCATTGTAAGGACCAAATTGGCCATTTTGGCCGACGAACTGGGCATGAGCTCAGAGGACGAAGGAATTGGTGAGTATGCCTTTAAAGATACCGATACCACAGAACTTTCCGTTTATGATAAATACATGCTCGATAATTATGCGGGTATGGGAGATAATTTTTATGAAGGAAGGGCATTAAACATGGATGTAGACTTGGTATGGGATACTTCAGAGTATCCAGATGAGTATTACGCCGAGGTCATGGACTCTATTTACCTTCCTGAAGAGGAAAGCTATAATGGATTGAGGTCCATTGACGTTACCAAACTGAAGTATAAATACAACTGGATGGACATTGAGGCTGCGGCCCGAGCCAGAACCGGTAGTAGAAAAGACTTTATTAAACAAGAGGAATTGGAAATCTATCCAGATACCACCGTGTGGATCAGGGATTTTGAATATTCCTATAACGAACCCATGCACAATGATTATTTTTGGCATGATGCATACAGCGATTATCCCGTTGTAGGGGTCAACTGGATGCAGGCCAAAGCATTTTGCAATTGGAGAACCAAGTTTAAGAACGACGACCAAAAAAGTCGCGGAAAGCAATTTGTGAACCAATTTAGATTGCCTACCGAAGCCGAATGGGAGTACGCTGCCAGAGGTGGTATTGAAGGAGGTTCATATCCATGGGGTGGTCCGTATGTAATCAGTGATACGGGTTGCTTTATGGCCAACTTTAAGCCGCAACGTGGGGATTATGCCGCCGATGCCGCTTTATACACCGTGGAGGCCAAGTCCTTTGAACCAAACGATTACAACCTGTACAACATGGCAGGTAACGTATCGGAATGGACCAATTCAAGCTTTGATCAAGGCGCTTATGACTATTTGTCCACAATGAACCCTAACATTGGTTCCCAAGACAATAAGCGTAAAGTGATTCGAGGAGGTTCTTGGAAGGATGTTGCATACTTCCTTCAGGTGAGTACCCGGGATTATGAATACCAAGATTCCGCAAGAAGCTATATCGGGTTCAGAACAGTGCAGGATTATATGGGAGAGGAAGATTCTACCAACGGTAGAAGCGGATTATAAAAAACAAAAGAGAGAACATTATATAAATAAACCAGTAACCAAATACTTATTTATATAACTTAATTAAAACTAGAATTATGGCACAGTCAAAATCAACAAAAAAGCTGTTTAATATGGCCTACGGGCTAGGAGCATCGGTAGTAATTATTGGTGCATTGTTCAAGATCCTCCACTGGGAGTTTGGACCCCTTACAGGTGGACTACTTCTTGCAGTTGGACTTATTACTGAAGCATTGATCTTTGCTATCTCTGCATTTGAACCAGTAGATGACGAATTCGATTGGTCTTTGGTATACCCAGAATTGGCCGGAGGTGAAGCAGATTCCAAAAGAAAGCAAGATGCTAAAGATGCCAAAGAAGCTGAAGGAATCCTTTCCAGAAAATTGGATGACCTTTTAAAAGAGGCCAATATTGATTCTGAGCTTTTCTCTAGCTTGGGTGAAAGTATCAAGAGTTTTGAAGGTGCCGCTAAAAATATCGCTCCAACTACAGATGCGATCCAGCACACCAAGAAATACTCTGAGGAATTGTCTCACGCTGCCGCTCAGATGGAATCTTTGAACAGTCTGTACAAAGTTCAGTTGGAAAGCGCTAGCCGTCAAGCTTCCATTAATGAGGAAGTAGTTCAGAATGCAGGTGCATTGAAAGACCAAATGGAGTCTTTGGCGACCAACCTTTCTTCTTTGAACGGAGTTTACGGAGGTATGCTTACTGCCATGGGCGGTAAAAACTAATTAGGATATTAAATTAAGCGATATCAACAAAAACCCAAATCAAATTAATTTTTAATTCTAATTAGATAAACATGGCATCAGGAAAACAATCGCCACGTCAGAAGATGATCAACCTTATGTACTTGATCTTCATCGCGATGCTGGCCCTTAATATGAGCAAGGAAGTACTTGCCGCTTTCGGTCTAATGAACGAAAAGCTGGAAACTTCCAATACAAATATGGACGCAAACAACTCCAACTTTATGGCCAGTTTGGAAACCAAAAAGGACGAAAACGAGGAGGAGTATGGCGAACTGTACAAAGACGCTCAAGAGATCAAACAACTTTCAGATAGCTACTATAGCTATTTGGAAGGATTGAAGAAAGAAATGACCGCAGATTTGGAAGATCCAAAAGACTATGTGGTTATGGACAAGTCTGATTACTTGGACCAAAAATTCTTTCAGGGCGACAATTTGGGCCCAGAAGGGAAAAAGTTCATGGATCAGATCAATACCTACCGTGAAGGTGTGATCAACGCTTTGCCAGAAGGTGAGTTTGAAGCATTGAAATCTGCCGTTAGGACGCGTTTTGCAACCGGAGACGGTAAAAAAGACGACGGTAAGGTTGAAAAAAGAGATGGTACCCGTCAAGATTGGATCAACTATCACTTCGAAGGCTTCCCATTGGTAGCTTCTTTGACCAAGTTGACCCAATTGCAGGCCGATATCAAAACTACCGAGCAAGAGGTATTGAAAACCCTTTTGGAAGGTGAGTTGACCGAGGCTGTATCCTTGACAAATTTTGCCAGTGCATTATCCGCTCCAAAGACGGCGTATTATTCTGGTGAAAAGTACGATGGTAAGATCATTGTTAGTAAAACTGACAAGACTTCTACCCCTGTCAAAGCTGAATTGACTTTGGATGGAAGACCATTGACGGAAGGTAAGGATTACGAATTGGAAGCCGGTGGGGTCAAAATGTTGATCAGTGCCGGTACTCCGGGTGACCATACCATTGAAGGAACCATGACCTATATGCAAGATGGTGAAGAGGTGCCAGTAGAAGTGAACAATACTTTTGCAACGATCTCCATGCCTAATGCTGCTGTAATTTCTGCAGATAAAATGAACGTAGTGTATCGTGGTGTGTCCAACCCAATGACCATCTCCATTCCCGGCATTCCTGACAATAAGGTTACTGCTTCAGCTCCTGGTTTGAGCAGAAGAAGCGGTAGCAATTACATAATGAATCCAGGTACAGGTAGATCAGTTACCATTACCGCCTCTGGTACATTGCCCGATGGTAAAGGAATCCGTACTTCATCTGAATTCCGTATCAAGGATATTCCAAGACCAGCCGGTACTGTGCGTGGTGAGTCTGGTAGCGTTAAAATGCCTAGAAAGAATCTTGAAATCTCTACCATTAGTGCAATGTTGGAAGACTTCGATTTTGACTTGAACCTTGCTGTTAGCCAGTTCAAATTCAAAGTTCCTGGTCAGCCTACAGTAGTGGTAAATGGAAACAAGATGGACGCCAGAGCCAAGTCTGCCCTTAGAAGAGCAGGTAGAGGTGATGCCGTACAAATATTCGATATCCAAGCTTATATCACAAACAATAGAAGCTACAAGTTGAAAAAAGTATCTCCTGTTGTGGTTGAGCTTACTAACTAAGAAGTATAAAAGTATACAAGTGATCATGAATTGGAAAAACGCATTATTAGTTGGATTGTTGGGCATTTTGCCGGTATCAATTATGGCACAAGCGAACATTTTGAACGCTAAATTGCCTCAGGATATCGGTAAAAAAACCCAAGCCCAAATTGAGCAAGATGCTGATGAACCTCTGCCTTATGGTTATGTGGATGATAGGGATATCCTTTGGTCCAAAACCGTTTGGGAAATCATCGATCTTGATGAAAGAGTCAACTTTCCGTTATACTACCCAACTGATACCATTGGTATTGGAAAAGACAGAAGGTCACTTTACCATGTGTTGATGAAAAATATCCGAAATGGTAAATTGACTGAAGTATATACGGATTCCTACTTTACTGAAAAAAGAAGATTGGAAGACCTTTCAGCAACCTTGAGTAAAATAGATACCACAGACCTAGGGTACGAGCAAGTAAATGCTGGTGAGCAAGTTTCTCCCGAGTTTATCAACCAAAGGGATATTACCGCAGCCGACATTGAAGAGTATCGCATAAAGGGAATCTGGTATTTTGACAAACGCCAAGGTGAACTCAAATATCGCCTATTGGGAATTGCCCCAGTTGCACCCGATGTAAACTTCATCGATGATGAATCCATCGACCCTGGACAAAACAAAGTGGAATTGTTCTGGGTGTGGTTTCCTGCTGCAAGAAAGATTTTGCATGATGCCAAAGTGTATAACCAGCAGAACTCGGCAAGACCTATTTCTTTTGATGCACTGTTGAACGCACGTCGCTTCAATGGAGTTATCTACAAAGAAGAAAACGTTCACGAAGACCGTAAAATAGACGATTATATTTTTGACAATGCCTTGTTCCAACTCTTGGAGGCTCAACGAATCAAAGAGCATATAAGAGACAGAGAACAAGATATGTGGGCCTATTAACCACAATAATTTCCAATTCAATACAAATGACGCCGCACTTTTGTGCGGCGTTTTTTTATATAATAAACGGTCATTCCTGCGGACCTGCCTGTCGGCCGCCAGGGCAGGGATCCAACTGAGAAAAATCCCTAAAGCTACTTTTTCCATATTGCCTTGAGCGTCCTCCCTCTCAAGTCTTGTGTGTAGGCAGGTACTAGAAAGGGAGGGTATTGGTAGGTTATTATTTCCATCAATCTTGAACAGTAATCAGTCAATTCCAGTTGGATTTTTCAGTCAGAAAACACTAACTTCACTCCTGTCTTCCGACAGGCAGGTATCGTTGGACATAAATCATTAAAACAGATTCACATCCTTTTAGATAAGTGACATCCCTTTTTCTTAGCACATTTAAGTATCAAAAAAAGAACATGGCAACCTATCAACCAACCACACCTACACTTTTCACCCATTAGCCACTAACCAACTACCCAACATTCGTGACGATTGGTGTAATTCGTGTCCATCTGTAAAAAAGACCCACCTCCTCATATGCAACATCTACTCGGGATTCCTACTTTTGCAGCATGTATGATTACTTGGTTGTTGGATTGGGTTTGGCTGGAATCTCCTTTTGCGAGGTTCTGGAAAAAGAAGGTAAATCCTTTAAAGTCATCTCGGATAGTTCCCAGCAAGCTTCCCAAGTGGCTGGAGGGCTCTATAATCCCGTAATTTTAAAACGTTTCACCATGGCATGGAAGGCCAAGGAGCAAATGGAACTGGCCCAACCCTTCTATGCGAATTTGGAGCA